>PNNG01000004.1 GCA_013824115.1 Sphingobacteriaceae bacterium | reverse complement strand
TTTGGCCTGCACCGCTTCGTAAACGGTATCGCGCAACCAGGGCCCTTGATCGGCAACGGCGGTGGCCAAAGCATCACAGCGATTGTTCATTTCATTAGAGGCATGTCCCTTCACCCAAATGAATTGAGGCTTATAGACTTGCAATAAGGGAAGTAACCGCTGCCATAGGTCTGGATTTTTCACGTCTTTCCAGCCCTTCCGAACCCAGCCTTGAATCCAACGCTTGTTGATGGCATCGGTTACATATTTCGAATCGGAAAAAATGCTGATGTTGTGCTTTCCAGGTTTGAGTGTTTCCAGTGCCACAATCACCGCCAGCAGTTCCATGCGGTTGTTGGTGGTAAGCTTAAAACCAGCACTGAGTTCTTTGCGATGCTGTCCCGAGAGAAGCACAATACCGTATCCCCCTGGACCCGGATTTCCGCGAGCGGCGCCATCGGTATAAATGTGAATATCGGCCATTAGATCAATTCTGCTACGGTAAAGGTACTTCCACCTATGAGGATTAGGTCTTGCTCTCGGGCCGTTGCTTTGGCAGCTTCCAGCGCTAGTAAAAGGGTAGGATAAGGCGTACCATTTAAGCCAGCTTCTCGGGCTTTGACTTCCAAATCGGCTACTTCCATGCCCCTTGGGATACTTGCTTTCGAAAAGTAATAAATGGCTTCCTTAGGCAGTAATGACAGTATTTTGGAAATGTCTTTGTCTTTTACCACTGAAATCACAAAATGGAGTTGCTGGTGGGGGGTTTGGTCGATTTGTTGCAAAAGCAGTCTTATTCCTGGTTCGTTGTGGGCAGTATCGGCTACCACCAAAGGCGCTTCCGATACAATGCTCCAGCGGCCTTGAAAGCCCGTGAGTGCGCCAACAGTGGCCAGGCCAGTGCGAATATGCTCTTCTTCGATGAACAGCCCTATTCGCTGGAGTTGTTCCACAGCGGCGGCAACAGTTACCAAGTTACGCGATTGGTAAATTCCTAATTGATCGGTACGCAAATCACTTAACCAAGGTCTTCCGTTTTTGAGCAAATCAAAGGTTTGAGCCGAATGAGTCAACGAAGTTTGTTTGGCTTCAAAATGCTTGGCCGCAAATTTTAACAAAGAGCGCCTTTCATTGGCTTGTTTTTCGAAAACTGCCGCCACTTCCTCTTGGTATTCGCCCACTACCACAGGCACATCGGGCTTGATGATTCCTGCTTTTTCGGCGGCAATCAGCGGGAGGGTATCGCCCAACAAATCCATATGGTCCCAACCAATATTGGTGATGACCGCTAGCATTGGCGTAATCACATTGGTGGAGTCGAGACGGCCACCCAACCCGGTCTCAATGACGGCAATGTCTACCGCATGGCGCTTAAAATGATCGAAAGCCATGCCTACGGTAATTTCAAAAAATGACGGTTGAATTTCAGCAATGCTGCTTTTCATGTTTTCGGTGAAGTCAACCACTTCGGCTTCGCTGATCATTTCACCATCGATGCGAATACGCTCTCTAAAATCGCGCAGGTGAGGGGAGGTGTACAAGCCCGTTTTATACCCTGCCGCTTGCAAAATAGCTGCCAACATGTGCGAAACCGAGCCTTTGCCATTCGTACCTGCTACGTGAATGCTTTTGAATTGCTTTTCAGGATTTCCCAGCGCCTTGCAAATGGCTTTGGTGTTGGTTAAATCCTTTTTAAAGGCAACAGCTCCAACACGCTGAAACATGGGGAGCTGACTGTATAAATAATCGAGTGTGACTTGGTACTGCGACTGGCTCATTCAAGCTTGAATAAGAAGGTGATCGTGCCGCGTTGTTCTTCTTGTCCTTCTTCAATTGGGGTGAATCGGGCATTCATAGCGGCTGCTTTGCATTTTTCCCAAAGCGCTTCGTCGGTAATGGTGGTACCCCTGTGGCCAGGTTGTGCTCGAAGAACGCGCCCACGTTGATCCACCCAAATCAAAACCACTACTTGTCCTTCCTTTTGAGATTTATCGGAAATAACTGGTTTGGTTGTGATTTTACGGCCATCCAAATCATAATCGGGTGAGCCGGTGACTCCGCCGCGACCTCCTTCACCCTGACGATCGGTATTGCGGCTACCATCTCTGCTGCCTTGGTCACCAGGCCTGCCGGTTTGTCCTTGTGATCCTCCACTCGCACCACTTCCTGTGCCAGGAGGATATAAGGCGCGGTTATTTATTGTAGGCTTGGGATCTTCTACCGGGGTTTCGGTGGGTTTGGGTGTGGTTTCGGTATTTCGGGGAGTGACTTTGGGATTCGGATTGGGTTTTACCACAGGAGCATCTTCCACATCCTGGGTGGCTACTTGCTGCTGACTGCTGCTGCTGGCATTGTTGGTATGTCGGCTTGCAGGGGCATCGTCCTGCGACTGATTATCGCCACTGTTTTCGGGCTGAACATCGCCCATGCCTTCGTCGCTGGTGCCAAAATTGATGGCTATGCCTTGTTCAGCAGGCAAGGGGAGCGGGGTGGTAAAACCAAAAAACAAAAACAAGCCCAACAGTAACCCGTGAAATAAAAGGGTACCAACTAGTCCTCGGAGGTTGTTTTTCTTTTCGTTTTCCATGGCTCATTATTCAGGGTCGGTTGCCAGAATCATTTTGATTTTGAGCTTATTGGCGATGCTCATCACCTTCACTACTTCTTCAATCGGAACGCTCCGTTCGGCATTCAATACCACTGTGGCTTCTTCGCCCTCGGTTGCCGCCAAATCGCCCAAACGTGTGGCAAGCTCATCGAAACCAATGCGGTCTTGGTTGAAGTACAGTTGCTTGTCCTGATCGATACTCACCGAAATAGACTGCTTGGCGAGGGTCTTCCCCGAACTTTTGGGCAAAATGAGTTTCAGCGCATTGGGAGAAACGAGGGTAGAGGTCAACATGAAAAATATCAACAACAGAAAAACAATATCTGTCATCGACGACATGCTGAATTCTATCAGCCTTTTGCTACGTTTTTTCAGGTTCATTTTTTCGAGGGTTCTTGCAACAAATCGAGGAATTCAACTGAGCGCGTTTCCAGATTGTGAACTACTTTATCGATCATGGATACCAGAAAGTTGTAGCCAATAAAAGCAATGATGCCCACCACCAAACCGGCGGCCGTAGTAATCATGGCCTCGTAAATACCTCCCGACAACAAACCCGGATCGATATTATTACCTGCCTTCGACATATTGTAAAAAGCTCGAATCATACCGGTTACTGTGCCCAAGAAGCCAATCATAGGTGCAGCACCCGCAATGGTTGCCAAGGTGCCCATGTTCTTTTCGAGTTTGCCCACCTCAATTTTACCTACGTTTTCCACGGCAGTTTCAATGTCTTTCAGCGGGCGGCCGATGCGCATCACCCCCTTGGCCATCATGCGCGCCAGAGGATGGTCGGTTTTGTTGCAAAGATCTTGTGCCGAATGGATATTGCCCGATGCCACAAAATCTTTGATAAGATTCATGAACTGCGAATCTTCTTTGCGCGCTTTTTTGATGGTCATGTAGCGCTCTACGAAAATGTAAACTGCAATGAATGAAAGTATCACCAAGGGAATCATGAAAAACCCGCCTTTGAACACCAATTCAAGCAAATTGAGGCGCTCTTCGGTGGGCTGGGGTAGGGTGCTTTCGGTAATTTGAAGGAAAAGTGACATGCTTGCCATTTAGAATGTACGTTTAACGATGGGTATGCCTTTTTAATTGCGTGTTGGCAAATTTAGCAGGCCAATATGGCAAAAATGCTGCTGTGGATTAATTTCTTTTGGATGTTGATACTTTCTACCTGGCTTAATCCTTTCATTTTCAGCAAGTAAATCGTGTTTTGAGTCGACATATTTTTCAAAGCCATTCTTGGTCTTCAAAGTGGTCGCTTAGCTCATCAATTTTTGCTATTTTCGGGCTTCTAATTTAATCGAGAACAATATTGTAGTCAGATGGCTGAAGGAGAGAAGATTATACCCATCAACATTGAAGATGAAATGAAAGCGGCCTACATCGATTATTCGATGTCGGTAATTGTATCACGTGCTTTGCCAGACGTTCGCGATGGTTTGAAGCCAGTGCACCGCCGGGTTTTATTTGGAATGAACGAGTTGGGGGTGAATTACAACAAACCCTATAAGAAGTCGGCAAGGATTGTGGGTGAGGTACTGGGTAAGTATCACCCGCATGGCGACAGTTCGGTATACGATACCATGGTGCGCATGGCCCAGGATTGGAGTTTGCGTTATCCGTTGGTTGATGGTCAAGGTAACTTTGGTTCGGTGGATGGCGACAGTCCCGCCGCCATGCGTTACACCGAAGCCCGCCTTACCCGCATGGCCGAGGAGTTGCTGAACGACATTGAAAAGGAAACGGTTGCTTTCCAACTCAACTTTGATGATTCATTGGAAGAGCCTACCGTACTTCCCAGTAAATTCCCCAACCTGCTTATCAACGGTTCTTCGGGCATTGCTGTAGGCATGGCCACCAATATGGCCCCGCACAACTTGCGAGAAGTGGTGGATGGCATAGTGGCTTACATCGATGACAGAGACATTCCTATTGAAACACTGATACAACACGTTAAAGCGCCCGATTTCCCAACCGGAGGTATCATTTACGGCTACGAAGGTGTACGTGATGCGCTTCTGACGGGTAGAGGCAGAATTGTGATTCGTGCCAAAACCAATATCGAAGTCCTCGAAAACGGTCGCGAGCGGATCATCGTTACCGAAATTCCCTTCTTGGTGAACAAGGCCGATATGCTGCAGAAAACGGCGGAATTGGTGAACGAAAAGAAGCTGGAGGGCATCAGCGATATCCGTGATGAATCGGACCGCGACGGCATGCGTGTGGTGTACGAAATCAAGCGCGATGCCATGGCCAGCGTGGTGCTCAACCACCTTTATAAATATACCAGTTTGCAGAGCACCTTCTCGGTGAACAATATTGCGCTGGTAAAAGGTCGTCCGGTTGCGCTCAACCTCAAAGACCTCATCGTTCACTTCGTAGAACACCGCCACGAAGTGGTGATTCGCCGCACAGAATACGAATTGCGCGAGGCTGAAAAGAAAGCCCATATTTTGCAGGGTTACCTCATCGCACTCGATCATCTCGATCAGGTGATTGCCCTCATCCGCAATTCTGCCACGCCCGACGAAGCCAAAACCGGTTTGATGGAGAACTTTGGTTTGAGTGAAATTCAAGCCAAGGCCATCCTTGAGTTGCGTTTGCAGCGCCTCACAGGCATGGAACGCGACAAGATCAAGCGCGAATACGAAGAGATCATGCAACTCATTGCCCGCTTGCTAGCCATTTTGGCCGATGAGGGAATGCGTATGCAGATCATCAAAGACGAATTGCTTGAAATCAAAGAGCGTTATGGCGACGACCGCCGTTCGGTAATAGAATATGCCGCTGGCGATTTCCGCATGGAAGACATGATTGCCGATGAAGACGTGGTAATTACCATTTCGCATTTGGGATACATGAAGCGTACGCCTATTACCGAGTACCGCGTTCAAACCCGTGGAGGAAGAGGCGCGCAAGGAGGGGCAACCCGAGATGAAGATTTTATCGAGCACATTTTTGTAGCCTCCACACACAATTATATGCTGTTCTTCACCGAACAAGGCAGGTGTTTCTGGCTCAGGGTGTACGAAATACCCGAAGGTGGAAAAAACACCAAGGGACGCGCTGTTCAGAATATGATTGCCATTCCGTCGGATGATAAAATAAGGGCTTACATAGCCGTTAAGAACCTTACCGATGAAGAATACATCAACAACACCTTTATCATGTTCTGCACCAAGCAGGGCGTGATTAAAAAAACATCCCTGGAAGCATACAGTCGTCCACGCGTAAATGGCATTAATGCCATTGGCATCAACGAAGGCGACCAATTGCTGGAGGCCAAGCTTACTACCGGCAAGTCGGAGGTGCTGTTGGCAGTGCGTTCTGGTAGGGCCATCCGTTTCCCAGAAGAAAAGGTGCGTCCTATGGGCAGAACGGCAACTGGTGTAAGGGGCATTTCGCTCGACAATGAGCACGACGAGGTGGTTGGCATGGTTTGTGTCGACGACCAGCAGTCGACCATCCTGGTAGTATCAGAAACCGGCTACGGCAAACGTTCAGATTTAGATGAATACCGCATCACCAACAGAGGTGGAAAAGGGGTACGCACTTTGAATGTGACCGAAAAAACTGGAAAACTGGTAGGCATTTTGGATGTTACTGATGAGTTCGATTTGATGATTATCAACCAGAAGGGTGTTACCATCAGAACGGGAGTAGCCGAATTGCGGGTAATGGGACGAGCCACTCAAGGAGTTCGTTTGATTAAGCTCAAAGAAGGCGATGCCATTGCATCGATTACCAAAGTGAAGCGCGAAGAAGAAAGCGAAAACGAAGAAAACACCGAAGATTCTAACACTGAAGCATAATTTTAGAAGTCATGAAAAAGCTCTTGCTGGCAGCCATACTGTTGTTAGGAACACAACAGCTGGTAGCACAAAACCAAAAAGTACAAAGTGCTATTTTGTACAACCGTCACGGTGAACTCGACAAAGCCCTTGCGGCCATTGACGAGGCTGTGAATAATCCTAAAACGTCGGAGTCGGCCAAAGCCTGGTACTACCGTGGCGAAATCTATCTCGGAATCTTTGGAAACGAAGCCTTTGCGAGTTTGTCGAAAGACCCTTTGGCCTCGGCACTTGAAAGTTATGTGCGCAGCTTGAAGCTCGATACTAAAAATGATTTTTCGGACGACTCGCGTCGGAAAATTGCCTCTGCCAAAGCCAACATTTACAATAGGGGCGTAGAATCGTACATAAAAAAGGAGTTTGTAAAGGCATTGTCTGATTTCGAGACCCTACTGGCCTATGATCCGGCTGATACCTCCATCTTATTCAATGCTGCCTTAACGGCCGAGCGTTTAAACGACAACAAAAAGGCCGCTGGTTTTTTTAATAAACTGTTAGATCAGAACTACAAAAAACCGGCTATTTACCAAACCCTTGCTCAAATTAGCAAAGAGGAGCGCGATACGGCCAAAGCCATTGAGTACTTGGTTTTGGGACGCAAGGAGTTTCCAAGCGAGGTGGGATTGGTCATTGATGAGTTGAATATCTATCTTATTCAAGGTCGCCAGAAAGAGGTGATTCAGAACTTGGATGCTGCCATTAAGCTCGACCCATCAAATGCTACACTCTATTTTGCCTTAGGTACCGCATACGATCAATTGAAGGACAAAGAAAAGGCAGCCATCAATTACCAAAAAGCCATTGATAACAAACCCAATTACTTTGACGCGTATTACAACTTAGGTGCTTTGTTCTTTAACGAGGGTGCTGAATTGGCGAATGAAGCCAACAAAATACCTTTTAACCAACAAAAGAAATACGAAGAGGCGGTGAAGAAAGCCAAGGATGTTTTTGAAAAGGCACGTCCGTTCCTCGAAAAGGCCCATGAAATTGATCCCAAAGATGCCAACACGATGGCTTCATTACAACAACTTTACGCTCAGTTGAAGTTGAATGATAAGGCCCTGGAAATGAAAAAGAAGCGGGATGCCGCTGGTAAATAAACCAAGTCACTGTCATTTTACTGCCCCGGAAGGGGCAGTTTTTGTTTATGGAGATACCAGAAGCCTTTGTAAAACGTTTGTATGAAGAGCTGCCCGGCTTTGCCGATAGCATGATAGCAGCGCTATTAGAACCGCCGCATGCAACTTCCATCCGGT
Source organism: Sphingobacteriaceae bacterium (assembly GCA_013824115.1). GTDB lineage: Bacteria > Bacteroidota > Bacteroidia > UBA7662 > UBA7662 > PNNG01. The sequence continues at coordinate 101,787 of PNNG01000004.1, read as the reverse complement.
TAAATAAACACAAGGCAACGGGGCTGCCTCTTCAAAAACACCAAGCCATTCCGTGGGCAGACGAAGCTTTTTGGTTGCATGAAAGGCCTGTATTTACGCTCGACCCAGCCTTTCATGCCGGTGCCTATTACGTACAAGAAAGTTCGTCGATGCTATTGTCGGCCATACTCAAGCGGCTGCCTGCAGCCCGGATGGCCATTGATATTTCGGCAGCGCCCGGCGGCAAAACTACCATCCTAGCTGATGCTTTGCATCACGATGGTTGGCTGTTGGCCAATGAAATTATACCCAAACGTGCTGAAATACTAAAGGCAAATATGGATAGGTGGGGAAACAGCAGGGTAGTGGTAAGTAACACTTCGGCTGCCCATTTAGCTGCCACTGGCTTGCAAGCCGATCTATTACTGCTGGATGTACCTTGTAGCGGCGAAGGTATGTTTCGCAAAGACCCTGATAGTCGCCAACATTGGCATGCCGCATTGTCCGAACAATGCAGTGTGCTTCAAAGCCAAATTATGAACGAAGCCCTGCCTTTACTGCAGCCCGGTGGCTATCTCATCTATAGTACATGTACTTTTAGTTGTGCTGAAAATGAGCAACAATGGCACCGTTTGCAGCAGCATGGTTTGATTCCATTCCGTTTAGATTTGCCCTCGGAGTGGGGCTTTGTAGATGCTCATGAAGTGGATAGGACCGTTCCCACTGGCCACGCCTATCATGCATTTCCAGGCACATCTAAGGGTGAGGGATTTTTTATAGCCGTATTTCAGACGCCCGGTTCAAATGAAAAACCCTCTAAATGGGCTGATAAAGAAGAGATGCCTTTGCCTTTGGAAATACGCAATGTAGTTCACTACGATTCACAACTGATGCATGTCAGAAGCCCAAAAGGCATGTGGTACGTAGGCAATAGAAATCAGCTGGAATGGTGCGAACGGGTAGAAAAGCGGCTTCCTCTTTTGCGTTGGGGCACAGCATTGGGAGAAATACCCAAAGGCAGACCTTGGCTACCTGCACATGCCCTGGCTTTGGCAACCGATATACAATTGAACATGCCCCAGGTACAGCTGCAAGCTACTTTGGCACTGTGGTACCTGGCCCGAAAGGACTTTCAATTGAATGAGGTGCCCGAAGGAAATTTTTTAGTTAAATACGGCGAGCATACTTTGGGTTGGGGATATAAAATGAAAGGCAAGTTGTTAAATTGCTATCCGGCCAACGAAAAAATCAGGATGTTAGCTCAGCAAGCTGTGAAAGTGCTTGATGAATAGCAAGCACTTGTTTGCTCAGTGGCTGTTCTCCATCGTTTACGATTACAAAATCTGCAAGCTTTACTTTTTCCGATTCAGGCAACTGCTTACTTAAACGCGCCTGAACCTCGCTTGCTGATAACCCGTCGCGTTGCATGACGCGCTCTACTCGTAAATTTTCAGGGGCTGTAACTACAATGAGTCGATCGAGTTGTTTGTAAGAGCCCGATTCTATGAGTAAAGCCGCTTCACGCAGCGTATATAAGCTGCTTTGTGATGTGTGCCATTCACGGGCATCGGCGGCTACAGCGGGGTGGACAAGTGCGTTGAGTTGCGTTAATTTTTCGGGATTTGTAAATACTTGTTGTGCTATCCATGCGCGGTTCAGACTGCCTGATTCATCGTATGTTGTTTCTCCCAAAAGCTTGATGAGCTCATTACGTAACAGCAGATCATGCGTCATGAGCCATTTTGCCCGGCTATCGGCATCGTAAATGGGGATTCCCAGGGATGCAAAAATGGAGCAGGCGGTTGATTTGCCGCTGCCCATATTACCTGTTATGCCAACCTGCAGTTTCATAGCATAAAAAAAAGAGGCCGGAGCCTCTTGGTTATTTTTTATCTGGTGGATAGGCTATCAGCGTATTTTCTTGAGAGATGGCTGTTTTTTCGATTTTCAATCGCATTTGACCTTCTACCTCTATGATAACCGTTGTATCACCCAATTCAATGATCTTACCATGAACGCCACCAATGGTGACGATGCGGTCGCCTTTGGCAATGTTTTCACGAAAAAGCTTCTGGTCTTTGGCTTTTTTGTTTTGCGGGCGAATCATAAAGAAATAAATCACCACAAAAATCAATACCCAAGGTAGGAGGGCTACAAGTGGATTGCCTGCGCCTTCAGTTCCCTGCGGCGGGGCCATTAAAAAAAGATTGCTCATTTTATCGTTCGCTGACTTCAGCTTTAATTTTAAGGGTAAGTGTATTGGGAATGGTATTGGCTACAATCGTAACTTGTTTTTCTTGAATACCAGCACGGCCTTCGCTGTTAAATTGCACTTTGATAAAACCCGTTTCTCCTGCTTTAATCGGCTTTTGCGGGTATTCGGGAACCGTGCAACCACAAGAACCACTGGCAGTTTGAATAATTAAATCGCTATTGCCTGTGTTTTTAAACCGGAAAGAGTAAGTTACCTTTTCGCCCTCGGCAATGGTTCCAAAATCGTGTAGATCTTTGTCGAACGTCATTTCAGGCAATTTCCCATTGGCGCTTTTTCCTTCATTTTCGGCAGAAAGCGGGTTCATAATGGCTTGTTCGCTCACTTCTTCGTTGCCGTTGTTGCTGCAACCGATCGTCATTAAAGTGCCCACCCAAAAGAGGGCAAAAACCAACTTTTTCATTTTGCGAATTTAAGTGTATTCATCCAATCAAACCCCTACCAGCTTTGGCAATTTCTCCACTTGCCACCAACTCTTTGGTAATACTATCGAGGATGCCATTGATAAACTGACTGCTTTTGGGGGTACTGTATGTTTTGGCGATTTCCAAATACTCATTCATGGTTACCTTCACTGGGATGGCTACTTCCTGGATCATCTCTGCAATCGCCAATTGAATGATCAGTACATCCATCATGGCTATCCGCTCTAAATCCCAACCCCTTGTTTTCTCTTGAATGAGCTTTTCGTAAGCCTCGTTTTGAAGTATGGCCTTCCTGAATATACCTTGAGCAAACGCCCAATCACTTCCCCAGTCGCGGCTCAATTCAATCAATCTGAAATGCTCACTGTTCTTAAAAGCTTCTTTGATGGTTTTTTGTACGGCGGCAGAAACGAGGGCTTTATCGGCTTCCCAATACATCGACTTCTCCTCGAAAAAGCCATCCACCACTTCACTTTTTAATAAAATATGCTTGTATAAAACCTGAATCAAGCCCAAGTCGGCCTCCGATGATGGTTCCTCAAGGGCAATGTAGCTTTGGTAGGCTTCTGTTTCCGAAAAGGTCATGAATAGCTTCCGCAGAAACTCAGGATCGAGTGTTTGTCCTTTGATTTTATACTTTTTGAGTGCTTGCGTGTAGGGTTCACATGCATTCAAGTGTTTGCCAAATACATTTTCACCAAACTTGCGGCTTTCCTTCCTGTTTTGGATGGTGGCCAACATTTTGGCATCACGCTCATCGGCCCAATGCTGGGTATAGTGAATGAGGTCATCCACGAGCTTGAGCGACAAAATGTAGGCTTCCGACATCTTTTCGATGTTCCGAAGCAATTCTTGCTCTCCTTTTTGCAAATCTTTAACTTCCGACTGGTGGTAGGCGTAAAGCGACTGCAATACCTTGAGTCGAAGGTGGCGGCGATTCAGCATGTGGGATAAATCAGAGACGGGTTTTGATGTTGGCTACGGCTTCGATGCGGCGGCGAGCAATGCGTACAGAGGCTTCTAAGGTAGAAATGCCTTCGTTGGCAGCGGCATCAAAAATGGCCAGCGTTTGGTCGTATATATGTTCGGTTTTCGAAAGCGCGTTTTGGCGGTTGTAACCCTCCAATTCAGAATAAACATTGATGAGGCCTCCTGCATTGATCACAAAATCGGGGGCATAGAGTATACCTCTGTCCATGAGCATTTGCATGTGCTTGCTGGTGTCTTTCAACTGGTTATTGGCGCCACCTGCCACAATGGCGCAACGCAATTGTGGTATGGTATCGTCGTTAAGGGTTGCACCCAAGGCACACGGCGCATAAATGTCCATATCGATGCCGTAAACATCGTTTGGTGCAATTACTTTTACGCCTGGATGCGCTGCAGTTACTTTCTGCAATTGATCTTCAAAAATATCTGACACGTACACTACAGCACCGTCCTTGATTAGGTTGTCGATGAGATAACGACCAACATTACCCGCACCTTGAACCATTACTTTTTTGCCAACCAGCTGATCGTTACCGTATACTTTTTTTGCCGACGCCTTCAGTCCCATATATACACCATAAGCGGTTACAGGCGAAGGGTCGCCACTTCCACCTTTGTGCTCAGGCAAACCGCTTACATGGTCAGTTTCCATGGCAATGTACTCCATATCGGCTTTGCTGGTTCCTACATCTTCGGCGGTAATGTACTTCCCACCCAGGCTGTCAACAAATTTGCCATAACGGCGGAAAAATGCTTCTGATTTGTCTTTGCGTGGATCGCCAAGAATAACCGCCTTTCCACCTCCTAAATTCAAACCAGCCACTGCAGCTTTGTAGGTCATGCCTTCCGAAAGACGCAAAGCATCTAAAATAGCATCGGCATCGCTGGCATACTGCCACATACGGGTACCACCTAAAGCGGGACCGAGCACCGTATTGTGAATGGCGATGATGGCCCGCAAGCCTGTTTTTTCATCATGGCAAAAAACCACTTGTTCGTGACCCATCGAAGCGATTTTGTCGAAAATCACATCGCTAGCGAGATTGGCTGTAGTTGCACTCATTGTGTTTGATTTTTGAGTGGGCAAAGGTAGCCCATTCCAGCGGGTTTTCATAGCTATTTTGCCTGATGGAGGCAGCTACGGCATGGCTGTCAAAAGTGTACTTTTGTGCCATGAAATCGCTAAGTAAATTACATCCCTATTTTCTGCGCCACAAGTGGAAGTTAATTGCAGGGATGGTATTTGTGGTGATTTCCAATGTTTTTGGCATTTTACCTCCGCAATTGATCCGCGAGTCGGTAGATTTAATCGTTGCCAATATTGAGGAAATACGAACATCGAATGCGGCAGATGCAAGCGCATTACGCCTTTCGTTGAGCAAGCAGCTGCTGTATTTTGCAGTAATGGTGCTGGTATTTTCCTTGGCCAAGGGCCTATTTATGTTTTTTATGCGACAAACCATCATTGTAATGTCGCGCTGGATAGAATTTGAGCTCAAAAACGATTTATTCATCAAATACCAGCAACTCACGGCTGCTTTTTATCAGCGCAATACCACAGGCGATTTAATGGCACGTTTGAGTGAAGATGTGGGCAAAGTACGGATGTATGTAGGGCCAGCTTTGATGTATGGCATTAACTTGGTGGTGCTTTTTATCATTGTCATTGCCGCCATGCTCCGGGTAAATACCACCCTCACCATGTATGTATTGCTGCCATTGCCTTTGCTCTCGGTTGCTATTTACTATGTGAACTCCATCATTTTAACGCGCAGTACTGCTATTCAACAGCAATTGGGTCGCATCAATACCTTTGCACAGGAAACCTATTCCGGTATTCGGGTAATCAAAACCTATGGATTAGAAAAGCGTTTCAGGCAGCTTTTTGGGGAAGAAGTAGGAGAGTTCAAAAGAAAATCGTTACAACTGGCCAAGGCCGATGCCTTGTTTTTCCCGCTGACCTTGTTGTTGATTGGAGTAAGCACCATTCTGACCATTTTTGTTGGCGGTTTGCAGGTAGCCAAAGGTGAAATTACTCCAGGTAATATTGCCGAATTTGTGATTTATGTAAATATGCTTACCTGGCCAGTTACCTCTGTAGGTTGGGTGGCGTCGATTGTGCAACAGGCAGCTGCTTCACAAGAACGGATCAATCAAATCATGTCGGAAATGCCTGATTTTGAGATTGATAAAGGCATTGTGTTAAACAATCTTACAAACATAACTTATGAGCAGTTGAGCTTTACATATCCAGGCCAAACTACCCAGGTTTTGAAAGAAGTGAGTTTTGAAGTGCAGTCGGGACAAACACTGGGCATTGTTGGAAAAACAGGCTCTGGCAAATCTACCATTGCCCAGCTGCTATTGCGTTTGTATGATCCGCAAACCGGTGAAATTGGTGTAAATGGAACAGATTTAAAAAAGCTGCATTTAGGAGCATGGAGAACATCGGTGGGATACGTGCCGCAGGATGTTTTTTTGTTTAGCGATACCATATTTAACAACATTGCCTTTGGTAAAGTGGGTGCCACCGAATCAGAGGTATGGCAAGCGGCTCACTTGGCTGCCTTGGAAGATACCATTGCTTCCTTTCCCGATGGCATGCAAACGTTGCTAGGGGAGCGAGGAGTAACTCTTTCGGGGGGACAAAAGCAACGAGTAGCCATAGCAAGAGCCTTGCTGAAACAGCCTTCCTTGTATGTTTTCGACGATTGTTTGAGCGCCTTGGATGCAGCCACCGAAAAAGAGGTTCTGCAAAATTTAAGGTTGTTGTCGCAGCCCTGCACTTCGGTCATCATCAGTCACCGCATTAGTTCTGTAGCACATGCGCATCAAATTTTGGTACTAGAACAAGGTAGCATAGTGGAGCGCGGTACGCACGAGCAACTACTTGCACTTCAGGGCATATATGCCTCATTGCATGAGCGACAGTTGATGCAAGTAGGCTAAATGTCTTCACATTTGCACATATGTGGGAAACTTCCATGGCTGAAAGTTGGTCGGAAAAATTAATTTTATCGCAAAAGTGGACTATGGAAGATTTTGACAAGAGGTCAGACAACCAGCGTGAAGAAGTGTATTCGAAGAAAATACGTGCCGGTAAACGGACCTATTTTTTTGATGTAAAAGCTACACGTGGGAACGATTATTACCTGATTATTACCGAAAGCAAGCGCGGTTTTGAGGACGGACAGTTTGTAAAGCACAAAATTTTTCTTTACAAAGAGGATTTCAACAAATTCTTAACTGGCTTATCGGATACCATAGGCTATGTAAAAGAAGAGCTGATGCCCGACTATGATTTCGAGCAGTTCGATCGTGGGGATGAGGAAGAAGCGAACCAGAACTACTGATCATGGAATTTGAAAAACTCGATGCCCTCAACCAAGTAGCGGCATTTCATCGCACTTTCAAACACCCCGTACTTGCCGAACCTGCCATTCCTGCTGCAGAACGTTGCCAATTGCGGGTGAATTTGCTGGCCGAAGAGCTGAAAGAACTAGAAGCAGCCATTGCCGACAAAAACATCACCGAAATTGCAGATGCTCTCTGCGATTTGCAATATGTACTGTCAGGGGCAGTATTGGAATTTGGTTTGGCGGCTAAATTTCCGGCCTTATTCGATGAAGTACAGCGTTCTAATATGAGTAAGGCCTGCAGCAGCAGAGAAGAAGCCGAGGCTACGGTAGCGCATTATACCAGCACTAAAGGTGAACGTTGCTATGTGCGCGAGGAAAACGGATTGTTTTTGGTTTATCGCGAAGGCGATCACAAAACCATGAAGAATATCAACTATTCTCCAGCGCAGCTCGACGCTATTATAAAGGGATAAACTGAACCTTTTGATGCTTGTGCTGTTCATTTGAATATGCGCATTTTGGCAATTATATTATCCATTGGCTTTTTGAGTTGCGATGCACAAACACCGCGAAACAACCGGGCGAATGAACAGGCATCTGCCAATTTGTTTGTAACAAGCAACGATACCATGGAAATAGCAACTTTTGGAGCAGGATGTTTTTGGTGTGTTGAAGCAGTATTTCAGCAAATCAAGGGCGTTGACACGGTTATTTCTGGTTATATGGGAGGTAAAATCCCTAATCCGACCTACCGTGAAATTTGCTCAGGTTTAACCGGACATGCGGAAGTCATTCAAATCAAATACAATCCACAATTGGTTGGATTTGCTGATTTATTGAAAGTGTTTTGGGGAACACACGATCCTACCACCCTCAATCGGCAGGGTGCGGATGTAGGAACCCAATACCGATCGGCCGTGTTTTACCACAATGCCCAACAGCGTGAACTTGCTGAAAAAATCAAAAATGAACTTGATGAATCGGGTGCTTTTCGCAGCCCCATAGTCACCGAAATTACCGCAGCAGGTTCGTTTTACAAAGCCGAAGACTACCATCAGAATTACTACCAGCTCAATCAAGACCAACCTTACTGCAGGTTTGTAATCCAACCCAAAATGGATAAGCTCGATAAGGTTTTTAAAAACTACCTCAAGTAATCACTAAATCAAGCTTGCATACAAGGCATGCAATTGCTGCGCGGCCTTTTCACTTGAAAACAATTGGGCTTGAGCCAAGCTGGCCAAACGACTAGTCTCTCGCAGTTCATCGTCGTAAAGCAATCGGCGCATTTGCATCACAATGCCATCCACATCATTGGGCTGAGCATAAAGTGCAGCCTGTCCACCCACTTCGGGTAAACTGCTATTATTGGCCGTAAGAACAGGTGTGCCACAGGCCATACTTTCCAGCACGGGAAGGCCAAAGCCTTCAAATTCCGATAAGTAAATGGTAAAGAGGGCATTTTGATATAGGGCTGGCAAATCTTCTTTCGCTACAAACCCTTGGATATCAACCTCTTTAGCAATTCCCAGTTTTTTAGCCAAGTGGAGCATTTCTTGCAGATAAGCGGTTTTTTTACCAGCAAACAGCAATCGAGGACGATCTTCGGGGAGTTGCGCAAAAGCCTCCAGTATCTTTAAGTGATTTTTGCGCTTTTCGAAGCTTCCTGCTACAAAAATGTAGGGGATCACGCTGCTTGATTCCTTACCTGAGCACAGGCTGGATTTAAAAACCGGATCGCAGTCTTGGTAAATTACTTGAATTTTCGAAGCATTTACTTTCAGCAGTTTCACCAAATCTTCGGCCGTTTGTTCGCTGATGGCCACAATGGCATCGGCTTCGGTGCAAGCGCGTTTTATTTTTCTTTCATAAAAGAATCGATCGATGCGCGGATAATATTCGGGATAGCGCAAAAAAATGAGATCGTGAATGGTCACCACCGTTTTAATGCGGCCTTTGGGAAGGCCCATGGGCAATTCGTGACTTAATCCGTGGTAAAGCTGTATTTGTTGGGATGTAAGTTGTTTGCCTAAGCTTACAGTACGCCAATAGGAGCGAAAAAAACGTTGGAAGCGCTTTGAAGGCATCTCGATTTGAGCGCCCGATTGCTGAATGCGTTTTCCCCATGCCTCAAAAGCAGGGGCAATACGGGGGGTGTAGAGTAAGTATTGATAATTGGGATAAGCACTGAGCATGCTCTCAATGAGCAATCGGCTGTAGTTACCCAAGCCGCTTGCGTTGTTGAAGGCACGTTTCGCGTCGAATCCGATGTTGTACATAACTACACAGCAACCTGATTTTCGCGCAGCGCCTCATTCAGTGAGGTCTTTTTATCGGTACTTTCTTTGCGCTGACCAATGATCAAGGCGCAAGGCACTTGAAAATCGCCAGCAGGAAAGCTTTTGGTATAACTCCCCGGAATAACCACCGAGCGCGGAGGCACATAACCTTGATAGCTTACACCAGGCTGAGAGGCATCGATGATTTTGGTTGAACCTGTAATGGTAACACCAGCACCTAAAACAGCTTCGGCACCAATACGGGCTCCTTCCACCACAATGCAACGTGACCCAATAAAAGCATTGTCTTCTACTATAACTGGGGCAGCTTGCACAGGCTCTAGAACGCCTCCAATGCCTACGCCACCACTCAAATGGACATTCTTTCCAATTTGAGCACATGACCCAACCGTAGCCCATGTATCAACCATGGTGCCACTGTCGACATAAGCTCCGATATTCACATAACTGGGCATCATGATTACTCCTGGTGCTAAATACGCACCGTAACGGGCTATCGCAGTTGGCACCACGCGCACTTGCTTTTCGTCATAATTACGCTTCAAAGCCATTTTGTCGTGGAATTCAAAGGGCCCCACTTCAATAGTCTCCATCTTTCGAATGGGGAAATAAAGAATCACGGCCTTTTTTACCCAGTCGTTTACTTGCCAACCATTTGCTACAGGCTCAGCTACACGCAAAGTACCGGCATCAAGGGCGGCAATCACTTCCTCAATGGCTGCAAGGGTAGCCGGCGATTGTAACAACAACCTGTCGTTCCATGCAGCTTCAATGGTAGTTTGAAGGCTCATTATTTCCACTTGATGGTGCAACCAATGGGAGCTACTTCAGGATAATCTACTTCCAAACCATCGAGCGTGAATTCAATGGCATCTTCAAGCCAGATGCGGGTTACCATACCCGGGCTCTCCCAACTGTCGTCGATGGCGCCGTGGTAAACCAATTCTCGGTTAGAATTAAAAAGGAAGGCTTCGGGGGTGCGCTGTGCACCAAACATTTTGGCCACTTCTTGTTGCTCATCGAACCAATAAATCGACTCCCAACCATATTTTTCGGCCAAACGTTGCATGTTTTCAAACGAATCGGCTGGATATTTTTCGGTATCGTTGGAGCTGATGAAAATCACGCCCAAATTGTCTTCATAATACCTATGCACTAATTTATCAAGCCGGTCGAGGTAGGCCTGTACATAGGGACAGTGATTGCAAATGAAAACCACCAATACGCACGATTTATCGGCAACATCTACCAATGAATGTGTTTTGTTGTCGCAACCTTTCAGTTCAAAGTAGGGGAGTTTACTTCCTAATTCCATAGTTTCATGAATGAGAGCGCTAAGGTCACCAAAAAAAAACTCATTCGGAAGAAGAAGGCGCCATGGGAGGAACTATTAGCACATTTTCACGGTCTACCACTGCTGCTCCCGGAGCGGCGCCTTTGGGCTTTCTCACATATTTCCGTTCAGTATAGCTCACCGGGCACCATTGCTCATTTTTGCCCTTAGAGTAAAAAGCGGCCCAGGAAGCTGCCGATTCAAGCAAGGGTTGCGGTATTTTGCGGCCGGCATTGCGAATGAGTACATGCGATCCCGATACATCACGGGCGTGCAACCAGATATCATCTTTATGGCCTCTGCGCAATAGTTCATCATTCCCCATTGCGCTTTTTCCTATCCATATTTCAAATCCATGGAGTCGGAATACCCGCCAAGGTTGACCTATTTTCTGGCCTTTGGCAATGGTAAAATCGACTTTTTTGAAGTCGCGGAGTCGCTCTAATCCTAAAAGGACATGCTTTTGTGCTTCTAAATGCTCTTTCTGTTCGAGCAAGTGACTCAAGTATTCCTCTTGCTTTTCGCGCGCAATGTGCTGGTTTTTGGCCTTCTGAAACAGCCTATTCGCGTTCTCCACCACCGTCAATGCTGGATCTAGCTTGATACGTACAACCGTATCCGGCTGGTCCCACCGCTCTAAATTTGCCTCCTTGGCTCCAGTATGCAAAAGATGCATATGTGAAAGCAGCAACTGACCCTGGGTTTGATAATCAACAGCATCCAATAGCTGTAACAAACTGGTTTCGGCTATTTCTATTTTTGAAAGCAATTGTCGCTCTTGTTGCTCTATTTGACGCAGAGCCGCATCTCTTTTCTGTCTGAAAAGAAAGGCGGGGAGGATAGCCCTGAATGCCTTTTCGCTGATTTCCAGCGCCGAGGTTTGGCGTTCACCCAAAGCGGGCATCACTTTCCAACTGGTGTCTTCCCACAGAAAAGAGCGATGTTTGAGCCAATTTTCCCAAAAGGAAAGTGGATGGGTTTGCAGTAGTTTGGCAAAAGCTGGATGATTGCCCATGGCCCCTAAACAAGCTGCAGCATCAGGTTGATGGAGATGGAGTTGGCTGATCTGAAAATCAAAATCTTTTTGTCTGCTGCGCCTGAACACCGAAAGCACTTCTTCACCCTTCAGTAAAATGGCATTGCCATGGAGGGGGAAGCATTTGATAATGATTTTGGTGTCGTTTTCGAGTAAAATAACCCAATAGCGGTCGAAAGCAGCTTGGTAAATGCCTGTTACCCGTTGGCCCCAAGCATCAAAAAGCTGCTTTTCGTATTGTTTGGGCAAGCGGGTATCTTCGGTTTCGAGTCGGAATAAAAACTGATTGGTTTCCCAATTGAGCCGAAGTTCCTTAACGTCTTTATCCTGGCGGAAACGCAGTCGCAATTCACCCATTGCAGGTGAAAGAATCGATTCGACGGTTGAACCCATCAGGCTTTGGTGCAATTCATCGGCAACAGCTGCCAAAAAGAAGTAATGGTTAATCATACTTCCAATTTCAAACCGTCGTAGGCCAGGTTTACCCCAGGAGGGAGTAAGGCATCCTCTATGGCATGTAATCCCAACTGATGACTGATGTGGGTAAGGTAGGCCTGCTTGGGCTGCAAGCGCGCAATGATTTCCAAAGCTTGCTCGAGATTGAAATGCGATATGTGCGTTTCTTTTCGCAAGGCATTTATTACAAGCACTTTAAGACCAGTAAGCTTATCTAATTCTTCCTCTTCGATAAAGTTCGCATCGGTAATATAGGCGAAGTCGCCTATGCGAAAACCGTAAACAGGCATGCGATGATGGAGGAGCCGAATGGGTTCGAATCGGCAACCATTTAACTCAAATGGGTCATCGTTGATGGTGTGAACCGTAATTTTTGGAACACCAGGGTATTTAACAGGCTCAAACACATAATAGTACTCTCGCTCGAGGGCTTTCATTACATCGGCGCTGCCATATACGGGCATGTCTTGCTGGGTAGCAAAATTAAAAGGCCTCACATCGTCTAAACCGGCAATGTGGTCTTTGTGCGCATGGGTAAATACCACTGCATCTACTCTGGCTGGTTTTTCGCGAAGCATTTGCTGCCTGAAATCGGGTCCAGTATCAATCACCGTAATTCGGCCGTCTGCACTTTCAACCATGATGCTGGTGCGCAGGCGTTGATCGCGCGGGTCGCTCGAGCTGCATACGGCACATTTGCAAAGAATGACGGGTACTCCTTGAGAGGTTCCTGTACCTAAAAAAGTGATTTTCACAGCGACAAGGAAGTTTGGCGGAGATCACTCAGCACTTTTTTGCTTTCGGCCGATAATTGGTCTTCGTTCCACACCAATTCCCGGGCAATGTCGCTGAGCGCACTGATTTTTGTCTCCACTGTGTAAAATTTATTCACCACTACCACCTGTTGCTCGAGCAACAAACAATGGCCCGATTTAAAGGTCCCCTTCTCATAACGCAGTTTAAACCCGTTTTCTTTAAACAATTGCTCCATCTTTTTAAGGTAGGCTGGGGAACTTTTCGACACGACATCCGACTTTTAACTCAACAAATTTGGCAAAAAAGGGTTAATAATACAGACAGCAGCTGCAGTTTGGCTAAATTTGAGCCTGGTTTTTTTATGAGCACAAAAGGAAGAGTTTTAGTGGCCATGAGTGGTGGCATCGACAGTACCGTAGCGGCAATCATGCTGCACGAGGCTGGTTATGAAGTAATTGGTATGACCATGAAGACTTGGGACTATGCCTCGGCCGGTGGAAGTAAGAAAGAAACTGGTTGCTGCAGCCTCGATTCTATCAACGACGCAAGAGAAATAGCTGTAAGCAAAGGCTTTGCTCATATGATTTTGGACATAAGGGATGAGTTTGGAGATTATGTGATCGACAATTTTGTGGGCGAATACCTTGCAGGTAGAACCCCCAATCCCTGCGTACTTTGCAATACCCACATCAAATGGGATGCCTTGCTCCAACGTGCTGATAAACTGAATTGCGAATTTATAGCCACAGGTCACTATGCCCAAATCCGCGAGGTGGATGGACGCATGGTCATTAGCACAGGTTTAGATGATAATAAAGATCAATCGTACGTGCTTTGGGGATTAAGACAAGAAAGCCTTAAACGCACGCTTTTTCCGATGGGCAAATACAAAAAGGCCGATATCAAGCAAATGGCCATTGACATGGGTTACAGTGCCTTGGCCAAAAAAAGCGAGAGTTACGAGATTTGCTTTGTGCCCGACAATGACTACCGTGGCTTTTTAAAGCGCAGGGTGCCTGGACTTGAAGAGCAAGTTGAAGGAGGCGATTTTGTAGATGCAGCTGGTAATTTTTTAGGTAAGCACCGTGGTTATCCGTTTTACACCGTAGGCCAACGCAAAGGGCTCGATATAGCTTTGGGCAAGCCTGTTTTTGTTACCGAAATCAGGCCCGAAACCAATACAGTGGTGTTGGGTGAATTAGACGATTTAGACCGAAATGGCATGTGGGTAGGCAAAATCAACTTGCAGAAGTACGACCGTTTGCCCGAAGATGGACTCGACGTGATTGCCAAAATCAGGTATAAAGACCCAGGAAGTCCAGCCCATATTCGCCAGATTGGCGATAAGATAGTGGCCGAATTCCATAAAAAAGTAAAAGCCATTGCACCCGGACAAAGCGCCGTTTTTTACGAAGGGCAGGATGTAATCGGTGGTGGTTGGATAGAATCCTCATTTGACATCAGTCAGCAATAATTGCATCTCATGACACCTAAAATAGTACTCCTTTTCGCCCTATTGCTGGGTATTCAATCGGTAGAAGCACAAACCGGCAACCGTTATTGGATTGCATTTACTGATAAGAACAACAGTCCTTTCAGTTTAAACAACCCCTCGGCTTATTTATCGCAACGAGCAATTCAGCGACGTACCAACCAAGGCATTGCCATCGACAGCAGCGATTTGCCTGTAAATCCTCGTTATCTCGACAGTTTGATTGCCAAAGGCGCTACCATCAGGCATACTTCGAAGTGGTTGAATGGAGCAACCATAGAAGTGCCCAATACGCAGGTTTTGGCCAATATTCAGGCATTGCCATTTGTCAGAGCTTCTCGTAAAACGGGCAGGATTGCCTACAGCAGGCCTGTAATAGAAGATAAGTTCGGCAGTTACACCCAGGCTTCGCCGGTAATGCGTATCGATAGGCTTACGAATGCCGATTATGGAGCTTCTTACAACCAAATCAGACTGCACAATGGCGATGTATTGCACAATTTGGGTTATAGGGGAGAGGGGATGCGCATTGCGGTTTTTGATGCTGGTTTTATCAATGTGAATACACTCGGTTGTTTCGATTCATTGTTTCTTCAAAACCGAATCGTAGATACGTACGACTTTGTTGACTTGAATACGAATCCCTATGTATTCGACAGTCACGGCACCTATGTTTTGGGTTGCATGGCAGGTGTAATTCCAGGTGAATTGATAGGTACAGCACCTAAGGCCCAGTATATGTTGTATCGCACCGAAAACAACGTGGGGGGTAGCGAAAATCAAATTGAGGAAGACAATTGGGTGGCAGCTGCCGAACGTGCTGATAGTGCCGGAGCCGATGTGTTCAACACTTCATTGAGCTATACTACGTTTGACGATCCAACCATGAATTATACCTATGCCGATATGAATGGCAATACTACCAGAATAACGCGTGCATCGGATATGGCTTCAAAAAAAGGCATTTTGGTAGTGGCCAGCGCTGGTAACTACGGTGGTGGCGGTTGGACATATGTGGGAGCACCTGCCGACGGTGACTCGGTATTGAGTGTAGGTGCGACCAATGCCGAAGGGCAGCGCGTTGGATTTAGCAGCGTGGGTCCCACGGCTGATGGCCGAATTAAACCTGAAGTAATGGCTCAAGGAAGTGCAGCGGTTACTTGTGCATTGAATGGACAAGGCATCACTTTCGTAAGCGGAACCTCTTTTTCTGGCCCCATCATGGCTGGATTGGCAACCATTCTGTGGCAAGCCCATCCCAGCCGAACCAATATGCAGATTTATGAAACACTCAAACAAAGTGGCAATAACCGACTTACACCCAACAACCAGGTAGGTTGGGGTTTACCCGATTTGCAAATGGCGCTAACGCTTTTGAGCACCCGCGATTTGAATGCAGTGGAGCAATTAAAAGTATATCCGAACCCATTCACCAATCGACTGCAAATTCAATTTGAGCAAAAAATCAGCAGTGTGAATACCCTCCATCTGCGCGATATGCAAGGCAGATTGGTTTATTCCGAATCAATGGGAAGGGTTCAGGCAGGCATGCAAGGCATGCAATTAAGTTTGCCCGAAACCCTGGTGCCGGGGGTGTATCTCCTTGAAATAAGCAATGAATACAACATCATTGTTAACCGTGTTGTGAAACAATAAAATGCGTTATTCTTCCTTTTTTGGTAGGGTTAGCACATTGTTAACCCTCAGCTTCTTTTTGTCCGTTACCACTGCCTTTGCACAAAAATACACCATCAGTGGGTACGTGCGCAGCGAAACGGGCGAGTCGTTAATAGCCGCCAATATTTTCGTAAAAGAGCTGAAGAAAGGAGGTATCACCAATGAATACGGTTTTTATTCGCTTACCCTTGAAAAAGGAACTTACCAATTGGTGGTATCTTATCTGGGGTTCGAAACTGCGGCGGTGGAAGTAAATTTGAGTAAGAACATTCAGTACAACTTCAAGCTCAAGAATGCGGCTTTAACCAAGCAGGAAGTCGTAGTAGAAGGGGTACGTGCTGATCAAAATACCCGTGATGCTGCCATGGGCAGAACCGAGCTTAACATGGAGCAGGTAAAGTCACTACCTGCTTTGTTGGGGGAGGTCGATATCCTGAAAACCATACAATTGCTGCCGGGGGTACAAACAGCAGGAGAGGGCAATACAGGCTTTTATGTAAGAGGGGGTGGTCCCGATCAAAATCTCATTCTGCTCGACGAAGCGGTGGTGTACAATGCTGCGCATTTGTTTGGATTTTTCTCGGTATTCAATGCCGACGCCATCAACAATACCACTTTGATTAAAGGTGGCATGCCGGCAGAATATGGGGGAAGAATCAGTTCGGTTTTGAATATCAGCATGCGCGATGGAAACAACCAGCAGTTTAAAACAGAAGGCGGCATTGGATTAATTTCTTCACGATTCACCACCGAAGGCCCCATAGTGAAAGACAAAAGCTCGTTCATCATTTCAGGCAGAAGAACCTATGCCGATGTGCTTGCTGATCCTTTCATTCCTGCTGATGCCATTGCCAAAGGCAGTAAATACTATTTCTATGACCTCAATGCCAAGGTCAATTACAAATTCAGTGACAAAGACAGGGTATATGCCAGTGCCTATTTTGGGAGGGATGTGTTTTTGTTCAAAAACCGGGAATCGGGATTGAATTTTGAAATCCCATGGGGCAATGCTACTACCACCTTGCGTTGGAACCACTTGTTTTCCAATAAGTTGTTCATGAATGTGAGCGGTATTTACAGCGACTTTAACTTTGGTACAGCGGTTGAGCAGTCTACTTTTCGTTTTGCCCTGAATTCAGGGGTACGAAACGCCACAGCCAAGGTCGATTTTGATTATTTCCCCGATATCAGGCACCAAATAAAATGGGGTGCCCAATACACCTATCATATGTTTACACCCTCGGTGGTGGAGGCACGTAGTGGAGAAAATGTATTCACCTTGCCAGGGGTAAAGCAGCTGAATGCACATGAAGTAGCGGTATATGCCCAAGACCAGTGGGACATTAACGACCGTTTACAAGTAAATGGCGGATTACGATATTCAAATTATACACAAACAGGTCCGTATGTATTTGAACGATTTACCGATAGCGATTTGATTGAAAAAGTAGAAGAGCGCACTTTTGACAAGGGCGATAGAATTGTGAATTATGGAGGTTTGGAGCCTCGATTGTTGGTGCGCTACAGCATCAATACCAAATCGTCGGTAAAGTTTGGCGCCACCCGTAACCTGCAATACATACACCTGGCCAGTAGTTCGGGCAACGCCCTACCCACCGATTTGTGGGTGCCCAGCACCTTGAGGGTAAAACCGCAAATTGGCTATCAATACTCGCTGGGCTATTTTAGAAACTTTAAAGAAAATCAATACGAAACCTCGGTTGAAGTATATTATAAGCAGCTTTTCAATCAGATTGACTTCCGAAACGGGGCCGTAAACGGATTAAATGCCAACATCGAAAACGACTTCGTTTTTGGGAATGGAGAGGCTTATGGAGCCGAGTTTTTTGTAAAAAAACGCACGGGCAAGTTAACAGGTTGGATTGGTTATACTTTGGCATGGGCTTGGCGCCAATTTCCCGACATCATGGAGGGGCGCCGATTTCCCTACAAATTTGATCGCCGGCACGATCTCAGTATAGTAGCTTCATACGATTTCAACGAACGCTGGACCTTTTCGAGCACCTTTGTTTTTGCTACGGGAAATGCGTTTACAATTCCTGAATCGCGCTACTTTATTGAAGGCAGAATCATTGATCAGATTGGCGACAGAAACAACCTCCGTTTGGCGAACTATCACCGCATGGATTTGGCAGCGGTGTACAAACCAGGCAGGCAAGGAAAAAGATTGAAGAACGAATGGGTATTTGCTATTTACAATGTGTACAGTAGGTTGAATCCCTACTTTGTTTACTTAAACAATACTGGTTCATTGCAGCAACAAAGCTTGCAAATTGAAGCCCGTCAAGTGAGTTTGTTTCCCATTATCCCTTCGGTCACCTGGAATTTTAAATTTTGAGTATGAGATTGTTGATTTCAGTCGCCATCGCTTGGTTGTTTTTGAGTAGCTGCGAGCGGGTTATTCAACTCGAAATGCCCGAAAAAAAAGAGTATGTGGTCGTTCACGGCCACATAGAGCCCGACTCGTTTGCTTACGTTTCTTTGTCGCGCAACAGTCCTTATTTCGCTCCAGTTGACTTACAAACCGTTGCAGGTTTACTTATTAATGGCGCCTTGGTAACCGTGGAGGCGGATGGACTTATTGATACGATGCGTGCCGATTTCAACTTTCAGCATTGGACCTTGTTCAACTACAGAGGAACCAAAATAAAAGGCGAGGCAGGCAAGACGTACCGATTGCGCATACAAACCAGTGAGGTAGATTTAGAAGCCAGCACCACCATTCCAATGGTGCTGCCACTCGACAGTTTGTGGCACCGCACCCGTGCCGATTTTGTACGCGAAGCCGGTCAATTTCAGCCGACGGCTCGCGACAGTCAATTGGTGAATTTATACTTCCGCTACGCCGATCCTCTCCAAAAAGGCAATTATGTACGGGCATTTACCAAGCGGCAGGGTGAGTTGCAATGGAGTTCCGATTTCAATTCGATTTACAGCGACGATTTGGTGAATGGTCAAAGTGTAGATTTTATTTTACGCAGGGGAAAAGAAGCCTATTTGTTTGCCGATTCATCGAGTTTCAGTGAGTTTGGATATTTCGAAAAAGGAGATACCATCTCAGTAAAGTGGTGTGCCATAGATAGGCCACATTATTTGTTTTGGCTCACCTTAAATTCGGCCACGGGAGGCAGTGGGAACCCATTCTCAACACCCACCGTTGTAAGTACAAACATCAGAGCGCGCAAGGGCAGAGGCTTGGGTATTTGGGGAGGTTATGGCTCAGTGGTGTATCAGTACATACCTTAATCGACAAAAAAACTATTTTTACAGCATGTCAACAGCAGAACACGCCAAATGCCTGATCATAGGGTCAGGTCCCGCGGGATATACCGCAGCCATTTACGCCGCGCGCGCAGGTTTAAATCCAATTCTATACGAAGGAATGCAGCCTGGCGGCCAGCTCACCATTACTACTGAAGTGGAGAACTATCCTGGATATCCGGAAGGGACGCACGGTCCTAAGATGATGGAAGATTTCCGCAACCAAGCAGTTCGTATGGGTGCCGATTGCCGGTACGGCATGATTACCAGCGTTGATTTCAGTGGCCATCCCCATAAAGTGGTAATTGACATGGAAAAGGAAATGACCGCCGACGCGGTGATTATTGCCACAGGTGCTTCTGCCAAGTGGTTGGGATTGCCTTCAGAAAAGCGTTTGAACGGTTTTGGTGTTTCTGCATGTGCCGTGTGCGACGGTTTCTTCTTTAAAAACCAAACCGTGGCCATTGTAGGTGGCGGAGATACCGCGGCTGAGGAAGCTACCTATCTATCTAAACTATGCAAGAAGGTGTACATGATTGTGCGTCGCGATGAACTACGCGCGTCTAAGGCCATGCAAGAACGTGTGTTCCGTACCGAGAACATTGAAATGTTGTGGAACCATGAAACTGAAGAGATTTTGGGAGAAAATGGAGTAAGCGGTGTACGCTTATTGAACAATAAAACAGGGGAGAAGAAGGAGCTTGAAATTCAAGGTTTCTTCGTAGCCATAGGCCACCAACCCAATACAGATTTGTTCCAATCGTATCTCAATATGGATGAAACTGGATACATTCTTACTGTACCTGGCACATCAAAGACAAATATTGCCGGCGTTTTTGCAGCAGGTGATGCCCAGGATAAAATTTATCGTCAGGCGGTGACTGCAGCTGGTTCGGGCTGTATGGCAGCGCTCGATGCTGAGCGCTGGTTGGGCGAACACGGATTGTAATCTACATCAAAAGCAAACAAGCATGCGTTTCACGATGAACCGCATGCTTTTTTATGCCACCAAATTTGGGCTATTAAAGTTTTGGGAATATATTAGCTTTCAATTTGATACTTATTGCTTATGAAGCCCGATACATCGACTCAATCACAAATGCCAGGTATTGATGCCACCTTGGAATTGATAGGAGGTAAATGGAAGATTCAGATTTTGTGGAGTCTCAGAAACAAAGCCAAGCGCTTTAGCGACATCAAGGAAGAGGTGCTGGGCATTACCCAGAAAATGCTCACCCAACAATTGAAGGAATTTGTGCGTGATGGCCTAGCCACACGTAAATCCTATCCCGAAATCCCACCTAGAGTGGAGTATAAGCTAACCGATTATGGCAAAAGTGTGATTCCTGTATTGGAAGCCATGAACAAATGGGGAGAAATTCACCTTGCCAAAAAAATGGGCATTGAACCTCCGATTGCAGCCTCCAAATCGAAAAAAACGACGGTAGCACCTGCAGCTCAACAGCAGCTCGGCCTGTTTTAAATTACCTACGCGTTCAAAACGTGAAGTGCGGCCTTTCTGCCTAACGCAGGACCAAGGAGTGTGCCCATGCCATTCATACCAGCAGCGATTACTATGCCCGAGGAATGCACTTCCAATTGAGGCAAAGTACCTTTCCTAAATCCCATGATACCCGACCATCGGTGTGTGATTTCAACAGATTGGTTGGGTAAAAGCTCGATCAATAAGGAGTCAAGCTTCCTCTGAATATTCGCGTTTAGTCCGATTTCATCGGTCGCTTCTGTTTCGAAGTCGGTATTACGGAGTCCACCTAACAACAAGCGGTTTCCTATATTTCTAAAATAAACATAACCGCCGTCCATATGAAAGTTGCCCCTGTAAGGCAGCTTTTTCAAAGGAGCAGTTACTAATACCTGGGCCCTTTGTGGCTGAACAAAATAGTCGGATACGAGGGTGGTAGCGAAGGCATTATTGGCGACAATCATTTTGTTGCAATTCACTTGCTCATCGTTTTGGGTATTTAATAGATATCCACCTGATATGGCTTCCCAATGTGCAATGGTGGTTCCGGCATGATAAATACCTCCCAAATTCATGAATTTTCTTTGTAGGGCAGCTACCGCTGCAGTCGGATGTAATTGTCCTTCTTTTTTAAAACGTATCGATTGTAAGTGCGAAGATGGAGATAGCGCATGAGACTCGTAATAGGATTCTATTCCAGTTCCCTTACTCAGCAGTGCATTGAGTTTAGGTAGTGATTCAACCATGGGGCCGTAGTCCGATGATGGGGCCTTAAAGAGCTCATAAGCAGGGCATTTTTTGTAAATTCGTTTATTGCCAGCCAAATGCTTGAGGAGTGTATGATAGCCAGTAGCCTTTAGCGCCAAAACCCGCAAGACTTCAGCCTCGCCAAATTGGATAATATCGGCGTTTAATTCAGTGGGACTTCCGAAGCACATAAATCCAGCATTACGTGAGCTGGCCAATGTACCATGGGTTTGTTGTTCGAACAGGCCTACTTTGACTTTAGGTTTACGGGAGAGGAGCTCGATTCCTGCGATAAGTCCTGTAAAACCACCGCCAACGATGGCGACATCCAATGAAGGGAAATA
This sequence comes from Sphingobacteriaceae bacterium, assembly GCA_013824115.1. Taxonomy (GTDB): domain Bacteria; phylum Bacteroidota; class Bacteroidia; order UBA7662; family UBA7662; genus PNNG01. The sequence continues at coordinate 79,856 of PNNG01000004.1, read as the reverse complement.
GTAATCTTTCTGCCAATAGCTCAAACTTCTATTATACATAATATAAATTATCAGATTAATGGTTTGCGACTTTCGTGATTCAGTCGCATATTTGACCTCAAGATACTACCATGAACGAAAAGACATCGCCTCTCGACGATAGAACATTTTCAAGACGCCACGTTCGTAAGCTGGCAAGCCTAACGCTCCTCCATGGTTTATGCCTTTTTGTGATTACCTACATACTGGTATACTTGGTGCATGGATTAACCAGTGTCAGTTTAGCTACAGCCGCGAGCAAAAATCCGGTACTGTTTCACAATAAGGTTCTCTTTATCACTACAACTGGCTGGAATTTGTATGATGCTATTTCTATCTACGGTAGTCCCATTTTGATAATGGCTATCTTAAGTGGCTTTCTTTTTCAAGCGTTCAAACGTACCAACGATAAATATCTCTTGCAGAAACCCTTTGTATTTTGGCTTTTGCTACACTCTTTTAATCGTTTCGCAGGTTGTGTTTTACCCGGAATGGTTTCTAACGAATCGTTTAAATACATGGCCGATTGGTTATACATTGGACCTTACGGCTTGTTTGTGTTTGTTGTTGCATCTTTAATTGCCACCGTTTTGGTTGGTGGTTTCTTCACAAAAATGGCACTTCAATCAGCTGTTTATGCTCAATCCATAAAGTCGAACTACCGACTTAAGTACCTCAATCAGGCTTTATTGTATCCTTGGCTGATAGGAACAGCTATACTAACATGCATTCAATGGCCTCATATTCGTTCGTCGACCCACGAGATAGCCACTTTGCTAATGATGGCTTTTTTGATATTCCCCATGTACTATTACCTCAAATTTTTGAATAAAAAACCAGTTTCAAGAAGAAAGCCGCTTTATGAAAACGAGCCAATCAATTTGAAACTGGTTGCTTATGCCGCCATCATCTTGACGGCGTTTCGTTTGGGTTTGGGTAATGGACTCTATTTCTGACGTTTTACTTTGCTTTCGGCGGCGTATTCGCGATTCAAATCTTGGACTACCCTGGCCGTGATATCGTGACTTTTATCGCCATAAACCACATTACTACCATAATGGTACGAAAGAACGTAATCATAACCTTCGGCCTTGCTCAATCTTTTGAAGTATGCCTGCACCTTTTCACGAAGTAATTTGTCGAGTTTTTCTTCTTCATCGGCCAATTCTTTCGCCAAATTTTCGCGCAGCATCATGATGTTTTGTTGCTTTCGCATAAGGCCTTGTTCTACAAAAGCCAATTGCTCCTGACTCATTCCTTGGGCCTTTTTCTGAGCATCGGCATATTCAGCTTCCAGCTTGCGTGCTTCGACTTCGAGCTCTGCTTCTGAGCGCTTGGCCTTGGCTTCCATGCTGGCACGTAGCTTTTTGTAATAATCGAAACGCGTCAAAATGGAATCGGCATTCACATAAACAATACGCATGGCAAAACCCGCCTTGGCATTAGCGGAAGTATCTACCACATCGTATGACATGGACTCATCGGCCAAATCCTCTTCCAAAGGCAAAACTGCTCCCGAAGCGTTTACAGCTGCTGATGGCCTTTGATTGAAGTGCATGAAAAAAAGAAGTGCAATAGCTGTAAACGACACAGCGTGTAGCACATAGTGGATTTTTTGGTTCATAAATTATTAAAGTGGGATGTTGCCGTGCTTTTTGCGTGGCAGTGTGACAGCTTTGTTTTGAATCATTTGGAAAGCACGAATAAGCTTCTTTCGGGTTTCTTCCGGACGAATTACTTCATCTACAAAACCCCGTGCCGCTGCTTTATACGGATTGGCAAACATTTCTGTGTACTCATCCACCTTTAACTGCAGTTTTTGCTCCGGATTATCGGCCTTCGAAATTTCATTTTTGAAAATGATTTCCGTAGCGCCTTTTGAGCCCATAACAGCAATTTCGGCTGTTGGCCAAGCGAAGTTCATGTCGGCTCCAATGTGCTTGCTGTTCATCACATCGTAAGCGCCGCCATAGGCTTTGCGGGTAATTACGGTGATACGCGGCACCGTAGCTTCGCTGAATGCATAAAGCAATTTAGCTCCATTGGTAATAATGCCGTTCCACTCCTGGTCGGTGCCTGGCAAAAAGCCGGGAACATCTTCAAACACCAACAAAGGAATGTTGAATGAATCGCAAAAACGCACAAAACGTGCTGCTTTTTTCGACGCATTGATGTCGAGTACCCCCGCCAAAGCGGCTGGCTGGTTGGCCACAATGCCAATGCTGCGACCTGCTAAATGGGCAAATCCCACCACGATGTTCTCTGCAAAGTCCTTGTGGATCTCCATGAAGGAATCGGCATCCACCACTTCTTCAATCACCTCGCGCATGTCGTAAGGCTGGTTGGGATTTTCGGGCACCATGTGTGCCAATTTTTCACGTAACTCCTCGCCTTGCATTTCATACGGATATACCGGGGCAATTTCTTCGCAATTCTGTGGCACATAACGCATCATGCGTTTGATGCCTTCCAAACAAGCCACCTCGTTTACATAGGTAAGGTGCGTGACCCCCGATTTGGTTGCATGTGTTTCGGCACCACCTAATTGCTCAGAAGTTACATCCTCGTGCGTAACGGTTTTTACCACGTTTGGCCCGGTTACGAACATATAGCTGCTCTTTTCCACCATGCAGATGAAGTCGGTCATGGCCGGGCTGTACACCGCACCACCGGCACATGGCCCCATGATGGCGCTGATTTGCGGCACAACGCCCGACGCCTGCACGTTTCGATAAAAAATATCAGCATAACCTGCCAGCGAAACAACACCTTCCTGGATGCGCGCGCCTCCTGAGTCGTTCAGACCAATTACCGGAACGCCATTGCGCATGGCTAAATCCATGATTTTGCAGATTTTTTCAGCGTGGGTTTCACTCAGCGAACCACCAAACACGGTGAAATCCTGCGAGAAAAGGTAAACCGGACGGCCGTGGATAGTACCGTAACCCGTTACCACACCATCGCCCAGGTAAACCTCTTTGTCGAGTCCGAAATCATGGGAACGGTGTGTTACCAGCATGCCAATTTCTTCAAAAGAACCGGCATCGAGCAGCAAATCGATGCGTTCGCGAGCGGTAAGCTTGCCTTTGCTGTGCTGTGAATCTATGCGTTTTTGTCCGCCCCCGAGCAGGGCTTCGGCCCTTTTGGCCTCCAGTTGTTCTACTTTATTCATATTGGGCAAATATGCGAGCGAAGTTAATGCAAAAAGGTGTAATTGTTGGGGACTTCACCTACAATGAGGGACGATTAACAGGGGGATTCGCTATTTTAGCGCTTCCAAAATTTGACCCATGTCGTTGTTCGAAAAACACCAAGGCGCCATCGAGCGAGCCATTCAAGCCAATCGCGAGCGTGTTTTCTACGCCCACTATCCCGAAAATCCGAAAGCATACGGTGAAGAAGCCCCCGCAGCCGGTCTGCATGCCTTTCAGGTAAGCATGAACACCGATTTTTCGGAGCTACTGCAGCAGCAACCCATCCGTTTTGAAGGTGAAGAAGTATCGCCTTACCTGCAAACTGGCTTGGGCATTCGTTATCCGGTTTTTGCCGATAAGATAGTCGTAATGCGCGCCAAAGAAGCCATGAAACAATGGCGCAAGGTGGATGTACAAACCCGTGCCGGCATCCTGGTAGAAAGCCTCGAGCGCATGAAAAATCGCTTTTTTGAGATTGCACACGCTACCCAACATACCACCGGACAGTCGTTCATGATGTCGTTTCAGGCCAGTGGTCCGCACGCTGCCGACCGTGCCCTCGAAGCCATTGCCATGGGTTATGAAGAGCTCACGCGTTTTCCACAGGAAGTGGTTTGGGACAAGCCCATGGGCAAGTTCAATATCCAGCTGCGTAAAACCTGGCGTGCGGTTCCCAAAGGCGTTTCCTTGGTGATTGGATGTTCTACTTTCCCGACCTGGAATACGGTACCAGGCATGTATGCCAGCCTCATCACCGGTAATACCGTGATTGTGAAGCCGCACCCGAAAGCCGTATTGCCCATCGCCATTGTGATTGCTGAGCTGCAAAAGGTACTGGCCGAGAACGGCATCGACCCAAACACTTGCCAATTGGCGGTAGATAGCAGCAAATTCCCCATTGCGAAGGAATTTGTGGCACACCCAGATGTGAAATTGATTGACTACACCGGCAACTCGGTGTTTGGCAATTGGCTCGAAGCCCAACAGATTTTGGGCAAAGAAGTATTTACTGAAAAGGCAGGTGTGAATCCTGTGGTAATTGAATCGGTGAACGACCTCAAAGCAGTGGCCGATAACCTGGCGTTTTCATTGAGTTTGTATGCCGGACAAATGTGTACTGCTCCTCAGAACTTCTTCATTCCGGCCGGGGGCATTCAAACTGCTGAAGGACACAAATCGTACGACGAAGTGGTTGCTGCACTTACTGCTGCCATCGAAGGCATTGCTAGTCACCCCAAAATGGCACCAGGCGTATTGGCTGCGCTGCAAAACGACCAAACGGCCGACCGCATCAAGCAGGTGGCAGGTATGGGTAAGAAGGTATTGGTAGGCTCACATGCTTTTGCCAACGAAGAGTTTGCCGAAGCCCGCACCGCCTCTCCCCTCCTTTTGGAAGTTGATGCCAGCGATAAAGCCACTTACGAAAAGGAGCTTTTTGGTCCGATTGGCATTGTAATCAAGACCAAAGACGCGGCCGAAGGCCTGCAATTGGCTACTGAGTTGGTAGCTGCCCATGGCGCCATTTCGTGTGGCGTTTACAGTACCGATGCCACTTTCTGTGAGCAGGCCGCCGATGCCTTTGCCGAAGTATTTGTACCGGTTTCGTTCAACCTCACCGGTCCCATTTACCTGAATCAGCACGCTGCATTCTCCGATTTCCACGTAACCGGTGGCAATGCAGCCGGAAACGCCAGCTTTGCCGACCCCAACTTCATCAACCGCAGGTTTGTGTGGGTGGGACAGCGTTACGCTTAACCAAATCGCTTTCTATTGAATGAAGCCGGGAGTTTCCCGGCTTTTTTATTGCGCTTGATTTCGCCCAAAGAATGCCAATGAACAAACAACCTTGCCACAGCAGCGTTATCTTTGCGGTCTAATTCAGAACATGCATACCATCAAGCTTAAAGTCGATACCATTGTTCGGGAAACCCCCGATGCAGTAGCCATTTATTTCAGGGACGAAAAGGGTGAAATCGCCCATTTTTGGCCCGGACAGTTTCTCACCCTGGTGATGCAATTGGATGGCAAATCGGCTCGCCGTTCTTACTCCATTTGCACCTCTCCCACTGTTTTGCCCATGATTGGCATTTGTGTGAAGCGGGTGGCGGGTGGTTTGGTGTCGAATTACTTGGTTGACAAACTGCAAGAAGGCGATGTGTTGGAAGTGCTGGAGCCATACGGCAGCTTCACCCTGAACTACAAAATGGCGCAATTGCCAACCCTTGTGCTTATTGGTGCGGGTAGCGGCATTACACCTTTGATGTCGATCATCAAATCGGTGATTGATAAGCCCGAGGCACCCAAGGTGCATTTGTTCTATGGCAATCGCAATGAGCAAAGCATTATTTTTAAAGAACAGCTTGAAAAACTGATAGATAAATACCCTGGTAAACTGGAAGTTACTCATTTATTGAGCCAGCCTTCATCAAGCTATGCTGGCATGAAAGGACGGATTGAAGCGGGCATTATTCAAGCCTTGTGCAATGAAAAACAGCTTTTCGCCGATGTTTCTGCCAATTACTACATTTGTGGTCCCGATGGCATGATGCATGCTGTTTTGGGCCTGCTCGACAGTCAAGGCATTCCTGCCGATCGCGTACACAAAGAAAGCTTCTTCTTGGCCCACAAAGCCGAGCCTGTGGCTGAAGCTCCTGCTGCAGGCGGTGGCGATGGCACACACCAAATCAAAATCAAATTAGACGGACAAGTTCACGACCTCACCGTTAAACCAGGCAAATACATCCTTGAAACGGCCCTGGAACACGGTCTTGACCTTCCTTACGCTTGTACCATGGGTGTATGCGGCATGTGTCGTGCGGTGAAAGTGCAAGGTGAAATGCTCATTGAAGAACAAGAGGCCATTTCGGAGAGCGAAATTGAAGAGGGTGCTTGTTTGACTTGCGTGAGTAAGCCGTTGAGCAACGATTTGGTGATTGACTACGATGCGCGATAAAGCCTTCTCTGTTTCGCATAGATTTTGAACACACATGGCGCCCCTCTGGGGCGCTTTTTTTTGTCGTATGTTGCTTTGCTACGCACATGTCGCCCCGAAAGGGCTTGCAATTGCGGGAAATGAGCAAAAACACCGTATCGAAAAGGATTGGGAACGTGTAATTCATTTTACAAGCACGATTCGAAATGTGTGGTGCGCTTTTTGGGTCGGATGTTGCTTTGTCAAGGCGCTACCAGTGTGCTGCGGACATTTTTAACCGCAGAGATTTTAGAGGTTTTCAGCATATTTCAATGTCCCTATCTGTTGCCAGCAGGATTGGCGGCACAGAATGGCTGTATCTCAGTGCAGGGCCAAGCAGCGGGCGAGCGCGAGGAATCGGAGGCTTTTAGTCTGCGCTACTTCGTAGCTTGACTGGAGGCCGCAGAGGTGTAATCTTCATTTGATTTCGTTTTGAAGAAGGCCATTATCGATTCCTTCAATTTGCCTCCGACGTAATTTAACAAAATTGACAATGGAGCTCCTTACAAGCGCGATTTGAAATCCTCGTAGCCGAATGATTTCACGTGCTGGTAGCTTCCCTCCTGCTTCCAAATGCCTATGTGTGGGAGGTTGATGCCATTGAAAGTGGTGGTTTTCACCATGGTGTAGTGCATCATATCGTCGAAAACCACTTTGGCTCCCGGTTTTAACGGTGCGTTGAATGAATAGTCGCCCACAAAATCGCCGGCCAGGCAGGTTTGTCCACCAAAACGATAGGTTGGCTTGCCTTTAACGGGTTCAGTAGCTCCCAGGATCTTAGGCTTGTAAGGCATTTCAATCACATCGGGCATGTGGGCCGATACGCTGCAATCGAGAATAACCACTTCAATGCCTTTTGAATTTACAACGTCTAATACGGTGCTCACCAAATAACCCGTTTGCCAGGCCACTGCCGAGCCAGGTTCTAAGATGATGCTCAGGTGCGGGTATTTGGCTTTGAACGCCTTGAGGGTGCTAATGAGGTGATCAACATTGTAGTCTTCACGCGTCATGAGGTGGCCACCGCCCAGGTTCAGCAACTTTACCTGTGGCAGGTATTTACCAAACAAACGCTCGATGTTGTTGAGGGTGTGTTCCAGGGCATACGAATCGCTTTCACACAAATTGTGGCTGTGCAAAAAGCTGATACCTTCAGGCAGGGTGTCAGGTAAATCCTCCGCGCGGATGCCTAGGCGCGAACCGGGAATGCAGGGGTTATACAAGTCAACACTCACGGTTGAGTATTCGGGATTGATACGGATGCCAGCATGCGCATCGGGGCGCAGGCTGAATAGCCGATCTTTGAACTGCAAGTATTGTGCGATGCTGTTAAATGAATAGTGACCGGCATAGTTTGTGAGCTCTTCGAACTCATCTTCGCGGTAGGCCGGACTGTACACATGCGTTTCTCCACCAAACTCTTCAGCACCCAAACGGGCTTCGTGCAGCGAACTAGAAGTGCTACCAGGCAAGTATTGCCTGATAAGCGGAAAGGTGCTGTACATCGAAAAGCCTTTGAGGGCTAAAATTATTTTGATGCCTGCTTCTTGTTGCACTTGGCGCATCAGCTCCAAATTGCGCTTGAGCTTTTCTTCGTGCATTAAAAACAAGGGAGAAGGCAATTGGTCCAGTGGGATATTCATACTGCAAAGTTCCGAAATGCGGTTAATTTATTCATTTCTTTCATCCATTTGAACGCAATTAATTGAATTCAAACTTACATTCGTATTACCTAAATCCAGTTGTATGAATAAACTACTACAATCATTTTTCGTGGTTGGTATGGGTTCATTGTTCATGAACATATCAACATCAGCCCAATCGGTGCAAGTAGGAAACAACCAATTCCCTACTTCTTACACCAACAACAACGACTACGGTCCCATCAGAAACATGCCTACTTCGGCTGCTTCGGGCAGATGGGCCTATATTTATTCGGCCAGTTTGCTCACCGGCATCAACAACGGTGCTCAAATTTCAAGTTTGTCGTTTTTCAGACGGAGTCCAGGCATCACCATGCCGGCAAACTTTCCGTGTAATCTGAAGATTTACATGAGAAACTCAACAGCCAATGATTTTGGTGCTGGTAATATCGATTGGGTTGCTGGTGCAGCTACAGCTCGAAAGGTATTCGATGGCAGTCCACAGCCATTTTTAGGCTCAGTGGATGGCTTTTTCACCATACCACTCGACAGCCTTTTTACCTACACGGCTGGATCATCCATTGAAATGTACATCCAATACACCCAATCGGCAGCAGGCTCGGGTATTTTGTTTGGCTACGACAATGATGCGGCGGTACCTGCATTTGCGCCCAATAGTACCAAATATGTAATCAATGCGGTGGATACCTTTGCATCGGCAAACACTGCGCTGAGTAATACGCGCAAACCTACCATTCGTTTTAATTTTCCAGCTCCCATCAACGTAGGTGCTCTTTCGCAAAGCGGACAGCAGTTTGCAAACATTGGCGATGTAATTCGTCCTACCGCAAGATTAACCAATACCGGCTTACAAGTAAGCAACAATATTACCGTAACCGCCACAGCACCAGGGGGCTATATCAGTACCCGTCAGGTTGCCACATTGGCTCGCGATAGTAGTACAACGGTTACATTCGACAGTTTATCGACTACTGCCGCTGTAACCGGTCAGCTCACCTATTTGGTGTCAAATCCAGGCGATGGCTATGCTGTTGACGATACATTAAGAGTGCCTTATGTGGTACAAAATCCGAATGCAACCCCAGGCACATTCGACAATGGACCATTGATTACCCATCCTGGTGGTGGCTTTGGTGGAAGAAATTTGAGCCGTTTGAACCTGCCATTAACCACACTTGGATCTAACATCAACAAAGGCGGCTTCAAAATTTTGGAAGATTTTACCTTGCCAGGAACATCCAATTATTCCATTGATTCGATGGCCTTTTTTGGCTATCAGACCGGATCACCTGCCTTTTCATCGTTCACCGGACTTTTTGTCACCATTTGGGATGGCCATCCAGCCCAAGGCGGTGAGCTGCTCTATGGAGATTCTACCGAATTTGAAAGCGTTTTGGAGGACACCTATTTTACGGGTATTTATCGCGCTTCGGCAACCACACCGCTTGATTCAACAAGGCCAATTATGAAAAACATTGGTAAATTTTTTGAACCAACCCGCCTGAGAGGTGGCAAAAAGTACTTTATACAATGGTCGATGACAGGTTCTATTGCTTCAGGCCCTTGGCAACCTGCAGTGAGCCTTAACGGTATGACCAATACGGGCAATGCTCAACAATTTACGAGTACGGGCTACCAATTCATGGATGGTGGTGGCGGTTTTCCTCAGGCAGCACCTTTTGAAATTTACTACAGATTAAACACTACTTCTGTTGAAGAAACGCGATTGGGTTTACTTGAAAGTGAAGTTTATCCCAATCCTGCCAAAGAAGAGGCCTTTCTCTATCTCAACAGCGAGCGTGAACAGCAAATGAGCTACCGCATTATAGACATCAGTGGTCGTGAATTGTATCGCTCCGAAAGTCAATGGATTTCGGGTAAAACACACTTGCCTTTGCCCATCGAAAGGCTTGCAACTGGCATGTACCTCATTGAAGTGCAGGGAAGTGCTGGAAACATGCACAAGAAGTTGCAAATCAATAAGTAATTGTCCTTAATCAAAAGGAGCCTCGCATGTAGCGGGGCTCTTTTGTTTGGTACGCTTCAAAATTGAAATACAAATTCACTACAGATGAAATATTGAATCTATCGTTGTCTTTCATTACCTCTCCCAACTCAACCAAATGATTGAACTCATCCAAATTGTCCTCATTCTTTTATGCACCATTTTACTAGTGGTTTTGTTTTTTGTTACTGCTTATATATCCGTTACACGCTTTTTTTACCATCTAGTCGATTTAGCTGAAACCAGCAGTTTGCTGTTGGGCGTTAGCAAACCATGGAAAATGAGCTTCAAATTATTGCATTTATCTCCCTCGTTGGCTGTACAATTGCGGAAAATGTCCTACTTCCAACAGCTTGAACCAGCCATGCAACGCCGATTCGAAAGTCGGGTTGCCCGCAGTATGGGAAAACTAGTGATTTTGGGCAAAGACGGCCTAGTGGTTACTGAAGAAATGCGGATGAAGGTGTGTGCTGGACTTATCAAGCTCACCTTTGGGTACCGCAAGTACATCATCGACGGTTTCAAAGAGGTATGGCTATATCCCGGACCTTATCAATCGCCCATCACACGTCAATGGCACAAAGGCGAAACCCAATCGCGTGGGAAGGTGCTTTTTTCGTGGCCCGATTTAGAAGCGGGGTTCGAGAATCCTACAGACAACTTGCATTTGGGATTGCACGAATGGAGCCATGCGCTTTGGCTTGCCTTGCACAAAAACAAAGAGGTAGACAATCGTTTGCAGATCAATCACGCTGCATGGGACAACCTGCTTGCCAATACCGAAAATATAAGGCGATGGCAAAAAGCAGGATACTTACGCGCTTATGCCTTTACCAACAACATGGAGTTATTTGCCTGTGCCGTTGAAAGCTTTTTCGAAACGCCAGCTCAAATGGCTGAGAAGCATCCCGAAATGTACGCAGCCTTGGTTTGGATCTTGAACCAGGATTTCCCGCAGCTCAAACTAAAAACCCCGACCTTGCGGGCCGGGGTTCATTTGAAACCTTATAGGTTGTAATCGTTGAATGCCAGCGGCTGGTTCACCGCTTCGTGCCAGGGCAAACCGTATTTGGGCAACATTTCCATGAATGGATCGGGATTAAATTCTTCTACGTTGAATACACCGCGTCCATTCCATTTGCCGGTCATCATCATCATGGCGCCAATCATAGCAGGAACACCGGTGGTGTAAGAAACAGCCTGGGCCTTGATTTCTTTGTACACCTCGGCATGGTCGCAGTTGTTCCACACAAAATAGGTCTTCTCCTTGCCGTCTTTGATGCCCTTGATTTGGCAACCAATGGAGGTTTGGCCCTTGTATCCCTCGCCTAAAGAAGAAGGCTCAGGCAATACGGCCTTCAGAAACTCCAAAGGAACGATGTCCATGCCTTGGAATTTCACCGGCTTGATGCTGGTCATGCCCACATTTTCCAACACACGCAGGTGATTGATATAATTCTGCGAGAAAGTCATCCAGAAACGAGCGCGTTTGATGGTTGGAATGTTTTTGACCAGCGACTCAAGTTCTTCGTGATACAACAAATAAGACTCCTTGTCGCCAATTTCAGGATAGTTGATGGGCTGATGAATGCTCAACGGCTCTATTTCGTGCCATTCGCCTTGCTGCCAGTACTTGCCTTTTTGGGTGATTTCGCGGATGTTGATTTCGGGATTGAAGTTGGTAGCGAACGCCTTTCCGTGGTCACCGGCATTGCAGTCTACGATATCGAGGTAGTGGATTTCGTCGAAGTGGTGCTTAAGGGCATGGGCAGTGAAGATGCCCGACACTCCCGGATCGAAACCACAACCCAACAAAGCCATCAAACCGGCTTCTTTGAAGCGGTCGTGGTAGGCCCACTGCCAGTGGTATTCAAACTTGGCTACATCTTTGGGTTCGTAGTTGGCAGTATCGAGATAGTGAACCTTGGTGCGCAAACAGGCTTCCATGATGGTCAAATCCTGGTAAGGCAAGGCCACGTTGATTACCATCTCGGGACCGAAACTCTCGATGAGGGCCACCAATTCGTCTACATTGTCGGCATCTACCTGCGCGGTTTTCACGCGATTGCCCCCTACTTCGGCGGCAATTTTATCGCACTTCGACTTGGTTCGGCTGGCAAGCATGATGTCGGTGAATACGTCCGACGCCTGGGCGCATTTGTGGGTAACCACGGCTCCAACGCCACCGGCACCTATGATCAAAACTTTTCCCATGAATTGTTCTTTTTTGCTGGCGCAAAGGTAAAAATATTGACCCGTGCGCTGTTAATTTATCGTGAATTTGAAGAATTTTTGCTGGGCTTTTGCGACTTCCAGGCCAAGTTCGCCAAGCGATACAACACCCTCGCTCCTACGTTGGCATCCCAGTCTGATTTTTTGCCCGGAGCCACTTCGCAAAGGTCGAAACCAATGATTTTACGACCGCTGGCCACTACTTGTTCGATGAGGAACATGGCCTGTTCGAATTCCAATCCGCCGGGTACAGGAGTGCCGGTATTCGGACAAAGCTTGGGATCGAGCCCGTCGATATCGAAACTTACGTACACTTCTTTGGGCAAAGTAGCCACAATCTTCTTGCATTGCTCGGCCCAGCTTTTGCCTGCATAAGCAGCACGGGCCAAATCGCGGTCGTAAAACACAGTAATGCGCTCATCGTTTTGGGCCAAAACCGCTTCCGCTTCGCAATAATCGCGAATGCCTACCTGGGTGAGCTGCTTTACTTGTTGGATTTTGAGGGCATTAAACATGATGCTGGCATGGCTGAAAGTGAAGCCTTCGTAGGCGTCTCTCAAATCCATGTGGGCATCTATTTGGAGAATGCCAAACTCTTTGTGTTTTTCGGCCAAGGCAATCATCAAACCGAGGGGTGTACTGTGATCGCCACCCAAAACGCCAACCAATTTGCCTTGCTGCGTGCGAAACTGCGCATTCGCGTGCACCCAATCGAGTAAAAACTCACACTTTTCGTTTACTTCTGCCAATACAGCCTGCATGGCCTCGGCTTTGCCGGCATCTGCGCCTGCTTCTAACCATTGAATGTACTTGCTGCTTTGTTTGCGCAATTGCTTCGAACGTTGGTGCCACTTTTCGTCAATGGGTTGCATGGCCAGGCCAATGTTCCAGGCTTCTTGAATGTCTGGGTCGTAGGTGTCGAGTTGCGGACTTGCCTCAAGTATTGCTGCAGGACCTTTGGCACATCCATCAGCATATGAAACAGTTACATCCCAAGGAACTGGAATGATAACCACATTGGCCTCTTCGGGACTGTAGGGCAATCCATACAAATTGCCATTGGCTTGTCCCACACCATTGGGATCGTAAACTGGCTTTTCCATAGCTGTCAGACATTAAAGCGGAACAACATGATATCGCCATCTTGCACTTCGTAGGCCTTGCCTTCGATGCCTACTTTGCCGGCATCTCGACAAGCACTCCAAGAACCGAGATTTACAAAATCGGCATAATGAATTACTTCGGCCTTGATGAAGCCTTTTTCGAAATCGGTATGGATGACACCGGCAGCCTGTGGTGCCAGTGTTCCTTTTTGGATGGTCCAGGCACGCACTTCTTTTTCACCAGCAGTGAAATAGGTTTGCAATTTTAGCAGTTTGTAAGCACCGCGGATGAGTTTTTCCACACCGCTTTCGGCCAAGCCCAAATCTTCGAGGAAAAGTTGGCGGTCTTCAAAACTTTCGAGTTCGGCGATGTCAGATTCAATGGCGGCACAAATCACCAGTACCTCTGCCCCTTCGGCGGCAGCCATGGCGCGAACGCGTTCTACATGCGCATTTTCGGTCTTCAGTGATGCTTCATCCACATTGCACACATACATCACCGGCTTTTCGGTGAGCAGGAACAAATCGGCAGCATGTTCGCGCTCTTCGTCGGATACCGGTGCCGTGCGCGCCGAAAGTCCTTGTTCGAGGTGCTGTTTGTAGCGGGTCAACACATCGAAAGCCAATTTGCCTTCTTTATCGCCCGATTTGGCAGCGCGCTCTACTTTTTGAATTTTCTTTTCAACCGATTCGAGGTCTTTCAACTGCAATTCGGTATCAATGATTTCTTTGTCGCGAATGGGATCAACACTGCCGTGTACGTGCACCACATTGTCGTCGCCAAAACAGCGCAGTACGTGCAAAATGGCATCTGTTTCGCGAATGTTGGCCAAAAACTTATTGCCCAGACCTTCGCCCTTGCTGGCGCCTTTCACCAAACCGGCGATGTCTACAATTTCGATGGTATTGGGCACCAGGCGTTCGGGCTTCACCAATTCGGCCAGCTTGTTGATGCGGGCATCGGGCACGGTAATGGTGCCTACGTTCGGCTCAATGGTACAAAACGGAAAATTGGCCGCTTGGGCGCGTGCGTTCGACAAACAATTGAACAAGGTAGATTTGCCTACGTTTGGCAATCCAACGATGCCACACTTTAATGCCATGGTTTCAAATTAAGCCGCAAATATAGGGCTTAAAAACGGCATTTAACGGCGGGTGCGGCGCTCTTCGTCGCTCATATTGCCAAAGAAGAGCGGGAAGCTCACTTTACCATAGAGATAATAGGTTCCAGCCGCGTACCAGGGTAGCGCTTCTATGCCTGCTTCAAAGTTGATATGCCTCAAATTCAAGGGAACTGCTGCTCCAACCCCTATGCCTAACGAACCTCTTTTCACGGTTTGAGGCTCGGCTAAAATCCGATAATAGCCCGCATAGGGATGAATATATACCAGCCGATAAACAAAGGTTTTGAGTCCAAAATTGAAGACTACTGCATCATTTTCGGTATTGTAGACATTGTAGTTGGCAGCCACGTTGGCAAAAAGAATGCGATTTACATTCAAATCGGCAGAAACCGATAAACCGTAACCTTGACTGGTTGGTCGACCCGGATAATTGGCAGTGCCTCCATTGATACCCACGTTTAAAAAATCGGCAGGACGCATCTGGCCCATCGTCCAAGTGGAAACCATTACCAACACCAAAGCAAGCCAAAATCCAATTCGCATATATCTATAAGGATAAGGTGACAAAAATATTATGAACTTTCTCAACTCGTGCACGATTATTCTGGAGTTCCTTACTTTTGACCAATACACACCTTTTTTTGAATGCAACTTCTTTTTAATTACCTCAAAGGCTACTGGAAGCTGGTGCTTTTGGCCCTGCTCCTGGCGGCCATCAACCAAATATTTTCGCTGCTCGACCCTTGGATTTTTCAGAAAATCATCGACCGCTATGTGGTGGATGGCTCTAACAGGCCTGCCGACGCGGAAGGATTTATCAGAGGCGCCGGTCTGTTGATTTTGGCTGCCATGGGTGTGGCCATGGTGAGTCGCATTGCCAAAAACTTCCAGGATTATTATGTGAACGTGATCACCCAGCGTTTGGGGGCACAAATTTATACCGACGGCCTCACCCACTCGCTCGATTTGCCTTACCAGGACTTCGAAGACCAGCGTTCGGGCGAGACCTTGGGCATTCTACAAAAGGTGCGTACTGACGTTGAACGGCTGGTTTCTGCCGTGGTGAACATCCTTTTCACTTCCTTGGTGGGCGTTATTTTCGTAATGGTATATGCCTACAATGTGTATTGGGCCATTGCGCCAGTTTATTTTTCGGCCATTCCGCTCTTAGGCATACTCAGTTCGGTGCTAAGCAAGAGGATCAAACGCATTCAAAAGAGCATTGTAGGCGAAACCACTTCGCTGGCAGGTAGTACCACCGAATCGCTCCGCAATATTGAATTGGTGAAAAGTTTGGGATTGGCCCAGCAAGAAACCAAACGCTTGAACAACATCACAGGCAAGATTCTGGGCTTGGAGCTCAAAAAAGTAAAGTACATACGCAGCCTCAGCTTCATTCAAGGCACCTTTGTGAACCTGATGCGCAACGGCATTTTGATGATGATGCTGTACCTCATTTTTGCCGATAAAATCACAGTGGGACAATTCTTCTCGCTCTTTATCTATAGCTTTTTCATCTTCGGACCGCTGCAAGAACTGGGCAACATCATCAACATTTACCGCGAAGCAGAGGTTTCGCTCAATAATTTCAAAAACATACTGACCAGACCCAAGGAAACCAGACCAGCTACCCCCAAGGCCATTGGTCCTTTGCACAAATTGGTTTTTGACCGGGTAACTTTCCAACACCGCACCGCCCGCCAGGCTGCTTTGGAAGATGTGAGTTTTGAAGTGCGTCGCGGCGAAACCATTGCCTTTGTGGGCCCATCGGGTTCGGGCAAAACCACCTTGGTGAAGTTGCTGGTGGGTTTGTATCCGCCGCAGCAGGGGCAGATTTACTACAACCAAACCCCGGCCAAAGACATCGATTTAGACGAATTGCGCGCCGGCATTGGTTTCGTTACCCAAGACACCCAGCTTTTTGCTGGTACCATCCGCGAAAACCTGCTTTTTGCCGCACCCGATGCCACCGATGAGGCCTGCATGGATGCCTTGCAACGGGCCGCTTGCCAAGGTTTGCTGGCCCGTGCCGACAAAGGCCTCGATTCGGTGATTGGCGAAGGCGGCGTGAAAGTATCGGGTGGCGAAAAACAACGTTTGAGCATTGCCCGTGCCCTCTTACGCAACCCTCGCTTGCTGGTGTTCGACGAAGCTACCTCTGCCCTCGACTCCATCACTGAAGAAGAAATCTCGAAAACCGTACGTGAACTTAGCAGCACCGATGAGCACATCACTGTATTGATTGCCCACCGCCTGAGCACCATCATGCACGCCGACTGCATTTACGTACTCGAAAAAGGCAAAATCGTAGAAACCGGTGGCCACGAAAGCCTGCTCGACCAAAAGGGCCTGTATTATGCCATGTGGCGCCAGCAGATCGGCGAAAGGTCGTTTGCGGATTTTAATTGAACGTTAATGATAGTAGTAGCTTATTGAAGCCGAATGCGTATTGGCAAAATGAGCTAAGCCTCCATCTTTCGTGCTTACCAGAAGAAAAATCTAGCTTGATCACTTCATCCGAAAGATAACCATCTCTTCGAATCCATACTTTGATGAAGCACCCTCACAATTAGAACATTTCCGCCATTCTTATGGGTTCGGTAGAAAATTAGGTGTGAGCCCACTTTCAAGGAGCGATAGCTTGGAATGAGGTAGCTGCGATCTTTACCCAAAAACGGATTGTCACCAAGCTGCTTAAAATGATCTAGGAGCATTTCGATGTATTCATCCGCTTGCTGCAACGACCAATTTTCTAAAGTGTATTGCCAAATGCGTCTCAAATCCTGGCTAGCCTGCCTCGAAACCTCATACTTCATCTTTGAAATGCTCTTGATGGAGGCTTTTCAAAAATGTGTGGGGGTCAAAGCTGCTATCGATGCCTGAGGCTTCTCCCCTTTTTAATTCCTCTATCAAAAGGGCAGTTTTCTTTTCCTCTGCTTCGAATAGTCTGAGTGCGGCTCTTACTACTTCACTGGCCGATGCATAACGTCCACTTTCCACCTGGCCTTGAATAAAGGTCTCGAAATAGTCGCCCAACAAAATGGATGTATTTTTAGCCATCTGTTAAATTTTGAAACAATATACCAACTTTTGGTATTTGTTGCAAAACCTAGTTTCAACGAGCATTACGGCCGAAAAGCCACTTTTGTAGTAGCAACAAACTCAAAACAACCCACTGATCTGCCCCTCTGCATCAATATCGATGTTCTCAGCAGCAGGATTGTTCGGTAAGCCCGGCATGCGCATCAATTCACCGGCAATGGGAATCACAAATCCGGCACCCGCAGCAACTTCAATTTCGCGGATGGTGATGTCAAAATCGGTGGCCGTGCCAATGGCTTTGGGATTGTCGGTGAACGAATACTGCGTTTTGGCAATACAAACCGGTAAATGGCTCAAGCCCAGCTTTTCGATTTGTTTGAGGTCTTGCTGGGCTTTGGGACCAAAGTTCACCCCCTTGGCGCGGTAAATTTCTCGGGCCACGGTGGCAATCTTTTCAGCCATGGGCACTTCGTTGTTGTACAGGAGCTTGTGTGGCTTGCCTCCGCGGCTTTCGGCGGCTTCGGCTACCAATTGCGCCAAGTTTGCAGCTCCTGCCCCGCCTTTGGCCCAAACTTCGGCCACAGATGCTTTGTAACCCGCTGCGGTACACAATTCGAGCAATTTGGACAATTCGGCTTCGGTATCCGACGGAAACCTATTGATGGCCACCACAGGTTCCAAATCAAACTTGCGCACATTTTCGGCATGTCGCTGCAAATTGGCAAAACCTTTTTGCAAGGCCTCGATGCCCTCTTCGGTGAGCGTTTTGAGGGGCTGGCCTCCGTGGTATTTCAGGGCACGTACCGTGGTTACCAACACCACAGCTGCAGGCGAAATGCCAGCGTACCGACACTTGAGGTCGAGGAATTTTTCGCCACCCAAGTCAAAGGCAAATCCCGCCTCGGTAACCACATAATCGCTCATGCTCATAGCCATTTTGGTGGCCAAAACGGTATTGGTACCCTGGGCGATGTTGGCAAAAGGACCGCCATGCAACAGCACCGGATTGCCTTCGAGCGTTTGCACCAGGTTGGGTTGAATGGCGTCTTTCAGCAAGGCAGCCATGGCCCCTTCGGCTCTGAGCTGTCGGGCGAAAACGGGCTTGCCCTCAAAGTCGTTGCCGATGTAAATATTGCCCAAACGTAGTTTGAGGTCACTCAAATCGTTGGCAAAGCACAAAATGGCCATCACCTCCGATGCAGCCGTGATGTCGAAGCCCGTTTCGCGCATGAAGCCATTGGCCTTGCCGCCCATGCCCACCACGATGTTGCGCAGGGCGCGGTCGTTCATGTCCATCACCCGCTTCCAACGCACGGTGCGGGGGTCGATGTGTACGTGCGGATCTTTGGCCTGAATGGCATTGTCGATCATGGCGGCTAGTAGGTTGTGTGCCTTTTCAATGGCCGCAAAATCACCGGTAAAATGCAGGTTGATGTCTTCCATGGGCTGCACCTGGGCATGTCCACCCCCAGTGGCGCCACCTTTTACGCCAAAAACGGGACCCAAACTCGGCTCGCGCAGGGCTGCCATGGCTTGTTTGCCAATGTGGTTGAGTCCGTCGGTAAGACCAATGCTGATGGTGGTTTTGCCCTCTCCAGCCGGTGTAGGCGTGGTGGCCGATACCAAAATCAGCTTGCTGTTGCCCAGTTTTTCGGGTCGAATTAAGTGCAAGGGCAATTTGGCTTTGTACTTGCCGTAGGGCTCGAGCAAATCGGTGGGAATACCGGCTTTTTCGGCGATGAGGGCGATGGGCTTGGGTGGGTGGAGGCGGGCGATGTCGAGGTCGGTGGGCATGGTGGGGCTTTTAAACCGCAGAGGCGCGGAGGTTAAGGGACTATTTTAAAGGCTGTTGAGCAGGATTGACGCTGCTTTGTCACAGAAAGGCTGAATTCAGTGCGGCAAAAAGCGATAGCCAGCTCCCGCATTTCGACAAGCTCAATGTGCTGCGGAGGCTTTTGGAATAAACCTCTGCGAGGTTTTGCCGGAGGCCGCGGAGACGTTGTGAATATCGAGCTGAAACTCAAAATTGAATAGCTCCAATTTCTATTTGCGGTTTTCCTCCTAATCTGCGGTTGATTAAACCGGAGCCAACCTGTAGGGGTGCCTGTTACGACAGTTGCTGTATATTTGTGAAACAGGGTGTTTTGGGGCATGACTTCCGAATTCGATTCGAATTTAGAGTGTTTTGTCCTAATTTCATGAAAAAAGTTGAAGCAGATGAAAAAGCAGAAAATAGCGGTCCTTTTGGCCGGTTGCGGGGTGTACGACGGTTCCGAAATTCACGAAGCCGTATTGAGTTTGTTGGCTTTGGAAGAGGCCGGATTTGAATACCAGTGCATTGCGCCCAACAAGCCGCAGCTTCATGTGATCAACCACCTCACCGGCGAAGAAATGCAACCCTCCCGCAATGTGCTCGAAGAATCGGCCCGCATTGCCCGTGGAAATGTGCTGGCCTTGGATGCCGTAACCGAAACAGCTTTTGACGGTTTGCTCATTCCAGGTGGATTTGGGGCCGCCAAAAACCTGAACCAATGGGCGCTCAAAGGTCCCGATGGCGACATCGACCCCCAGGTAAAAGCGCTCATCCTGGCTTTTGCCCGTGCTCGCAAACCCATTGGCGCCATGTGCATGGGCCCTACGGTATTGGCCAGCGCCTTTGCCGGCAGCGAGTTTGCGCCGCAACTCACCGTGGGCAGCACCGAAGCCCCCTCCCCTTACGACATTGCCGCCATCAGCGCCGGCATGGAAAGCCTGGGCAGCAAAGCTTCTATGCGCACCGTTGAACAAATTGAGGTGGATGTGCCTTTGAAAATCGTCACGGCTCCTTGCTACATGATGGAAGCTGGCATTAGCCAAATTCGGCAGAATACCAAGCAGTTGGTGGAGGCGATGAAGCAGTTGATGTAAAGCCATCTGCAGTGCTTGAATGCAAATTTATATTTCATGCCGCCCTTGACAACCCAACAAAATTGTAGGTAATTTTCAGTTTAATGCAGTATCGACCAAAAATCATCAACCATGGCCAATTTGATTTCTGAGTTTATTGACCACAATGCACAGGTGCTTGCTTTAAAGAACGGGATGGAGAAAAACTTAGAACAAGCAGACTCGAATTTTTCTGCATGCAAGGCTATGCTCTCAGAAACAAAATACAATGCTGCTTTGGGGATTACATTTGCCAGGATTTTGCAATGCTTAAATGACGAACAAAATTTCTCTAACTACCACTTGACCGACATCAGCGATTTGTATAACAGCCTCATTGAACTACAAGAGTCTAACATTGATACTTATGTTGAAGCGAGCCATTTTGAATATGCCGTCATGGACAATCTGGCTAAGGCTCAAGAAATTGTTTTAAAGGGACTAGACATGGCAAAGAGCAAAACAGAGGAATTAATTCGTCTTCAGAAATTGATTGAAGATGAAATCAAGCTATCTAGTCAAAACAATATATAAAACGCATCAAGATAAGGTGAAAATAAATTCAGACAGGCCAATTAACCGCAAATTAACATCTCAAGCCGACCTTTGACCGTGCGCAAAAAAATCAAAGCACTTTTCAATTTTGAAGAGCTAACGCCACGCAAATGGTCGGCTTCGTTGGCCTTTGGTTTTGTGGCCGGATTGTTCCCTATTTTGGGGCCAGTTACGGTCTTGAGCCTGGCTTTGGGCTGGTTATTCCGTTTGCACATTCCCCTTGTTTTGGCGGTTATTTACCTCATGTATCCCCTGCAATTGCTGCTCATGGTACCCTTTACCTGGCTGGGCGAATGGGGTTTTGAAGCCCTGTCGTACGCTGCACCGGTAAATCCCGGCTGGTTCGATCAGTTGGTACATTGGGCCGGTGCTGCAGTGGGTGGATGGTTGTTTGTGAGCCTTCCGCTTGGTTTGGTGCTTTATGCTGCTGGCGAGCGGTATTTCAGGCGGCGGTTGGCCAAGCAGGAAGCAGAGGTGGCACCTCTCTGAGGCGCAATAAATCATCATGATGCTACATTTTACCCATTTATGAATCCTCATTAAAATAATCCGTACCTGGCCTCGATTACGCCTTCATTACCACCATTTCGGAGTGCGACCCCCTCGGGGTCGATTTGATCTCGGTTAAACTATTATCTACCTACATGGCACCCTTTTGGGGTGCTTTGTTACTATTGGCTTTCAAACCGAAGGTCAAAACCCGTTTATTTGGCGCACTGATGATTTTAGTTTGACCCCGAGGGGGTCAAACATGGGTAGCAGAAAAGCATCACATACATTTCCGACCCCGATGGGGTCGTACGAAGTGCCTCTTGCATAGGGCCGCTATCATGGTTAAGCCGAATGCTTTGCACAAGGTCATTTCCCAAAAACAGCCTCGCATGCTACAATCGTTGGCCGCCAATATTTGACCTTTTGTAAGAAAAATCAATACCTGCGAAGAATTTGCACCTTTTCGCACATCAAGCCCCAAGCCCTCCGTAAATTTTCTTAAAATTGCATCCAATTTATTTCAGCATGCAAAAAATCAAAGTAGCCAATCCAGTCGTTGAACTCGATGGCGATGAAATGACCCGCATCATTTGGGCCTACATCAAAGACAAATTGATTCTTCCTTACCTCGATCTCGACATCAAATACTACGATTTGGGCATCGAACACCGCGATGCCACCAACGACCAGGTGACCGTAGACGCAGCAGAGGCCATCAAAAAATACAATGTGGGCATCAAATGCGCCACCATCACCCCCGACGAAGCACGGGTAAAAGAGTTCAGCCTCAAACAAATGTGGAAGTCGCCCAACGGCACCATCCGCAACATCCTCGATGGCACCGTTTTCCGCGAGCCCATTGTGATGCAGAACATTCCGCGCCTGGTACCCAACTGGACCGCCCCCATTTGCATCGGTCGCCACGCTTTTGGCGATCAGTACCGCGCTACCGACTTTGTGACCAAAGGCAAGGGCAAACTCACCGTGAAGTTCGAAGGTGAAGACGGCACCGTACAGGAGTTTGAAGTGTACAACTTCAAAGGCGATGGCGTGGCTTTGGCCATGTACAATACCGACGAATCCATCCGTGGTTTCGCACACGCTTGTTTCAACCAAGCCCTCATGAAAAAATGGCCTTTGTACCTGTCTACCAAAAACACCATCCTCAAAAAGTACGATGGTCGTTTCAAAGACATCTTCGAAGAAATTTACCAGAGCGATTACAAAGCCCAGTTTGAGGCTGCCGGCATTGTGTACGAGCACCGCCTCATCGACGATATGGTGGCTTCGGCCCTCAAATGGAACGGTAATTTCGTTTGGGCATGTAAAAACTACGATGGCGACGTACAAAGCGATACCGTGGCCCAAGGTTTCGGCTCGCTCGGACTCATGACCTCAGTACTGGTTACCCCCGATGGCAAAACCATGGAAGCCGAAGCGGCCCACGGTACCGTTACCCGCCACTACCGCATGCACCAGCAGGGCAAACCCACGAGCACCAATCCCATTGCCAGCATTTTTGCCTGGACCAGAGGTTTAGAATTCCGTGGTAAATTAGATAATAATCAGGAGCTTATCCGTTTTTGTCAGACCCTCGAAGCGGTCTGTATCGAAACCGTGGAAGCCGGCTTCATGACCAAAGATTTGGCCGTTTGTATCTACGGAAACAAAGTAAATCACGGCGAACATTACCTCTATACCGAGGAGTTCCTCGAGAAGCTGAATGCCAATTTGCAAGCCAAGCTGGCTTGATATAGCACTACAAAATGAAAAAGCCCTGCCGGAAGGTGGGGCTTTTTGCATTCTGAATACCTCTTTTTGGTCACATATTGCACCCCTACAGGGTGCCAATTACTGTGTGCACCGGTGGTGCTACCCAGATATGGCCCCTACAGGGCCTATTTTCTTTGTGAATTTAACAGCATGTACAAACCTGTACTAAATACAGTTTACATAAGGAGCATTGTTTATTCACTCAATGGCATCTAGCCAGGCTGGTGTGAGAATAACGTTGACTAGTATTCCCGGGCCGGCCCTGTAGGGGCCATATCTGGGTAGCAACGTAACATACGCATTTGAAAGAGCGCCCTGTCGGGGCGCCATATGGGACCAATAAAGCCTCAAATACATCATTAACCATGAGAATGCTAAAAAACGGTTAACACCCTTTCAACAGCAAACCAATATATCCTCAGAGTTATACGATTATGATGCCGCCATTTAAATCTAAATCGTAACCGCGGCTTGCCAAAAGCGCATGAAAAAGCCCCACCTCTCACGAAGCAGGGCTCTCCTATTCTTTAATCCGATTACTTCTTCAACCAAACCGGCCGGGCCTGCATGATGGCAGCAAAGCCTGCGAACAGCACACCGCTGTAAACGAGGTCACCGAGGATGGTATAATGGAAGAAAGGCAAACCAGCTGCGTAAGCGGCCATCAAACCACCGAAAGTAGTTGGGTACATGCTGCCCGAAGCCCAAACCAAGGCGTTACTCACCAGGAAGAATATCACCGAAGCGGTCAACGAACGGCCGGCTACCGATTTAACAGCGGGATTTTGCAAGCCCGAGCCGAGGAAAATAAAAGCTGCATAACAAGCATACAAACCCAAAGCACCGGCCGAAACAACGTACGAAAGGTCGTAATAGTTATACAAAACGGCATTTACCAATACGTCGCTCAACATGGCCGAAAGCACCACGGCTACCACAGCCATCCAACGCTTGGGCATCAAAGCACCGGCAAAAAGGGCGATGGCGGTAAGTGGACCAAAATTCACGGGGTGTGGCATGATGCGGGTGGCAGCAGCCAATACTATCAGGCCAATTATCAAAAGTGATTTGCTAATCTTCATACGTCGTTTTGTGAATTGCGTGTCAAAAATAAGAATTAAACCAATGCAGCGGCATTTCTGCCATGGGCTTCATTGCGCATTTGTTCAGAAAGTTCGGGACCGAGGTATTTGTCAATGGCCCAATGGGCTGCATAAATCAAAGGGGTGAGTACAATGGCGGCGATGAATTTGTAGATGTAGTTGACCACGCCAATGGCCAAAACCAAGCCGAGCGACCAGTCGGCACCAATGTAAAACGCAATAAACAACACCACAAAACTGTCGATGAGCTGTGAGATGAGGGTTGAACCCGTACTGCGCAACCAAATTTTACCTTCACCGGTGAGCACTTTTACCTGGTGGAACACAAATACATCCACCAACTGTCCCACCAAAAAGGCCACCAAAGAGCCAATGATGATCCAAAGCCCTTGTCCGAATATGGCTTCGTAGGCCAACTGCATATCGGCAATGCCGCGTGCTTCGGCTGATGCTGGCCAAAAGTCGGCCGGAACCAATTTCATGGCAAAAAACACCATTCCAAAGGCATAGGCAATGAGCACAGCCGCCAAAAAACTAAAGCTGCGAACGCCTTTCATGCCGAAATATTCGTTGATGATGTCGGTCATGATGAATACTACGGGCCACAGCAGCACACCCGCAGTGAGGTTAAAGCCAAGGCCAGTTTGTCCGAACAGCGATAAATTCAATCCCTCCCAGCCCAAGCTTTTCTCCAACGAAAAAATTTTGACGCCAATAAATTCGGCGAGCAAGGCATTGGCAATGAAAAAACCACCCAATATCAAAAACAGGCGAACCTTTTTGGGGTGCCAGTGCAGTAATTGCGACATGCGATAAACTTTTTGAGTTCTTTGTGTGTAAAAATGTAGTAATCAATCAAAGCCACCAAAGGTTCATGGAAAATTTCAGCGCATACAATCCCACCCGCATACAATTCGGTAAAAACTGCATCAACAGCCTGGGTGCCGATGCTTCGGTTTACGGCAAAAAGGCCCTCATTCTCATCGGCAAAGGCTCAGTGAAGAAAAATGGCATCCTCGATCAGGTGTACCGGCAACTTTCGGCTGCAGGCATTGCCCATGAACTTTTCGAAGGCATCAAATCGAATCCAGAATACCAGGATGCCGACGCGGCCGTAGCACGGGCCCGGGCTTTTGGGGCCGACATGATCATTGCCGTGGGCGGCGGCTCTGTGATTGATACCGCCAAGGCCGTTTGCGCCGGATTTTACGCCAACCATTCTGTGTGGGAATTTTACCAAGGGAAAGGCCTCAAACCCGATAATGCTCTTCCCCTACTGGTGGTGCTCACCCTTGCGGCCACCGGCACCGAAATGAACCGCTTTACCGTACTGCAGGATACCGCCAACGCCCACAAACGCGGTTGGGGCCACGAATTGCTCTATCCAAAAATCAGCTACCTCGATCCGGTATTCACCATGAGCGTGCCGGCCGATTATACCGCTTATGGCGTAGCCGACCTCATGGCGCACACCTTCGAGCTCTTCTTCAGCACCGATGAATCGCCCTTATCCGACCACCTGGCCACCGACATCATCAAATTGGCCATGCAGTATGGCCCTGTGGCCGTGAGCGATCCGAACGACTACGACGCCCGTGCCAACATCCTGTGGTTATCGACCGTAGCCTTGAATGGCAGTCTAAATGCCGGCAAGCGCAATGGTGATTTTGGCGTGCACTCCTTTGAGCACGTTTTGAGTGTGTTGTACGACATTCCCCACGGTGCCGGCTTGTCCATCGTTTATCCAGCCTGGATGCGCCACTTCAAATCACAAATCGGCCAAAAGCTCGATTTTATGGCCGAACGCGTATTGGGTGATGGCAAAACCGGAGATGATTTCATTCTGGCCTTGGAAGCCTTCTACGACCAAATAGGCACGCCCAAACGTTTGCAGCAGTGGAACATTGGTGGCAATGAACATGCACGCATCCTGGCTGCCCTCGAAAGCAACAAAGTACGCGGCACTTATTTCAATATGACTGCAGCTGACTACCAGGCTTTACTTGCGTTAATGGCCTAGGTTTCAAAATAGAGCGCCGATAGGGCCTATTGGGCAGAAATTCGCTGATAAAGTGATCAGTGGCTCTGTGTAAAGTGGTCAAAACGAATTTGCCTGGCAAAATGCGCATTCATGTTGTAGAGAGTTAGGGATGCGATGGCCATTAGTAGACCCAAGGCTACCATCAAAACCACTTTTTTGAAGTTTTTCATAGCCACAAAGCTCCTTAGCAAGCTGGCCTGCTTTTTTCACTCCTGCGGACGGAAAAAGCGCTTACTGCGTCATTCAGTGGTAGCGGCTGAACAAGCCGGTAGCCAACCACTGGGCTTCGTGCAGCTTGTCGATATTGATTTTGAGCGGAATCTGCTTCTTGCGGGCAAAGGCAATGAGGTTTTCGGTGGCCATATTGCCCACCATATCGTCGTTAGCCATCGGACAGCCACCAAATCCCAGCAATGCTCCATCGAAACGGCGACAGCCACTTTCCCAGGCTGCGGCAATCTTCTCATCGCGACTGGCTGGATGTGAATGCAGGTGAACGCCAAAAGTCACTTCAGGATACGAAGGTGTAATGTGGCTGTACAAGGCTCGGATGTTCTCGGGATTGGCCACCCCTACTGTATCGCTGAACGACATGATTTTTACTCCAGCGTTCGCCAGCTGATCTACCCAATGGGCCACAATTTCGGGGCTATAGGCTTCGCCATATGGATTACCGAAACCCATCGACAAATACACCACCAGCTCCTTGCCTGTTCGACCACACAAATCTTGCATTTGCTTTACGGTTTCAAACGACTCGGAAATACTGCTGTTGGTATTGCGCTGCTGAAACTCTTCACTTACAGAAAAAGGAAAGCCCAAAAACTTGATGCGTTCGTGTCCTACTGCCATTTGTGCACCTCTTTCATTGGCTACAATGGCAAGTAATTGGGTGTGTGTGTCGTCAAAAACCAGTCTACTCAGCACCTCTTCGGTATCGCGCAGCTGCGGAATGGCCTTGGTCGAAACAAAACTGCCAAAATCCAGCACATCAAAACCCACCGAGAGCAAGAGATTGAGATACTCCACTTTGAGGTCGGTAGGAATAAACTCATGGATGCCTTGCATGGCATCGCGGGGACATTCAACAAGCTGAAGGGGCTGTATTTGGGCAGAATTTGACATGGATGCGACCGAGTTGTTTTGCGATTTGCTTTGAATTTGGGCCAAATGGTTGTAATTTTCGGCGTTTTTACAACCATACCCGCATCAAGCGCGAATCAATGAGCGAAATCGATCACAAAGAAAACACATCCGGGGCATTTGAGGCAGACAAAAATGCAGCACAGCCCGAGATGACTCCTACTGAAAACCTTGCGCCTGAAATGGCCTCCGAGGAAGCAGTATTGGACACTCCCGTTACTCCAGCACCCGAAATGGTTGTGGAGGAAGCAGTATCAACGCCCGAAATTGCCGAAACCGTGGCAGCTGAAGAAACCGTGGAACCTGCCATGGAAGAAGCTAACCCAGTGGCTGCAGAAGCGGTGGAGCAAACAGCACCTGTGGAAGAAGCTGCCGACGAAGCCTCAATAGCAGAGGTGGCGGCAGCAATCACCGCAGCCGAGCCGGCCGATGATGTAGAAGAGGAGCATGAAGAGCATGTAGAAGAAGAGCACGATGAGGCTTCTTTTGCCAATCTCGACATTGAGCAACTGATTGGTTTGTTTGTAGAAACTTCGAAAGCCGATAACCTGAGCGAAATTCGCAGCAAGATGTCGGTGCTACGCGGTATGATTGAACACCACTTCCAAACGGAGCGCAAAGAAAAATTGGCTTCGTTTTTGGAAGCCGGCAATAAAGAAGAAGATTTTGCCCCTAACGCCAATCCCCTGCATTTGCTCTTTTTAGATACCAACGCCAAATACATGCAGCGGAGGCAAAGAGAGAAAGAGAGCAGAGAACAGGCCTTGGTAACCAATTATCAACTCAAAGAGAAGCTGTTGGGACAACTGCAGCAACTCATTGAAGACGAAGAAACCAAAGGCATTACCGATATTGATGCATTACGGCAAGTACAAGCCCAGTGGAAAGAAATAGGTCCGGTTACCCCTGCCCAGCGCAACGAGCAATGGCAGCGGTACCATTTCCTTATCGATAAATTTTACGACAATTTGCGCATCAATCGCGAGTTGAAGGAACTTGATTTACAAAAGAACCTCGAAGGCAAAATTGAGCTCTGCGAAAAGGCGGAAGAACTGTTGCTCGAACAAAGCATCAAAAAAGCAGTAGAAACCCTCAATACCTTGCACGAGCATTGGAAACAATTGGGACCAGTTCCTCGCGAACAAAAAGAAACCATTTGGGAGCGTTTTAAAGCTGCTTCTGATAAGATATACGACAAGCGCAAAACTTTCTATGGCAGCATTGATGCCGAGCGCACCGAAAACCTCACCAAAAAGCAAGCGCTTTGTGAGCAAATGGAAGCGCTTTTAAGCCAATTGCCCAAAGAGCACAGCGGCTGGCAAAAGCTGTCGGAAAGTTCCGACGCCATTATGGCTGCATGGAAAACCATAGGTTTTGCCCCAAAAGCGCAAAATTCAGAAATATGGAGACGCTTTAAGCAGGCCACCGATGCGTTTTACATGGCTAAGAACCAGTTCTACAAAACCATTCGCTCTGAGCAACATGAAAACCTGCAGGCCAAAGAAGCCCTTTGCCAGCAAGCAGAAGCACTGATGCATAGTGAAGACTGGAAAGCTACTACCGACGCCATCATTCAACTGCAGAAAGAATGGAAAAAAGTAGGCGCAGTGAACCGCAAAGCCAGCGACAAAATATGGAACCGTTTCCGTGCCGCTTGCGACCATTTCTTTGAGCGTAAAAACCAGCATTTCAGTGGTCAGGATGCCCGACAGGAAGACAATCTCAAAGCCAAAATTGAGCTAATAGAGCAAATTGAGCAATTTATTGCCACGGGTGACCAGCGTGCCGATTTGGAACAATTAAAGGCCTTCCAACGCAGTTGGGCAGAAATAGGCTTTATTCCACTGAAGCAGAAAGCAGATATCAATGAGCGCTATCGCAAAGCCCTCAACTTGCATTGGGATGAGCTCAAGTTGTCGCAAAATGAAAAAACCAAGATGAATTTCCAGAACAAGGTGGAGAACCTGAAGTCGGGAAAAGATGGCGACAAAGCGCTGCGTAAGGAGCAATTCCAGATTCAGAACCGCATCAGTGCGCTCAAAAACGACATTTTGCTTTGGGAGAACAATATGGGCTTCTTTGCAGCTTCTAAAAATGCCGATTTGTTGAAAAAGGAAATTGAACAAAAAATAGCCAAAGCGCGTATTGAACTCGAGCAACTTCATCAAAAGTTGCTGGTGTTGCGCGACGCATGAACAAACCCGTAATCGTATTCGACGGCCACTGCCGCTTGTGTCACTGGTCGGTGCAGTTTCTGCTCCGCCACGACCACAAGCGGCAGTTTTATTTTACCACTTTCGATAGTTCATGGAGTAGCGAACGCCAGCTGAAAAGCGATGCACCCGATTCGGTATTGCTTGTTTTGGACGACCGCACCTACAAAGAATCGGCTGCCTTCCTCAAAATGATGGGCATTTTGGGCGGATTATGGGCTTTGCTTGGGATTTTTTGGATAATTCCAGCCCCCATACGCAATGTGGTGTATCGCTACATTGCTAGAAACCGTTACCGTTGGTTTGGAAAGTACGATGCTTGTCCCCTGCCAACGCCCGAATTGCAAGGCTGTTTGCTCAATTGAGCACCAAACCTCTAAAATCGACCGGAACCACCCTGCTGACGCCTTGCTCCACCATGGTTACCCCGTAAATAATGTCGGTTGTTTCCATGGTCTTTTTGTTGTGGGTTACAATGATGAATTGCGAATGCTCGCTGAATTTGCGGATAAGGCGGTTGAATTTGTCGATGTTTTGGTCATCCAATGGCGCGTCCACCTCGTCGAAAATGCAGAAAGGTGCTGGCTTAAACAGGTAAATGGCAAAAAGCAGAGCCGTTGCCGTAAGGGTCTTCTCTCCTCCCGAAAGCTGATTGATGGTCAAGGGCTTTTTGCCTTTGGGCCTGGCAATGATGTTGATAGCTGATTCTAAGGGCTGATCGGGATCGGTAAGCACCAAATCACAGGTATCTTCTTCGGTAAAAAGCGAACGGAATACCCGGATGAAGTTTTCACGGATGCTGGTGAAGGCCGCCATGAACTTCTCGCGGGCGGTTTCATCAATCTCTGAAATGGTTTGAAGCAAAGAGGTTTTGGCCTGCAGTAAATCGTTTTTCTGCGTGGTGATGAAGGTGTGGCGTTCTTCTATCTCGCGGTAAGCCTCCACAGCCATGGGATTGATGGGGCCAAAATTGTCGAGCTTTTGCTTCATCTCCGTTACGGAAGTGCGGAGACTTTTTTCGTCACTATCTGGAGCAGTTTCACGTGCTCGCAGTGCATCCGTATCGACTTCAAATTCCACAGAAAGGCGCTCCATTAATCCATTTTCTTGCAAACGCAGCTGATTGGCTTGCTCTTGCAGCTGTTGCAGCAGCAAATCGGTTTGCTCCTTTTCGCGGCGCAAATCGCGGACGTGATTTTCAATCTCGTCGAGTTTGCCCTTTTCCTTGTAGTAATCTACTTCGGCCTCTTGCACTCCCTTTTCCATGGCTTCTTTTTGCTCGTACATGTCGAGCAATTTGGTGTCGCTGAAATCGGTATGGCTCAAGATATTCTTCACCTCCTGTTGCACATCGGCCAAAAGCTTGGTGTTTTCAGTGGTGCGCTTGTTCAAAACTTCAATCTGGCTGTTTTTGAAATCGCGGTCTTTCTGCAAATTGCTCAAGCGATTGTACTCCTGGTGATATGTAATATTGGCCTGGTTAAATGCATTCGACTGCTGCTGCAATCGTTCGTTCACTTCTTGATACTGCTGTTGGGTGGCCGCTGAGGCGCTTTGCAAGGCATCTACTTCAGTTATCAAATCTGCAAGTACAGGTTCAGCTTCCGTGAGTTTATCAGCTGATTCCTTGAGCTTTGACTCTAATTCGTCGCTTCTGTTTTTATTGGCATCGAGGAATTTGCGGTGTTGGTCTTGCTGACTGAGCAACAAGGCCAACTCACGTTCCTGCTTATTGAAACGCACCTTCAGTTCCTCAATCAAAGCCGCTTGCGAACTGGCTTGTGCTTCCGTTTCCTGGCGTTGCAGTTTGAGCAAAAGGTCCTGCTCTTCCTTCACACGGGCTTCGGTTTTCTGAATGTCTTTTTGCAATATTTCGAGGTTGCGCTTGCGGCCAAGACGCTTACCTTCAAAAAGTCCGAGCGATCCGCCCGAAAGGCTCAGTCCGGTGCCCGTATAACGCCCCGACTTACTGATAAGCACTATGCCCGGATGTTTGGCGCTGTGCGTTTTGATGGCCGATTCAAAGTCTTCGGCTGCGCACAAATACACATTGCCCAGCAGATGGTTAATCAGATTGGCATAGGGCAAATCGCATTCGGTCACACTGAGGGCATCAGTGCAATCGGGCAGCATATGCGGCACCATTTGCTTCACCCGTTCAAAGGCCTCGAGTACAAAAAAGCTGGCGCGGCCCTTGCCCGAATCACTGAGTAAGTCTACGCCCGCCCTGGCTTCGGCATAAGTGTTCACCACGTAATAGTTCAAATAGGGCTCGAGGTAGTTTTCAATAGCGGCCTTGAACTCGGGTTGTACCGACAGCACATCGCTCAACAAATGGGCGTTTTTGGTCCAAGCTGTACTTTTCTTCAGGAATTTGAGCGACTCGGGGTAGCCTTCGAGGTTATCGACCAGGCTTTTGGTGAGGTTGTGTTCGTTGGTAAGTTGGTCGAGTTTACGGTTCAGCTCTATTACCCGCACCTTGCCTTGATCCATATTGGCCCGCAGGTGGCGCAATTGCTCCTGCAAGGCTGCTTCAGCTGCCTGTCGGTCGGCCAAATCGGCTTGGGTTTGGTTGGTGAGCTTTTGGAGCTCCTCCACACTCATTCCAAAGGCATCGAATTCCGTCTCTTTCTGCTCACGGTCGGCCCGGTTGCGGTCGATCTCCTGCTTTAGCGACTCCAATTGCATGCGATAAACAGCCGTTTCTTTCTCCAACTGGTGCATTTGTTGGCGCTGTTGTTGCAAGGCCGATTGCTGCTGTTGATTGCGCTGTTGCAGCTCTTTGTGCTGCAGGCGGGTGGATTCTAAAAGCGCCTGTTTAGACTTGGCATCGGCATCTTTTTGTTGCACGGCACTGCCTACTTCTTCCAATTGACTGGCCAGCTTCTTCAGCTCTTCGGTCACATATTTGAGGTGTTCGGCATCATCGCGCAGCTGCTTTTGCAGGCTCTGCTCCTTATCTGTTAAAAAGCGATGGCGTTCGTTTTGCAAACGTTGCTCGTTTTCATATTGCCTGATGGCAGCAATGTGCTCGTTGGTGGCCTTTTGTCGCGATGAGAGCAATTTTTCCTTATCGGTGATTTGTAGTTTGACCGCCTGAATGCTGGCTTCGTCCTGCTGAATGGCGGCTTCTATACCCGATTTTTTGTCGCGCAAGGCCGTTTCTTTCGACATTTCATCGGCCAATTGCTGCTTGAAACCCAGCAAGCTGTAGTATGCCAAATCGAGACTGGCCTGACGATAATCGTCGCGCATCTTGTAGTAGCGCTCGGTTTTGCGGGCTTGCGATTGCAGCATCCGCATGTTTTTATCAATTTCAAAGAGCAGGTCTTCTACCCGATCAAGGTCGTTTTCGGTGTCCTGCAGCTTGCTGAGGGTTTCTTTTTTGCGGATTTTATACTTCGAAACACCCGAAGCTTCCTCGAAAAGCAGGCGACGTGAGTTTTCTTTGTCGTTGAGGATGTCGTCGATCATCTTCAACTCCATGATGGCATACGAATCGCTTCCAATGCCGGTATCGAGGAAAAGGCTGGTGATGTCTTTGAGGCGACAATTCACCCCGTTGAGTTGGTATTCGCTTTCACCCGAACGGTACAACTTGCGGGTAATGGTAACTTCGTTGAACTCGGTAGGCAGGATGTTTTTGGAGTTCTCAAAACTGAGGTGTACCTCGGCCAAATGCGCCTGTTTGCGGCTTTTGGTGCCGTTAAACAGAACGTTTTCCATTTTATCGCTTCGCAGCATACGCGATTTCTGTTCGCCCAGCACCCAGCGCATGGCATCCACCACATTGCTTTTGCCGCAACCGTTCGGACCCACAATGCCCGTCACGCCATCGTTAAAATGGATGGTTACTTTGTCGCCAAAGCTCTTAAAGCCTTTGATTTCAATGGATTTTAACCGCATATCTCTAACAATCCTCTTTGTCTACTCCCACCATTAGTGTTTTGCGCTTAACTTTGAGTTTCAGCTTTTGCAAAACATGGATGCACCTACCCTCGTATATCTTTTAGCCGTTGTGGCCTACTCCATTTACAACTGGTGGAAAAAGAGCAACAAGGATAGTAAAAAACCACAAAACAGCGCCCCAAAAACCGAAAAAGCTGAGGTGCCCGAGTGGATGAAGGAGATTTTTGGGGATGCTTTGGGCGAAGAAAAACCTGCTCGACCGGCTTCAACTCCTACACCGGTGCCCGTACCTCAAGCCCAAACCAAATCGGAAAAGCCCCAGCCCCTCACCACACGCGAACCACTGAGTAGAAGTTTGGAGGTAAAGCCACTAGCTAAGAAGGCGAACAAACCCGTGGTACAAACAGCCCCCAAAGTGGTGGTAGCCGACAAACGCTCCCTCGAAACCCTCGAATCGATAGAAGATGTGTATGCTACCAAAACCACGCACATTGAAAAACGACAGCAAGTAGAAGCTGCCGATGCATTGGTAAAACCGGCTTCCAACGATTTTTTACCCGAAAGTACCGACGATTGGCGCCGTGCAATCATCCTACAAACTGTACTCGAAAGGCATGAGTCGCTGCGCTAAAGGATAAGCAGTACATTTATCAAAAAGTGCTTTTTGAGGGCATCAAAGGCCACTTCCTTTTCGGTATAAATGAGCACTTCTCTTTCGCCTACGGTCATTAATTCGGCCCCAACTGGCAAACGCAATTGAAAACCTGGAGCCACTTGCTCAAACTTTAACTTGTACTGGTAATAACCGTCTTTCATTTGCTGTTCCACCCTTAAAAGGGGCAGTTCGGCTTGATACAAATAGGTTTGAAAGAAGGGCCGGTAGATCTCCCCCAACTGCCTGCACCAAAAATCAATCATATCGGCCGTGGCTATTTCACGCAAATAGAACTGTTGGTAACACATGCGTAAAAGCTCAAAGAAAAGCTCGTCGCTGTATAGGCTTTTGCGCAAGGTGTGCAACATCCAAGCGCCTTTGTAGTACACATCGGTGTCTTTTTGCTGAAAGTTTACCCCTACTGGTCCAGCCATGGGATGCTTGTTGCGAATATTGCTTTTTTGACTCCGCAGATAAGCTTCGGCTTTGGTCAAACCGTCGTTGCATTCGAGCAAAAGCGTTTCACTGTAGGTGGTAAAGCCTTCGTGTATCCACATATCGGCATGGTCGGCCACACTTACACTGTTGCCCCACCATTCGTGACCGCTTTCATGTACCAAAATGAAGTCGAAGCCCCAGCGGTTGTTCTTAAATCCATTGCCATACGCAATGGCACTTTGGTGCTCCATCCCCCAGTAGGGTGTTTCTACCACTTTAAAACCATCTTCCCAAAAGGCATATTTGCCAAAAACCTGCTCAAAACAACGATGCATTGCACGGGCTTGCTCAAAGTGCTGTTGGGCCTTGGCACGGTTGCCTTTTAAGACCTCATACTGGAGTATTTGAACGCCCGACTGTGTCAAATGCACCGTATCGGTAAAGGTTTCGTAATCGGCAATGTTCACGGTCACATTGTAGCTATTTATTTTGTTTCTGACTGAAAACACAAATGTTTCAAAATTATCCTTGGTGTATTTGGCAGTCATCTTTCCATTCCCCACAACGCGGACCCCCGTCCCCGCTGGTATGTGATAGGTCATACGCATGCTATCGGGTTCATCACTCAAGTGGTCTTTACAAGGCCACCAGCTGCTGGCACCAAGTCCCTCACACGCTACTCCTACCCAAGGTTTTCCGGCTGCATCATTTTCGAATACAAAACCCCCATCCCAAGGCGGTCTTTTGGCTATCATCAAATGGCCACTGTAGTAAACTTGAAAAATGGAGGTGCTTCCCACGACAGGTACCTGAGGCCATTGCAGAAAATGACTCGCGCCCTCGCTACTGAACGAAATGCGTTGGCCTTGGTAAACAATGCTATCGATCTGGAGGTGCGACTGTAAATCGAGCTGCAAACAGCGTCCTTCATTCAAATGCTTTACTTGAAAGCCAACCCTGCCGTTGATGGGATACACTTTCTTGCCCGATGCATCTGGAAGTCCCATAAGGGTTTGGAAACGCACCTCTAAATCATAATGACTCACATCGTAACTCAAGCGACAGGGAGATAAGCTGCCTCTCAAACTATCGTTTCGCGAAAAAGTACTTTGGGCTGTCAATTGGCTTATGGTGAGCAGGCTTAACCCAACAAGCATGAGGAATTTGCGCATATTTAACAGTGTTGCTAAAACTTTCCCTAAAGAAAAGCCATTATTTTGTTGTTTCATCTGACATGCGCTCCATGTACGTCTTACTCACTTTTTTTAGCATTTCGCTCTTGCTCGATGCCTATGTTTATCGCATTCTTTACAAAATAAAGCGCAATAAAAAGCCATCTAAGGCACAGAAAAGGGCTTTTTGGGGACTCAACCTGCTGGGATACACGTCCTTGGTTGCCCTCAGTGTGGTAGGATACGAACTGAGCGACCCGGCCTTTCGTAACATCGTGATTGGCGGTTTTGGGCTGTTGTTCTTCACCAAGCTGAGCCTGCTGCCTTTCCTTTTGTTTGATGATGTGTGGAGTATGTTTCAATGGCTGGGACGAAAAATCGGCTGGTTAGAGCAGGAGGTGAAACCAAACGGCGGTGGCATGTCGCGCTCTGAGTTCATTGCAAAATCGGCCATTCTTTTTGCGGCCATTCCCTTTTTGAGTTTGGGCTATGGCATGTTCAAGGGTGGCTACAATTTCCAGCTACGGAAAGTGCGTTTGCGCTTTCCCAATTTGCCCAAAGCCTTTGATGGCGCAACCATAGTGCAACTCAGCGATATGCACATGGGCTCGTTTAGCGATTATGAAGCCGTAGCGCGCGGCATAGATATGGTGAATGCTCAGAAAGCCGATTATTTCTTCTTCACCGGCGATTTGGTAAACAACAGAACCGACGAGGTAAACCGCTGGATGGAGCTGCTTTCAAAGGTGGAAGCCAAATGGGGCAAATTCAGCATTTTGGGCAATCACGATTATGGCGATTATACCCAATGGCCCGATGAGGCTGCCAAACAAGCTAATTTGGAGCACATGCATCAAGTCCACAAACAATTGGGATGGAAGCTGTTGCTCAATGAAAACCAACTACTGGAACGCGATGGCGAACAAATAGCCTTGGTAGGCGTAGAAAACTGGGGGGCTCGTGGCCGATTTGCCAAATATGGTGACCTGGAAAAAGCCTTACAAGGCACCGAAAATGCATCATTCAAGATTCTCATGAGCCATGATCCGTCGCATTTCGAAGCTCAAGTAAATGGGATGAAGAACGACATCGACCTTACCCTATCGGGGCACACCCATGGTATGCAATTCGGTGTTGAAATTCCGGGCTATGTGAAATGGAGTCCGAGTTCTTGGATTTATCCTTATTGGGCAGGTTTGTATCAATTTGGCAAACAATATCTCTACGTAAACCGCGGCTTTGGCTTCATTGGCTATCCGGGTCGTGCTGGCATTTGGCCCGAGGTAACCCACATTACCCTCGAATGCGGTGAGCCCGATAGTGCATCTACCTAAACCAAAGGTAAAGCACATTCATCGCCACCAAAAAACCGAGACCTAGCCAAGCCCAGTATTGTATCCATGGCTTGGGCCTGAAAGATTGCGAACTTTCGTGATGGTGCAGCAAACGAATATTCCACCAAGCCAATACAGGTGCCGATAAAAAGCTGAGGATGGTAGCAAAGTCCACCAAAGCCAACATACTGCTTTGGAGTACCAGAACCACCAATAGGCTGCCGGCTGCGAAAATCCAAACGCCTATGCGCCAGTGCTTTTCATTGAACTGTTTCGATTTGTCTGCATCGGATCTATGAAGGTAAAATGCCAAACCTCTGGCCAATACCCTCGGATAGGCATCCATTACCGTAAGCAAGGTGCTGAAAATGGTAAAAAGTACGCTGATGGCTATGATTGGAAACGACCAGCTGCCCAACAGCTTAACATACATATTTACAAAAGCTGACGCAAACCCTGCACCGCCGGCTGGTAGCTCAGCTTCACCATAAAGCACCACACCTCCTAAAACCACAAAGAACACCGCCAATACCATGCTGCTATAATAGCCTAAACGGAAATCAAATTGTAGCTGTTTATCGCTAAGCACTTGGGTTTTACGCTTGGCAATGGTCCACATGCTTTGCCAAACAGCAGCATCAATGGGTGTTGGCATCCAGCCAGCAAATGCCAATAAAAACACCCAGCCACTCCTGTTCCATTCAAAAACTCCAGAAGCCGCTTGCTCTAACCGTTCAGGCTCTCCAAGCGCAATAACAAGGGCCATCAAGGTGGTTACCACCAGCAGGAGCATGATGATTTTGATGCTTTTGTCGAGTGCCGAAAATCGTCCTACACTCAGCAAAATGGAGCACACCAATAACGAAACGGCGGCTACCCAACCCGCTGGAGCATTCGGAAAAGCCAAAAACTGTACAATACCCGTAAAAACAGCCGTTATAGCTGCCAAAATGGGAAACATGGTAGCCACGGTCAGCAACAAAAAGCCAGGTAGCACCCATGAATGCATGCGGCCGTATCCTTCAATTAAGTCATTGCCACTGTGGCGGGCATAACGACTGGCGTAAGAAAAAAAGGGGTATTTCAGTAAATTCACCAGCATTACAAAGCCTATCAAGCCAAAGCCATAAAGGGCTCCGGCACGGGTCGATTGCACCACATGCGACACCCCCACCGCTGCGCCGGCATACAACAAGCCAGGACCCAATGTTGCCAGCCAATTTCTCATTTTACAGAAGCGACAGTAAATCGGTTACACCTGGTGCGCGGTGCGTCGTGAATCCCTCAGCATACGTAACGGGCACTTGTCTTCCCATTTCGCGGGCACGGGCTTCAATGAATTCCAAAAAGTCGGGACGCGAAATGGGCGTTTCAGGCTCATGGCTATCAGCCGAATAAAACTGCGATCCAAATGCACGTATCGAATTCAACTTCTTCTCGAAGTATTCGGTTATATCTACCACAAAATCAGGCTTTATATATCTGTCTTGAATGTAATGGTAAATGGCCTTGGGTCGCCAGGCCTCTTGCGTTATTCCTTCCCAACTGGTTTTTATTTGACGAAGTCCGGCTAAAAAGCAGGCATCGGCTACCAACTTGGCAGCTCGTCCATGGTCGATATGGCGATCATCAATGGCATTGGCTAAAACCACATCAGGGCGCGTAAGCCTAACTTGAGCAATGATAGCCAATTGATGTGCCTCATCGAGCGTAAAAAAGCCGTCGCGCATGCCCAAATTGGCTCTGTAATGAATGCCCATGATTGCGCTGGCTTTGGCGGCTTCTTCTTTTCGAAGTTCTGCACTGCCACGCGAACCCAATTCGCCTTGTGTGAGGTCAACGATGCCTACGCGTTTGCCCGCCTGTATATGCCTGATCAAGGTTCCACTGCAGCTCAATTCCACATCGTCGGGATGGGCTGCAAAGGCCAAAATGTCTAGTTTTTGCATGCCCAAAGATAAGTAAAGCAGCTCTCGAAATAACTTGACTATTGCGGGTTATCGCGCACCGGTGGACGGTAATTTTCACCCTCAATTTGCTGTAGAATAAACTCTATATCACGATCCTCTTGTAAATCGTAGCCGTTTTTGAGGTTGGTGCCAAACAATCCAGCCAAACTTTGCCACATAAAGGCCTGAAAAGTGCCTCTAAAGTCTTTGATCAAGTCGTAACTTGTTCTGCTGGTTTCCCGGTCGATGAGCTTAATGAGTATTTTGCCTTGGGTCACCGTGAGGTTGAGTAATTGTTGCTTGTACAGCCGTTTCAAATCATCCTCCGTGTTTTTGATGTGGGCTTTGTGCTTTCTTTCGGGCATGGTGGCCAATTCGGTTTCTAATTGCCGAAGCCGGTCGCCCGCAGCCTTCGCCAAAGGATAAGCTTTAAGTACATTGTAGTAGAGTCGGTTAAACCGTTCTTGATCGCGCTTGCCCTTAAAAGTACGCTTGCTCACGATGGTAATCGATGGCAGGAAAACATAAGGAATGGTATCGCCTTGGGCATCGATAATGGCTGGAAACTCCCCTGCCTTGGGTTGCAAAGTCACCGTTTGTGCCTCGGTCAAAGGCATTCCAAACAGCAACATGCATAAAAGCGAAATAAAAACTTTCATTCGCAGGGCTTTTGTAATTTTGCGGGGGTTACACAGCTAACCACAAAAATCGCTTAAAAGTATTAGCCCACCCAAGCTTTCATGAATCTTTCACCACTTACTGCCCTTTCGCCGATCGACGGCCGATACCACAACGCCACCACAAGCCTCAGCGCCTGGTTTTCGGAATTTGCCCTCATTCGTTACCGCGTTCGGGTGGAAGTGGAATATTTCATTGCCCTTTGTGAATGGCCATTGCCTCAATTGGAGGGTGTAAATGTGGATGTATTCGATGATTTGAGAAAAATCTACATCGATTTCAGCGAAAAAGATGCCTTGGAAATAAAACGCATCGAAAAAACCACCAATCATGATGTAAAGGCGGTAGAGTATTTTCTCAAAGACCGTTTTGAAGCATTGGGCTTGGATAAGTATTTAGAATTTATCCATTTTGGGCTTACTTCTCAGGATGTAAACAATACAGCGGTTCCCCTTTCCTTGAAAGAAGCTTTAGAAGCCGAATTGGTGCCTGCAATACACCAACTTATTGAAGTACTCGATGGCTTGGCCAACGATTGGGACCAAATACCCATGTTGGCACACACCCATGGACAACCTGCCTCACCTACCCGTCTGGGCAAAGAAATCAAGGTTTTTGTAGAACGCCTGCAAAACCAGGCTGAAATGCTTCAAAATACACCTATTGCGGCTAAATTTGGTGGTGCAACAGGCAATTTTAATGCGCACCACATTGCTTATCCGAACGTTGACTGGCAGCATTTTGGCAATCAGTTCGTGCAAGAAGTATTGGGACTCCACCGCTACCAGTACACCACCCAAATTGAGCACTACGATTACCTGGCAGCTTTGTTAGACGCCCAAAAGCGTATCAACAACATTTTAGTAGATCTCTGTCGCGATTTTTGGACCTACATTTCTATGAACTACTTCCGACAGCAAATCAAAGCTGGTGAAGTAGGTAGCTCGGCCATGCCTCACAAAGTAAATCCCATTGACTTTGAAAATGCCGAGGGGAATTTGGGTATTGCCAATGCGCTTTTCGAACACCTTTCTGCCAAGTTGCCCGTGTCGCGCTTGCAGCGTGATCTTACCGATAGTACGGTACTGCGTAACCTGGGTGTACCCTTTGCGCATACCCTCATTGCCTTTAAATCGATCCGCAAGGGTTTAGGGAAATTATTGGTGAACGAAGCCGCCATGCATGCCGACTTAGAGGCAAATTGGGCCGTAGTAGCTGAAGCCATCCAAACGATTTTGCGTCGCGAAGGCTACGAAAAGCCGTATGAAGCACTCAAAGCGCTAACCAGAACCAATGAAGCCATTGACGAACAGCGCATTACAGATTTTATTAAAAATCTTGACCTTCCGTTTGGTGTGAAGCAAGAATTATTCGAAATTCGACCTTGGAACTATACCGGTATATAACTGATGGAAGAAGGAGTTGACTATTACATCAATGACAAAGGCCAATACGTATTTACCGAGATATACCTGGAAAAAAGAGGACATTGTTGTCTATTGAATTGTGCGCATTGTCCATATGGTCACAACAAAAAAGCAGCCCCTTACTTCAAAGACCGACAGCCAGGTATAAACAAATCATCTGATTTCAAAAAGTGAGTTTCACGCCCATTCATCCAATTTATTCGCCCTATGATCAACTTGATTTTGCCGGCGACAAATGCTTTTTCACGGGTCAACCCATTGATCCACGCACCGATTTGTTACCGGTGTTTCCTGAGTGGTTGCAGCAGCGATATGGTTTAGCCGACAAAACCATCACCCTGATGACAGGAAAAAAGGTAGCGTATAGCGACCTGAAATTGCCTGTAAGCGCCGATGCCCGCAAAGCTGGTATCGATTATTTGCAGCGAGCAGTGGGCGATCTTTTGGGAGCAGGATTCGAAGCGTTCAAATGGATGAAACCTGCCATGTTGTACCAATGGCTGTGCTGGGTTTACCAAGGCATTTTGTATTACGAAATGCAAGAGGTGTTGGCTGGCAAAAACATGCGCAACGCCTTTTTACTGCAAGAAGGCTATTTGCAACGATTTAAATTGCTACATCTGGCTTTAAGCGGCGCCATGCGTCCGATTGAGTTTTTAAATTTCGATCCGGGTTCTGTTTTTGTTTTGCAAAGCCATGCGTACGACGATGCGCGAGCGGCTTACGACCTCAAAGTAAGCACCAACACCCTCTGTATGAGTATTCGCATTGGTGAATTGGGCATCATGGCATCGTTGCTCGACAATGGTGCACAAATGTCGTTTTTCGAGCCCTATTTCCGCAAATTCGATGGCGTGGTACTCCATCCCATTCAATTTGATGAGCTCTTTGCCAAAATCAGCTACAAAAGCTGGTTGATGAATCCAGTTTTCGATTACGGCATTGCTTGGCCTGATGAGGAGGACCCTACTACTTTCATCACTCTGAAAATTCAAGACGAGCAGAAACCCGAAGAAGCTTTTCGCCCTTGGGAAGACCAAGTATATGGCACTGTACTGCAGTCTTACCTCCTGCCCTATGGTTTTCCTGCCGAAGCCATCTTCAACAAAAACGGCAGTGTCATTACTTTCCTCGAAGATAACCGAGGTGAAGTACGCCGCTTCGACCCTATGTTTGTGGAGATTCAGGGGTAATGCTTCGAGGCCCTAGTTCAATGGCTTGTAACTGGCCGATTTTACCGTTTTCAATCTCAAAGCGTACCAAAGTCTTCACTTGGTGAAAACCATGATTGCCTGCGGCACCTGGATTAATGTGCAGCAGATTGTATTGCTTGTCGGGCATCACCTTGAGGATATGCGAATGCCCACAAATAAATAATCCAGGCTTTTCTGCTACAATTTGCTCTCTGATTCTCGCAGGGTATTTTCCTGGGTAACCGCCAATATGGGTCATAAATACCTGCAGCCCTGCCATTTCAAAATGCAGGTTTTCAGGGTAAGTCCGGCGCAAGATGGCACCATCAATATTTCCGTAAACCGCCCGAAGTGGTTTAAATGCTGCGAGTCGATCGGTAACTTCTGATTGGCCAATATCGCCAGCATGCCAAATCTCATCGCACGCTGCAAAATGATGGAATACGCGTTCCTCAAGCCACCCGTGGGTATCGCTCAAAAGCCCAATTTTAACCTTAGCGGGCAATTTTTATGATTTTGAAGTAGTCGGTAACGGTAGGCGTAGTGGTGGTCACAAAATAAAATTGATTCGCCAAATGGCCCAATTGAAGTACCACTGCCTCTTTGGCTTGCTGCGTTTCCATATGTACCCTTCGCCCGGTAAGATCGTACACCTGCACTTGCACCTGTTGCACAGCAGGATACTCAAGTTTAAGGGTGATGCTGCTTTCAAACGGATTTGGATAAGCCAAAGCTTCGCTGATGGCCGTTAAATCAAAGAAAACTTCACCACCACGGGCAGTATTGGCACTGGCCCTGTATCGGTAATTGCCTGGAATACTACCCGCACGAACTGCTACGTTTGCAAATCCACCACCGGCCGTTCTAAGAGTGGTATCGAGGCTCTTGAAACTACCCGTAGGCTGATCCACCAATTGGAAGCGCACATCGACATTGTTGAAGCCACTGTTGAGCTGGCTTAGTACCCTGGCTTGCAATGCCACCTCGAAAATACGGTTCACCCGCTGAATCTGCTCGTTTCCAGCAACACGGAGCAAAGTATCGGCAAAAAGCGGATTGCTGGTATCGGCACAACCCGTAGCAATTAAATTGAG
Source organism: Sphingobacteriaceae bacterium (assembly GCA_013824115.1). Classification (GTDB taxonomy): domain Bacteria; phylum Bacteroidota; class Bacteroidia; order UBA7662; family UBA7662; genus PNNG01. Next base: position 36,409 of record PNNG01000004.1, on the reverse strand, counting down.
CTGAGAACTCAGGCTAGCCCGAAAGGCATAAAACTGCATGGCCGCCCGCATGCGGGTTTTCTGTCCTTGAGTAAAAATATTAAAACACGCATCGTCAGAATAATCCATGTAGTTCTCTACCATCCGGCTGAATCCGCATTGGGTAGGCCGGGCAGGACTAGGTGGACATCCAAAATATTGACCGCTGCAAAGTGGTGTATCTCCCACACCATCATCTACTTCGCAACCCCCATCACCCCAGGTATGCAGCAAATTAAGGTAGTGTCCAATTTCATGGGTGGCTGTACGGCCCAATCCAAAGGTGTTGTCGAGATTGAAAGTTTGACCAGGTGGTTGTTTTTCTCTGCTACCGAAATACCGTGCACCAATCACCAAACCATCGATGCTGGTACGTTGTGGGTCACCAGCCAAATCTGCCGGGAGATAGGCATAACCTAAAATGCCGCTTTGAATGCTTTTTACAATCCAAATATTCAGGTAGCGCCCAGTTGGCCATCGACTCAAGTTCTTCATAGCCAGGTCTTGCGACAACTGAAAATTGTTCGACCCACTGTAAGGCACGCGTACGATACCCGTTGTGGCCTGTCCCGCCGGGTCACGAGTAGCCAAACAAAATTCCAATTCAGTATCGGCACCCACGGTTGAATTATTGAATCCACGGCTACCCACCAACCTCCTAAAATCTTCGTTCAATACTTCAATTTGCGAATAAACCTGTTCATCGGTTATATTGGAAAGCACCCCATAGGCTTCACCTGGTGCATGCATGACATGTACCACTACTGGAATGCGCAACAGATTTTGTGTACGCTCGACTTGTACCTCTTCAAAATCGCGAAGAAACTGATCGAATGAAGCGCGTGATTGCAAAATGGCTTCTTCCCTGCCCCGTTGTTGTTGCAGGCTGCGCAGTGCATCTTGACCACACAAACGATGGTCGTGCGTTTGAGCATGGGAACTGATTACACTTCCCAATAATAAAATGAGCAGCCAGCGTGCTGCCGTTCGAACTTGCATAAACGAAAATAAGATAATTGCGTGAAGGGGCGTTCTGTAGGCATAAAAAAACCGGCCTGAGCCGGTTATCAATTAGGAGTGGGTCCTGCCGGGATACTGTTGTAAAGCAATGGCCAGGCATTCCATGGCTTTCGATAGATCATGCTTATTGAGTACATAAGCAATACGCACCTGGTTTTTACCCAAACCCGCCGAGGCATAAAAACCTGTAGCGGGTGCCATCATCACCGTTTGCTGCTCGTAACTAAACGATTCAAGCATCCACTGACAAAAATGGTCGCTGTCGTCAATGGGAAGCTGAACTACGCAATAGAAGGCCCCACCGGGATTCGGACAAGTTACCCCGGGCATTTGCTGGAGCGCGGCCACTACCAAATCGCGTCGACTGATGTATTCAGAACGCACGTCATCAAAATAGCTTTGAGGAGCGTCTAAGGCTGCCATAGCACCTACCTGTTCGAGGGTGGGTGGACTCAAGCGTGCTTGGGCAAATTTCATGGCTGCAGCAATTACCTCTTTGTTTTCGGTAACCAAAGCACCTATACGAGCACCGCATGCACTGTAAATTTTAGATACACTTTCAACCACTATGGCATGCTGTTCCATGCCAGGCAGGCTCAAGATTGAGCGATGTGGCTGGTCGCTGTACGAAAACATCCGATACACTTCATCGGCAAAAAGGTAAAGGTCGTGCGCCAGTACCAAATCGCGCAGTTGCATCAATTCATCATCGGTGTATAAGGTTCCCGTAGGATTATTCGGGTTACAAATCACGATGGCCTTGGTGCGCTCATTAATGAGTTTCTCAAATTCCTTCACCGAAGGCAACGCAAATCCGTTTTCAATATGCGTGGTAATGGGTACCACTTTCACCCCTGCCATTTGCGCAAAACCGTTGTAATTGGCATAAAATGGCTCGGGGATAATCACTTCATCGCCCGGATTGAGACAGCTCATCATGCCAAAAATGATGGCCTCCGAACCACCGGTAGTAATGATGATATCGTTGTGGTCGACCCCGATATTGCGCTCCTGAAAGCGCTGTGCGTATTTTCTACGGTACGATTCTAGTCCAGCCGAATGACTGTACTCCAACACCTTACCATCGAATTGCTGGATGGCTTCAATGAAACCGGGCGCTGTATCAATATCGGGTTGGCCAATATTGAGATGATAAATTTTAACTCCACGGGCAGTAGCTCCTTCGGCAAAAGGAACGAGTTTGCGAATGGGCGAAGGAGGCATGGCAATACCTCGCTGTGAAATGGTTGGCATAGTGTAGAAATAAAAAAACCCGTGCAAAGATACACGGGTTTGGGTTTCAATCAGCTCGGTTATGGCTTGGTAACCGGACTGGCGTTGGTCTTATTTTCAGGTACGCCAGCAGGTTGAGCAACAACATTCCCTTTAATAGTGAGTACCTTGGTAGAGGTACCTGCATTACTGGTAACCGTTACTTGTTTGGTGAAAGGCCCGAGAATTTGCGAATTGTAAACCGCCTTAATCGAACCTTTTTGGCCTGCTTTCACCGGCTCTTTCGTCCAACTTGGTGTGGTGCAACCACAAGATGCGGAAACATTAGAAATAATTACGGGCTCTTTGCCAGAATTGGTAAATACAAAATCGAAAGAAAGAGGCTCACCTTGATTGACTGTTCCAAAATCGTGGAGCTCTTTTTCAAACTTCATTTCGCCTTTATTTTTATCAACAGCAGGCGTTGCAGTAGCAGGAGCCTGAGCCATGGCAGTGGTGCCAAATCCTACGAAAACCAGGAGTGCAAGAACTTTTTTCATATGCGTTTTAAATTGATGACTTTTAGAAAATCAAAATTAAGAATAATTGGTTCGTTATACCTTAAAATACGATGAAAATCTGCCGAATGCATGATTTCGGTCTGGGAACGCCTGTAGGGGGCTTTTTAGTATCTTTGCATTCGTCTAAAATTTGATGACCATGCCCAAAGCTCCTTCTAACGCACTTGCAGAAAGTCAGGCCCTCAGTTTCGAAGATTTTAAAAAAGAGGTCATTGCCGATTATAAATTGGCATATGAAAGCCGACAAGCCAGTTTATTAGGACGGAAAGAAGTGCTCACAGGCAAAGCCAAATTCGGCATATTTGGCGATGGCAAAGAAGTAGCCCAATTGGCCATGGCAAAAGCCTTTAAAGCTGGCGACATCCGCTCGGGATATTACCGTGACCAAACTTTCATGTTTGCTACCGGCATGAGCGACATTCGTAAGTTTTTCGCCCAACTGTATGCGCACGTTTCATTGGAGGCCGAGCCAGCATCGGCAGGCCGTTTGATGAACGGACACTTTGCTTCTCGCTTTTTAGACGAAAACGGTCTGTGGAAAGATCTTACCACCGAGCCCCACAGCACCTCCGACATCTCTCCCACCGCCGGTCAGATGGGGCGTGCATTGGGGATTGCTTATGCTAGCAAGCTATACCGCGACAATCCGGCTTTGCACAACCTTGCCCAATTCAGTAAACAAGGCAAAGAAGTGAGTTTTGTCACCATTGGCAACGCTTCAACTTCTGAGGGGCATTTTTGGGAAACGGTGAATGCCGCGGGCGTACTTCAGGTACCCTTGGCTATCAATATTTGGGACGATCAATACGGCATTTCGGTGCCGGCCAAGTACCAAACCACCAAAGAAAATCTTTCCGATATCCTCAGTGGCTTCGCAACCAACGAAAATGGCAAAGGCTACCGCATTTATACCGTCAAAGGTTGGGATTATCCCAGTTTGTGCGAAACCTACCTCACTGCCATAGCGGAGATTCGCGAAACGCACATGCCAGCCATCATTCATGTAACTGAAATTACCCAACCGCAAGGACATTCCACATCGGGTTCTCATGAGCGCTACAAGAGTCCCGAGCGATTACAATGGGAGCTGGAACACGATTGTTTGGTACAGATGCGTACTTGGATGATTGGGCAGGGCATTGCCGACGAAGCCACTTTGGAAGCCATAGAGCAAGAGGCCGTTCATTACGTGAAAGCAGAACAAAAGGCAGCCTACGATGCTTTCCGCTCAGAAATCGAGTCCGAAAAACTCCAAGCCCTTTCCTTGTTGGATGCATTGATAGCAGCTTCGGCACAGGGCGAAAAACTAGGCAAATTGCACAACGAATTGGCCGCTACTAAAGATGCCATACGCAAAGATGTGATGAGCAGCTTGCGCAAAGCGCTGCGTATTTGCCGCTTTGAAGCCACAACTCAACGCGAAGCCATTGCCGCATATAAAAAAGAACTTGATGCCTTAAATGAGGAGCGCTACAGCAGCTACCTCTACAGCGAATCGGCCGGTTCGGCCCTGCGGGTGCCCGAAATTCCGGCTTTATTTAGCGAAAACAGTCAATCTCTCAATGGCTATGAGATTTTGAACAAAGCCTTTGACCACATTTTGGCCAATGAAGCCCGCTTTTTTGCGATTGGTGAAGACGTGGGTAAGATTGGCGATGTAAACCAAGGCTTTGCTGGCTTGCAAGAAAAGCACGGCGAAATTCGGGTAACCGACACAGGCATCCGCGAAATGACCATCGTTGGTCAGGGTTTTGGTGCGGCCATGCGCGGTTTGCGTCCATTGGTTGAAATCCAGTACCTCGACTATTTGTTGTACGCCCTGCAAATCATGAGCGACGACATTGCCACCCTGCAATACCGCACCAAAGGTGGACAAAAGGCTCCCCTCATCATCCGTACCCGTGGCCATCGTTTAGAAGGCATCTGGCATTCAGGTTCGCCCATCGGCATGATCCTGAACAGCATCCGTGGCATGCATTTCCTCGTTCCCCGCAACATGGTACAAGCTGTGGGCTTTTACAACACCCTGTTGAAGGCCGATGAGCCAGCCTTGGTGATAGAATGTTTGAATGGCTACCGCCTTAAAGAACGCATGCCCGATAACCTGCACGACTTTACCGTTCCACTTGGCAAACCCGAAGTGCTGCGCGAAGGAGATGACATTACCCTCATTACCTATGGTTCTTGCTGTCGCATTGCACTTGAAGCCGCTGAACAGTTGGAAGAAGTTGGTGTTTCAGCAGAAGTTGTTGACGTTCAGTCGCTACTTCCTTTCGACTTAAACCACGACTTGGTGAAATCGGTGAAAAAAACGAATCGCTTCCTGGTGGTCGACGAGGACGTTCCCGGTGGCGCATCGGCTTTCATTTACCAGCATTTGATGGAAGAGCAAGGTGCGTATTTCTGGCTCGATAGTCCGGGCCGTACCCTCACGGCCAAAGCCCACCGCCCCGCATATGGCACCGATGGCGATTACTTTAGCAAACCGAGCGTAGAAGATGTGGTAGAACAGGTATATGCTATTATGTCGGAAGCAGAACCGGGTGCTTATCCCAACTACTTGTGAGCAGCCCCATCCATCAGGTATGTGTATACTGCGCCTCCTCGGCCCTTACACCGCAAAAATACCTAGAGGCCACCGATGTGCTGGCCCGAGACTTGGTAGCCGCTAAAATCAACGTGGTTTTTGGAGGTGGTTCCACAGGCTTAATGGGCCGCTTGGCAGATACAATTTTGGCCTTGGGTGGAAGCATTACTGGCATCATGCCACAATTCATGAAAGAAGTGGAATGGGCGCATACCCAGGTAGATCAAATGCACTTGGTTGCCGATATGCACGAACGCAAGAAAAAGTTTCTTGAAGGAACCGATGCATTGATTGCCCTGCCCGGAGGAACTGGCACCCTCGAAGAATTGGTTGAAGCCATTACTTTGAAGAAATTGGGCTTCTACCCACATCCTATCATTCTTCTCAACCTCGAAGGCTTCTACGATCCGCTTTTGCTGCTGTTTCAACGCATGACCGAGGAGAAGTTCATGTCTCCTGGCCATCAAAAGCTCTTTACAGTGGTCACCAAAGCAGCCGACATCTTGCCTGCCATTTACCGAACGCCCTTGTGGGAGGAGCCCATTCAAGCCGCTAGGGTAAAATAGTTGTTTACCATTTTTATTAGAGCCCTATTCTTCAAGCGCCAGTATCTCGGCCTTTAAGAGGGGCAAATGTTTCAACAAAATGGCCCAAACAATTGCGTTGTCAATGCTATCGTATGCATGAACCAGTCGATTGCGGAAATTCACAATTTGTCTGTCGTGGTGAATTATTGTGTTAGGAATTTCCCTTTTAAATTGATTCAGCGCTCCCCCAACAATCACTAGTTGCCTTTCTACAGCACTTTGTGTTTTCCTATCCTGTTCATAAGCAGAAAAATCACTGATACCATTCGTGAATTGCTCAATTAACAAAATCGCAGTTTGAATGTCAGACAGATATTTCCTGGCTCTTTCCGTCATAAATGAGAATTTTTGACCGATCAATGCTCAATTTGAGTACAGGATTCTTAATAGAAGCCTTGGTAAGTAAATCCACTTTGCGCTTGAAAAAGACCTCTAATTTGTCCCAAAGCTGCAATAGATTTTCTCCTCTTTCAGTAGGGTCTACTGTTTTTAACTCTACCAACAAATCTATATCACTTTCCGCCTCTTTGAAATTTCCGTTAACAGACGAACCAAAAGCATACATCTCCTTCACATCGTGCTCATCGCACAATTGAATAAATTCAATTTGATGCTCTTTTATCTCCTGCTTTAAATACATAATTCGAAATTAAGGTATTCGGCCGTAAAAATCGAAACTGACAATACTTTATTGCTACATTCGCTCCGGTGCCTCAATTCCCACCAAATTGAGTGTGGAGCGAAGGCAGTCAGCAGTTTTCGCTGCCAGTGTTAGGCGGAAATCACGGAGCTCGGTATTCGTTTCATTGAGCATGCTGCAATCGTGGTAGAATTTGTTGAAGGCCGTTGCCAATTCGTAGGCATAGGCGCAAACCACAGCGGGACTCAACTTAACGCGTGCTTCCTCAACCATGGCCGGATAATGTCCCAACAACTTCACCAGTTCTTTTTCAGCGGCATGTAAAGGCGTATTGCTGCTTGGCAATGCAGCTGACCAGCTGATGCCTTGGGCCGCTGCCTTCCGCAGCACCGACTTAATACGGGCGTGGCTGTATTGAATAAACGGACCGGTATTGCCTTGCAAATCGATAGATTCGGCTGGATTGAACAGCATGCGTTTTTGGGGGTCGACCTTGAGAATGAAGTACTTTAACGCTCCCAAGCCAATTTGACGGTACAACTGCTCGGCTTCTGCATCTGTCAAACCATCGATTTTGCCCAATTCCATCGTTTTCTCACGGGCAGCCGACACCACCTCCGAAATAAGGTCATCGGCATCCACCACAGTGCCTTCGCGCGACTTCATTTTGCCACTGGGCAGGTCTACCATACCATACGACAAATGAAAACAACGCTCTGCCCAATCGTAGCCCAGCTTGCCGAGAATGGCAAAGAGTGCTTTGAAATGATAATCCTGTTCGTTGCCCACCACATAAATCATACTGTCCATGTGCCATTCATCGTAGCGTTCAATGGCCGTACCAATGTCTTGGGTCATGTAAACCGAGGTACCATCGCTGCGCAACACCACCTTTTGATCTAATTTATGTGCTTCCAAATCGGCCCAAACCGAACCATCGTCCTTTTGGTAAAAAACACCGCGGGTCAAGCCATCGAGTACTTTGTCCTTTCCCAATAGGTAAGTTTTCGACTCGTAATAGTTTTTATCAAAGGAAACGCCCAGCGCCTCATAGGTCGATGCAAATCCGGCGTATACCCACTGGTTCATTTGCTCCCAAAGGGCAATTATTTCGGTTTGGCCTGCCTCCCACTGACGCAGCATTTCTTGGGCTTCGAGTAAAATGGGCGCTTGGGCCTTTGCTTCTTCTTCGGTTTTGCCCTGCTCTATCAATTCCTTTATTTCGGCACGATAAGCCTGATCGAAGGCCACATAGTATTTACCCACCAGGTGGTCACCTTTCAAGCCACTGCTCTCAGGTGTTTCGCCATTCGCAAAGCGTCTCCAGGCCACCATCGATTTACAGATGTGGATTCCGCGGTCGTTCACAATTTGTACTTTGGCGACTTCATCACCTGCTGCTGCCACAATTTTGCTCACGGCATGTCCCAACAAATTGTTGCGGATATGGCCCAAGTGCAAGGGCTTGTTGGTGTTGGGCGAAGAATATTCTACAACCGTGCGTTTGCCTGTTGCAGCTAGATGGGTGTGGCTGCTTTCTAAATGTGCCAACCAATAGGCATCGCTGAGCGAAATGTTCAGGAAGCCCTGCACCAGGTTGGTAGCCGTTACCATTGGCTTTCCGTTGAATTGCAGCTTGCTCAATTCCACACCAAATGCTTCTCCAATAGCGGCCGGACTCATGCCCAACAATTTGGTAAAACCAAAAATCACCAGCGTTACGTCGCCGGTAAACTCCTTACGTGTTTGCTGGAAAACAAACTGATAAGCATCGGACGAAACTTGGTATTTTTCAGAAATATAGGATGATAAAGACTCTGAGATGAGTTTTTCGTGAAGCATGCTGCTTAAAAAATTGACTGATTTGAAATAGAATTAGACACCTTCACCAAGATTTCGAAGGCATTTTCGGCCATGAGGTTTTCTTTGTCGAGCGTGGGGTTGATTTCCACCATTTCGAAGCACACTACCTTGGGGCTGCTCACCAAATTTTGAAGCAACTTGCCCGCTTCGCGCTCATTGATGCCACTAGGAACCGGCGTACCTGTACCCATACTCACTTTCGGATCCATGGAATCTACATCGAAAGACACATAAATGATGTCGCATTTATCTAAGGAGGTAAGTGCTTCAAAAGCCACCTTCTCCACCCCTCGCTTACGAACATCGGTTACGGTAAAATTGCGGATACCATGCTTTTTGATCAAAAAGTTCTCTTGCGGCTCAACATCTCGCACGCCTATAAAAACAATGTCTTCAAGATGCACCTTGGGTTGAATGCCGCCTATCGACTTGATTTTATTCCAAAGAACCACGGTTCTTTCGTCGGGCTCATTCGATTTGCACTCGGCATTATCTTCCGCCGAAACCATGGCCAGGGGCATTCCATGCATATTGCCCGATGGGGTGGTGTATGGAGAATGTAAGTCGGCATGCGCATCTACCCAAATCACGCCCAAGCGCTTTTTTGGATAGGCCATTTTGATGCCCGAAATAGTTCCTGCTGCTGTGCTGTGGTCGCCCGCCAATACAATCGGATATTTGCCCTCTTTCATGGCTTCACACACGGTTCCGGCAACTGATTCAAGTACCTGATGTATGCCTTCGGCATACCGGGCGAAAGGCGTTTTTACTGGCTCGTACAAAAGTTCGTTACGGTTGGGGATTTCTTGTCGGTTGATTTTGAGAAAAAACTTCGATGCAAAGTCGTGGGCGGCAATTTTTACTGCATCTACCCCTAAACTGGCACCTCTCGTTCCAGCTCCTAATTCCGATTTAACTTCTATCAACAGTAATTCCGACATATCCCTATTTTAATGGTGCTTTTAACTAACTTTGCGCTCAAATTTCTTAGCGCACAGGCCCATGCAAAGTTATGCAGAATTCCTCGACTTAAGTGTCGGATTCCCACAAGACGGTTGGAAGCTGATTGATGACGAGCTCTATTTCCACGACATCAACCTCATGGAATTGGGCGAAACCTTCGGCACTCCCCTCCGTTTCACCTACCTGCCGTTGATTTCCGACAAAATCCAACGCGCCAAGAAGCTGTTTAACGATGCTTTTGAGAAGCACGATTACAAAGGCACTTATACCTATTGCTACTGCACCAAAAGTTCACACTTCAAACACATTCTGGAGGAAGCCTTGGCCAACGACATTCAGTTGGAAACATCTTCAGCTTTCGATATGCCCATCATCGAGGCCTTGGAGCGCAAAGGCATGATCACCAAAGACATCATGGTGATTTGTAATGGCTTTAAGAAAGACAGTTACAAAGAGAACATTGTAGACTTGGTCCACGACGGTTTTCGTAACATCATCCCGGTGCTCGACAATAAAGAAGAGTTTAACTACTACGACAATGAGTTGGAAGTCCCTATTGGCGTGGGCATTCGTTTGTCGGCAGAAGAAAAGCCGGATTATCCTTTTTATACTTCTCGTTTGGGTATTCGTGCCGACGAAATTGTAGATTTCTACCAAAGCAAAATCAAAGACGACGACCGTTTTAAACTGAAACTGCTCCACTTTTTTGTGAGCTCAGGCTTCAACGATACGCCCCACTTCTGGAACGAATTGGAGAAGTTGGTTACTACTTATGTAAAGCTCAAAAAGATCTGTCCCGATTTACATGCTTTGGACATTGGTGGCGGCTTACCATTCAAAAACACCCTCGAGTTCGATTACGATTACGAGTACATGATTGGTGAGATTGTAAATCGAATCAAAACCATTTGTAACGAAAACGACGTGCCCGAACCCGATATCATCACCGAGTTTGGATCATATACTGTGGCCGAAGCTTCGGGCATTATCTTCAAGGTGCTTGGACGCAAGCAGCAGAACGACCGCGAAAAGTGGTTGATGGTAGATGGCAGTTTAATCACCATGCTCCCCGATGTTTGGGCCATGAACCAGCGCTTTATTGTACTGCCTTTGAACAATTGGGATTCGGAATACGAGCGTGTGAACATCGGCGGTATCACCTGCGATGGCCTCGATTTTTACAAAACCGAGCAAAATAACGCTTCTACCTGGATGCCTAAAACCAGGAAAGCCCAGTACTTGGCCTTCTTCCATACAGGAGCCTACCAAGAAACACTCAGTGGCACGGGTGGTATTCACCATTGCCTCATTCCTACCCCGAGGCACGTGCTCATTCGCAAGACCAAAGACAATAACCTCGACTACCAACTCTTCCAAGAAGAGCAAAGCAGCAAGCAGGTGTTAAAAATTCTGGGTTATTGATGAAAAGACTTTTGAAAAACCTATATTTGCAACCTCAAAACAAAAAGCCATGGCCGTTACTAAATTGAAAAGAAAAGCCGCCAAGAACAAAACCAAGTCGCGGCTGCGGACCCAGGGTCTCACTAAAGCGACTTTGGGTTCTTACAAAAACGAAAACGCAGGAAACAGCAGCGAAGCTTGATTGTTCCTTGTCTATAAAAAAACCGGAGTATTGCTACTCCGGTTTTTTTATGCTGTTTCGGTTACAGGCTTGTTTACCTTAAGCACTTCCCAGGTTCGGTCGCCCAGCAGCTTTACTGTGGCTACAAAAGCTTCATAAGGCATTTTCTTTCCCCAATCATCGGGCGAAATGAGACTCAATACACGCTGACCTTCCTTTTTTTCATACAAATGATAGGTGTTGCCAATAACTGGCTCAAAATTGATGTCGGCGGCGTAAATCTCCTCTGCTATCCTTACCCTCGTTTCAATGTCTTTTACCTGCTGCATAATGAGCTCAGCCTGCTTGCGGAGCATAGAAATTTGCTGATTGGCCTGCTTTTCTACGGTTTCAAGTGCGGTTGACTTGAGTTTGCCTTTATCTACCGGCCTGATGATGGCCGAACCCACATGTAGGGGTACAGGTGCAAAGGCTTGGTTTCCAGTATAATACTTGTGTTCTTCCTGCGTTTCTATGGACATGCTGTAAAATTACACCATCAAAACAAAAGCGCGAGCCAATGGTTTGGTAATCGTTCTTTTTCAGAGAAATGAACTTTTCGTAGCACAATTTTATTCATACCTTTGCAGCTTTGCTGCAGTATGCACTTTTGAGAAGCAGCGTTTAACCATTAATTTATACTATGCGTCAGTTAAAAATCACCAAATCGATCACCAACCGCGAAAGCCAATCATTAGAGAAGTATTTGCAGGAGATCGGTAAGGTAGACCTGATTACCCCGGAAGAAGAAGTAATTCTTGCCAAAAAAATCAGAGAAGGCGATCAACGCGCCCTCGAAAAACTGACCAAAGCCAACCTGCGTTTCGTAGTATCAGTTGCAAAACAATATCAGAACCAGGGACTTACCTTGAGTGACTTGATCAACGAAGGAAACCTCGGCTTGATTAAAGCTGCCAAGCGCTTCGATGAAACCCGGGGTTTCAAATTCATTTCTTACGCTGTATGGTGGATTCGTCAGTCGATTTTGCAGGCTCTGGCGGAGCATTCACGCATTGTGCGTTTGCCCCTCAACCGTGTGGGCTCATTAAACAAAATTGGCAAGGCATTTTCACAACTCGAGCAACAATATGAGCGTGATCCTTCGGTGGAAGAATTGGCAGAAATGTTGGAGGTTTCAACCGACGAAGTAGAAAGCACGCTCAACATCAGCGGCCGTCACATTTCTATGGACGCTCCTTTTGTACAAGGCGAAGAAAATACCCTGCTTGATGTGCTCATCAACGAAGATGCACCCAAAAGCGACGGGATTTTGATGCAGGAATCGCTTGCCAATGAAATCGATCGCTCGCTGGCAACGCTTACCGAGCGTCAGCGTGAGGTTATTAAATTGTATTTCGGCATTGGTCTCGACCACGGCATGTCGCTAGAAGACATTGGTGAAAAATTCGATCTCACCCGCGAGCGTGTACGCCAAATCAAAGACAAAGCACTCAAACGCTTGCGCCACACATCGCGCAGTAAGATGCTGAAATCGTACTTAGGATAATCAAAAGGGGCTTAGGCCCCTTTCTTTTTGCATTGTTTGATGCTTCATTTTCTCAGCCGTTTCGGCCAATTATTCCTTATTTTTGTGGCTTATTGATGTAATTGACCATGTTTGAAAAACTTACCGACCGCCTTGAATCTGCGTTTAAAGTCCTGAAGGGCGAAGGTCGCATCACCGAAACAAACGTTTCGGAAACCATGAAAGAAATCCGCCGGGCCCTGCTCGATGCGGACGTGAATTATAAAATTGCCAAGGAGTTTACCGATACTGTTAAACTAAAGGCAATGGGCCAAAACGTAATCAAAAGCGTTTCGCCGGGCCAATTATTGGTGAAAATCATGAACGAGGAACTCACCCGCTTGATGGGTGGGCAATCGGTCGACATCAATTTAAAAGGCTCTCCTGCCATTATCCTCATTGCCGGTTTGCAAGGTTCGGGTAAAACCACCTTCACTGGCAAACTGGCCACCCGCTTGAAGGGCCAAGGCAAGAAGGTAATGGTTGTTGCAGGCGACGTTTACCGTCCGGCCGCCATCAACCAATTGCAGGTATTGGGCGAGCAAATTGGCGTACCTGTTTACACCGAAGAAGGCAATAAGAACCCAGTTCAAATAGCTGAAAACGCCATCAAAAAAGCTGGTATCGAAGGCTATTCGGTGGTGATTGTGGATACTGCCGGACGTTTGGCGGTAGATGAAGAAATGATGCAGGAGATTTCACGCGTGCATCAAAGCATCAAACCGCAAGAGACCTTGTTTGTGGTGGATGCCATGACTGGTCAGGATGCCGTAAATACCGCCAAAGCCTTCAATGAGCGCCTTAACTTCGATGGTGTGGTTCTCACCAAGCTCGATGGCGATGCACGCGGTGGTGCGGCCCTCACCATCAGCTATACGGTTGGCAAGCCCATCAAATTTGTGAGCACCGGCGAAAAAATGCAGGCCCTCGATGTATTCCACCCCGACCGTATGGCCAACCGCATCCTTGGCATGGGCGATGTGGTTTCGTTGGTAGAAAAGGCACAGCTGCAAATCGACGAAGAAGAAGCAGCGCGCATCAATAAAAAGATCAGCAAGAACCAGTTTGATTTCGATGATTTTTTATCTCAAATTGCGCAGATCAAAAAGATGGGCAACCTCAAAGACCTCATGGGCATGATTCCGGGCATGGGCAAAGCCTTGAAAGATATCGACATTTCCGACGATGCCTTCAAGCATGTAGAAGCCATCATCCAATCCATGACTCCTGCAGAGCGTGCTAACCCAGATGTTATTAATGGCAGTCGCCGTGAACGCTTGGCCAAAGGTTCAGGTACAAGTGTACAGCAAGTGAACCAGTTGCTCAAGCAATTCAACGATATGCGGGGCATGATGAAAAAAATGAACCAAATGGGTGCCATGGGTGGTAAAATGCCTCGCATCCCTGGATTCAAAAGATAAATTGTGCTAGCCTTTCATGAAGAAACCCGGTTGCTCCATAGGAACAACCGGGTTTCTTGATTTTTAAAACAACCAAATCAGGCAGTCAACTTGGGTTGTATATCGAAAATTTCGCAAAGCTGGCGAACCGTGAAGTCGACCTCTTCTTTGGTATTTTGCTTGCCGAAAGAAAAGCGAATGTTATGTCTGTCTTCGGCAACACCAATACCTGCTAAAACATGACTTCCAACGTTGCTTCCTGAAGAGCAGGCGCTACCCCCCGAAGCACAAATACCAGCGATATCGAGGTTAAACAACAACATCTCCCCTTTTGGATGTGCAGGAAAAGAAACGTTGAGTACGGTATACAAACTACGACCTTGGTAATCTCCGTTGAATTGTATTCCAGGAATGTTCTCCAAAAGTCGATCCGCCATGTATTGACGCAGCGTGCGAATGTGGGCTTCTTTCTCCTCCAAATCACGGTAAGCAATTTCAAGGGCTTTGGCCATTCCAACAATACCGTAAAGGTTCTCGGTACCGCCACGCATATTTCGTTCTTGGGCACCTCCATGCAGCAAAGGCTTAATGCCTAAGCCTCCACGGATATAGATAAACCCAACGCCTTTAGGTCCATTGAATTTGTGTGCAGCACCGTTGAGGAAATCAATGGGGGTATTTTGCAAATCGAATGGGAAATAGCCCATGGTTTGTACTGTGTCGGAATGAAAATAGGCCTGATATTGCTTACAAAGCTGCGCTACCTCTTGCAAGTCAATCATATTGCCAATCTCGTTGTTTCCATGCATGAGGGTAACCAAAGTGGGGCCTTCCTCTTGCAGCAATGCTTCGAGATGCGCCATATCGGCATGGCCGTTGGGCAAAAGGCGCAAATAACTCACACGGGCCAAACCATCGGCTTCCACACTATCGAGCGTGTGGGTTACGGCATGGTGTTCAATACGGGTGCTGATCAGGTGCTTTACTCCCAAATCGTGCACACTGCAACGGATGGCCATATTGTCGGCCTCGGTACCACCCGAAGTGAAGAAAATCTCAGCTGGTGCACAGTTAAGCAATTGGGCTACCGTTTTACGTGCCTTCTCAATTTCGGTGCGGGCTACCCTGCCCAAAGCATGGGTGGACGATGGATTTCCGAATACGCTACTCATCACCGGGATCATGGCTTCCAGTACCTCTGGATGCAAGGGAGTTGTGGCAGCGTTGTCAAAATAAATTTTAGCCATGGGCAAGTTGTTCAATGAGTGTCATGATGCGGTGGGCCAATGCATCGGCAGCGGTCATACTGGGCGCTTCAGCATAAATGCGGATGATGGGCTCGGTATTCGACTTTCGCAAATGCACCCAAGAATCGGTAAAGTCGATGCGCACTCCATCGGCCGTGTTGATATCGTATGCGGCGTGGACTGCCTTTACTTTTTCGAGTAGCACATCCACATTGATGGCCGGAGTAAGTTCAATTTTGTTTTTGCTTATGAAGTATGGTGGGTAAGAAGCACGCAAAGCGGTCATGCTTTGGCCCCACTTAGCAAGATGTGTTAAAAAGAAAGCAATCCCCAAAAGCGCATCTCTACCGGCATGTAGTCCAGGATAAATGATACCCCCATTGCCCTCTCCTCCGATAATAGCATTGATTCTGCGCATTTCGGCTACTACATTGACCTCGCCTACAGCACTGGCACTGTAGCGTTGTCCGTGTTTTTCAGTAACATCGCGCAATGCCCTGGTTGAACTTAAGTTAGAGACCGTGTTGCCGGGCGTTTGGCTTAGTACATAATCGGCAACAGCCACCAAGGTGTACTCTTCGCCAAACATGCTGCCATCTTCATTCACCAGTGCCAGACGGTCTACATCAGGATCTACCACAATACCTAAATCGGCACCAACTTCTTTCACCAAAGCTGAAATTTCTGTGAGGTGCTCAGGCAAGGGTTCAGGATTGTGTGGAAACTGACCATTGGGCTCGCAGTATAATTGATGCACTTGTAATACACCCAATTCTTTCAATAATTTAGGAACGGCAATGCCACCAGTAGAATTCACACAATCGATGGCCACTACGAAGCCGCGGGCGCGAATAGCTTCTACATCAACAAGCGGTAACTGCAATATTTGTTGGATGTGGAAATCAATGGCATCGTTACGCTGGGTGTATTGACCGAGTGCATCTATATCTTCGAATTGTAGCTGTTCGGGTGATTCGGCCAACGACAAAACCTCCGCCCCATCCTCTGCGTCAATAAATTCACCCTTGGCATTTAATAGCTTCAACGCATTCCATTGTTTGGGGTTGTGCGAGGCTGTAAGAATAATTCCACCGGCAGCATGCAGCTCGGGCACCATTACTTCAACAGTGGGGGTTGTCGACAAACCGAGGTCTACCACATCGAAGCCCAGTCCTTGTAAGGTGCCAACAACCAAGCGATTAACCATCTCACCCGAGATGCGCGCGTCGCGACCAATGACGATGGTTCTGCCCGAATTTTTACTTTTCAGCCAGGTGCCAAAAGCGGCCGTGAATTTTACGACGTCGAGCGGACTTAGGCCTTCGCCCGGCACTCCCCCTATGGTTCCACGAATTCCAGAAATTGATTTGATGAGCGTCACAGCTGTATATTTTGCACAAATATACGGTTATGCAGGTCGATTTTGAGTGATAGAAAAACGGGCTTATTCGGTCTTCACCACCAGTTTGAAGCCCTTTCCATGCACATTCATGATTTCAACGTTTCCATCATTCGAAAGCATCTTGCGCAACTTGCTAATGAAAACATCCATACTTCTTCCGTTGAAATAGGTATCGCTTCCCCAAATTTGTTTGAGTGCTTGGTCACGTGGCACTACTTCATTGATGCGTGCACTCAACATACGCAGCAATTCCGATTCTTTGCTGGTTAGATCGGTTTGCTGCCCATCGATGGTAAGGGTTTGTGTAATGGCATTAAAATGCGTGCGCGAAAAATGATATTGATCGGCCTCACCTGCAGCAACCACCCCTCTTCGCAACGTACGCCGTAAAACCGCATGGATACGCACCATGAGTTCATCCATACTAAATGGTTTGGTGAGATAGTCGTCGGCACCAATTTCAAAGCCCTTCAATACATCTTCTTTCATGCTGCGGGCTGTTACAAAGATGATGGGGATATCGGGATTGGTCTTGCGAATTTCTTTGGCAAGTGTGAAGCCATCCTTTACGGGCATCATGATGTCTAAAATGAGTAAATCGTATTTGCCAGTTTCGAACTTCGTTTGAGCCAATGCACCATCGGTAGCCAAATCAACGGCAAAACCTTTCGACCGAAGACGCTCAGATAAAATAAGACCTAGGTTTTCATCGTCCTCGGCCATGAGGACTTTAATTTCATCGTTTTCAAGATTTTCCATGCGTTTCAGGTTTTTCAAATGGTATTTTAATGATAAAGGTACTTCCTTGTCCGGCCTCACTTTGCACTTCCACTTTCCCTCCGTGAAGCTCAACAATGCTTTGTACATACGAAAGTCCAAGGCCAAAGCCCTTTACATCGTGTACATCGCCGGTGGGCACACGATAGAACTTTTCAAAAATTTTCTTGAGCTGCGTGGGCGTCATGCCTATACCATTGTCACGCACCTCAATCACCACTCCTTCTTCCGAATTACTGGTTTGAATGGCCACTTCGGGTTGACGTTGGCAGTATTTGAGGGCATTGTCAATCAAATTGGTAAGTACATTGAGTAAATGCATCTCATCTATTTGCAGCACATGCCTATCGGCCAATAGCTTGAGTTGTAATTGACCTTGCTTCTTTTGAATCATCAGCTCGGTTTGACTGGCCGCTTTGGCTATAAGGTCATGAAGATCTACGGTTTTAAGTTTGAGCGAAAAGCCCGATTTTTCGAGCAAGGCAATATTTAAGATACGCTCAACATGCCTTCGCAATCGCTGATTCTCTTCAAAAATAATGCGGTTATATCGCTCAGCAACAGCATTCTCATCCTTCTTCACCTGTTCAAGCAAAGCCTCACTGGCCAAATTGATGGTTGCAATGGGGGTTTTCAGCTCATGCGTCATATTATTAATGAAGTCGGTTTTGAGTTCCGATAGTTTCTTTTGTTTCAGCAGCAAATCTACCAACATATAAAAGCTGCCACCCAAGAGCAAAATAGCCAAAAGCGAAAGCATGATTTGAGCCGAAACATGACTGAAGAAAAAGGCACGCTGATTATAAAACCGAAAGACCAGGTAATAACTGGTTGTAAGCTGATCGCCTGGAAACAACCTTGCCAGAAAAACATTTTGCGTGCCTGCCACTTTGTTTTCATTGGCCACCCGTTTATAAAAAGCATTGTCGCCTTTTACGATTTCATAAGTGTACTCGCGGGTCAGTTCATATTTCTCGAATACCAGAGCAGCCAATGAATCTATGGTTTCACTACTCACCCGTTCTTGTATGCCCAGGTTTCGCGCCGATTGAATCTCGAGCATGAATGCATACATGAACTCATTATTTTTAAACAGTTGATTATCTGAAATTATCTTATCAATAGAATTTGCCAAAGTATCTGCCTCTGTATCGCTAACTGGCCAGTTTTCTTCTTCCTGAGCAAAATTGGGCATGCTCTTGGCAGAATAGGTAGGTAGGGCATCTTGACCTAAATCGGATAAACCAGTGGGGGGTTTTGAGCTGCTGTTTGCCTGTCCGGTTTTAAGCGAAGCCCGCATGAAAGCCCCAATGGCCTCTTGACTTTCGAGTCGCTTGCTAATTTCATGTACCGCGTTGTTGGCTAGGATATTAAAGTTCTCTTTCTGCAGTTTGATGGCATTGTTGAGCCAATAAAATTGCAAGGCCAGTAATGTGAGCAGCGACATGGCAATGCTTATTACTAATACACGTACGTGCTCTGCTTTTACGGAAATGTTAAATAAGGCCACAGCTGCAAATAACGCGCATATTAATAAACCTTTTGCTGCCTCGAAATTGCTTAACCATAATTAACAGCCTTAACTGAGTATGGCTTTGATTTCTTCGAAATTCAATTGTTTTACCAGCGATTGCTCGGCGCTCACCAAGGAATCGCTGATGTTCTTTTTGCGCTGTTGTAAACTCAATATCTTCTCCTCCACCGAGTTTTTGGTAATAAATCGATACGATATAACGGTTCTTTTTTGGCCAATGCGGTGCGAGCGGTCAATAGCCTGCTGCTCTACTGCTGGATTCCACCAGGGATCAAGTAACACCACATAATCGGCCGCAGTAAGGTTCAAACCCAAGCCACCTGCTTTTAAACTGATGAGAAAGACTTTAATATCATTGCTTTTGTTGAAGCTATTCACCAATTGTTGACGTTCTTCCCTTGGCGTTTGCCCGTCGAGATAAAAATGGGTGATGTTCTCTTGCTTCAGCCGTTCTTTCACCAAGCGCAAATGCTTCACAAATTGCGAGAAAACCAAAATTTTATGGCCTTCGTGCAAGGCATTTTTGAGCATGCGCATGGCTTCTTCAAATTTCCCCGAAGAATCGGTATACTCGTTTTGAACCATGGCAGGATGGTTGGCTACCTGACGCAATATGGTCAATCCACGCAGCAATAGCATTTGAGAGCGCACCAAGCCATTCTTTTGTATCGACTCTAATATCTCATTTCTAAATCCCGATTTTAGCTTTTCATAAACTTCCTCTTGGGCATCGGTCATATCGCAATAGTGCACATGCTCAATCTTATCGGGCAAATCGGTAGCTACTTGTTTTTTGGTTCGACGCAAAATAAACGGATGAATGATAGCCCTGAGCCGGGCAGCAGCAGCTTCATCCTTTTCTTTTTCGATGGGATTTGCATAAGTTTCTCTAAAAAACTTAAGTGAACCCAATAAACCTGGATTCACGAAGGCCATGATTGACCACAAATCAATTACAGAATTTTCTACCGGAGTTCCGCTTAAAACCAATCGATGACTGGCACGAAGCAAACGTACAGCTCGTGAAATTTGTGAACCCGGATTTTTGATGTTTTGACCTTCATCGAGCACGATATAATGAAAATCAACCCTTTTGAACAAGTCCATGTCTATTCGCAGGGTACCAAACGAGGTGATGATGATATCATAAGCACCAAACCACTGAATATCGCGGTCGCGCTGCGTACCTGCGTGAATCATCAGGTTAAGCTGAGGCGCAAATTTTTTGGCTTCGGCATACCAATTATGCAAAATGGAGGTAGGCGCAACCAATAATGATGGCTTTTTGGGTCCATCTTGTCCCCGCTCCTGCTTGTCTTTCAAAAGCATCGAAAGCGTTTGAACCGTTTTACCCAGACCCATATCGTCGGCCAAAATACCCCCAAAGCCATTTTTGCGTAAAAACCACATCCAGTTCAAGCCAGCTTCTTGGTAATGCCTTAATTTGGCTTGAAAGCCTTCAGGGGGACTTACTTCATCTACCTGATGCCAAGTGGTGGCTGACTGTATCTTCAATTTGAAGTGCTCTGAATGGCGTTCTTCCAAAGCTTGCTGCAGCTCAGTAACCAATTGATAATGGTGCTTCTGCAAGCGGCCACCTTCATCTACTCCTTCTATGTGTCTGAATACACCTTGAAGTTTGCTAAACCAAGCATCGGGAATAATGGCGATTTTGCCATTAGGCAACTCATATTCGCGGATACCATGAACAATGTGGTTTCGCAAGCGCATGAAAGGAATTTCAAACTCTCCAAAAACAATCCTAGCTTGAATATCGAACCAATCGCCGGTTTCTGCTACCGATAAATCGAGCCGGTTACCCATGATATATAGGTGTGCAGCCGTTTCGTCTTGTTCAATCAAAAAACCAGCTTCTTCTAAGAGCACACGGTTTTCGGAAAGCCAATCAAGCAAGGCATGTGTATTGTCACTGGTGTCTTGAAATCCAAACAAGGCTCCCGACAACTGATGCAAACCTAAATGATTGAGCTTGTCGTGTTGGTTCACCTCCCAGAGGTGAGATCGTACGGTTTTGATAAACTCGTATCCTCCCCCCGATTTGATGAGCTTCACCAGTACGCGGTTGCGGTTATTGGCCAAAATATCTTGCTGGTCGTATCGAAAAAGCAGCATCAACCCATAATCGCCCAGCATGGTTTTGGTGAGCCTCACCACAGGTAACGCTTCGGTTTTATTGCTTCTGATATCGAACCCTTCGGCCTTTACCTGATACCGTTCTACTAGCGAAAAAACAAATTTGTGGATGTAAGTATCTTCACTCGACTTAGGTACTTGAATAAAGAATTTACTCAGGAAAGGCTGTAGTTTATTTCCTTCCAATTCGGGGTCGAATTCGTACAACTGATCGTCGATCAGCATCCAAGCCGGATTCAAGCTCAACAGCAAAGCACCTTGCTGCTGAAATTTGAGCAATTT
The DNA here is from genome assembly GCA_013824115.1 of Sphingobacteriaceae bacterium. Lineage (GTDB taxonomy): Bacteria > Bacteroidota > Bacteroidia > UBA7662 > UBA7662 > PNNG01. Next base: position 14,996 of record PNNG01000004.1, on the reverse strand, counting down.
ACCTTGGTATAATAGAGTGGGGTAATAACGTATGCCCTCTTCGTTTCGCTTGAAATGAAAGAGCACCGATACCTTGCCTTCGTTGTATTCTATTTTTTTCCAGGTAGGATCGTCGTCATCTCCCATCACGAATAGTTCCTTGCCCCTACACAAATCGAGGCAGCGGGCCATGCGCTTTTCGATGGTGGGTCTGATTACTTCATGCAACTGGGCGTTGTACACTTGCTGGAAAAAATCAAGGGGCCGCATGCCTTTTTTTCCACCATGCTTTTTGATGATGGCTTGCTGATCGCACTCTTCCATCAAACGAATGAGCTCTGCATCGGTCTCATCGATCAAATAGTCGAATTCTCTGCTTGTGGTGGTGTTGAGTTTTTTATTGGTGTATGTAAAATTACCCGACTCATTTAATTGAACAATGTAAGGTGCTATCAATAAGCCAAGGTATTCGTGGTTGTAAAGCGAATACACCAATTTGTGCGACTGGGCCTGATCTATTTGCACAGTATAAAAACGATTGAATCGCTAAAAAGCGAAAGTGTTTATGTTTGGTTGAACCTCCAAGATAACCAGTCAAAAAATACTGACCAAAAAATATTTCGATTTCTCAAATACGGCCTTCAAAAACCTTCAGCGCTGGACCAATGAGGTAAATCTGATCGAATCCATGCGGCTGCCTCCTGGCTTTTACCTGCAATGTTCCGCCATTGGTTTCGATGGCTACTTCAAAAGAGCCTTCCCAACCTGATTCATAGGCCAATAACAACGCAGCAGCCGTTACACCAGTGCCACACGAGAATGTTTCAGCCTCAACACCACGTTCATAGGTGCGCACTGCCAGTTGGTGACTTCCCTTTTTCTCCAGAAAATTAACATTGGTACCCCCAGGTTGATAGTTTTCATGCCAGCGCCATTTTTTACCTACTTCCGCTACATCAAAATCACGCAAATGCGTTACCCATTCCAAATGATGGGGTGAACCTGTATTCAAATAAAAACCGCTTTCCAGTACAGCTTCTGGAAGTTTGGTGGCTTGCATTTCGAGTTGTACCAACCCTCCTTCAAGAACCGCCTGGTGCTCTCCATCTACTGCCAGAAATCGGGTTTCGGAAGCAATCAATCCCAAATCGTGCGCAAACTGTACAGTACATCGACCTCCATTGCCACACATGCTGCCTTCTCTTCCATCGGCATTGATGTAAACCATTTCAAAATCAAAGTCAGGGTGTAGCTGTAATAAAATTACTCCATCGGCACCAATTCCGAAGCGTCTGTCGCACCAGCGCTCGAACAATTCTTGCTCTGATTTGTGAATAATGCCAGTCCGGTTGTCGATCATCACAAAATCGTTGCCCGTGCCTTGGTATTTATAAAATGGAACCGCCATAAAATCGAATTAGCTTTAACCTTTCGTTAACATCTTTGTGACAAGCTGTCACGTTTACATTTCCGCAGATGCCTTTAAATTTGCTTGGCATCGAAGTTGAAACAAAAGTAACCAGAATAAAATCCAACACATGAAAAGGAACATCGGAATTTTTGTCATTGCCTTGTTAGGCGCTTTGAGTGGAACAGCCCTCTTTCATTTTTTATGGGCCGAACAGCCTGGGCAACAACAGCTCGCCAATCAGCCCGTTCAATTTGCAAGTTTCCCGGAGCATATTCTAGAGCACCCTAATTTTGTAACCGCATCGGCTATTGCTACCCCAGCCGTGGTGCATATCAAAACCAAAGCTACAGCCACTTCAGGTGGACGTAGCAATGTGCCTGATCCTTTCCGCGATTTCTTTGGCCAAGAGTTTTTTGGCCCACAAGGTCCACAAATGGGTTCAGGTTCAGGTGTTATTTTGAGTGCCAACGGATTTATTGTAACCAATAACCACGTGATAAATGGGGCAGATGAAATTGAGGTAGTCCTGAACGACAAGCGCAGTTTCAATGCCACCATCATTGGTACCGACCCAAGTACCGATATTGCACTCATCAAAATACAAGCAGAAGGTTTGCCCTTTTTGAGCTTTGGTAATAGCGACGATCTACAGGTTGGCGAATGGGTATTGGCTGTGGGAAATCCCTTCAACCTCACTTCTACGGTTACCGCAGGCATTGTGTCGGCAAAGGGCCGTAATATCAACATTTTGGGGGGCGGAAATAGCATCGAGGCCTTTATTCAAACCGACGCAGCTGTGAACCCTGGCAACAGTGGCGGTGCTCTGGTGAATGTAAAAGGAGAACTAATAGGCATTAATACCGCCATCGCAACCAATACCGGCAGCTATCAAGGCTATTCGTTTGCCGTTCCTGCCAATATTGCAGGCAAAGTGGTGGAAGATTTGCGTAATTATGGCACAGTGCAGCGTGCTTATTTGGGCATCCAAATTCAAGACGTAGATGCCACCCTGTCGAGCAAAGAAAGTTTGAATGTAACCTATGGTGCTTTTGTGGCCGATTTTCTGCCGAATAGTGCCGCTGAGGCCGCCGGACTCAAAAAAGGAGATGTGGTGATTAAAATTGAGGACGTAATAGTGCGATCTACCCCACAATTGATGGAAGTGGTCAGCCGCAAACGTCCAGGCGAAAAGGTAAAAGTGGTGGTCGATCGCAAGGGAAAACAACAAGAATTTACCATTATCCTGAGGGGGGCCGATGGCGGAACCAATGTGGTTAAAGCCGAAGCAAAACCCGAAATGGCTGCCGCTTTGGGCGCCAGCTTTGAAGCTGCTTCGAAACGTGAACTCGAAAGTTTGAAAATCGATGGCGGCGTAAAGGTTACCAAACTCAATAACGGCGTGCTCAAAAATACCGGAATGCGTGAAGGATTTATCATTACCAAAGTAGACAAAACAACGGTAAAGTCGCCCAAGGAACTGACCAAAGCCCTACAGCAAGCCAACGGGGGTGTGCTCATTGAAGGTTTCTATCCCAATGGTTCTAAGGCTTATTACGGTTTCGGCATGTAAACCTAAAAGCTTGGAAAACGTTAAGGTTCGGATTAACTTCCGGACCTTTTTTTGTGCATGATTGATACTAAACCCTTGCTTCATTGGTTCGATGCCCAAGGCTGGAAGGCATTCGACTTTCAAAAAGCCTGTTGGGATGCTGTATTGGCCGGCAAGTCGGGTTTGCTGAATGCACCTACTGGCTTCGGTAAGACCTATGCGCTTTTTTTGCCCCAGTTGCTGCGGCAAATGCATTTGGGTGAAATAAAAAGTAGGGGACAAATACGTCTGCTTTGGATTACTCCATTGCGTGCTTTAACTGCCGATTTGGAAAAGGCCATGAACAAAGCAGCTGCAGAATTGGGGTTGAACATTCGAGTGGAAACCCGTACGGGAGATACCGATGCAAGCACCAAACAACGGCAGCGTCAATCACTGCCGGAAGTACTGCTCACCACGCCCGAAAGCCTGCATTTACTGCTGAGCCGTCCCGGCTGGCACGACAGCTTGCAAAGCTTGCAGATGGTGGTCATAGATGAGTGGCACGAGCTCTTGGGCAACAAACGGGGTGTGCTCATCGAGCTTGGGCTAGCGGTTTTGAAGCAGCAGCTTCCTTCCTTACAAGTTTGGGGCATTTCGGCTACTATCGGCAATATGGATGAAGCGCTTGCGGTGCTGCATGGCAATCAGGTTGGGAAAGCCGTACTCATACAAAGCAGCGAGCTGAAAAAGTTGCAGGTAAAAACCATCATTCCCAGTTCCATTGAGCATTTTCCTTGGGCAGGTCACCTGGGCATTCAAATGCTCGATCAATTACTGCCTTTGCTCGACCAGGCCCGAACCACCCTCATCTTCACCAATACCCGGGGTCAAGCTGAAATTTGGTATCAACGGCTGTTGGAACGAGTGCCATCGCTTGCAGGCTTGCTGGCCATTCACCATGGTTCACTCGACCAGGAAATACGTGCTTGGGTGGAAGACGCCCTGCATATAGGAAAGCTAAAGGCAGTTGTTTGTACGTCGAGCCTCGATCTAGGTGTTGATTTTCGTCCCGTGGAGCAAGTCATTCAAATCGGGAGTCCGAAGGGCGTTGCGCGATTCATGCAGCGTGCAGGTAGAAGTGGGCACCAACCCGGCGCTTTAAGCACCATTTATCTGGCTCCAACGCACGCGCTCGAATTATTGGAAGCATCCGCCCTCAAAGCAGCCATCGAGGCTGGTAAGTTCGAATCGCGAGAGCCCATTATGCTGCCTTACGACGTGCTCTTGCAGTTCATGATGACTTTGGCGTGTGGTGGAGGTTTTGAGCCCGACCGTCTGTATGCAGAGGTAAAAAGCACTTTTGCTTTCGAGGCCCTGGAGCGTAGGGACTTTGATTGGTGCGTTCAATTTCTGCTTCACGGTGGCAAAAGCTTAGAAGCCTATGATGAGTATAAAAAAGCTGGGCTTTTGCAAGGAAAGGTGCTGCCGGTGAACAAATCCACAGCATTGCGTCACCGCATGTCGATAGGCACCATAGTGGGCGACAACAATCTGGTCATCGAGTTCATGAATGGGCAACGATTGGGCCAGATTGAGGAGTATTTCATCAGCAGCCTTAAGCCCGGCGACCATTTTTGGTTTGCAGGTCGCGCTTTGGAATTTGTGCGTATTCGCGAAACCAAGGTGCAAGTTCGTAAAAGCACCGCACCACAGGGCAAAGTGCCTTCTTGGATGGGTGGACGGATGCCGTTGAGTTCGCAACTCTCGGCTTTTATGCGCGAAAAATGCGATATGGCGGCACAGGGAGTGCTTGAAGGTGATGAAATGGGGGCCTTGGAAGGTCTTTTGGGAAGACAAGCCCAAGCCTCGGTCATCCCTTCGCGTGACCAGTTGTTGGTAGAATATGTGGAGAGCTCAGAGGGCTTCCATTTGTTTGTATTTCCGTTTGAAGGCCGTTTGGTGCACGAAGGCATGGCGGCACTCTTTGCCTATCGGATCAGCAAACTCAAGCCCATCAGCTTTTCTATTGCCATGAACGATTATGGTTTTGAATTACTTTCCGACCAAAGAATCAACCTCACAGAGGCGCTTTTGAGGGACTTATGTAGTTCTCAAAATTTGCGAAACGACATTATGCAAAGCCTCAACGCCACCGAAATGGCAAGACGGCAGTTCGGCGAAATATGCAGGGTAGCCGGATTGGTATTTCAAGGGTATCCTGGGGCGCCTATTCGCACCAAACATTTGAAAGCCTCATCGCATTTGCTGTTTGATGTGTTTTACGAATACGAGCCCGACAATTTATTGATTCAACAAGCGCTTGACCAAGCTTTGCAATTGCAGCTCGATGAAAGCAGATTGCGCCTGGCACTTCAACGTATTGCGCAACAAAAGCTGGTAATACAGCGGCTCAACCAACCTACTCCTTTCTGCTTTCCTATCATGGCCGACCGTTTACGCGAAAAAATGAGCTCAGAGTCGTTGTCCGATAGGCTGAAAAAAATAGCAGAAGCGGCTGTATCTGGCTAAGCAAGTGTCATTTTTGCGAGATGCAAGCCAAATTAGCGCTATCCTGGAGCGGGATTACTTGGATTTTAGATGCCAGTGGATCATGTTTTATTCCTGAATTTGAGACACTTATCATTTCCGACTTCCATGTGGGCAAGGTGCAACATTTCAGAAAGCATGGCATTGCTATTCCCTTGGCAGCAGCTCGTGCCAATTTGGGCAAACTGCAATGGGTATTGGCCAAATACGAACCCAAAAAATTGCTTTTTTTAGGCGATTTATTCCACAGCGATGTCAATTCAGAATTGGGTTTGCTGCAAGAGCTCAGGACTATCCATCCCAGCCTCGAGATTTTGGTAGTGCCCGGCAATCACGACCGTTATAGTTTAACGGCCCAAGGGGGTTTGTTTACCATAACGCCCGAACAGTTTCATATGGGGGGCATTATTTTTCAGCACCATCCCCCCGAACAGGAAGTAAATGAACCTACTGTGCACGGGCATTGGCACCCGGCCATTCAATTGCGCGGCAAGGGTCGACAGCGGATGCGTTTGGCCTGTTTCGCGTTTTCGGCCAAAACTGCGGTAATGCCTGCGTTTGGTTTATTTACGGGAAAGGCCGATTTGCCATCTTTACCCTTTTGGGAGCAAGTGGTGGTATTGAGCAAAGAAGGCATAGAGCACATTCCACCCGGTCTGTTGCGTTAACGATTGCAAACTCGCTTGGAAGTATGCGTATTTTCCCGATGTTTATCCTGAAATCCTAAAAACCCATGGAAAAAAAACTCTTTCGCCTCCGAAATGATCGCGTTTTGGCAGGTGTAGCCAGCGGACTAGCGCGGCACTTCAACACCGATCCGGTTCTCATTCGCGTACTCTTCATTGCCTTGGCGCTGGCGGGTGGCGGTGGAGTACTTGCCTATATTATCATGTGGGCCATTGTACCCGAGGAGCCTTATCAATTTCAGAATTTTGGCGATGCTGCTCAAAGCACTACGGCTGAAAGTGCTGATCAAAACACCGTGAATACAGGAAGTAATACCGACGCGGGCAAAGGAAGCATCATTGCTGGTGGCGTACTTATCTTGTTAGGGGCCTTGTTTTTGGCAGAAGAGTTTTTGCCGGCCTTTGATTTCAGTAAGTTTTGGCCACTTTTACTGATTGGCATAGGCGTTTTATTATTGGTGAATAGCAAGTCAAAATCGAAGTAAAATGAAATCAGATCGTGTTTTTTGGGGCTTATTGCTGATCATTTTCGGCGGCCTGTTCTTACTCCAAAACTTAGGCTACCTGAGTTTCCAATTTGGCAATCTATGGCGTTTGTGGCCTCTTTTTCTCATTTATTGGGGATTCTCAGCCTTGTTAAAGCAAAAAGATGGCGCCACCAATCCGGTTTTGTATGTAGTACAAATAGTGATTCTAGCGATTCTGGTATACTTTATCGTTAAGCCCAAAGAAAAAGAGCGTAATCCGCACGAGGGACTCGAATGGTATTTCGACAATGAAGAGGAAGGGGCTGTGGAAGGCGAAAGCAGCAACGGGGCCATGCGCCAGCACGACTTTGAAGTACCTTTAGAAGAAGTAGAAAAAGCATCGCTTAATATCGATTTTGGAGCTGGTACACTAAGTATGGGAGGAGTTACGGCAGGCCTGGTAGCGGCCAATGCAGCTACCAATTTTGGCACCTATGCCTTTGAGCAACAGGTCAATGGAAAATCGGCCGAGATCTCCCTTTCACATCAAAGCAAAAAAATGAAGTTTAAAAAGGGCGAATTCGAGAATACGGTAAATGTAACGCTCAATGAATCGGTGTTTTGGAAACTCGATATCGAAACGGGTGCTTCTGATTGTCAACTCGATTTGAGCAACTATAAAATTGAGTCGCTAGCACTCAAAGGAGGAGCAAGCAAAATGGATGTCAAGCTTGGACAACCCATAGGGAAATCGCAAATAGATATTGAGACAGGGGCTTCACAGCTAGTTGTTTTGGTACCTGCAAATGCTGCTGTACGCTTAACCACTGAAACTGGCCTAACTGGAACCACCATTGAAGGACTAAGCAAACAAAAAGACGGTACGTATACCACCAGCGTCTATAACGATAGCGCAAAAGACCTCTATAAAATCAAAATTTCAGCAGGAGTTGCCTCTATTGAAGTAAAAACATATTGAGGTTTTGCGCGTTTTGGTGCTGAATATTTTTTGTGAAAAGCATTTTTGACCACCGCCTGAGGTGGATTTTCTTGTTCGTCCTTTTAGGAGCTACTTCTGCTTGGCAGGCCAAACACATTGGCTTTGTTTACGACTTGGAGCAGTTTTTTCCAGCCGACGACGAAGACCTCAATTACTTACATCAATTTCAAGATAAGCTCGAACGAGATGACCTCTTTGTACTGGTGGCCTTCGAAAATAGCCCGAGTATTTACGATGAATCGTTTTTGGAGAGGGCGCATCAATTTACGCTAGCGCTAAAGAAACACCCTCAAGTTGCCATTGCAGAGGGTTTAACCACTTTTCGACAACCCATTAAAACCCCATTTGGATGGAGCTTCAAGCCCCTCATTCGTATAGATAAGGCTAAAAATTACGGCTTAGACAGTGCTGCCATCAGTGCAAATGCAGATGTAATGCGGCACTTTGTGGCGAACGACCACCGTGCCCTGGCTGTTTCTGTAAAAACCAAGTACCGGCTCAATCAGAAAGAAGCCAATGCCTTTCAAGCAGCTATCGATAGTTTGGTTGGTGCTTTCGGTTTAAGCGAAAAAGCCCACTTTGGTGGAGTAATCACCACTCAAACTGTATTTGTTCAAAAAATACAAACCGAATTATTGCTTTTTATCAGCCTTTCGGTGGTGTTGGTTACCATCGTGCTTTGGCTCCTTTATCGTACACTTTGGGGCGTACTCATACCACTCCTTACAGTGGTATTGGCACTCGTGGTTTTTATGGGGTATTTAGGGGTGACTAGGCAAGATTTCAACATCATGAGTACCATGTTCCCCACCCTGATGCTCATTTTTGGTATGTCCGACATCATCCACCTCCAATCGAAATACCTCGATGGGCTGCACAACGGATCGAGCCGCAAAGAAGCTATGCTGCTGAGCATTAAAGAAATTGGCTTGGCACTTTGGCTTACCTCCCTCACTACCGCCATTGGCTTTGCCTCTTTGCTCCTATCGTCCACCCCAGCCATTCGTCAATTCGGAATCAACGCTGCGGTGGGAGTACTCATTGCTTTTGTGGTTGTAGTGCTGTTTGGAGGGGCCTGTTTGTCGTACTTTAATGCGTCTCAACTCCAAAAAAGCCGGCAAGGAAGTTTGAGGTGGGATGCCTTTAACCTATGGCTTTTTAATGCGAATAAAAACCACCCCAAACGAATTACCCTAACCATTGTAGTGGTAATTGCTATTTGTTTGGCCAGCTTGCCTTTCATTTCTACAAACAGCTATCTTCTGGGCGATATCCCTGAAAGAAGCAGATTGCGCGATGATTTCAAATTCTTCGAAAGGTCATTTTCGGGTGTTCGTCCCTTCGAAATAGCCATCGAGCCCCAAGCAAATAATGGCATGTTCGACGCTGCCGTAATTACCGAAAGCCTTAAACTGCTGGATTATTTAGAAAAGGAACATGGTATACAGAGTTTGTATAGTCCTGCTGGATTGATGCAACGGCTGTATCAAGCCGAAAAACCAGACCTTTCTTTTTCAAAAGCTATTGAGAATGAAGAGGTAGACTTGGCTAGTTTAGAAAAACAGCTGCGTAAAGCTGAAAATCGGCTCTTTTATAAACTTTGGAATCGAGAGGCTGATTTCGGCCGCATCAGTGGACGCATTCGTGATTCAGGCTCCGACAGCCTCACCGTGCAAATTGATGCTATCAAAAGCTGGATCAGTGAAAACATTCGGCGGGATGTGGTTCAATTCCGTCCCACCGGATCCGTTCTTTTGGTTGACAAAAACCACGAATACTTGCGGAAGAACTTGTTCTATAGTTTGGGCTTCGCCTTTATTTTGGTGGCATTGATATTCGGCTGGTTGTTTCGCGATTGGCGAATGGTGTTGGTGAGCATCATTCCTAACATCATTCCGATGCTCGTAGCTGGTGCTACATTGGCTTTCACAGGTATTGAACTGAAAGCGGTTACTTCCGTCATCTTTACAGTGTCGTTTGGCATTGCCGTCGACGATACTATTCATTTCCTTACAAGGTATAAATTGCAACGTCAGCGGGGCGACGGCGTTGAAACTGCCTTAAAACAAACCTTTTTGGTGAGCGTAAAAGCCATCACCATCACCACCATTTTGTTGGTAGTGGGATTTGTTAGTTTGATTTTCAGCTCGTTTACAGGCACTTATTATGTAGGCATACTCATTTGTATCACGCTCATCAGTGCTTGGTTTTCCGACATATTTTTAATTCCCCAACTCATATACTGGATTAATCCCGGTAGCCGAGGGGCCGATAAGCAGGATGTTTTGTAAACGAAGTATCGGACAAGCTTAAAAGGAAATTTTTCAGATCCGAAAGTTCTGCCTCTTTTAATCCCAAAACCTTAATGCGTGCATCCTTGTTTGGATGTATATCCCCCCCCCTGTTGTAATAGGCCAATACTTCTTCCAAGCTTTGCAATCCACCATCGTGCATATAAGGTCCACTAAAAGCCAAATTGCGTAAAGAAGGGGTTTTGAATTTGCCCACATCTTGTACCGACATACTGATGCGGGCCCTGCCGGTATCGGGTTCGTTGAGATTTTCATGGCCAATGCTGTAAAATAGACCATCCGTAAAAAAAGGCGGGCCATGACAGCTGCTGCAGTTGGTTCTTTCGCTTATAAAAAGTGCATATCCTCTTTTTGCGGATGCCGAAAGGGCCATCTGGTCTTTCTCATAGTACCAGCGGTCAAACGGACTATTGGCTGATATCAGGCTCAGTTGGAACCACATCAAAGCCCGCGTTACCCCAAACGGATCGGGCTCTCGTTGGAAAACCGATTGAAAAGCTTGCTGGTAGGCGGGTATGCGACGCAGCTTTCTCACCAAAGTATCGATGGGCAAATTGAGCTCGTGTGCATTGTCCATGGGTGCCAAAGTCACCTCTGATAGCCTTGGAATGCCTCCATCGGCAAAAAAATGTGACTGCCACCACAAATTGAAAAGAGCAGGTGTATTTCTCCGTCCTCGTCCGCTGTTTTCGCCCACATTACGATCCATTCCCCCAGCAAAAGCCAACGAAGGCACATGGCAACTGGCACAACTGAATCGGCCGCTTGCCGAAAGGGCTGGATCATAAAACAAGGTACGCCCCAATAAAGCCCGGGCTTTGGCCTCTTCGGTCATGAAACGTATGCTATCGGGCAGCGGAAATGCTGCTGGTACACCCGACAGTTCAAAGGGCTGTTTTTCTCCGCCTGCGCTACATCCCGCTATCAGCCAAACCAAAATTGCCCAAAGCCCCCAGAGCTTCATCTGAAGGGATTGGCGTATGCTGGGTTGTTCGTATAAACGGTATCGGAAAGGGTATGTAGAAAAGCCAACAAATCGGCCTTGTCTTGGGCCGTTAAACCCAAACCAACACCTGTAGATTTGAGGTTGATGTCGATGGTTGGACTGGCCTGGAGTCCAGAATTGTAGTGGTCAATCACTTCTTCGAGGGTGCTGAACCGGCCATCGTGCATGTAGGGTGCAGTAAGTGCTACGTTTCGCAAACTGGGTGTTTTGAATTTGCCACGGTCGAGCGGATTGCCTGTCACAATTTGAAACCCTGTAGCCGGATTTGCATCCAAGCCATTATTGGTGAAATTATTCACCGTAAACAAATGGGTGCCATGACAGTGAAAACAATCGGCTCCTTTGGGTCGATTGCTCCCTGCAGGACTGAATTCGCGCATGAACAAATCGAAACCCCGTTGCTCGGAAGCTGTTAAGGGGTTTAAAACCGGATTGATACGGTATCGGTCGAACTTCGAATCGGTGGAAGTAATGCTTAAGATAAATTGCTCGAGCGCCTTTGCCATGCGTTCAGCATTAATTTCTTCATCGCCGAAAGCCTTACCAAACATATCGGGATAAAGCGCTGAATTCTTTAGCTTGTTCACCACATTGGGCAGGTTGTCGTGCATTTCAATGGGGTCTTCAATAGGCAGGAGTACTTGCTGACGCAATGTGGCCACTCTCCCATCCCAAAAAAATCTGCTGCTCCAAGTAAGGTTAAATAAGGCCATGCTGTTTTTGGTCCCGATGGCGCCTGTAATTCCTGTACTGAAGCGTCTGCCATTGTCTGTAAAAGCCAAGGCCTGATTGTGACAGCTGGCGCACGATTGAGTGCCATCACCACTAAGTTGGGTATCATAGAACAGGTGCCTGCCCAGTTCAATGCCTTCTACCGTTAGGGCATTATCGCTTCTGATAACGGGTGGCGGAAAAAACGGCTTTTGCACCCACTGGTAAGGCGTAGGAGGCGGATAGGTTTTAGCTGGTGGATTGTTCGAATCGGGTTTACAAGCCATTGCCCAAAACCCAATAGATAGAACTGTTAGTGTGAATTTTGAGCTAAACATCATGGCTGAATGCTAATGAGATTACCCATATTTCCGTGCAGAATATTAGCGATCGGGTCGCCGAAAGCACTGTGTGTGAAAAACGAAGTATCGGACAATACATGTGCATGAGGTGTATTGAAGAAGGGTGCCACATCGAACTTCATTTTTAAGTACTGCTTGTTTGCCCCACCCTCCACTTGTAATCCATTCAACTGGTAAGAAGTGATTAAATCATCGCGACCGATGTGGAATGAAAAGAAACCATCTAAAAGTGGATTAGCCGTGCGATAGCGACCTTCCAATTTCATAAAAATGTACCCGGCATTCCAGCTCCAATGCATGGGCGCTGCTCGCATGAGCCCCAATGGATGATCATTCGGCCACAAAGCTGGATCGGCATGGTTTGCTACCGAATCAACCCCCAAGAAAAACCTCACGGCTTGATACGTACCATTGGGCAAGGTTCCTAAGTACACTGTATCTGTAGATTTTTCATGGGCTGTAAACATGGCATACGCACCCACCTTTTCCCAACTTCCATCTTGTTTTTGAAACTCAAAGCCAGACAAATAATAAGTAAGGTTATTCACCCCAATATTGTTGTTGATGGTTGGCCATGCAACACTTCCATAGCTTAATGGACTTCCTTGAAAAAGATGTTCCATACGCAAATAGACGCCATTGCGAACGGGTTGAGGATCCGGATCTGGCGCGGGAGTTGACTTTTCTTTGCAAGCACTCAAAACCACAAGCAATAAAATGAACAATGCGTACATCTTCTTCATAGCCTAAATTTAAGACATTTCATTATTTAATCCAATAGGTTTTAGATTGACAAAATGCCAGAACACCTTCCCTGCCTAATTCTCTGCCATAGCCCGAAGCTTTGATTCCGCCAAATGGCAGTGCAGGATGTGACTTCATCAATCCATTTATAAAAACGCTTCCTGCTTGCAATTCGTTCTTACACAGGCTCATTAAATATTCATTAAAGGTAAAAACGGTGCTCCCCAAGCCAAATCGGGTGCTATTGGCCAGCTGTATGGCCTCTTCGTTGCTTTGAAAAGACATCACAGCCGCTACTGGCCCGAAGAGTTCTTCAGATGCTGCTGGCATATCTTGTTGAACATCCGCTAAAATAGTGGGTTCGTAGAATCCCAAATGTGCTTCGCTCTTCTTGCCTCCAGTTACCAATCGCGCTCCCCCCAGTATACTGGCTTGTACTTGGGCATCCAGCTCTGTAACAAAATCTGGTTTTGCCAAAGGGGCCAAAGTAGTGGTGTGCAGAAAAGGATCGCCCATTTGAAGTGCTGCTACTTTTTCCTTTAACGCGTGCAAAAAAGGTTCATACACCTGTTCATGGACAATAAAACGCTTGGCAGCGATACAACTTTGACCACTGTTTTGAAACCTTGAAATAAGCGCCACCTCTGCAGCATGTTCCAAGTTGGCATCGGCAAATACAATAAAAGGATCGCTACCACCCAATTCGAGTACTGCGGGTTTAAGCAAGCCAGCAGCCACGGATGCAACTTGTCGACCAGCAGCTTCGCTGCCGGTAATGCTCACCGCCGATATCTGTGGGTGGCTCAAAACCTGCAACACTTCGGCACCGGGCAATAGTAAAGTTTGCATACAAGCCATTGGAAAGCCCGCCTGTTGGAAGAGACTTTCGATGGCCAAAGCACATCCCGAAACGTTGCTGGCGTGTTTTAAAAGCACTGTATTGCCTGCAAGCAATGCGGGAACTAAAAAGCGAAACGCCTGCCAGAATGGGAAATTCCAAGGCATAATTCCAAGCACCACACCCAACGGTTCGTAGAACATACCACTTGTTGAAGCATCGGTAGGGATTTCACATCCGGCCAAAAAACCAAGTCCTTCACGCTCATAAAAAGCACAAAGTGCCGCACATTTTTCAATTTCAGCCAAAGCTTCGCGCTGCAGCTTTCCCATTTCTTGTACTATAAGAGAGGCATGTGCCTCTTTTTGTTCAACCAAAAGTTCCTTTAACTGCTGAATAAAAAAAAGACGCTCTTGCGGAGAACGTCTTTTCCATTGAACTTGGGTTTCTGCAGCTTCCGAAACCATTTTCTGCCATTCGGACGCTGTATGTGGTTGATAGGCAGCTATTTCCTCAAGGGTATAAGGATTTACCGACCTTAAGAAACTCATATCAGAAAGTCATTTGGATTTTCAGCCGACCAAAGGGTACGTATATCGTCTTGGGTAAGCAGCACAATTCGGAAAGGATTGGGAATGTATGTGATACGAGCATCTATCGGCTTTCCCTTGGCGTCCTTTAGAATGGTTTCTACCAGTATGCCAGCATCGGGACCAACATCGAAACTGCCTTCTTCTACTTCACTCGCAAAATATTCTTTGGCGAGATAGGCTGTGGGAAGCAGTACTTCTACATCGGGACAAATGTTTTCGTGGATGCGCTCTAAAACACTTTCGAGTATGTCGCCGTAACGATCATTGAAGGTGTCTTCAAACTCGTGGATTTCATCCTCCAAATCATCGTAGGATTCGTCAGAAAAGTCAAGTTCATTGAGCTCATTGCGCATTTCAATGAGGTCTACCAAATCGGAGTTAAGACGCTTTAAATTCATGAAACAAAGTTAAGGGCTGTAAATACTTCTGTGGTAGCTTGGATGTAAATAATGTATCATCTTTCTTTTACGCTACCTTTGAAGGGCAGTTGGTCCTGTCGCTTCGCCTTGGCGGGGAGGAAAGTCCGGGCAACAAAGAGCACCAAGCTCCGGAAATCGGAGGTCGGGGTAACCTGACAGACAGTGCCGCAGAAAATAACCGCCTCATGCATTTGAGGTAAGGGTGAAAACGTGTGGTAAGAGCGCACGACGCAGTATGGCGACATATTGCGGGGGTAAACCTTTTGGGTTGCAAGGCCATGTACACCGGGTATAAGCGCTGCTCGCGTGTTTCCGGGGGGTAGGCCGCATAGATAAATGACAGGAGGGCATTCGTGTTCACAGAACCTGGCTTACAAGACTGCACAAAAT
>PNNG01000026.1 GCA_013824115.1 Sphingobacteriaceae bacterium | reverse complement strand
ACAAAAAGGTCTGAAATTCTGAAAAAATAATTTCAAGGTTCAGCGAAAAATCCGACAGCCGACCGCTACCTACAGCGCCTTCACCGCCTCCACCAACTGCCCCAGGACTTTCTTGGCATCGCCAAAGAGCATGCGGGTTTTGGGGTTGTAAAAGAGTTCGTTTTCAATGCCGGCATAACCCGCATTCATCGAACGTTTGATCACAATGATGTTTTGGGCACGGTCGGCCTGGAGAATGGGCATGCCGTAAATCGGACTGGCCGGATCGAGCTCGGCAGCCGGATTCACTACGTCGTTGGCACCAATCACCACCACCACATCGGTTTGCGGAAATTCGGGATTGATGGCCTCCATTTCGATGAGTTTGTCATACGATACGTCCGACTCGGCCAACAACACATTCATATGGCCCGGCATGCGGCCCGCCACCGGATGGATGCCGTATTTCACTTCCACGCCTTTGCTTTCGAGTAGTTTTTCAAGCTCGTGCACCACGTGTTGGGCCTGGGCCACAGCCAAACCGTAACCCGGAATCACCACTACTTTTTTGGCATAGGCCAACAAAATGGAAGCGTCGCTGAGGCTGATTTCACGCACGGTGGTATCTATTTCACGGTCGCTGGCGGCTCCTCCCCCACTGTTGAAGGCACCCAACAGCACTGCAGTAAGCGAACGGTTCATGGCGTTGCACATCAATACAGTGAGCAAAAAGCCCGAAGCACCTACCAATACGCCCCCCATCAACATCACCTTGTTGTCGAACAACAATCCGGTGGTGGCAGCCGTAATGCCTGTGAACGAGTTAAGCAATGAAATCACCACGGGCATGTCGGCACCCCCGATGGGCATCACAAACAACACCCCAAAAAGCAACGACAACACCAATAGTATGTAGATAATGGCTTCGTTGCCATTGGTGAGAACAAAATAGAGCACCATCAGCACGGCCATCACCACCAACAAGCCATTGTTGGTGAGCTTTTGCATGGGCCAGCGCACCGATTTACCGCTTACAAAGCCTTGTAATTTGCCCATAGCAATGATAGAACCGGTAAACGAAACGCCCCCAATCACCAAACTGATAAGCAAGGCACCGAAGTAGAAATAAGTGGTGGCCGTTGGTTGCAAAATCTGGTTCGCCATGTCGCCCATATCGCTGCCATGATAAATACCATACACCTCGGCAATGGCAATTAAAGCCGCTGCAGCACCGCCCATGCCATTGAAAAACGACACCATCTGCGGCATATCGGTCATTTTGATGCGGTTCGACATCAACCACCCACCTACCGAGCCAATCACAATGGCGATTACAGAAAGGAGGATGTTCTGCAGTCCGGGTGCAAAAAAGGTAGCTACCACCGCCAAGCCCATGCCGCCTGCCGCCCACAGGTTTCCTTTACGGGCAGTATCGGGGTGCGACATGTATTTCATGCCCTGCACAAAAAGCACAACGGCCACGAGGTAAGCAATATCAATGAGTTGTGTAGCCATCATTTTTTCTTTTTACGGAACATGTCCAACATGCGGTCGGTTACGGCAAAGCCGCCCACCACGTTCAAAGTGGCCAATACTACGGCCAAAAAGCCCAGTGCCAGGGCCAGGTAATTGTCGGGCGCGGTTTTGCCCATCACCAATATAGAGCCGATGATGACCACCCCCGAAAGAGCATTGGAACCCGACATCAAGGGCGTGTGCAACACCTGCGGCACTTTGCTGATAACTTCGATGCCCACAAAAACGGCCAATACGAGCACGTAAATCATTTGCAGGTTGTCGGTAATGAGTTGAAGGATGTTTTCCATCATGCTTTCTTTAGGGGTTCCCACACCACTTCACCGCCGCGGGTGATGAGGCTGCCTTTTACAATATCGTCTTCGAGGCCCAGTTCTACCTTGCCTTCTTTGGTCCAAGGACTGAGGTAATTGAGCATGTTTTTGGCATACATGCGGCTGGCATCCTGCGGTTTGTCGGCCGGCAAATTGCCGTTGCCTACGATAGTAATGCCGTGTTCATGTGCAATTTCGTTATTCTTGGTAAGAGCACAGTTGCCACCCGCTGCTGCTGCCAGGTCGATGATCACACTGCCTGCCCGCATGCGCTGCACCATGTCGGCGGTGATGAGCACCGGTGCGGGACGACCCGGGATAAGGGCTGTGCTTATCACCACGTCGGCGGCAATGATGCGCTTCTCGAGTTCCTCTGATTGTTTGCGTTTGTATTCTTCGCTTTGCTCCACGGCATAACCGCCAGCGCCTTTGTCCTCTACGGCACCGGGCACCTCCACAAAACGGCCACCCAAACTTTCTACTTGTTCTTTCACCGACGGACGCGTATCGAAAGCTTCCACCACGGCACCCAAGCGCTTGGCGGTGGCCACGGCTTGGAGTCCGGCCACGCCTGCACCAATCACCAGCACTTTGGCCGGGGCGATGGTGCCTGCGGCGGTCATCATCATGGGGAAGATGCGGGGCAGCAAGGTGGCTGCTTGCAAAACGGCTTGGTAGCCGGCCAGCGAGGCTTGGCTCGAGAGCACGTCCATGCTTTGGGCGCGGGTGATGCGCGGAACGGCGTCCATGCTCACCAGGCTCACGCCTTTTTCGGCGATTTTTTGCATGCGGAAGCCGTTTACCAAGGGCTGATACATGCCAAATAGCAGTTGTCCGCTTTTCAGATGTTCGATGCTTTCGTTGGAGAGGGGCTGAATGCGTACGAGTACGTCGGCAGCAATCACCTCCGCGCGACTGCCAATACGGGCGCCCACGTTTTCGTAATCGGCATTGCTGTAAGAGGCTTTGTTACCAGCCTCACTTTCCACCCATACTTCCAAGCCTTTGTCGATGAACGATTTCACCACCTCGGGCGTAAGAGCTACGCGGCTTTCGAAATCGGGTTCTTTTAATAATCCCAGGCGCATTTGGTTGATTTATGAGGTAAATATAGCCAAAATGTTGTGGCCCCAAGGAGGAGCACAAGCTATTCGTTAAAAACCCACCAAAGCACTGCTTTGTTCATGGTGCATCGAAGCATTTGTGCATATTTATCGACAAAAGCCCTATTTTTGCCGCTCTCTAACCGGCCCTGTAGTTCAACGGATAGAATAGAAGTTTCCTAAACTTTAGATATGGGTTCGATTCCCGTCGGGGCTACCATTTTGAATTTTCAAAATCAAAAGAAGGCGTTCACTCTCTAGCAGTAACGCCTTTGTTTTTGACGCTCGACGCACCCGGTGGCAGGCTCGGACCCGACGAACCGGCTTTTAAATTGAAGCTTCATTGAGATGTTTGCGTCTATCATGGCTGCATGCTTGTATTCAAGCATCCCAAACAAATAGTTACCTCTACCCCGTGGGGAGAAAACTCCTTATTTGAAAAAACATTCCTGCAAAGCATTTTTGAAGCAGTCTGCCATTTGCAAAAATCGCAAATAAGTTTGCTAGAGGTGCAATTTTCGCTTTTCCACCACACGCTTAGTTGGCCGATTCAAGGGAAATGGCGAAATATGCAAATGATTGCGTAAAGCCGGCGTAAATCGTTTTGTATGCCTTTGATAAGGGCATTAGCTTCGTAGCCATGAAAACAGGGAGGGCCGCAAAATGTACATGCTACACCGCTACGAGGAAACCAACCAACAGTTGTACCGCGATATTTTAGAAAAGAGCAGAAACTTCTATCTACTGCACTTTTTATTTATAGATGCTGCCTTTGGCATGCAACCCAATTCGAAAAAAAACAAATTCGGCTGCTCTCGAGGGGCAGCCTTCGGTAAGCGGTATCGATGCGAGCAAAAAAGCCACAGTGCTCCTTCAGTTAAAGGGCGCAAGCACACTTAAATGTCAGTTCGAAAATCAGTCCCTTTTTTGCCCATGAATTACACTCCCATTTCTCCATAAAAGAGTTCCTTTACCCTTTCCATTCCATTAAATACCTAAACCATGAAAAACTTCTTGCTCTTACTCACGGCATTGATTGCCTTTTTGCTGTTGCCCGAAAAAGCTAACGCACAAATCCCAGCCGACAGCAGCAAACAGCTCTACGTTGTCATTAAATCAAATGGCACGGAGTATATTGGCTATTTGCTGTCAGACGATGGTAGAGAGGTACTCATTGAAACCGAAAAACTGGGGAAAGTTTACATTCCCAAAGCCGACATCAAAGAAATGCGGCCATTGGTTAAACAAAAAGACCTTGTTGACAATGAATTCAAACCCAATAACCCCTTTACCACGCGCTACAGCTTTACAACCAACGCTTTGCCGGTAAACAAGGGCGAAAATTACTATATGCTTAATTTATATGGCCCTGAATTTCACTTTGCCGTAAGCGATCGCCTCAATGTGGGTGTAATGAGCACTTGGCTTGGCAGCCCCATTGGTGCGGCTATCAAATACACCATTCCAACCCAAAACGAAAAGGTAAACTATTCGGTGGGCTCCATTTTGGCCACCAGCGGTTATATCATGAACTTTAGCCGCTTTGGGGGATTGCACTTCGCGAACGTTACTTTGGGTGACCGAGAGAAAAACCTGACCTTTGCCGGCGGCATACTTCACTGGCAAGGGGGAAGCATAGAATTGCTAAAACCTGGCATTTACAGCGGTAATTTTGGCAACTCCTCGTTCGAAACCGTTAAAAACACCCCCTTGGTTGGCCCGATGTTATCCGTGGGTGGATTTGTGCGGATTAGTAAAAAGACCAGTTTTGTTTTCGACTCTATGCTAGGCATTTTTAATAGAACTGTTCCAACCAACAGATACGAAAGCTATTATGACCCTAACACGTTCTTTTATACCGAAAGAATAATCCGCATTGTAGAAAAACGTGAAACCATTGCATTTTTTTTAATGCCTGGCATGCGGGTAAATCGCTCCGACAACAGCGCGTTTCAATTTTCACTGGCTGGAGTGTCGGTGAAACAAACCATCAATGGTCAATCAGACGCCTATTCTTTTCCCTTGCCGCTTTGCTCGTGGTTTTATACGTTTTGAGGCCCCCAGGTTGCGGCTGTTATTAGCAGCGTTTTGCAAATGTCATTTTCTGAGGGCTTCTTACTTGCTGTGCAAACTGATTTTTCCAGGATTTCAACACATCTAGTTTGTAGATATCACATGTGAATTAAAAAAATCAACTTCATTTGTGAAAACACATTGAGTTAACTTCGACCTTGTAATTTGCGGCTTTAAAAACGGTAGTGGCAAATTGATTTCTGTTTCATTTCAGGATTCGCTAATCAACTCCAACCCATTGCTTTATGGCAACAAAAAACCGTTCATTCGAAAGTTGGATATGGGTGATGGTCGCCCTTTTGCCCGCTTGTTCTCCACAAACTGCTAGCAGGCTGGCAGAAGGGCCATCATCTTTTGAAGTACCTGGTACTGAGCCTTTGGTGCACGAAACTTTAAGTAGCCTAAAAGCAGCCATTGACACAGGTCACGAAGTTTCATTTAACCTTCGACATGATGTGAACGAGCCAACTCCCTCTGGGCGGTTGATCACAGCGCTATGGAGGTCAAACGAAAACTCGGAGAGGTTACGCACTCAACAGAAGCCCCTTGACCAAAAGGAAGGGTCTTTTGTTGAAAAAAGGAAAAAAAAACGGCCGACCAACTTCTTGGCCTTGAGCTCAATGGTATTGGGCATTCTTGCTGTGATTCCTCCATTCTCTTTCTTATTTCTGCCCGCCATGGCAGCCTTAACCATGGGCGCTTTTGCCTTGAGGAAAATCAAAAGGGCTCCTTGGGGCTATTCAGGAAAATGGATGGCTATAATTGGCATCATGGGAGGCCTGTTGGGCTCTTTGTTCATGATGTATCAAATTGCTATCGCTGCGTTTACAATTGGCACCTTGAGCTTGACCATATTCGCAATTCCCTTAATAGTAAACATGATTGTAGCCGCTTGGCTTCTACTGAGTGCTTAATTGTTTTGAAACCGCTGGGGTGCAAAGAATGGTAAGTACCAGTAACCAATTGATGTCAAATCAAACAGCCTGCAGCGCCAACGTCCGTTCGTACAGATTTTCGTAAAGCGGCAGAATGTTCACCAAATCGAAACGCAGGGCCTGGCGCAGGGCTTCATCGCGGAACTGCCGAAGCACTTCGTCGTCGCTGAGGATATGAATGCTGTTTTTGATCATGCCAGCCACATCGTCCACGGGTGACAAAAAGCCCGTTTGGCCTTCAATATTCACCTCAGGCAAGCCGCCCGCATTGCTACTCACCACAGGCACTTGGCAGGCCATGGCCTCTAGGGCTGCCAAACCAAAACTTTCGGTTTCGGAAGGCATCAAAAACAGGTCGCTCACCGATAGAATTTCTTCAATGGCTTCTTGCTTGCCTAAAAAGCGCACATCATCGCACAGCTGAAGCTCGCGGCAGAGCTGCTCGGCCTTTTGGCGTTCGGGACCGTCGCCCACCAAAATCAACTTGGCGGGCAGGGCATCGCGGATGCCTTTGAACACCTGTATCACCAAATCGATGCGCTTTACCTTGCGGAAGTTGGAAACGTGGGTTACAATGCGTTCGCCATTGGGGGCTATGGCCATTTTGAAGTGGCTCTTGGCTTTGTGAGAAAAGCGATTTAAATCAATGAAGTTAGGAATGACCTCAATTTCACGGTTTACGTGAAAATGGCGGTAGGTGTCGGCCTTGAGGAATTCGGAAACCGCAGTCACCGCATCACTTTGGTTGATGGCGTAACTCACCACCGGTTCGTAGGTAGGATCTTTGCCCACCAAAGTCACATCGGTACCATGCAAAGTGGTTACTACTGCCACCCTGATGCCTTGCGAGGCCAAAATCTGCTGTGCCAAATGGGCGGCCGTGGCATGGGGAATGGCGTAATGCACGTGCAAAACATCAATTTTTTCGTATTTCACCACGTCAACCAGTTTGCCGGTGAGCGCCAACACATAGGGCGAATGCTCGAAAAGGGGATAATGCACCATGGCCACTTCGTGGTAGAAAATGTTCTCCATGAAAATATCGAGTCGGGCGGGTTGGGTATAGCTGATAAAATGCACTTTGTGCCCGCGGGCAGCCAGTCCCTTGCCCAATTCGGTGGCTACTACGCCACTTCCCCCATACGTAGGGTAACAAACGATGCCTATGTTCATTGGTGTGTGAATGTGGCTATATAAACAGCGATGGGTAGAAAAAGTGGCAATTTGAGAAAAAAAACCGAATCGAACCTTGCGTTCCCTTTCCAAGCACTCGCTCTGCGGGCTTGCAACGAATGTACGCAAAGTTAGATTCTCTCAAATTCAAATACTTCAGCAACAAAAATTTGATAGGCTTCTAAGGACGAAGTGAATTCGAAATCACATGCCTTACCACCTCACTCATTCGTTGGGAGGCCTTCATGCTGCCACCAAGTTTCCTTCTTGGCAACTTGGCCATTCGGCTGGTAATAAGTCACCAAGCCTTCTTTCCAGCCTGCATGATAAGTCTCCTCTCTCTCGAGTTTGCCCTTTTGGTCGTAAGTGCTTCGTACACCATCCCAATCGTCGTTTAGATAGTTTCCACGCAGCCTAATCACCTGAGCGGGATCACCCAACTCATAGGCGCCATGCAATACTCCCAACACATAATTGCTGCGCGACAACAAACTGCCATCGCTGTGGTACTGCAGCAATTCGTTATGCCTGAGTCCGGCTTTGAACCTATGAATGGATGAAACCTTGCCATTTCTGAAATAGGTAACCATGGTGATGGTATCGCGATTGAGTGCAATTGGCGGTGAATATTGTCCACTAGGGAGCAGATACCGGAGGGCCTTCAGCTCGTTGTCTTCCCAAAGTCGCTCAAAGGCCAATTGACCCAATTGATCATAAAACTGGGTCCAGCCAGATAAATAACCTTGATCATTGAAGC
This sequence comes from Sphingobacteriaceae bacterium, assembly GCA_013824115.1. Classification (GTDB taxonomy): domain Bacteria; phylum Bacteroidota; class Bacteroidia; order UBA7662; family UBA7662; genus PNNG01. Next base: position 123,070 of record PNNG01000026.1, on the reverse strand, counting down.
GTTCGAGCATTTCCAATGTGCCATTTTCGAAGTACCACTTCCATTCGCCCACCTGATTGCCTTTTTGATAACGACCAGTTTTACGGACTTTGCCATTTTTGTAGTACTCCTTGTACATGCCATGCGGCACACCATTGAGGTTGGTCAATTCAGCTTCGAGTCGCCCGTTGTCGAAATAGCTTTGTTCTTTTCCTTCTTTTTTATCATTCACATAAAACGAACGAATGGCTACAGCACCGTTGGCATGATATGATATGGCCGAATCAATTTTCGAATCGCAGCGCACCGTTGTTTTAAAGCGGATTTTGCCCTGGGCAAAAGGCCAAATTTCTATGCCGTTACCACCAGGATAACTGTTGACATGATAGACCTGGCCATCTGCATCGTAATATCGCTCCAATCGCACTGCCGACTGATTCCATAATTCCATGCGCTTTAAACCACCCTTGGCAGCATAATGATAGACCGGTCCTGTTTTAGTGCCATCATCAAAAAATGCAGCTTCCCTGATTTTTCCATTTTCGTGGTAAAACTCCCATCTCCCAATTTGCTTGCCCGCTTGGTGGTAACCTTGGGACGACAAGGTGCCGTCTACATACAATTGTCTATAATAGCCTTGCTCCTCGTTGTCTACATAGTTTGTTTCGATTCGAATATTCCCCAAAGCATCGTAATGCACTTCCTTTCCATGAAGCATCCCTTCCTTGAATTGGGCTCTTCTTACCAGGTTGCCGTATTTGTCGAAGAATTTCCATTCGCCGTCCATAAAGCCATTCTTGTATTGTCCCTCCGAAACTTTTATACCATCGATACCGTAACTCTGCAGCGAAAAATTGCCATTTGGATCCCCAAACTTGCTTATTTCCCGGCCCTTTTCGTCGAAGTAAGTGGCCTCAACGAATTTGCCCATATCTACAACCTTGTAACGCGCTTGCAAACGCCCCTCCTTGAAATACTCCAAAACACCCTCATATAGGCCATTTCTAAAGGCCAACAGCCTGTCGGTTTTGCCATCTTCTTTGAAATACTTCCATGGCCCTTCGGCAAGACCCGAATCGTTATACATTCCCTCGTATTGCAAATTGCCGTTGGGGTAAAATCCTTGCCACAAACCCTGACGCTGGTCTCGGGTAAATTGACCTTTTACAACCATTTTACCCTCTTCGTTCCATTCTACAAAGGCACCATACCGTTTCGATTCCGCATCGAGTTGATATTGCTGAAACAGCACCCCGGTTTCGTGCCACCGGCGAACTGTGTCTACCATATTGCCCTCATTATAGTATGACAGTCCAAACAAGACGCCATTGGGATAATACTCGCGTTCTACGCCGTGCTTTTGCTCATTGCGTGTGGCACTTACCATTTTCAACTGTCCGCAGGGATAGTAATAGAAAGCAGTATCTACCACCTTACCCTGCTTGAAATGCATGCGTTCAATCACATTTCCGCTGATGTCGAAACGTATGCGCTCGCCATCCAACAGGTCGTCTACATAGTGAAGCTCTGCATTCAACCAGCCTTCTTCATTGTAGTACTTCCACCAGCCGTTCTTTTTGTAGTTTCTGTAATTGCCTACCGATTCAACGGCTTTGTTGCTGTTCAAATAAAACCAGGTTCCTTTTTTCAATTCGGCCTTGCCTCCATCCACTTCTCCCAAAGATTGAATTTTGAAGCGCTCATACCAACACTCCAAATCATAGGACTTACCGTCGAAAGTAAAGGTTTGGCGGTCCATCATGGCCGATGCTTGTCGTCCTGCAATTTGAAAGACCGTACCTACAGCTTTCTCATTTTTGGCTAACCAGGCATTGTTTTTATCGATTTTCACTGGCTTCACTATCGACCTTACCAGTGGCTCAAACAATTTTTCCTGCTTTATCTCCTGATAGAATTTACGGTAGTGCTTGATAAATGGATCGTTTGTATCTGTGATTTGGTCGAGGGCATCTATCAATAGTTTGTACTGATTTACCAATTTAAAATCGAGCTTTACCCCTGTTTTAAAGCCTTTATTCAGTGCTTCTCCCGCCATGACGCGCCTGTCAACTGCAGCCAAGGCGTTGGGAACACCCAAGTCAAAAATGATGTCGTCATCATCTAATTCCAACCGCAAGGAAGCCACATTCTCAATGTCGTTGCTCATGTCGGTATCATCGTTTTCGGTCATGAGGTAAAAGCCCCAAGCCAACAAGGCTTGCGATTGTCGGTTGGCCCTGATGGCCAAGTAACCTGCCCTGAAGTGCGCCATGCTGAACAAGGGATTCAGATTGATACACTTGAAATAAAACGAAAGCGCTTCCGACCACTTGCCCCGCGCATCGAGCACCAAGCCGCGATTATAAGCAATGAGGTGATCGAATGGGTATTCTTTCATCCCCTGTTCAGAGTAATAATCGCTCGAATCGTTGATTCCTAAATAATGATAGGAAAGCGAAAGGATGTTGTAAAACTGATTTCGGATGGTGGAGGGCTCCATCAAGCCCAGTAAACAGTGGTTTTTGGCCTTCTGGTATTCCTTTTGGTTAAAAGCTATCTCAGCAGCGTACAATTGGGCGGTAATGTAATTGGTATCGCCAGGATAAATGCTCTCTACCAAGCGCTCTGCTGCACCCATGCGATCGGCACGGTAATGCTCTGAGGCTTTTTTGAGCATATTGCCAGAGTTTTGCAGTGTCACCTCTTGGGCATTGCTCCCCAAACAAGCCAATGCCATTACCAACAGAGGGCCGATGAACTTTGATTTCATGTGCTATTTGTTAACGTTCAATAATAGCAAAGATTTCTCAGCCAAAAAGCAAGCGCAAAAAATATTACATCGTTGTGAGGATGATTCAAATGGGCAACTGCAAAATACGGTAAATGCCGCCCCAAAGACGCCAGTGCAGCTCGGCTTACGTTAAACCCCACTTTAAATAGCCACTTCTTGCCGCTTACGCAACTTTTCTATCCCCACATCCCCAATGCTTCCGGCATGGGTATGCTGCAGATTCCCTTTCCAAGCAAATCTTCCGGCTGCCACCTCCTCGCCTACAGCGCGGTAAGCATCGCGGAAGGTATGTCCCTGCAATACCAGCGCATTCACCGCTTCCACCGTGAAAAGCGACTGGTAAATGGGATCTTCGAGAATGTTGGCACGTACTTGTAACGCTTCCACCCCTTTTTTGGCCATAAAGAGCAGCTGCTCCATGCGGTCGATGGCCGGAAAAACAGCTTCTTTCAACAGCTGAAACTCGCGGTGATAACCGGTAGGCAGGTTGGAAGTAAGCAAACGAACTTCATTGGGTAGCGCCTGCAGTCGGTTGGCATGCCCACGCAGCAGCTCCCACACATCGGGATTCTTTTTATGCGGCATGATGCTCGAACCGGTGGTAAAGGCATCAGGCAGCACGAAAAAGCGGAATTCTTGTCCGTTGTACAAACAAATATCCATGGCCAAACGGCCCAAGCCATGTGCCAATTCGGCTAGCCATTGGGTGAGGAGGCGCTCGTTTTTACCCCGACTGTATTGCGCGGCTATGGCGTTGTAATGCAGGTCGCTAAAGCCCAGCAGCTCGGCCGTTAAGGCGCGGTCTAGGGGAAAAGATGTGCCGTAACCCGCCCCGCTGCCGAGCGGATTGCGGCCAAGGTATTTCAGTAAGCCTTCGCCTTGTTCAAGGTCGTTGAGCAGGTTTTCGGCATGACCAGCAAACCACTGGGCGAAGGACGATGGCATGGCGGTTTGCATGTGGGTATAGCCCGGCATGAGGTGCCCTTGGTGCTTTTCGGCGGCATCGAGCAGGCTGCTGATGAGTGCGTTCAACGATTGCCGCAAGTGCTGCACTGCATCGCGGTAGTACAAAGCGAGGGCCACCAAAACCTGATCATTCCGTGAACGACCGCTGTGAATTTTTTTGCCTACTTCGCCCAAACGCACCGTGAGCATGCCTTCGAGCTGTGAATGGATGTCTTCCACCCCTTCATCGAGCTTGAACTCAGGCTGCAGCACCTCTTCGTACAAGGCATCAAAAGCCGGCGCAAGCTGCTGCCATTCGGCGTCGCTCAACAAACCCACTTTGCACAACATCTGCGCGTGGGCCTTGCTAGCCAATACATCGTAAGGCGCCAGGCGCAAATCAAGTTCACGGTCTTGCCCTATGGTGAAGGCTTCTATATCGGCATCGAGGCCTTGGCCTTTGTCCCACAGTTTTTTCATGGCAGCAATAGGGGTTGGAGCAGGCGGCTGTAGAGCTCTACCCCAGCCTGCAGTTGTTCAACATAAATGAATTCGTCGGCCGTGTGCGAGCGGGCCGAGTCGCCAGGACCCAGCTTGGCCGAGGGCACCGGCATGAGCGCCTGATCTGAGGTGGTGGGCGAGCCATAGCAGTGCATGCCCAGCTTTTCAGCCTGTAACCGCAAGGGATGACCCTCGGGTAAATGCGACGGCCGAAGCCTGCACGAACGAGGCTGGAGTTCGGCTTGCAAGTGTTGCTGCAGGGTTTCGAGCACTTCTTCGTGGGTATAGCAGTCGTTCAAGCGGATGTCGAGCGTATAGCGGCAAGTGCCAGGCACCACATTGTGCTGACTCCCCGCCGAGATGATGGTGGCGGTTATTTTCACCGGGCCTAGTGTATCAGACACGCGCTCAAAACGGTAGTGGCGCACCCATTCCAAGTCGGCCAGGGCTTTGTAAAGGGCATTGTCGCCTTCGTCGCGGGCGGCATGACCGGCACGGCCATGCACGGTGGCATCTACCACCAGCAGTCCTTTTTCGGCTACGGCCAACTCGCCACTGGTAGGCTCTCCCACAAGGGCAAAATCGATGGCTGGCAAATGCGACCACACCAGTTCCACCCCTCCCGAACCGCTGTTTTCTTCTTCGGCCGAGGCCAAAAAACATAGATTATAGGCCAGGTTGGGCGCCGCTTCGAATGTCAAAAAGGTAAAAATGAGGCTCACCAGCGCACCGCCGGCATCGTTGCTTCCGAGTCCGTACAATTTACCATCCATCACTTCGGGTAACCAAGGATCGCGGGTGTATTGGGCATTGGGCTTCACCGTATCGAGGTGCGAATTGAGCAGAATGGTGGGCTTTTGGGCATCAAAATGCTTGTTTACGCACCAGAGGTTGTTGCCCAGTCGGTTCACGGCAATGCCTTTCGCAGCCAACCAAGCCTGCAGACCATCGGCCTTGGCAGCCTCCTCGCCACTGAAAGCAGGGATACGCAAGAGCGCAGTCAGTAGCTCCAACGGTGTATTGGCGGTAAAGTCAACTGGTTTTTCACCCGCAACTACGTTTGTTCCGCTGGCTTTTCCGGCAAAATGGCCGCCCAGTGCTTGGGCATGACAAATCCACACCTGCGAAACACCCTTTTCGGCAGCCAACAAGGCATTGTCGACCTTGGGTAAAACACCGTCTTGGAGTATGCCTGCTGATTTTAGCTGCGCTGCCGAAGCCAAATCGATCTGTTCAATCAAGCTGTCGGCATCTTGGATATCACGCAGCAGTCCAGGCAAGGCAAAGGCATACAACAAACGCACCTCATATTGACTCTGCAAGGCAATGGCCAGGTGCGCAGCCAGGGTATCGGCATTGGTGTTGAGCAATTGTCCCGACGCGTCAGCACTCAGGGGTGCAACTACGGGGGTAAATCCGGCCTCAAGCAGTCCTAACCAACGATCTATGGGCAGTTTTTCGGGCAACAAATCGCCCACCCAACCGAAATCAACCTCACCCACTGGGCGCTTTTGGGCAGGAAGCAAGCCTGCATCGGCACCACAGAGGCCCAAGGCGGTTCTTCCACCCGCATTGAGGGCGGCGGTAAGCTGCTTGTTAAGCAATCCGCCGTACACCATGGTCACCAGTTCGAGGGTGGCTGCATCGGTAATGCGGCGGCCCTGGTGGTACTGCGGTTCCAAGCCCAATCGCTTGCCCATTTCGCTGGCTATTTTACCTCCTCCGTGCACTACCAACAGGGGTTGCTCGCAGGCTTGCAATTGCTTCAGCGTTGTGGTATATAATTGGGAATCATCGAGCACTTCACCGCCCAGTTTTACCACAAACAAGGTCTTTTTCATGGCTGCAGGAGGTTGGCTAGGGCAGCTTGGGCAGCCCAAATGCGGTTTTCGGCTTGTTCGAGGTGCAAGGCGCGAGGCCCGTCGAGCAGTTCGTCGGCCAGCACCACATTGCGGCGCACCGGCAAGCAGTGCATGATGTGGGCGGGGCTGCCTTGGAGTTGCTTTTCAGTAAGCATCCAGGCGGGGTCGCTGCCAATTTGGCCGTATGGCGTAGTGGCCGACCAGTTTTTCACATAAATAAAATCAGCATCGGTCAATTCAGCCTCTGGCGAATGATGCAGCTGTGCACCCGTCGAAAATTCGGGATGCAGTTCGAATCCCGCGGGCTGGCTGATGTGCAACTCCACCTGCTCATCTGCGAGCATCCATTCGGCAAAGGAATTGGGAACTGCCTGTGGCAAGGCCCGCACATGGGGCGCCCAGCGCAGCAGCACTTTGATTTTACGGTCTTTTGGGGCACGGTCGCGGATGGTGAGCCAATCGGCCAGACTTTGCAGCGGGTGGCGCGTGGCACTTTCGAGGTTCAGCATAGGCTTGCCCGCATAAGCCGCAAACTGATGAAACAAGGCATCTGCACGGTCGGCTTCGGCATCCTGCAAACCGGCAAAACTGCGTAGACCCAGCACATCGCAGTAACGACCCAAAACGCCGGCCGCCTCTTTCAAATGTTCGGCAGCGCCGCCATCCATCACGGCTCCTTCGCGCGTTTCGATGGTCCAGCCATCTTGGTTCATATTCATCACCAGCACTTCCAAATCGAGGTTGCGGGCAGCGATTTGGGTGCTGAGGCGGGTGCGCAAACTGGCATTAAAAAATACCAGTCCGAGGGTCTTGCCAGTACCCAAGCCAAAATCAAGGCGCGGTTGCTTCCTGTAAGCCCGTGCCTGCTGTAAAAGCGTTTCGCCATCGGCCACATCGGCCCGCGAAAAAAACTGCTTCATTCTACTACCTCCTTGCTGAGTTGTTGAAGCGCTTCGGCCAGGTAGCTGGTTTCTTCGGCACCAATGGCCAGCGACGGCAGCAGACGCAAGGTGCGCAGACCCGCCTCACCGGTGAAAATGTGGTACTGCTCGAGCAATAATTTCTTCAAAGGCAGATGTTCTGGTGCTTCAAAACCCAGCATCAGTCCGCGGCCGCGCACAGGAGAAATGCCCGGAAAATCGGCCAGCATTTGTCTGATGACCTGCTCTTGTTGAAGCGCATTTTCAAGCAGATTTTCCTGCTCCAGCACTTCCAACACCGCCAAAGCAGCGGCACAGGCGAGGTAATTACCGCCAAAAGTGGTGCCCAACATCCCGCTCCAGGCAGCAATATCGGGCGAAATGAGCACCCCACCCACCGGAAAGCCGTTGCCCATGCCCTTCGCCATGGTGATGAGCGGTGGACGAATACCCGCCCATTGGTGGGCGAAAAATTGACCGGTACGACCACAACCGCTTTGCACCTCATCGAGAATAAGTAAGATGTTGCGTTGCTGGCAGAGGCGCTCGAGTTCCTGCAAAAAGGACGCATCGGGTTCATGAATGCCGCCCACGCCCTGAATGCCTTCGATGATCACCGCACCGATGCTTTCATCCAAACCCGCATCGAGGGCCGAAATGTCGTTCCAAGGGAGAAAGCGTACTTGGTGACCGGCATTCACCGGCGCAACAATTTTGGGATTGTCGGTAGCCGCCACCGCCGCCGAAGTGCGCCCGTGAAAGGACTTGTTGAAGGCTACCACGCCTGCCTTGCCGGTGATGAAAGAGGCGATTTTGAGGGCGTTTTCATTGGCTTCGGCGCCCGAATTGCACAAAAACAGGCTGTAATCGGGGTAGCCGCTTTGTTTGGCCAAACGCTCGGCCAGCGCTTCCTGCAGCGGATTTTGGATGCTGTTGCTGTAAAAAGAGATGCGGCTGAGTTGCTGCTGGAGGGCATCGACCCAATGCGGGTGGTTGTGCCCAATGCTGATGACGGCATGTCCCCCGTAAAAATCGAGGTAGCGCTGCCCTTTTTCATCCCATAACCACGAGCCACTGGCTTTTACCGGGGTGATGGGTTGCAATTTATATACGTCGAATAGTGCCATGGTGATTAAAATGCGCTGGGTTTGAGCCGCAATCCGGCCGTTTCCGACAATTGAAACATCAAATTCATGTTCTGCACGGCTTGTCCGGCTGCGCCTTTCAGCAAATTGTCGATGGCCACATGCACCACGGCCTGTTCACCCACTTTTTCGATGGCCAACAAGGCGTGGTTGGTTTGAACTACTTGCTTGAGGTCGAGCGAACCCTTGGCCAAAGCCGTGAAGGGATGGCCGGCATAATAGGCTGCATATTGTGCTTTCAAGTCCTCCAATGATACCTCACTTTTAAACTGCAGGCTTGCAAAAATGCCACGGGTAAAATCGCCCCGCCAGGGTACAAAATGAAGGCTTTGGTAGCTTTCGCCCAGACTTTTCGACAGCGTTTGCTGCACTTCGGCCAGGTGCTGGTGCTGCAGACTTTTGTAAGCAGCCAGGTTGTTGGCACGCCAGCTGAAATGGCTGGTATCGCCCAAAGCCCGGCCGGCGCCGGTACTTCCGGTGATGCCAGTGGCATGCACTTCATACAATTGATTGGCAGCTGCCAGCGGCAACAAAGCCAATTGCAGGGCAGTGGCAAAACAACCGGGATTCGCCACATATTTTGCTGTAGCAATGCGTTCGCGTTGAAATTCGGGCAGGCCGTACACAAAACCTGATTTTTCATCGAGCCTGAAATCCTGGCTCATGTCGATTACCTTCAAGCTGGCGGGCAGGCTGTTTTGTTGCCACCAAGCCGCCGATTCGCCATGGCCCAGTGCCATAAAAAGCACGTCAACTGAAAACAAATCGGCCTCAGCAACAAAATCTCCTTCGCCTAGCAAGGCCAAATCGGGGTGAGCTGCCGACCAGGATTTACCCGCCAAATGCCTGCTTTGGGCAAATACCAGTTCCACCTCGGGGTGCAACAGCAGCAAACGCATGAGTTCGCCACCCACATAGCCTGCTGCACCTACTATACCCGCCCGGATCATACTTTTTCCTCCCCTTTGCGGCCTACTTGTTGGTGCATGCGTATTTGGTTGCCATAAATGCGGGTAAATCCAGCCACATCGGCGCCGGTCCAGCCACGGTTCATCTCGCCATAACTTCCAAACTTGGCCGACATGAGGTCGAAATCACTTTCAATGCCCAGGGTTTCGAAGCGGTAGGGATGCAAACGCAGGTGCACCTTGCCCGTAACGCGTTGTTGACTGCTCAGCAGCAAGGCTTCGAGGTCGCGCATCACCGGATCGAGGTACAATCCTTCGTGCACAAAATTGCCGTAGAACGAGCCCACTTGTTCTTTCCACTGCAGCTGCCATTTGCTGAGCACGTGCTTTTCGAGGGCCAGGTGTGCCTTGACGATAAGCAAGGGTGCGGCTGCTTCAAAACCCACGCGCCCTTTGATACCGATGATGGTGTCGCCAACGTGGATGTCGCGACCAATGCCATAGGGCGCCGCCAAAGCCTGCAAGGCGCGGATGGCGTCGACCGGATGATCGAAGGTTTGCTCATTCAATCCTACCAACTCGCCTTGTTTAAAGGAAAGCACCACGGTCACCGGCTCAGTAGCGGTTACCGGTGTTGGCCAGGCCGATTCGGGCAGGCTACCCAGCGAGTTCAACGTTTCTACCCCACCTACTGAAGTACCCCAAAGGCCCTGATTGATGCTGTAAGCTGCCTTTTGGGCATTGAATGGGATGCCGTCGGCGGCCAGATAAGCCACTTCTTCGGCTCTCGACAGGCGCAGTTCGCGGATGGGGGTGTAGATTTCGGCTTCAGGTAGCAAGGCCTGAAACACCAAATCAAAACGTACTTGGTCGTTACCTGCACCCGTGCTGCCATGGGCAAGGGCTGTGAAGCCTTGTTTTTGGGCATGTTCGGCCAAGGCCAGGGCTTGCGACATGCGCTCGGCACTCACACTCAGCGGATAGGTCTGGTGGCGCAGCACATTGCCAAACACCAAAAAGCGAATGACGCGCTGGTAATAGTCGTGGGTGCAGTCAAGCGTAGTATGGCTGGCCGATCCGAGTTTATAAGCCTGGGCTTCGATGGTGGCTAGTTCTTCATCCGAAAAACCACCCGTTTGCACAGTGGCGGTATGGACTTCAAAGCCCTTTTCTTTTTGCAGGTAGCGAACGCAAAAAGAAGTGTCGAGCCCGCCGCTAAAGGCGAGCAATATTTTTGATTTCATGAAATTGCGATTTGAGTGAATTACAAGGGACTATCTGGGCCTTTTTTAACGCCCAGCATCAAATGTTGCTTCAAACGCATCCAGCGTTCGTACAATTTGAGGTGAGCGGCAAAGGGTCGTGATCGTCGCCGCAGTAAACTTCCCGTTTTTTCACCCAGCCAACCTTTGCGAATGGCCGAGGCTTTTTCTTCAGCTGGATCGTACAACATGCCGGTACATAGGCAGTTTTTCCGCTCCTTGGCTTGGAGGATGTCGTAATTCACGCAACTTTGGCAGCCCGCCCAAAAAGCCTCATCGGTGGTAAGCTCCGAATAAGTCACGGGTTTGTAGCCCAAGGCTGAGTTGATTTTCATGACTGCCAGTCCGGTGGTAAGTCCAAAAATCTTGGACTCCGGAAACTTCTGGCGCGACAGTTTAAAAATTTCGGCTTTGATGGCGCTGGCCACCCCGCTTCCCCGAAATTCTGGTGAGACAATAAGCCCCGAGTTGGCCACATAGCGGCCATGCTCCCAAGCTTCGATGTAGCAAAACCCTACCCAAGAAGCATCTTTTGTCACGGCAATCACCGCTTTGCCTTCGAGCATCTTGGCTTTGATATAAGCCGGAGTGCGCTTGGCAATGCCTGTTCCGCGGGCCTTGGCCGATGTTTCCATTTCCTGGGTAATTTGATCTGCGTAATGCAAATCATTCCCTGTGGCCACCCTGACCACAAATGGATGTTTCGTCACGTTAGTGATGATTAATAAATGAAAAATAATTGATTTTCAACCGATTTGAACCCTCAGTTGGGGGGAACGCGCAGCAATTTGGGCCTGTAGCTATCAGGCCTGCATTCGGCACCAGCGGGCATAAATGCCATCGAGGGACATCACATTGCCGAAGGAAACGTTGGTATGTTGCTGCAGAAGCATGGGGCTAATATAGGTGATTTTCGGAATTGCAATGCATTAAATGTGGGTGGCCTCTGGCCTGTGGGTGTTCCGCAGTAGCGGTACTGTGGTTGCCTGCGGCTGTGAATGCGCCGATGACTGTGGCAAGTAGTTGACCTGTCGGTCTGTGGGTGACTTCGGGTGATATTTCCATTATACGGCAATCTAAGTCAGCAACTTATGCTTTCTGCGCATCTTTTTTAGAAAACTCGATAAACACTTGTCTGATATTATCTGGTTATCGAAATTTAAAGAAAAGATGCTTGTATGCGAGAATATCTCTTTGAAAAACTAGAAGCATGGAAGTTAGCCCGGGCCTTCAGACGGTCAATTTACCAAGTGAGTAAAACCTTTCCACCTTCGGAAAAATTTGGACTTACAAGCCAAATAGAACGAGCAGCAAGTTCCATCACTGCCAATTTAGCAGAAGGTGCGGGCAGATTGGGTTTTAAGGACAAAGTACGCTTTGTCAACATGGCTTACGCCAGCTGTCTTGAAGTTTTAGACCATATCATAGGCGCGCATGACCTCGGATACATCAACAAAGACAAATACGTGGAACTCCGACTTGAACTCGATCAGGTAGTCAATAAGATTGAGCGATTCACCGCCTATCTGATTAAAAAAGAATCTGAAAGCACCAGCACTTCAACTGCGAGAAACTGAATAGTACGATACTACACTGCAAAACACAGTGCGAAGCGCAACCACAGGTCCGCTAGGACCAACCACAGGCCATTAGGCCAACCACAGGTCCGCTAGGGCCACCCACTTTAACATATCCTTAGCACCCCTTAACATCCATTTAACTACCCCCCATGCAACCTCTGCCTACCTTTGTGCGTCTGCTATTCGTAACGGTTCTCAACCCAACCCAACCCAACCACCGAAACCAACAGCAACAACAAACCCTAAAAAACCAACCCATGAAAACCCTCAAAACCCTCCTGCTCAGCTTACTGATGACCATCTCGACCATCGGTAGCAGTTTGGCCGACAACAAGCTTTCGGCCGAAGACAGCCGCGTAAAGCGCATGTACAGCACCATCCGCGAAGAGTTGCGGATTCCTTCAAAAGTATTCGATTTGTGCGAAGGCGAAAGTCCGGTGGTACACTTCACCATCGACAGCCTGGGCTACCTCAAAGTGCTCGACGTGGAAACCGAGAGCGCGTTTTTGGAAAAACAGCTGACTCGCGCCTTCGAAAGCATCAAAACCTATGATGCCGAGGCCCTAACGGGCGAACGATTCAGCTTGCAGCTCAACCTGCATCGCTAAACAAACAACCCAACTCAACAACCCCAACAGCAACAAAGGCAAGCTTTTCAGCTTGCCTTTGTGTTTTAATGCGGTTCTTTGGTGTATTTGGTCAGCACATACACAAAACCACCCAGTGCCACTACGGCAAAAATAACCCAGCCAATCATACGTATTCCGATTTAGTGGGTGCAAGATAAGCAGGGGGGCGTAAAATCGCGCAGGCTTTTGACCTAAATTATCTGCCAATGGGAGGCAATGTGTATTTTGCACGGATGTTTCGCATCCTGCAACAACCCTATCCGCTTAACGAATCACGTGCCAATAGGCAGCGGAGAAATGTGCTGTTCGGACTTTTCGTAAGCCTCTTTCTATGGCTTTTTCAACCCTTTGGCATTGCCGGCTTGCCGCATTTTGAGCTGCATGCCTTGGGTTACGGCTTGGTAACGTCGGCCTCCATGTTTGCTGTAACTGCCATGTTGATGGCGCTTTTCCCACAGCTATTTCGCGAAAAACACTGGACCACCGGCAAAGAAATAGCCGTTACCATGTTGCACATTGCCTTCATTGGGGGTGCCAATGCGCTTTACACCACTTGGGCTTTGGGTGGTGGTTGGAGCCTTGGGCGTTTGTTGTTCTTCGAGTTAGTGACCATAGGTGTGGGTATTTTTCCGGTAGCAGGCAGTTATATGGTGAACCAATGGATCCTCGAAAAACGATACCGTGAAGGGGCACTTGCCCTCAATGCCGATTTGAAGGAGGTTCAGCCAAATAACGCCAATCCGGCCTCGTCAGAGCTGCTCATCAAGGGCGATAACCAAGACGAAGTGGTACAACTGCACTGGAACGAGCTGTTGCTGGTTCAAGCCGCTGAAAACTACATGGAGTTGGTGTATGAATCGGCAGGGAAAGTGCACACCCAACTTTTGCGCAAGAGCATGAAGCAGCTCGAAGTCGATTTGGCCCCCTATCCCGCCCTGCTCCGCTGCCACAAGAGTTATGTGGTAAACCTGCAACGGGTGGTGCGCACCTCAGGCAATGCACAGGGCTACCGCCTGCATTTGGATGCCGGGGGACATGAAGTACCGGTTTCACGCAGTTTGAATGCCGCCTTGCCCAACCTCTTACATCAATACGGCAGACACGGCGCCAAAGTTTGAGCCCACCTTTGAGCCCTCGCGACCTTCCCATTCGTCACAAAAGCTTGCCATTCAGCCCTAAAATTGCCATTGGTCACAAAGCCCATGGTGGCATCCACACAACTGCCCATGTTTGTTGCCGAAACCAAATCGACATCAAATGGACTTTTTGTACCACACCGCTCTTTTCATCCACGTTGTTTGCGGAGGCATGGCCCTGGTGGCTGGCATACCTGCCCTCTTTGCACGCAAATGGGAACAAACCCACCGCACGAGTGGCCGCCTATTTTACTACAGTGTTTTGGGCGTGGCCTTTACAGCCATCACCATTGCCGGCTGGAAAAGCTGGTTCAACCTGGCAGGAAACGCCACTTTTCTGCTGCACATCGGCTTGTTTACTTTTTATCAGGTGAATGCCGGCTATCGCTCGGTGCGCGATAAAACCCTGCGGCCTTACCTCTTCGATTACTTTTTAGGCATTTTAGGGCTGATCAACGGTGCCTTGATGCTAGCCAGCATGAACATGGTGTTGATGGTATTTGGCGGCATCCAACTCGGCCTGGCCCTTCAAGACGTGCATGGCTGGTGGGTGCGGAGCCGCGGCAATAAGCTGCCTCCCATGGCCTGGTTGCGCCGTCATTTGGGCAATATGATAGGTGCTTACATCGCTGTGTTTACCGCTTTTCTGGTGGTGAACAGCAATGGCCATTGGCTCATTTGGCTGGGTCCGACCATGGCTTTTACCCCCTTGCTCATCTACTGGAATGTGCGTCTCGGCCAAGGAAAACCACCCGTTAAAAAAAGCCGCATCAAACCCACGCTTGCGGCTGCTGCCATGGCCATGTTGCTGTGGACACAACCCGGTGCCGCCCAGCCGTATGTGGAAGGAGGTAATACCCGCCACCGCTTTGCACAAATCACCCTTGGAGCCAGCAGCACCTTCCGCATGGGCAACAGCCAACTGCAAACCAACATCCCCAACTTGACCACCCCTACCCCACTGGGCACCGAAGGAAACCACCGCCTGCTCATAGGTGGAACCCATTTTTGGGGTCACGCCGATTTTTACGTGGCCTTCCCTATACTAACTACCGGCGATCAAAGACAGCGTGGCGGCGTCGAAACCGGTTTTCGCTACCTGCCTTGGCGCCTCGAAAGCGCCAAAGTGCGACCCTACGTGGGTTTTTCGCACATGGTCGACCGCATTCGTTTCAACGATGGCGCAACCCTTTCACGCAACCGGTTGCCCCTACAGGCAGGATTGTATTACCTGCAGGGCGCGCATTTATTTGAAGTGGGTTGGCGCCAAACTTTCAGCAACGATTGGAACTACCACTTTGGCACAACGGCACAAGGCAAGGCCCAACTGCCTGGAGGCGCCCTCAGCCTCAGCTACAAATGGATGTTCGACACCACCCTCGGAGCTGAAAAAAATTGGAAAAGTGGGCGCACCGCCTACCTCACCGACACCCTTTCGAAACTCGGCCGTCTGAACAGCTGGACAGTGGGTATAGGGCCATCCGCTGGCTTTTTTCTGTCTAAAGCCGACTACCTGAACCAACAATTGCCTTGGCTCGGCCAACATGCGGGCAGTACGATGCTCGAACTCATGCTGGGCTATTATTACCAACCGCGCGATGTGCAGCTGAGCTTGGTATATCGGTCGATGAACAGCAGCATCTCTGCCTTCGGAAATAGCCAGGAAATCAACCGTCGCGCCATCAGTCTGGAGGGCTACCACTTTTTTGCCGATTACCATGGCTTTGTTCCTTATGTTGGCCTTGTTTTGAGTGCCGACCAATGGCAGGTGCAAACCCAACTCAACCCAGAAATCAATCAGACCGCTTTCAATTACAATGGCTGGTTGCTGTCACCGGGCATAACGGCCGGTTGGGATATCCGTCCCGACGAACTCCAGCGCTGGTACCTACGCACCAGCTTGCGCTACTTCCCCGGGCAAAGACTGAGCAGCGGAGCGGGCCAGATGCGGGTCGACCAGCTTGAAGTCAATTTTATTCAATTGGTAGTGATGCCCGGTAGGTTCAGGTAATATTTGGATAATTTCATCCATTTTGTTAACTTTCGGTGTAACGCGAAGGTCGCGCTGCAAAAAGGCCTTTAAAACCATACACCATGAAAGTACAACACAAAACCTGGGTGGTTACGGGAGGGGGCAGTGGCATAGGCCGCGCCCTGGTGCTAGAAATTTTGCGCCGCGGCGGCCGGGTAGCTGCGGTCGACATGCACCCCAACAGCCTCGAAGAAACCCGCATCCTGGCTGGCAGCATGGCCAGTCGTTTATCGCTACATGAACTCAACATCACCCACCGTGCCGGGGTAGAAGCCCTGCCCCAGCAAGTGTTGGCCGCACATGGCAGCATAGATGGCCTCATTAACAACGCCGGCATCATACAGCCCTTTGTGAAAGTGGCTGACCTCGACGAATCGGCCATTCAGCGGGTAATGGACGTGAATTTATACGGCACCCTGTGGATGACCCGTGCCTTTCTGCCCCAACTCATGCAGCGGCCTGAGGCGCATATATTGAATATTTCGAGTATGGGTGGCTTCTTGCCGGTGCCCGGACAAGCCATTTACGGAGCGGCTAAGGCAGCCGTCAAACTCTTCACCGAAGCGCTTTTTGCTGAGCTTCAGCACACGCCGGTTCATGTAACGGTGGCTTTTCCCGGTGCCATTGCCACCAACATCACCACCAATTCGGGGGTGCAGGCACCGGGTGGTCTCGCCGCCGAAAAAGCCGCCAAGCAGTTCAAAGCCCTTCCCGCCGAAAAAGCAGCCAACATCCTGCTCGACGCGGTGGAAGCCAACCGCTTCAGGGTGCTGGTGGGCAGCGACGCCGCCTTTCTCGACAAGCTTTACCGCTTTCATCCTGCCTTTGCCACCCGCTTCATTGCCAAAAAGATGGCCAGCTTGTTGGGATAGGAAGAGATTGTGCATATTTGCGGCATGAAATGCCTGGTTGCCGCACCCATCGGACACGATCATGTTATCCAAGACTGGGTGCAGGGCGAAGCGCATTTTGATTTGGCATTGCTCGATTATACGGCTGAAGGCGTGGCCAACCGACCTGCATCGACCTACCATCAGCATTTGCGCGGCTTCAAATGGCATATGCTGGCCGATTTTCTTCCCGAGCTGATCGATCAATACGATTATTTTTGGTTCCCCGACGACGACATTGTCACCACCACCGCCGACATCAACCAGCTTTTTGAGCTCTTTGCCCAAGGACCTTTTGTACTTGCACAACCTGCCCTCACCCACAACAGCCACCACAGCTGGCGTGTATTGCTGCAAAAAGGCAAGGGGTATCGACGCGTGAGCCATGTAGAAGTGATGTGTCCGCTCATGACCCGTGATACCGTTAAAAAGTTGCTCTCCACTTTCAAGGAAAACCAAAGCAGTTGGGGTTATGATTTGGCGTGGACTGAATTGCTGGGGCGCAAAGGCATAGGAGTGCTCGATCAGATTGCGGTTTGGCATTCGAAACCAGTAGGTGGCCGCAGCCTGTATAAATTGCTAAAAACACCTGCTCAGCAAGAATGCGACGAAATGATTGCCAAGTACCACTGCAAAAAGCCTTATTTTAAGGAAATGCCTTATCCTTTTGCCAGTTGGTGGTACACGCTGAAATACGGCAAAATAAAGCCTAAGAACACAGCCGAAAATTAAGGCGTAAAAATGCTGTTTCTTTACGCAGCGCATGAAAAAATCACGAACTTCGGAGCGCTAAACCGCAATTGAATCACCATGAATAAGATAGATGCAGCCACCTTGGCCCGTGCGCAAGCCTGGCTCGATGGCGACTATGATGCCGATACCAAAGCAGGCGTACAAGCCCTGCTCCAGAGCAACGATGCCGATGCTATTATTGATGCTTTTTACCGCGATCTAGAATTCGGTACAGGGGGTATGCGTGGCATCATGGGAGTAGGCACCAACCGCATGAATAAATATACCATTGGCGCAGCTACCCAGGGCCTCAGCAATTATCTGCTGCAGCAATTCCCGGGGCAGGAAATTAAAGTCGCTTTAGCGCACGATTCACGCAACAACGCCACCATTTTCGCCCAAATTGTAGCCGATGTATTTTCAGCAAATGGCATCAAAGTATACTTTTTCGACGCTTTACGACCTACTCCCGAACTGTCGTTTGCCATCCGTCACCTCGGGTGCCAAAGCGGCGTGATGCTGACGGCTTCTCACAATCCCAAAGAGTATAGCGGCTTTAAGGCTTATTGGAACGATGGTGGCCAAATCATCGCCCCGCACGATAAAAACATCATTGGTGAGGTGATGAAAATCACCGATGTTGCGCAAATCAAGTTCATGGCCCGTCCCGAATTGATTGAACGCATCGGTGCCGAAATCGACAAGCTCTTCATCGATACCATCGCCAAAGTAAGCATCGACCGTGAAGCCATTGCAGCCCAGCACGATTTGTCGATTGTATTTTCGCCCATCCATGGCACCGCGGTTGACATTGTTCCCCGCGCACTCAAGCAATTGGGCTTTACCAATGTGCACCTGGTGGAGGAGCAATGCATCCCCGATGGCAACTTCCCCACGGTGGTTTATCCGAATCCCGAAGAGCACGAAGCCATGACGCTCGCCCTGCGTAAGGCCGAGGCTGTGGGTGCCGACATTGTAATGGCTACCGACCCCGATGCCGACCGCGTAGGCATTGCCATCCGCAATCCGCAAGGCGAATACATTCTGCTCAATGGCAACCAAACCGGAAGCCTCCTCTTTTACTACCTGCTCAACCAGTGGGAAAGCAAGGGCATGCTTAACGGAAACGAGTACATCATCAAAACCGTGGTAACCACCTACCTCATCGACAAAATGGCCGAAAGCAAAGGGGTGACTTGCTACAATACCCTCACTGGCTTTAAATTCATTGGCGCCCTCATGACCCAACTGCAAGGCCAAAAAACCTTCATTGCCGGTTGCGAAGAAAGTTATGGTTACCTCGTTGGCGACCATGTGCGCGACAAAGACGCCGTGGTAGGCTGCACCATGCTGGCCGAAATGTGTGCACACTACAAAAACAAGGGCAAGAGCCTGTATGAGGTGCTGATCGACATTTACCGCGAATACGGTTTGTACAAAGAAGCCTTGTTGTCGTTCACCAAAGCTGGCAAACGGGGTGCTGAAGAAATCCAGGAGCTCATGGCTGGTTACCGTGCCAATCCACCTAAAACCCTGGCCGGCATGAACATCATGCGGGTGAAGGATTATGAGCAACGCATTGAAACCGATTTGCGCACCGGCAAAACCTGGCCTATCGACCTGCCCAAATCAAACGTGATGCAGTTTATCACCGAAAATGGCGGCATCATTTCGGCCCGTCCGAGCGGTACCGAACCCAAAATCAAATACTACATCAGCCTCAACACCCAGTTGGCCGATGTGAAATTGTATAATGCCAAGTTGGCCGAATTAGATGCCATTATAGAGCGCATCAAGCAGGAAATCATTTGATAGAGCCCGAACCAAGCAAAGGGAGGTCAGATCGGCCTCCCTTTTTTTGTGCTGCCTGCTATCTTTAGCCCATGAAGCACCTCCTCAACCTGCTCTTCACCGCCCTGTTTTTTGGCAGCTCTGGCCTTGCTCAAACCCTTCCTCCCCTCGAAACACTCATGCAAGGCTACGACTTCATCGGCCATTCGCCTGAAAATCCGCGTTGGAGTGCCGATAGCAAGGCATTGTATTTCGACTGGAAACGTGATTCGACCTTGCTCGCAGAGGTGTATGCCAGCAACGCCTCTGGCCAAAAACCACGGAAACTCAAAGAAGAAGAGGTGGCTGCCTTACAAACCGCCGAACGTGTCTTCGACAACGACCGCCGCCAACAAGCCTGGGTGAAACAAGGCCAGTTATTCTACCAGCGCGATGCCGGCAGTAAGCCCATTCAGCTCACCCGCCAGTTGCTGAGCGTAAGTCGACCCCGCTTCACAGCAAAGGGTGATGCCCTTTTGTACCAAAGCGGGGGACAATGGTTCGCATGGTCTACCCGCGAGGGCAGTAGCCGCCAACTCACCCAATTCCAAAGCGGCAAAGCGGCCGAAAAAGACAAAACCGATCGGCTGCGAGAAGAGCAGTACCAACTTTTTGATGTGCTGAGTAAGCGGAAAAAGGTGGCCGACAGCCTCGAAGCCCGCCGCGAACGCCTGGCAATGAAGCTGCCCAAAGCCATTTACCAGGGGGCTGACAGGCTGCTGTGGTCGGAAGCCAGTCCCGACGGCCGCTACATCCACTTTGCACTCTCCACCCCCACCGAAAGCAAACGCACCGAGATACCCGATTACATGGATGCCTCAGGCTATACCCAAGACCTTCCTACCCGGGCCAAAGTAGGCAGCGAAAAGGCCGGCATCCAGCGATATGGCATATACGACAGCGAAACCGATTCGGTGCGCTACCTCACGTTCAGCCATTTGCCGGCAATCCGTCAAAAACCCGCGTTTATGCGTAAGAACGATGCAGATACCCTCAAAAACGAGCGTACTTTCAGCATCTCTTGGCCTGTTTTTAACCCCTCAGGCAAGCTTGCCCTGGTACAAATGCGATCGAATGACAACAAAGACCGCTGGCTGGTGGTGGTAGATGCTGCCCAAGTGAGCTGGCAAATGGTCGACCACCAAAGCGATACAGCTTGGATTGGTGGTCCTGGCATCAACGCCGGCTCACTCGGCTGGCTCAACGAGCAGGAATGTTGGTTCCAAAGCGAAAAAACAGGCTTTTCGCACCTTTATGCTTTCCATGTCTCGAACAAAAGCACACGCGCACTTACTTCAGGCAAATTTGAAGTACTGAATGTACAGTTAAGCAGCAACCGACAGTTTTTTTACCTGCACAGCAACCGAGAGAGTCCATTTGAACAGCACTTTTACCGCTTGCCAGTGAAAGGAGGCGAAATGACCCGACTCACCACTGGCCGCGGCAAGCACGAAGCAACGCTGTCGCCCGATGAAAAGTGGCTGGCCATCCTCCACTCCACTGCCAACCGACCCACCGAATTGTATGTGCAAGCCAATCAGCCCGGGGCAATAGCTAAATCCATCACCCAAAGCCAAACGGTGGCATTTGCTGCCTACCCTTGGCGTGTGCCTGAAATTGTGGAAATTCCAGCCTCCGATGGCGCACAAGTGCCTGCCCGCATCTATAAACCAACCGGCAAAAGCAATGGAGCGGCAGTCATTTTTGTGCACGGAGCCGGATACCTGCAAAATGTGCATCAGTGGTGGAGCCAGTATTACCGTGAATACATGTTCCACCACTTGCTGGCTGAGCAGGGATATACTGTATTGGACATCGATTACCGTGCCTCAGCGGGTTATGGTCGCGACTGGCGTACCGCCATTTACCGCTACATGGGCGGCCGCGATTTGCAAGACCAGGTAGATGGAGCTCGCTATTTGGCGGCCGAGCAAGGGGTAGATGCCAAGCGAATCGGCATTTACGGCGGGTCTTACGGCGGATTCATCACCCTCATGGCGCTCACCACTACCCCACCCGGCACCTTTGCCTGCGGGGCTGCCTTGCGTTCGGTAACCGACTGGGCGCATTACAACCACGGTTACACCAGCAATATCCTCAATACCCCCGAAACCGATTCGCTGGCATTTCGTCGCAGTTCGCCCATTTTCTTTGCCCCGCAACTTTCGGCCCCTTTGCTCATGTTACACGGCGTGGTGGATGTGAACGTGCATTACCAGGATGTTGTGCGCTACAGCCAACGGCTTATCGAAACCGGCAAAACCAATTGGGAGCTTATTGCCTACCCGGTTGAAGATCATGGCTTTGTTGAAAGCAGCTCCTGGACCGATGAATACCGACGCATTTTGGCGCATTTCAACAAGCACTTGCTTCCGCAGTAAGCCTTCTTAACCATTTCATACGTGCTCAAAAACACGAAAACCCGCCAAAAGCGGGTTTTCATGTTGACGGCAATCGGTTAATGGTTCATCGACATCAGGAATTCTTCGTTGGAAAAAGTGCCGCGCATGTTTTGCAGCAGCAGCTCCATCGATTCCTGTGAAGTCATGTCTGAAAGGTGATTGCGGAGGATGTACATTTTCTTCAACTCATCGCGGTCAAGCAACAGGTCTTCGCGGCGGGTGCTCGACGCCACCACATCGATGGCCGGATAGATGCGCTTGTTCGACAATTTGCGGTCGAGCTGCAATTCCATGTTGCCGGTACCCTTAAATTCTTCGAAGATGACTTCGTCCATTTTTGAACCGGTGTCGATGAGGGCGGTTGCCAAAATGGTAAGTGATCCGCCATTTTCGATTTTGCGGGCAGCTCCAAAGAAGCGCTTCGGTTTGTGGAGGGCGTTAGCATCTACACCACCCGACAGGATTTTACCGGATGCCGGCTGCACTGTATTGTAGGCGCGGGCTAAGCGGGTAATCGAGTCGAGTAAAATCACCACATCGTGACCGCATTCTACCAGGCGCTTGGCTTTTTCAAGTACGATGTTGGCCACTTTTACGTGACGGTCAGCGGGCTCATCGAAGGTAGAGGCCACCACTTCGGCCTTTACCGAGCGAGCCATATCTGTTACTTCTTCGGGGCGCTCGTCGATAAGGAGGATAATCAGGTACACTTCGGGGTGGTTGTGCGCAATGGCGTTCGCCACATCTTTCAGCAAGAAGGTCTTACCGGTTTTAGGCTGGGCCACAATGAGTCCGCGTTGTCCTTTTCCGATGGGTGTAAAGAGGTCCATGATGCGCATGCTCAGGTTCTCGGGCCTATTGCTCAGCTTGAGCCGCTCGTTGGGAAACAGGGGTGTAAGGAAGTCGAAAGGCACCCGGTCGCGAATTTCTTGCGGGGTAAGGCCATTGATCGACTCAATGCGGGTAAGCGCAAAGTACTTCTCGCCTTCTTTGGGTGGACGTACATTGCCTTTCACTGTATCGCCGGTTTTGAGGCTGTATGATTTGATTTGGTGTGGAGCCACATACACGTCATCGGGTGAAGAGAGGTAGTGGTAATCGGCCGAGCGCAAGAAACCATAACCATCTGGCATCATTTCGAGTACCCCTTCGTGGCTAACAATGTTTTCGAAGGCGTATTGTTGGCGTTCGGGACGAGGGTTTTGTTCGCGGTTTTCGCGGAATTCACGGCGATTATCGCGGTTTTCGCGAGGTTCCCGGTTTTCGCGAGGTTCCCGGTTTTCGCGAGGTTCGCGGTTTTCACGAACTTCTCGTCCTTCTCTGGCTTCGCGGTTTTCGCGGCCTTCGCGGGGCTCACGCGCTTCGCGTGGTTCACGTAGTTCGCGGTTTTCTCGCGGTTCACGTTGTTCTCGGACTTCTCTGTTTTCTCTATGCTCACGAGGTTCACGCTCACGGTTGTCGCGCTCTCTGAACTCGCGGTTGCGTCGTTCGAATGGTGGGCGCTGTTCGTTTGACTCAGTCGGAGCAGGTGCTTCGTTGGTTTCTGCGGCTTCAACTTCCGATGCTGTAGTGGCTTCGGCTGCGGGCATTACGGGCACTTCAGGCTCGTCGGCTACGGGCTCGTAACTCACTTCGGCATCGAAAGCAGCGGTTGCAGCATCAAATAATTCGGGACGGGCGGTTTCCTCTTTTTTGGGACGGCCGCGACGCTTTGCGGTTGCCGATTCTTCGGCGGGGGCTACTTCCGCAGCAGCTGGTGCTTTGGGGCGACCACGTTGTTTTTTCTCAGTCACGCTTTGGGTGTTGAAATAGAATTGGGGTGTTCCCGACCTGATTTGACGGACCGATTGACTCGGTGCGGAAATGAAAAAATCGGGAATTGGAATCGGTTAAAAGGACTAGAACCGATTGATGAAGGCAATTTTAGCAATTAATTAGAGAAATGACAAGGTGAAAGCATTTTTTTTCTCTTTAGAAAACATAGCGAACGGTAGCCGCCAGTTCTCCACTGGCTTCCAAGAGGCCGGTAAGCCGCAGCCAAGGCCGTACATCAAGACTGACCACCACAGGTACCACCGGTAAATAATAATCGGCACCCACTTGCATATCAAAGCCCGATACCAAGCGCTGATTCCAGCCGCCTAAAGAGAAACCGCCGCCGTAGCGGTAATAAAATCCAGCCGGACCAAAGGGCTGTTGTTGCTGGTACAAAGCTGTAAAAAGCAGGCTTTGATTGCTTCTCGCAAAAAGCAATTCAACCAAATGTGTTTCGGCAGGTGTAAATCGGTAGCTCAATGCGGGTAAAGCGCCTATTCTCAAGCCCAGCTCCGAACCTATGGGCGCTTGTTGTGCCGAAACGGGGCGATTCATGCCATAAAAGCAGAGTGTCACAAAAAAAATGATACGACTAAACAAGCGATTAACGATTTTCGGGGGTTATTCTTGAATTGTTGAACGTGGCCTCAAAATTAAGACTCTTTCTTACACTTATGGGTGTATGCTGGTTGGTGTCGAGTACCATGGCTCAAGATCGGCGCGAACTTTTGCGCAAGCAGTTAAATGCTGCCAAGGGCTCAGAAGCTATCGAACTCACCATCAAGTTGGCCAAAGCCTACAACGAGGTTAGTACAGATAGTGCTATAGGACTGATGCAGGATTTGGTCGGCAGCCGCGAAAATCAACTAACACCTACCCAAAAGGCAGATGCATATAGTGTGCTTAGCAATGCTTTGCGGATGCAAGGCCGACTGGCAGAAGCTCTCAATGAAGCGCGCAAAGCGCAGGATCTTTACGACTTATTGAAAGACAGTGCGGGCATAAGCGCGGTATTGTCGAACATGGGCACCATTTACTACGATCGCAGTAATTTTCAGCAAGCGCTCGATTATTACCTCCGTGCCTTGAAGTACAAAGAGGCCATGGGCCAACTGAATGGCATTGCGAGTTTGCGTTGCAACATTGGCAATATTTATATTAACCAGAAACAGTACGAACAGGCACGCATTCACTACGAGCAAGCACAGGAGATGTTTGTAAAAGTGGGAAACCGCATGGGTATAGGATATACCTACAACAACTTGGGTGTCATTTTCGATGAAACTGGCGAGCTTGAAAAAGCAATCAATGCCTATATGGAGGCTTTTGCCATCGACAAAGAATTGGGCGATAAATTTGGTATGGCATCGTCGTATCTCAACCTCGGAGAAATCTATATCAAAACCAACCAGCTGGCCTTGGCCAATGAGCATTTAAACAAATCGCTGCAACTGGCTAGAGAAATCGCCAATCCTACCAGCATTGGTCAGGCTTTAAACGGACTTGCCAGGGTTGCCAAGCTGAATGGCAATTATAAAGAAACCATCAATTTAGCTCAAAATGCACTCGAAATAGCGCGGGCAGCATCTAATCGGGGCGTGCAAAGAAGCGCGCTACAATTATTGATAGACGCACACGAAAAAACGGGAAGTTTACAGCTCAGTTTGAATTACACCCGTGAGCTGATGATGGTTAAAGACAGCATTGAAGCTGAAACCAGGAAATTAGTGCTTAATGAAAACCAATCACGCTATGAAACGGAGCGCAAGGAGCAAGAAATAGCATTATTACAAAAAGATGCTTCATTAAAGGCCTCCCTATTGAACAGGCAATCGCTTTTGAACAAGGTGTACATTGGTGCTATTGGCGTTTCTTTGCTCTTTTTGTTGCTGCTATTCAATCGATTCAATATTACCAAGCGCAATCGGGAAGAATTGCGTGAATTAAACTCAAGCCTAGAAGACAAAGTTGATTTACGAACCAAAGAGCTTCAAACCGCATTGGTGCAAGCTGAAAAAGCAGGTCAATTGAAAACTTTCTTTCTATCTAACATCAATCACGAACTCCGAAAGCCGCTGAATGCCATTATTGGTATGGGTGAATACTTGCACGAAAACGTTGCAGAACCAGAAATTAGGCAGGTTGCCGAAAACCTCCTCGACTCGGGCAAACGGCTTAGTAAAACCATGACCGATATTCTCGAGTTATCTGATTATGAAACCACGGGGAGAGTTTTGCCCTTGGAGAAAGTTGATCCACAAGAAATCATTACCAAATTGCTTTATGAATTAGAACCAACTTTTATGGCAAAAGGACTGCATTTTGAAATAGTGAATTTTGCTGGCGACCAAGAAATACGGACAAATAGCCGCTATGTTTATCGGATTCTTCAAAGTTTACTTGAAAATGCCATCAAATTCACTGAAAAGGGAAGCGTCAAAATTGAAATGCTCCGAGAACTGT
Organism: Sphingobacteriaceae bacterium; assembly: GCA_013824115.1. Lineage (GTDB taxonomy): Bacteria > Bacteroidota > Bacteroidia > UBA7662 > UBA7662 > PNNG01. The sequence continues at coordinate 97,248 of PNNG01000026.1, read as the reverse complement.
GGGCAGGTGAGCCTGCCTATTGCTTCCGCATTGTAGATACCGGTGTAGGCATTTCAGAAGAGAACCTACGTGAAATATTTGAAGCTTTTCGAACTGGCAATATGGAGGTCAACCGCGGCTACGAAGGATTAGGTATTGGCTTAACCCTTGCCCGAAAATATGCAGAAATGCTACAGGGTCAAATATCAGCCGATTCTCGTGAGGGTAAAGGCTCGGTATTTACTTTGAGACTTCCGTTACGTGGCTAATTTGCCTTGCAATCCGTAGCTTTGTAAGCTTAATTTCAGCCTGTCAAAATGCTACAACTTTCTGTCATTCGTCAAAATCCCGAGCTTGTCATTGCTCGTTTACAACACAAACACCTGCAGCAGGCCGATAGCCTGGTTCAAGGCATCATCGATGCGGACGATCAGCGTAAGGCATTCCAAGCACAACTCGACCAATCTTTATCGGAACAAAACCAATTGGCTCGCGAAATAGGTCAATTGATGAAAAATGGCCATTTAGCTGAAGGCGAGGCGCTGAAACTCAAAGTGGCAGCGTTGAAAGAATCCTCCAAGGAATTAGAACAACAAAAGAATACATCTGAGCAGCTTGTACAGGATCTACTGGTGAAACTGCCCAATTTACCGCATGCCTCGGTACCCGCAGGAAAAACACCTGAGGATAACGAAGTGGTTTTTCAGGTACCCACATTACCGGAGTTGTCGGCCGATGCCAAACCACATTGGGAACTGACTACCGAATATGGCATCATTGATTTTGAATTAGGCGTGAAGGTTACTGGCGCAGGCTTTCCTGTATATAAAGGTCAAGGCGCCAAGCTCCAACGTGCCCTTATCAATTATTTCTTAGATCAAAATACGGCTGCCGGATACCTCGAGGTTCAGCCACCCATTTTGGTGAATGAAGATTCTGGCTTTGGTACTGGACAGTTGCCCGATAAAGAAGGCCAAATGTACCATGCCACCATCGACAACCTATACTTGGCACCCACCGCCGAAGTACCTGTAACCAATTTATATCGTGATGTGATTTTGAAGGAGAGCGATTTTCCCGTTCAAAATACAGCCTATACCCCTTGTTTCCGTCGTGAAGCAGGTTCATATGGCAAAGATGTGCGCGGCTTGAACCGACTGCACCAATTTGATAAGGTGGAAATTGTAGAACTCGCTCATCCCGACAATAGCTACGAAGTTTTGGAACGAATGCGCAACCACGTAGCAAAACTGGTTGAATCGCTCGAATTGCCTTACCGGGTTTTGCGTCTTTGTGGTGGCGACATGAGCTTTGCCTCTGCCCTTACCTACGACTTTGAAGTGTGGAGCGCAGCGCAGGGTCGTTGGCTCGAAGTAAGTTCGGTGAGCAACTTTGAGAGTTTTCAAGCCAATCGCCTGAAGTTGCGCTACAAAGCGGCCGACGGCAAAAACTATCTGGCTCATACCCTCAACGGCTCAGCCATGGCCTTGCCTCGCATTGTGGCTGCCATGCTCGAAAATCACCAAACGCCACAAGGCATCCGCATCCCCAAAGCCTTGGTGCCTTACACGGGCTTTGAGTACATCACCAAGTAATTGTTGGCAATAAATTAAAAAGCCCGAATCTTCATTGAATCGGGCTTTTTTATGAAATATTGGCTGGCTTTATAATCCTCGTTCACCAAATTTGACCAAACGAATGAGGTACCAGCTGGCGGATGCAGCAATAAGCAGCAATCCGGTGAACAAAGGGTAATCGGGATGATCTACCCATCCTTGGGCATAGCTCAAGGTGTAAGTCACAATACCCATCAGACCCAAATAGCGAGCAGAGTTTTTACCACTATCGAGCCTGAAAGGAAAAATCATTTGCAATAAGGTTATACGGTCGAAAAGGCCCAAAAGCACTACGCCTGCACCAACAAGCAGCAAGCTTAACGACAGTTTGCCGCTGAATGCCAATTCAAAAAAAGCAGCTGTAATGCCCACAATGAATAATCCATAGCCGAGACCTGCTTTATCTATTCTTCCGGTTGACTTTTTAGCATTTTCCATGTTGCAAAATACAATCAAAACACTTGCTGTGCAATAGCTTTGGTGGCTTCACTGCGACCCATGGTGTAAAAATGCAATACGGGTACGCCAGCAGCCTTGAGCTCTTTGCATTGCTGAATGGCCCATTCAATGCCTATTTCCTTCACTTGCTTGTCGTCTTTGGCCTTTTCAACAGCATCCGAAAGCGCTTCAGGAATGTCAATGTGAAATATTTTGGGCAAAACCGTTAGCTGCTTTTTGGTTGCTATGGGCTTGATGCCCGGAATGATTGGAATGTCGATATTCAGTTTCTTGCACTTTTCCAAAAAGTCGAAATAGGCCTTGTTATCGAAGAACATCTGCGTGGTAATGAACTCGGCACCAGCATCTACCTTTTTTTTCAGCCATTGCAAATCCGACTTCAAATTGGGGGCATCCTGGTGCTTTTCGGGATAACCTGCTACGCCAATGCAAAAATCGGTTGCCACCGGATTCACAAGGTCTTCATCGAGGTAAATGCCATTGTTCATTTCTTTCACCTGCAACAAAAGTTCCAAGGCATTGGCATTACCATCAGGCTCAGGAGTGAATACCGTTTCGTGCTTGAGATTATCGCCTCGCAATACCAATACATTGTCGATGCCCAAAAAGTGCAGGTCGATGAGGGCATTTTCGGTCTCTTCGCGGTTGAAGCCCCCACAAATGAGGTGCGGCACAGCATCGACCTTAAATTTGTTCATAATGGCCGCACAAATGGCTACCGTTCCTGGACGTTTGCGGGTGGTGATGCGCCTGAAAGTACCATCGGAGACGGGTTTCATGATGAACTCCTCACGGTGGTAGGTCACATCAATGAAGGGCGGATTGAACTCCATCAAGGGCTCAATGCCGGCGTAAATCTGCTTGATGTCTTGCCCTTTTAACGGAGGAAGGATTTCAAACGAAAAGAGGGTATTGGTTGCTGATTTTATGTGTTCTGTAATTTTCATCTTGGTTAAACACGGAGGTCACGGAGGTCACGGAGAAGGGTGTGCGAGGTGGTCTTATGGGTTAAACACGGAGGTCACGGAGGCTACAGAGATAACTTCAGATGGCTGTGAGGCTTCGCGATGGTTCAACACGGAGGTCACCGAGTGCACGGGGAATTCTAAATGACTAAACGTATTACTCCATTTTTTAAAAGTTCAGTGTTAAAGTTTATGAGCAGTCCTACCCTTCTTTCCGACAAACGTAAATAGGTCATCAACTGGGCTTTGAAAAGATTATGCATGTGCTCGGCGGCTTTAAGCTCAAGAATCAAATGATCCTCAATCAAAAAATCAGCCCTATAACCACAATCCAGCTTTTGTCCCTTGTAAATCATTGGGATTGGTATTTCTGTTTGATATTTTATTTTTCTTTCATCCAATTCATACTTCAGGGCAAACTTGTAAGCAGTCTCCAGTAAACCCGGTCCGAGTTGCCGATGAACACTGATTGCTGCCCCTAGCACCTTATCTGTTAATTCTGCACATACAAGCTTGTCCATTAGTTCAATTTTAGACCAGCAATTTCGCAGATTCCTTTATTTCAAATTCCGCAATTTATTTTGATAAACACTTGTCGTCAAACTCTCTGTGGCCTCCGTGAACTCTGTGTTTCAATAATTCAACGCTGGCGCTAACCACTTTTCAGCCTCTTTCAAGGATACTCCTCGGCGCTGGGCGTAGTCCTCTACCTGGTCTTTGTCGATTTTACCAACTCCGAAATACTTTGATTGAGGATGGGCAAGGTAATAGCCACTCACCGCAGCGGCAGGCCACATGGCCATCGATTCGGTGAGGGTCAGGCCAATTCTTTTTTCCACCTGCAGCACGTTCCAGAGGGTACGTTTGTCGAGGTGGTCGGGACAAGCAGGGTAACCTGGGGCAGGTCGAATGCCGCGGTATTTTTCGGCGATGAGGTCATCGTTGCTGAGTTGTTCTTGCGGCTCGTAACCCCAATATTCTTTACGTACACGCTCATGTAAATGCTCTGCAAAGGCTTCGGCCAAACGATCGGAAAGCGATTGTAACAGGATGGCGTTGTAGTCATCGTGGGCGGCTTTCATTTCATTTACGCGCTCCTCCGCACCAAATACACCCACGGCAAACAAACCAAAATGGTCTTGCAAGCCGCTTTCTTTGGGGGCTACAAAATCGGAAAGGGCGAGATTGGGAAGGCCATCGGCTTTTTTGGCTTGTTGCCTCAAACTCAAAAAGCGGAAAGGTTCAGCCTCACCCCCATCCCCTCTCCAGGGGAGAGGGGCGCTAGCTTCCTCTGCGCTTTTAAGAGTTCCTTCAAAATCCGATTCATCGTGATAATTATCAATTCCATCAACATTCGGCCGGCTATCCAATTCTGATTTGATTTCATTTATCACCTTTGCCAAATCAGCAAAAACCTGCTCATTCGTAAAACGGATGATTTGAAATCCTTTGCCGTTCAAATCCAATTCGCGCTGACGATCTGCTTCTATTTGTGAAGCATGAACCCCGCCATCAAGCTCAATCACCAACCTCTTCTGAATGCAAACAAAATCAACAACGTAGTTCTCAATGATATGCTGCCTTCTGATTTTATGTCCAAGTTGGCTATTCCGAACGTGCTTCCAGAGCAATTCTTCTGCAGGTGTCATTTCCTTTCTAAACTCGCGTGCAATAGGCTTGAGGAAGCCGTAAGCATCAGGTGAAGCCTTAAACACATTCGACTTTCTACCTTTTTCACCTCGTTCAGTATCATTATTCTCGCTACCAAAATCACTCTCCCCTCTCCTCTGGAGAGGGGCCGGGGGTGAGGCTAAAACGATATCATCCCCTTCCGCATTGGCCCCAAACAGACCAAAAACCGCCCGCGCATCCAGCCATTGCTCCTTCACAATGGCCTTGAGCATGTGTTGTGCGTCTTCGAAGAGCTTGGTAGCAGCTTCTCCCACTACCTCGTCGTGCAGGATATTGGGGTACCTGCCATGCAATTCCCAAGCCTGGAAGAAGGGCGTCCAGTCGATGTAATTTACCAGCGTTTCGAGCGGGTAATTCCGGAATTCGTGGATACCGGGCTGAGCAGGAACCGCCAAATCTTCGGCCTTCCAATCGATGGGGAAGCGGTTGGCGCGGGCTTGGTCGATGGTCAGCATGGCCTTTTCGCGGCCACGACTCAAATAGCCCTCACGCAGTTTGTCGTATTCCACCTTGGTATTGGCGGCAAAAGCATCCCGCTGCTCGTGACTGAGCAGCGAACTTACCACCGGCACAGAGCGACTGGCATCGAGTACATGTACCACTGTGCCATTGAAAACAGGAGCTATTTTCACAGCAGTATGCGCTCTGGAGGTGGTAGCACCGCCTATCAACAAAGGCTTTTTAATGCCCAAACGCTCCATTTCGGAAGCTACAAACACCATTTCGTCGAGTGAAGGGGTAATGAGGCCCGAAAGGCCAATCACATCCACCTCATGCTCAATGGCCGCTTGGAGAATTTTTTCGCAGCTTACCATCACACCGAGATCTACTACATCGTAATTGTTACACTGCAGCACCACACCCACGATGTTTTTGCCGATGTCGTGTACATCACCTTTTACCGTTGCCATCAGAATTTTACCCTTGGCTTGCTGGTTTTCACTTGGGTTAGCCAGCTTTTCTGCTTCGAGATAGGGCATTAGATAGGCTACGGCCTTTTTCATTACCCTGGCGCTTTTTACTACCTGCGGCAAAAACATCTTGCCGGCGCCAAAAAGGTCGCCTACCACGTTCATACCGGCCATCAAGGGCCCTTCAATCACCTGAAGCGGCTTGCTGAATTGGTGACGGGCTTCTTCCACGTCCACATCAATGTATTCATCAATGCCTTTCACCAAGGCGTGGGTAAGGCGTGTTTGTACGGGTTCAAGGCGCCAGGTCTCGTCTTTGGCAGCGGCTTCTTTGCCTTTGCCACCTTTGTATTGTTCGGCCAGCTGGATGAGGCGTTCGGTGGAATCCTCCCTGCGGTTCAACAGCACGTCTTCCACATGCTGAAGCAGCTCTTTATCTATTTCTTCGTACACTTCGATTTGGCCGGCATTCACAATGCCCATGTCCATACCTGCTTGAATGGCGTGGTACAAAAAGGCGGCATGCATGGCTTCGCGCACTTTGTCGTTGCCGCGGAAACTGAAGCTGATGTTGCTCACCCCGCCGCTTACCTTGGCGCCGGGCAGGTTTTCCTTGATCCAGCGCGTAGCTTTTATAAAATCGACCGCGTAATTGTTGTGTTCCTCAATGCCCGTTGCAACGGTGAGGATGTTGGGATCGAAAATGATGTCTTCAGCTGGAAAGCCAATTTCATTCACCAGGATGTTGTAGGCGCGCTGGCAGATTTCGGTGCGGCGCTCATAACTATCGGCTTGGCCCTGCTCGTCAAATGCCATCACTATCACGGCGGCACCATAAGCGCGCACCTGATGGGCGTAGTAGCGGAAGCGCTCCTCTCCTTCTTTGAGCGAGATGGAATTCACAATGGCCTTGCCTTGCACACACTTCAATCCTGCTTCGATCACGCTCCATTTGGAAGAGTCGATCATCACCGGCACCCGGGCAATGTCGGGCTCGGCGGCAATGAGGTTGAGGAAGAGGGTCATGGCGGCTTCGGAGTCGAGCATGCCTTCATCGAAGTTCACGTCGATGACCTGCGCGCCGTTTTCCACCTGCTGGCGGGCAACTTCCACGGCTTCGTCGTACTTTTCTTCTTTAATGAGGCGGGCAAACATACGCGAACCGGTCACGTTGGTACGCTCACCCACGTTCACAAAATTGGTCTGCTTGGTGATGCTCACCGGCTCCAAACCACTGAGGTGCATCACCGGCTCCAAGGCAGGCATGGTCCGAGGCTGATGCAGAGCCGCCTCCGCCGCAATTTCTCGGATGTGGTCGGGCGAGGTGCCGCAACACCCACCGATGATGTTTACAAAATTGTTGTCGAGGAAGTCTTTGATGTGGGCACGCATCATGGCTGGACTCTCATCGTACTCGCCAAAAGCATTGGGCAAACCCGCGTTGGGGTGGGCCGAAATGCGGAATTTGGCAGCTTTCGACAAGGCCTGCAAGTGCGGACGCATTTGGGCTGCTCCCAAAGCGCAGTTCAAACCGATGCTCAACAAGGGCAAATGCGACATTGAATAAAGGAATGCCTCCACGGTTTGTCCGCTTAACGTACGGCCACTGTTGTCGGTAATGGTACCGCTCACCATGATGGGCAGCGGTGCACGTTGGTGGTCGCGGAAATATTGGTCGATGGCATAAAGCGCCGCCTTGGCATTCAACGTATCGAAAATGGTTTCTACCAGCAGGGCATCTACCCCACCGTCGACCAAGCCGCGGATTTGTTCGTAATAGGCAGCCACCAGGTCGTCGAAAACGATAGCGCGGTAGCCGGGGTTGTTCACATCGGGACTGATACTGGCCGTGCGGTTGGTAGGGCCCATGGCACCGGCTACGAAGCGCGGCTTGGCGGGATTGGCAGCTGTGAATTCATCGGCCACTTGGCGTGCCAGTTGGGCCGAGGCGTAATTGAGTTCGTAGCTCAGCTCCTCCATGCCATAATCGGCCATCGAAATGCGCTGGGCATTGAAGGTATTGGTTTCGGCAATGTCGGCACCTGCCTCAAAATAGGCGCGGTGGATGTTTCCGATGATGTGTGGCTGGGTGAGCGACAAGAGCTCGTTGTTGCCCTTGAGGTCCGACGGCCAGTCGGCAAAGCGGCTGCCGCGGTAATCGGCCTCCGTGAGTTTGTAGTTCTGAATTTGCGTTCCCATGGCGCCATCGAGCACCAGGATGCGCTTTTTTACTTCTTCTTGAATATCGTACTGCATAAAAAAAGCCAAACGTTTCGTTTAGCTCATCCCCGAAGGATTCGGGTACCGACTTGCAAGTAGCACACAGCCCTTTTTAGCTGATTACTGCCTGCTCATCTCCTGCCTCAAGTATTTGTTAGTGGCAGCGGAATTGGCACCAGGCCAACGCGAGGCAAGTGTCTCACGCTGCGGTTGCCAGGACTTCGTAGGGCCGTTCCCTCCGTCCTTCTGGATAAGCTGATGCAAAAGTAAGGCAGAAGTTTCAAAATGCCAAACAATGGCTTGGCAGGATAAATCAAAAAAACTCAGGTAAAACAACATCTTGTTTGTACCTTGTATTTGCAAACTTCTTACCACATGACCAATGTGCAGCTCATTTTGTTACTCATCGGCATCCTTGGCCTATACTTGGTACTTCAGCGTTATGTAACCAAACCATTGCTGGATTTGGGAGCAGCGGTGATTTATTTACTCACCATCGTCATGCTCCTCTCAATGGGTGCGTGGCAGCATGATGGCTTTGGGGTAAAGTTGGTGCTGCTAACAAGTACTGTGGCAGCCTGCAGGCATGGATGGCGGTATTACAAGGCAAAGTCTAATCTTGCTTCCTAATCCCAAGCTTCCCATTATCCCTGCAATTTTAAAATTACGTTTTAATATTGCAGGCTTTGAGATTAAAAGCTTCGCTTTTTGCGATTCACATTTTACTTCAACGAGTGTAAAAAGGTCACCCATGCTGAAGGGCCTAGCACTTGAATCTGTTCGTCGAGCATAAAATCGGCTTCCTTGGCGCCGACAATCAAAAGTCGGTCGGGCTGTAAGTCGCACATCGACTGCCGCATGCTTTTAGTAACCTTTTCGGAAGCACCTAGCTTAACTTCGACCAGAAAACGTACTTTATTGGCTTTTACCAGCACAATATCCGCCTCGGTACCGTCTTGGGTGCGGTAAAAATACATCTCCCAGTTGGTTGGCAACAAGGCTTTACACTGACTGATGATAAAGCCCTCAAACGAATGCCCTGCGATGGGATGTGCAAGCAATTCGTCTAAAGAGGAGATGTGCAAGAGTTGGTGCAATAAGCCGCTATCTCTAAAATACAATCGCGGTACTTTGACCATTCGCTTGGGCAAATTCGTGTGCCAGGCTGGTAAGCGCTGGATCAAAAAAGCATGTTCCAAAAAATCAATGGCATTTTTCACAGTTGGCTGACTCACGCCTAACGAACGCGACAGTTCAGCAGCGTTTTCGGGCTGCCCTTGGAGGTAGGCCAACATAGAAATAAAGCGGAACAAATCGAGTTTACGCGCTGACAAGCCCATCATGGGCAAATCGCGTCCAATTAAGGTGGCTATGTAAGCTTGTAGCCATTCATGTGCATCCGACTGGTTAAGCGATTCCTTCCAAATTTCAGGGAAACCACCTAACAGCCACAAGCGCTGCCAATCGGTCGGTACTTCCAACAGATTTAAAGGACCTAGTTCGAGGTAGCTGATGCGGCCAGCCAAGGATTCAGAGCTTTGGCGCAGAAGTTCGGGACTGCCAGAGCCCAATAGCAAAAAACGTCCTGCTTTGCGTATTTCATCAATTTCTGCCCGCAAAAGCGGAAACAAAGCAGGCAAATGTTGCACTTCATCAATCACCACCAATTTATCGCGGTGCATTTCCAAGAAGAACTCCGGGTTCACCTCAATTTTCCTTCTGTCAGAAGGGCGCTCGGCATCAATAAAGACAAATGGCTGCGCCAGGCTCGCTAAAAGTTCTCGAACCAGCGTGGTTTTACCCACCTGACGTGCACCCAAAACACCTACAGCAGGAAATCTTTGAAGTCTTTGCCGCAGCTTTTCTGCCAAGCCCCTTTCAATCATCCCTGCAAATTTAAAATTATTTTTTAATTTTGCAGGGAATACATTTCATCAAGGAAGCATAAAAACCCACTGCACTACCAACTTCCAAGCATATAATCAAGTAGCACCTTTCAAATTATCCTTGCAATTTTCGAAGTACACTTTAAATTTGCAAGGATTATGATTGAAAGACTGGCTATATCTGGCTTGCAAAAGGCTTTGGGAAAGTACCCAGTGGTGGCCTTGTTGGGACCGCGACAGGTGGGTAAAACCACGCTCGCCAGGCAGCTGGTAGACCCTTCCAACAGCCTGTATCTTGATCTAGAACGACCTTCAGATCAGCTGCGTTTGAGCGATCCGGAGTTCTTTCTAGAGAAAAATGCCGACAAACGCATTGTCATTGACGAGGTGCAGCGCATGCCTGAGCTGTTCCCAGTGCTGCGCAGTTTGGTGGATGCCGACCGCCGTCCGGGACGCTTTTTGTTGCTGGGTTCTGCCTCCGACCAATTGCTGGTGAGCAGTTCCGAAAACCTGGCTGGCCGCATTCACTTTCGTGAGCTCCACCCCTTCCAACTGCTAGAAACAGGCGCCGAAAGCAGAGATAATCTTTGGTTGCGTGGCGGCTATCCCCTTTCGTACCTGGCCCCTGCCGATGAAGATGCTTTTGAATGGCTGCTCGATTTTAGCCGAAGCTATGTGCAACGCGAATTGGGCACGGCTGAATTGCGGACCACTCCCCAACAGCTCGAGCAGTTTTTACAGTTGCTGACCTCAGTGCATGGCCAACTGATCAATTACAGCAGTTTGGCACAAGCCACACAACTGAGTCTGCCCACGGTGAAAAACTACCTGCAGTTTTTTGAGCAGATGTTTTTGATCCGAACTTTGCAGCCATTTCATACCAACCAGCAAAAACGTTTGGTAAAAAGTCCCAAGGTGTATATCCGCGATTCGGGACTCTTGCACCTGTTAGCTGGTATTGATACCCTCAATGCCTTGGAAGGAGACGTGATCAAAGGAGCCTCTTGGGAGGGATTTGGCATCCAACAAATCGTTTCGATGCTCAAGCCTACCGTCCATCCTTATTTCTACCGGACGGCCGCAGGTGCCGAACTCGATTTGCTATTGGTGCAAAACAACAAGCCTGTGGCGAGCTTCGAATTTAAGTACAGCAACAGTCCGCACTTGAGCAAAGGCAATACCGAAGCGATGAAGGATTTCCCTAACATCCCGCACCATGTGGTCACCCCATCAAACAGCGTAGGTGAGTTCAGGCCGGGTATTTTCTTGCTGAGCTTATTCGAGACCCTCCAAATCATTCGCCACAAGGGTTGGTGCTGGTAAGTGGCATGGAATGAATAACGCTATTATCCTTGCAATTTTCGAAGTACGTTTTAAAATTGCAAGGATAATTAAGCGCACAAACCGTTGATTTTGGCTTTTCCCGGAATGTCCTATCTTGCACTATCCGTCAAAATCCGTCATGCTCCCCATCTCTAAACCCCTCTTTTGCGTTTTTACTCTTTACTTACTTTTAGGCAACAGCTGGGCAAACGGCACCATACCTCCTACACTGCCAGGTGATACCGTGGTGGTGGAGGCTTCCACCAAATCACTCAAGCACAAAAACCGAATGCGCAGCAATGGGCGAATAAGCTTTTGGGATGCTCCTGTAAAGCGATTTGCCTCCACCCCTTTTCAAGGGCCAGCAGGTTACCAAATTCAAAAGGTTAGTATTCCGATGGAATGTCAATGCCTGGAGGTAGACAGCTTTGAAGTATCCCTCGTTTATACCGATTTGGAAAGCTGTGCATCTACCCTGCTTTACCAAAAGTGGATGCAGCTGGAAGGGCTGAAGGAATTGCAGTTGATCCCCATGCTTAGCCAAAAAACACATGACCATTTTGTGCTTTCTATCAGCCTTCAGCCCAACCGCTTTCCGAAAGACCATATGGAAACAATGTGGGGTGCCTGCTTTTACTTGAAAGCCGGGTTGGTAGCGTCTGATTTTCAATATTTCCTTTTCGAATCAGAAGGCCTTTTTCAGACACCGGCAGCGTATATCCATATAAAAGGCAAAAATTATTCATTATCGCCTAAAATGAAGCTGTTACTTTATCAATAGCGCTTATAACTCTGCCTCAGCCTGCACTCGCAGCATTGCCCACGTGGATGTCACACAATCGTCATCAATGTTAATTTTTCGTCAGAAATGCCACAAAAAAAGCGTAGCACCTTAACTTAGCCAAATGAGTGAACAGCTTCCGCCCGTATCTCCCGACGATTTGAAAGCACTGCGCGAGCGTTTGCTAGACAATTTGCACCGATTGGATCAACTGGCATTTTCAAAAGATCTGGACAAAGCGAAAGAAGGAGCGGATTTGCACGATATACGGCTGAATCTAGAATCGACCTCTCACCTGCTCGATGAGTTAGGAAAAAGCCGTTGATCAGCGCAACTGAAACAATACACCAAGAGCAAGCACTTGGCTCCATTGCACTGCCAAATCCTGATTGCGATCATAAAGCATCACCGCCGTAAAATTGGTATTGATGTAGCGTGTAATGCGGGCAGCAAAAATCAAGTCGAGACGGTGGTTGGTGCGCTGGAAATTGGTGTAGTCGCCAAACGACAAATAGCGTGCTTTGAGGTTCAGATTTTTGGCTAAGTTTTTATCGAAGCTGGCCACTATTTGATAGCCATAATCCACTTTCACGGTACTACCACTATCTACTCCGAAAGCACCAGCAGCGCTGAGCATCGGGTCAGTAACAAAGGTTTGTCGTATAGCCAAAGCGCCTAAGCGAGCCATAAAATAAGGTACGGGCTTGTATTGTACCCCTAACGATTGAGTAAAATAAGCAGGCGCCATCCAACGCGACATTACACGTGCAACCTCATTGCCCAAAGGGTCTTTGCTGTAGTTTAAACCTTCAGCAAATTGAGACACAAAGTTTACCGCACCAAATGCGTTTAGATTTTCGCTGATGTCATAACCTGCTTTGGTGTCAATAAATACCAAATCCTGGGTTTTCCGTCGCGTTTGACCTTCGTTTTTCTGAAAGCCATATTGAAGCTGCAAATCATTTGACCACGTGAATTTGCCATTGGTATACAACAAGCTGCCATTCACCAAGCTGCCCATCGCAAAATTATTGGTACCGCCCCCCTTCCAATTGGGGGTAAAACTGGCTTGGTTTAAGTTGAGGCCTATTTCGAGGCGGCGTGTCCATGGCGATTTGGTAGAATCGGTGGTTTGGCCCACCACCATGGCCGATTGAAACGACATTAGAATGATTAATAAATGTTTCATGCTTATTCTTTGAGCGCCCAAATCAAAAATTGGGGCATTACTTTGGCCCAGGTGGGCAAATCGTGCTTACCTCCTTTTAATTCAACGTAGTTAATGTGCTTATTTAATTCATAGCCTTTGAGGACCAATTCAGTAATTAAATCGAGTGTATCGTCTATGGCATCAATTATTCCGTTGTTGTTGCGGTCCGATTTTTCATCTTCTGTACCCGCTTCAAACCAAAATTCCAATTTCCTTCCGGGCTTACTTACCCTAACCATGTGATGTGCAATACGATCGGCATCGGTATAGCCGGCATTTAGCGCTTTGTTTCTCCACCAAAATGAACCAGAAAAAACACCTACTTTGCCGAATTTAGCAGCATAATTCCACGCAATATCAAAGGCCGATAATCCTCCCAAAGAACAACCTGCAATAACCCTATCCGACGCCCTGTTCGATATCGGAAAATGCCCCTCAATGAGTGGCAATAATTCCTTCATCACAAAAAAAGTGTATTGACTTGCTTTTGCGCCGCGCTGTAAATAATCGGGATTTCCGGCCACACCATATTCCTGAAGTCGGTTTTCGGCATGCACAGCTACTACCAATGTAGGTCGTATTTCACCCTGCCTGGCCAATTTATTCATATGCTTGAAAAGCTGCAGGCCCTCCAAATCTTGACCATCGTTTATCAGCAGTAATTTCCATGGGCCAGGATGCTGAGCTGGAACTAACACGTTGAATATCACCTCTCTTCCTAAATAATTGGAGCTTATTTTTTGTAAATCCAACAAGGCCAAAGGTTGTTGAAGTCCAGCAGGAGCAGGCATTTTTGAGACAATATTCATGCGTTGCAAACATACAAATTCAGCGAAACAGGGCTTGCAAAAAATATCAACACCCAAAAAAATCGATTGAGATTCATGCTATTAAATACAATTGTTCTAATTTAGAGGGCATAACAGAGTTGTAACAAAAGAAAATTATTCTATGAAGAAAATCGGCATTTTGCACGGTCAGGAAAATACATTTCCAGAAGCTGTGGTTGCACGGATTAATTCCAAAAACGTTCCGGGAATTCTAGCAGAACCAGTACTCATCGACAAGGTAATTCAAGGCAAAGACAGCGGATATGCGGTAATCATCGATCGTATTTCTCAGGATGTGCCCTTTTATCGCGCCTATTTGAAGAATGCTGCTTTACAAGGCACTGCGGTAATCAACAATCCTTTTTGGTGGAGTGCCGATGAAAAATTCTTTAACAACTGTTTGGCCATCCAAGTAGGTGTACCAGTTCCAAGAACGGTATTGCTTCCTTCTAATCAAATGCCACCCGATACCACGCCTGCCTCGTTTCGCAATTTGCACTACCCCATGGATTGGGATGGCATTGTAAATGAAATAGGCTTCCCGGCATATATGAAACCGCATGCCGGTGGAGGCTGGAAGAGTGTTTACCGGGTGGAAAATCTCGACGATCTTTTCGCCAAACACAATGAAACCGATACCCTGGTGATGATGCTTCAAGAAGAAATTGTTTTCGAAGAGTATTATCGCTGCTATTGCATTGGTCGCAAACACGTGCGCATTATGCCTTACGAGCCGCGCAATCCACACCATCTCCGTTATGTAACCGACCGCAAGCCCAGCGAACAAATGCTGGCACGCCTTACCGATTATGTGTTGAGACTCAACAATGCATTGGGTTATGATTTTAATACGGTTGAATTTGCGGTGCGTGATGGCGTTCCTTATGCTATCGACTTCTGCAATCCTGCCCCCGATGCCGATATCAATTCGGTAGGAGCCGAAAACTTCGAATGGGTAGTTGAAACGGCTGCCAATTATGCCATTGAACGTGCTTTGGCCCAAAAGCCCGGTGCAGACAACCTCACTTGGGGAACTTACGTGCGCAGTGGCGCAGCAGGCATGGGCGAATTCCGCATGGAAACCGCAGTGGTGAGCACGCCTGAACGCCGTGGTCGCAAAGCCAAAGTTCAGGAAGCGAATGTGGCACCCAAAAAGCGTGGACGCAAACCCAAAGAGAAAACTACCATCGAAGCAACTGACTTGGAAACAGCGCCTAAAAAAAGAGGACGCAAGCCCAAGGCCATCGTTGAAACAGCTGCGAGCGAACCCAAAAAAAGGGGACGCAAACCAAAGGTGGTATCAGCCGATGATGTGAAGGTAGCAGTGACTCCTAAAAAACGGGGTCGTCCGGCACAAGCCAAAATCACCACAACCGACATCACTGAAGCGCCGAAGCGCCGTGGCCGTCCCGCCAAAGCCGCTGCTGCGCCTGCTGCTGAAAAAGCAGTCGGAAAAAGAGGTCGCAAGCCCAAAGCCGCCATCACAGGCTCTATACCCAAGCCAGCGCCCAAGGCCAAACGCGGTCCCAAACCGAAAGTGCAGAAGCCAGAGCGCAAAAAACGCGTGAAGATGGAGAAGCCCTTTGGTGAACTCATTGGATTAGATGCCGTATTGGCTGCCGAAAAAATGATGGGGAACGACCCTCAATAATTTTTCAAATATTTTTTTTCAAAAAAGCCCCGCAACTCGCGGGGCTTTTTTAATTTGCCATCGTCTTAAATCCTAAAAGCTGTTGTATGAAGTTTACCCTGGGCGTAGAAGAAGAATTTCAGGTAATTGACCCCGTTAGCCGCGAACTTACCTCCCACGATCAAAAAATTGTTGAGGCCGCCAACCGACTGTTAGAAGACCAAGTGAAGGCCGAAATGCACCAGGCAGTGGTGGAAGTGGGTACGCGTATTTGTCAGGACATACACCAGGCCCGCGCCGAGGTATCGCATCTGCGCAGGGTGGTATCGCAAGTGGCTGGTGAATTGGGTTTTGCCATCGGGGCAGCGGGCACCCACCCCTTTAGCATGTGGCAAACGCAGCTCATTACTGAGCATCCGCGTTACAATGAAATTGTAAACGAGTTGCAAGATGCAGCCCGTTCGAACCTCATTTTCGGCTTGCACGTGCATGTAGGCATGCCCGATAAAGAAATGGCCATCCACATTGCCAACTCGGTGCGTTACTTTTTACCGCACATTTATGCCCTCAGTACCAACTCACCCTTTTGGGAAGGCCGAAATACCGGTTTTAAGTCGTTCCGCTCCAAGGTATTCGACAAATTCCCACGCACCGGAATCCCCGATTTTTTCGAAAGTTTTGCCGAATACGAAAACTATGTGAAGTTGCTGGTGAAGACCAACTGTATCGACAATGCCAAAAAAATCTGGTGGGACGTACGCGTGCATCCGTTTTTCGATACCATAGAATTCCGCATTTGTGATGTACCCATGACCGTGGATGAAACCATTGCCATTACGGCACTCATTCAAGCTTTGGTGGCCAAGCTGTACAAGTTGCGCGAGCAGAACCTCAATTTTATGATTTACAAGCGTGCCCTCGTGAACGAAAACAAGTGGCGTGCAGGCCGTTATGGCATCGACGGAAAGATGATTGACTTTGGCAAAGAGATGGAAGTAAATACACGTGGCCTCATCCACGAACTGATGGCTTTTGTAGACGATGTGGTGGATGAATTAGGCAGCCGTACCGAAATCAACCGCGTATTCGACATCTTGAACAACGGTACCGGAGCCGATAGGCAATTGGCCATTTACGAACAAACCAACGATCTGCGGGCAGTGGTTGACTACTACATGGCCCAGACCTTGAAAGGAATCTGAACCGAATCGTTATTTTTACAGCGGAGTTGCAGGGAGAAAGCAGGATGGATACAAAAAAGAAACACTATAAGGTAGCCGTACTCGATATGTACGAGGGAGCGGCCAACCAAGGCATGCGCAACTTGCGCGATATACTGGAAGACTATCGGTTTTACCTCAGTTACGATATTTTCGATGTTCGAGGTGCCAACCACTTGCCAGGTTTAGACTACGATATTTACATTAGTACTGGCGGTCCGGGTTCACCCCTGCTCAGTGGTGCTGCCTGGGAGAAAAACTGGCTCAAGCTCATCGATCAGCTGTGGAAGCACAACAGGGTTCACGAGCAAAAGAAGCATGTGTTTTTCATCTGCCACAGCTTTCAAATGGCCTGCCAGCATTTTGGAATTGGTGAAGTAACCAAGCGTAGATCTACCTCCTTCGGTACCTTTCCTGTACACAAATTCCAGGACGGTATTCATGACCCCTTGCTTGAAACACTGCCAGATCCCTTTTGGGCGGTTGACTCGCGTGATTGGCAGGTGGTACAGCCCGATTTTAGAACCATCGAAAGGCATGGATTCAAGCTCATGGCACTCGAAAAAATCCGTGACCATGTAGATTACGAACGTGCCATCATGGCTGTGCGCTTTAGCGATGAGTTTTTCGGCACGCAGTTTCATCCCGAAGCCAATGCGCAGGGCATGATAGCCTATATGAAAGACAAGGAGAAAAAAGCGCAAATCATCAACAACCACGGGCAAGCGAAGTACGATAGCATGTTGTTGCACTTGCACGATTCCGATAAAATAACGCTAACGCACAACACCCTTATTCCGCGCTTTCTGGAAATGGCCATGTACAGCTTAGCGGAGGCCCACGCATGATTAACAACCTACGCCAAGCCATTAACGCACAATACAGCGACACTTTGTATGAGCAACTGCTGTTGAGTCTGGCCGAAAAGCTGGGTGAAGCGGTTGATTTCAGGGTAGCGGAAAGCCCTGTTTTTGTGGGTGCTGAACTGCGCGATCAACTGGTGGAGGCCTGTGAACTCATTGGCCAGGCCATCATGGACCCTGCCTATCTCGAACAAAGCAAAAAAGGCATTCCGGCTCATCAATGGGTGCCGGGCGACGATAGCCGTCCCACTTTGCTCATTACCGACTTTGCCATTTGCATGGATGACAGCGGCAAGCTATATCCGCAGGTCATTGAACTGCAGGGATTTCCCTCCCTTTTCTGTTACCAATCTATTTTAGCCCAAACCTACCGCCAGCTTTACCAGATTCCCCAAAACTACGGCCCCTACTTAAGCGGCTATACGCACGATACCTATGTAGAGCTGCTTAACCGCCTCATCAAAGGCAATGTGCCCACCGAAAACGTGGTGTTGTTGGAACTTGAGCCTCATCTGCAAAAAACACGGGTCGATTTTATGGCCACCGAGCAGCTAACCGGGGTAAAATCCGTTTGTTTGAGCAAGGTGATTCGCGAAGACCGAAAGCTCTTTTACATGCGCGATGGTGTAAAAACCCCCATTTACCGCATTTACAACCGGGTGATTTTTGATGAACTGGAGCAACGACCCGACCTCATTGGCGACTTCGACCTCACCCAAGAAGTAGATGTGGAATGGGTAAGCCATCCCAACTGGTATTTTCGCATGAGCAAGTACAGCTTGCCCTTCCTCAAAAACCGCTATGTGCCCGAATCGCAATTTGTAAGCGAACTTCAAGAAATTCCTGCCGATTTAGAAAACTGGGTACTCAAGCCCCTTTATTCGTTTGCGGGCAGTGGGGTGCAAGTAGATGTTACCCCCGAAGCCATTGCAACTGTAGACCAGCCTGAGCATTACCTCCTGCAGCGCAAAGTGGAATATGCCCCTGTACTTGAGTCGCCCGAAGGCGGGGTAAAAATTGAAATACGCATGATGGTAATGTGGCCCGAAGGCAGCAACAAGCCGGAGGTGGTAACCAATTTGGCGCGGTTGAGTCGCGGCAAGCTCATTGGCGTACGCTTCAACAAAGATTTCAATTGGGTAGGTGGCAGCTCGGCCTTTTTTGAGCACTGAGCTCAGCGAATGCCTTGATCGGGGTATTTTCCCTTCACCGTTCTAAAATACGCCAAAATGTGCTCCAAATCGGCTTCCATATTTCCTGTTGGGTAAAATGGAGGCTGAATTTGAACTTCCCGTTTTTCAAAATCGAAACCCACCAATACTATAGGTACTTCAGCGCCCAAGGCAATGTGATAAAATCCTGTGCGCAATTTGGGGGCGTATTTGCGGGTGCCTTCTGGAGAAAGTGAAAAGTAGAAGGTTTCGTGGCGGTTGAAGAGGTCGATGACAAACTTTACGGTGTCTTGCTGTTGCACGCGATCAACCGGAAAGCCCCCCAACCAGCGAAACAACCAACCAAAAGGAGGTTTAAAAAGCGAGGCCTTGCCAATGAAGCTGATGCGGATGTTGAGAATGGCTCTTGAAAATACACCCACCAGAAAATCCCAACTGCTGGTGTGCGGGGCCACCACCAAAATGGCCTTGGGAACGGTAGGTGCTCCTCCGGTGATTTTCCAGCCGACCAGACCAAACAAAAAACGGGCTATACTTCTGCGCATCAATGAATTTCGGTTACTCCGCCCGAAACTATGAATTTCATGTATTCGGTGGGATTCACATCCACCTTTTTGACAGATTCTGACGCTACTACGAAAATATTGCCTGAAAAATTATACGAATGAGGCAGATATACGGCTACAAATCCGGGGTAGCCAATTTGCTTCATATCTGCCTGGGTGAGGAAACCAGGCTTGAGCGTGCCATCACTGAGCGTGACCATCACAGGCTGGTTGAACTTGCGTTTGTCACCCACAAAAGCTTCCATTAGGTCTTTGATGCTGGAGTAAATGAGCTTGATGAACGGTGCCCGTGTGAGCAGGTTTTCGAGGAAGCCCAGCAGTGGGCCAATCAATAGGTTCCCACCCAAAAAACCAACAAGGGTAATGCCCGCCAAAGTGATGAGCAATCCCAAGCCAGGAATGCCGAGCCCTAACCAACCATCTACCGTAGTGATGACCCAATACACCACATACACGGTAATGGCCACCGGACTCAGCAGCAACAGGCCATTCACAAAATACTTCAACAGGCGCAGGCCTAGGGCCTTCAAGCTGGGCTTTTCCATGGGGTAAAGTTAGGAAGATGTGGTGGGTGTTGACCGCTCATATGCAGCTCACTACACCCCTTACGAATGGCAAGTGGCTATTCGCCGCAAAAATGCGGCGAATAATAGCTCTATTCACCGCATCCGCTTATTAAAGGTTGTCATTTATGCTCTGAACTGGCATTGCGCGGATGCTATTCTCCTATCTCCTTTAACAAAGTCAATAAATGAGGCAGATAGACCTCTTTGATTTGCCAAACGATGGTGTAATCAATGCCAATGTAGTCGTGGACAATGCGATTTCTAAATCCGCGCATTTGTTTCCAATTAATTTCCGGATGGATAAGCTTAAAAGGTAGGGGCAACCTATTTGATGCTTCACCAATGATTTCAAAATTCCTAATCACCGCATCAACGGTCTTTTCATCAGCAATAAAATCATCATAAGTCATTCCTTGGGTATAAGCCAAGATTTTCTCAGCACTTTCTATGATATCGCCAATAAGTAGTTTCGCTTCACGCTTAGACATACACAATATCTGATTCTATGGATTTCAGATAAGTGGGTTTGACACCTTTTTTTGATATCAAATCAACTTTTTTCTTCAGCGCGATTTCCAGTTGATCAGCCAAATCAATAAACTCAATACCAATGGGTTTGCTGAAATCGACCAGGATATCAATGTCACTATGAGGGCCGAAATCATCCCTGACAACAGATCCAAACAAGCCCAATGATTCCACATGATATTTGCGGCGTAACTCAGGTTTGAGTGCCGTCAAAATTTGTTTGATGGAAGTGAGCTCGCTCATAAATCAAAGATAAGCGAATTCTAGCTTGCTGAACAACAGCACATTTAATATAAAAAGAGGCCGAAGCCTCTTTCTTTAGCAACCCAAATCCTCAGCGCACAAAGTCCTTTACGGCTTCATTGAATTGCCGATGCCCCTCAAACTGCACAAAGTGCCCCGCCTTGGGTACCATCACCAAGCGGGCGTTGGGCAGTTGCGCCATGCCCTTTTCAGCTACCGAACGGGTGGTGCCTCCATGCATGAAGCGGTTGGGAATGAGCTCATCGTTTTCGCCAAAGACCACCAAAACAGGCTGCTTGATTTCCGACATGCGGTTAAAGATAGGCTCGTTCACCATGCCCTTCACACTTTCGGGGATGATGTAGCAATACCACTCAAACTCAGCCGCGGTGCGCATGGCCAACCGATCGCGTATCATAAAATCGGCTTCGGCCGGCATATTGTAAAAATTGCTGTGGTAATTTTGTACAATTTGTTTGGCAGGGGTTAAACGCGTTCCCTTGGCGCTTAAACCAGTGCGGAACCAGTCTTTTTCTCCCGGACCAAAAGTCTCGAAGCCAGCAGGTGCTGCCAAAACCAAACGTTGCACCAATTCGGGCCGGGTCAATGCCAAAGTCATGGCAATTTGACCTCCCATAGAATGCCCAACTAAGGTAACTGCTCCCAATTGTTTCTCCTCAATAAACCGAGCCACTGCAGCAGCAAAAGCAGTCATGCTTCCAGAATAGGCTCCCTTGCTCGATTGTCCGTACCCTGGCAAGTCGATGGCAATGCAGCGATACTGACTTGAAAGTGCTTCGAGGTTCATTTTCCAGGCAGGCGCATAACTTCCCAAACCATGGATAAATAGCAATACAGGAGCGTTAGCTGGACCAATTTCCATATAAGCCAAATTCGTTTCGGGATTTATGGCTTGTTGTTTCACCGCATGCGGATACTGCAAATCGGCAAAAGTTTTCAGCGGGGTGTAGTGGTAGGGTCGAGCGCAAGCTGCCAATAAAATCAACCCAAGTCCAAAAAATAATAGCTTTTTCATGCATCAAAACATTAACCAGCGATACACCATAAAAACAGTCCAAGGATTGCCAGGCCGCTCGGTACGGTTCCCATTAACGGCAGCCGAGTTGTAAAAATCGCCCAGCCACAAATGCGCGGCGTGCAGTTCAAAATCCATGAGGATTTTGGGAGTCCAACGGACCTTAAAATTCAGTTCGGTTCCGATATTAGATCCTCCACCCTGGGGGGTAGCATTGGAAAAGGCAAATGCGCCACCCACCTTGGCATCGAGCTTATTGGGAATAAACGAGCGATGGTAATTCACGGTGCCGCCGGTAAGTCCGTAGCCCATATTCGATAGGTCGTTTACAGCCGCAACAAAACGATTCACCACGTTGCCATGGGTGAAGAGCAAATAGGCGCCATGGTTGATAAAAATGGCCGCCGGCGTGCCCCAGGTATTGCCTGTAATTACACCAGTATACCTGCGGTCGCCAAAGTTCTGGTCGCCCGAGGCATACACCAAATCGCCCAAAACGGCATCTTCATTGGTTTGGCCGTATTTGTAACCCCAGCGTAAGTTGGCACCTAAACCCGCAACCGAAACCAGGTTGTTGCCGGTGGCTTTGCTGCTGATGCTTCCAAAATTGCCATTCAAAAAGCCTGAAATCAAGGTTCTACCTGTGCCAAAACCGGGATTGTATGCCCAATGGGTACCCAACCAAACAATGTCGGCATTGTAGGGCACCCCATTTAAAGCAAAACGGTGACTGCCATTGAGATCGTTGATAGATGAAGCTGGACCGTTGCCCAGGGTGCCTCCCTGGTTATTGGCCCGGTCCATCACGTACCAGGCGCTGATGCCCTGGCTGAAGCGCTTGGTAAAATCGCGCTCGTAATTGGCCATAAACAGCTGCACATCGTCGTTGCGGTGGATGTCGTTTTCCCACAATTGATAAGCTCCAAACGACAACCTGCTGAAATCCCAATCTTTGCGGGCATTTATGCCAGCACCGTCGGTTCCCCAATAAGCCAGTCGATAACCCGTGCTGGCCAATTGATCGAAAAGCGTGCGGTATGGATTGGCAGGATTGTCGAACATGCGCATCAAACCCATATTGATGGCCCAGCCATTGCCCGGCAGCAATTCTAGCTGTACGTTTTGGGTTTGGATGTTCACTTGGTCGGCACCAATGGCTGCCCCTTGGTTACCGGCTGCACCGTAACTGTTGTCGCCCCAGGTCCAGTCGATTTCGAAAGACGTACGGAGTACCACCTTGCCATCCATGAGTTTGGGCGTGTAGATGAAAAAAGGCAAAAAGCGCTGCTCGAAATACGAACCCCGTCCCTTGTGGGTGGTGGTTGTGTTGAGACCAAACATCCGCCCAATGACCTGGCCCTGAAAAAAGGGTTGCGTTACCTCCAGGTTGTTGTGCACCCATTGGTTGTAGAACAGGGCAATGAACTGCAATTCTTTATCGGCCGGACGCGGCACATCGCGGTCGAAGAGCTGGATGGTGCGGTCGGGACCGGTTTGCGCTCCCACAGGAGCGACCAGGGCCAACAGCAGCAAAAGGAATAAAAACTTGGGCATAACAGGCAAAAAAGTACATAAAAATGGCCGTAGCTGCCGCCTTTTGGAGCGAAAAAACAACTACGGCCTAATAAAAATCAGTTCTTGCGGAACTTCTGCAGGTTCCAGCCAGCGGGCAAGTTCGGACCAGCAGTTGAGCCAAATCCAGCTGCTGCGGTAGGTGCAGTCCAAGTACCAGGCAAACTTGGGGTAGTTTGAATCACCTCGTAGTACATGCTGTCGGGAGAAGCTGCCCAAACGCGGTAAATGCCTTGTGAAGTAACTTCGGTAGGCTGCGATTGGTTGAGGGTAATGTTGAAGATGTTGGCTACGCTACTTGCAGTAACCGAATAGGTACCTGCATAATTGATGACGGTACCGCCAGTATCGCGGGCTGCCACTGAATAGGTATTGTTGGTACGAAAGGTGGCACCAATGCTGTCGATATTAAAGAATACGCGCAACAAGGGAGCAACATCGGCACTTTGCGAGCGCCAGTTACCAACGAGGGGATTTACCGGAGGCTCAGGTTCGGGCGTTGGCGTGGTGGTATCGTCTTTACAAGATTGCACGGCTACGGCCAAAACCAGGACCATTGCCCAGGCAGAAATACGGAATTTGTTCATACAAAAGCGTTTAGATTAAGTGAATGTTAAGTTAAGCAGCCTGTATCAAAAGCATAGAAATGGGCGGCGAAGCTTTCATCCGACTTACGCAATAAAGAACTCAAATAAAAATGACAATCAACTGTTTATCATTTAATTAGGTCTGCCGATTGCAATTCCGACTTAATTTTTTGCAGAATGACAGGCGCCAAATTTTTCCACTCTTCGCACCAATTGAGGAGCTGCTGTCGGCGATGTGCATCGGGCTGAAGCTGCTTGATATGGGCTTTCATCTGCTGCTCTACCTCTGCTGCATCGCGCTGGGCTTCGCGATAAGCAGCCAGTTGAAAAAGCCAAGGAATGATAGGCAAGTAGCTGGCCCTGCTGCGGTAATTTTCATCAAGAGACAGCAATTTGTTGAGTTTTACTACCCTCATCAATTTCGAAAACTTCTGTTGCTGGGCCAAAGCTTGTAAATAAGCACTGAAAAAGGGGTGCCAGCGGTGCTGAAAAACAGCTTCACGGTAGGCCCCCAAAAAGGTTTCGGCGTATTGCTCGGCTTCGCGGGCTTTTCCACAGGCATTGAGGCAGCGCAGGTAAATGGCCACAAAGCCGGTGCGATTGTGAAAATTGGTGGTATGCTTCACCTCTGTAAATCCATTGCGCAGCAGTACCAAGGCCTCACTTGCCTTGCCCGCCCGGTGCAGCACTGCTGCTAAATTATTGAGGTAATGCAAATAGTCGGTAGTATGTACCCGCAAGCTCAGGCGACCATAACGTTCGGCCTCACTTAATTGATCGAGGTGCGAGTGCATGAGCAAGCGGTTGCCGTAATAATTCACCAAAATGCGGCGGGCGTAAAATTTACCTTGCACCAGCCATTGCTCAAATTGCTCATACAAGGGCAGCAATTCGTTATAGCTGCGTTGGTTGTAGTATATAAAGGTGAGGCGCACCAAAGCGTTGTATCTACTAAAACCATCGAGTTTTTCGTCTTTGAACCAGGTTGCCAAAGCGCTCGTTTTATCGGCATCTACGGCCTTTCCGGTGCTGTATTGGTGGGTGATTTGGGCAGTTGCATCGTGTAGTGCCTCTAGGGTTTGCCGGCCATAACGATACAGTTCTTCGTGCGCTTTCAAAAAGGCATCTACCACCCCATGTTCGCGGTGGCGTAAGCGGATTTGTAAAAACTGCCTAAAATCGAGCAGGAGGTGGTATAAGCGACTGAAGTAAAAATCGGGCTGGGGTTCGTTGCACAAGGCCAAAAGCGCTTTCTCATCTTCGGGCGTAATTTGGTCGGTCATGATGCGCCGGTGCAATTCGTTCAGCTGCTCAAAATGCCGATCGGCATCCAGCCGGTCGAGACGCTTGCGGGCCCAGCCGATGAGAGCCGAATATTTGCGTTTGTCAATGTCTTCCCGGAAATCGACCTCGCGCCTGTGCACACATATTTCACCCAGCTGCCGCAGCAAATAACGGTTTTCCTCGTCCTCAAAACGAGCCTGGCCTTGCAGCAACAGGTACTCGTGTGGCAAGAGGTCTTCGGCAAACTGACGAAAAGTGGCAAAGCGGTGTTTCATCCCTGCGCTTGTTTGTTTTTGAGCAATAGCGCATTTACTGCCTGCTTCATGGCAGCGGTTTTTTGTTGCTGCTGCACTACCCGGGGCGAAGCAGCACGCGACTCGCAGTCGACCAAGGGACATCGTTCGCAGGTTTCGCCTACCGTGCGGATGCGTAAAGCGGGGTCGTTCCAAAAACGAATCTTCCGCTTGAGCGCCGCGTTGAGCCGCAAGCCAATGCTTACACTGCCATCGGTGGGTTGCCAAGCCGAGGCGGTGGTGGCAATACTCATGAGGAGATATTGGTTGTCGCTATCAACATAATGCGATTGCTGGGCGGTACAGAGCAGGTTTTCGCCAGCCGATTGCAATTCATGGATGGCCGTAAGCGATAACCAACGTCTACAGTAGTGCTCGTTTAAAACCGTAGCATGCGGATTGTGCTGTCCGTTCAAATGCAACTCTTTAGTGAGCACAAACTCCTCGGGCGTAGGCACCTTTTCGAAACGCAAAAAAAACAGCTCTCCCAATCCAAAACGGGCAGGCAGCAGGGATGTCATGCGATGGAGCAAGGTTTCGGCAGAAACGCCGTACGACTGCATGAGTCCAGGCAAAAAGTGAGTATCGAACTGTTTCTGCTCAAAAAAGTGCTGCAGTTCTTTTTCAAGTACGACCGATGGCAGCAGCAAAGCACTTGAAAAATAGGATGCCCTGAAGTTATTGAGTACTTGTTCGAAGGTATTTACTTCAATCCAGGTGGCGGTGTAGGGCCGGTCAACCAATCCCAAATAATTGTATCCCAACTCACGTCCCAAAGCAAAAGCCCGCTGTTCGGCATTGAGTTGCTGGTGGAGCAAAAGGCGGGGCGACTTACCCGGCAAGGTGAGCGAGCGCAATTGTCGCAGTTCAGGCTGATCGTCGAAAGCAGTATAAGTAATGGTATAGCCATATTCCGAAACCAACAGCTCACTCAACTGCTCTTCCGAAAGGGGAGTTTGCAATCGGTGCGATTGGGCAAAGGCCGCCACGGCATCTTCCAATTCGGGAAAATAATTGTCGTGCATTTCCTGGAACGACCGCAATACAGCCAGATAAAATCCCTCGAAACCCAGCCCATAGTTGCGTCCTATTTCAATGAGGGTACTTACAAAAGCACTCAATTTGGTAGGTGCGCCAGCCAACAATTCAAGCAAGCTCGCGGGTTCAACACCAAACATTTCGAGGGGCAGGTCGGTGAGCACATGTGACTGAAGGAGCTCCGATACAGCTGCCAAGCGCTTATCGAGTTGCAACGAAACCAGCTGGTCATACGAGGTTTCAAGGGCTTCGGCCAGTAGGCTTATTTTGTCGGCTTTGGGATATTTGCGGGCCTTTTCAATTTCGGTGAGATACGATACCGATATGCCCGTTCGCTGGGCTAACTCCGATAGCGATAGACCTTTATCGATGCGCAACTGCCGCATTTTCAGTCCAAAT
Source organism: Sphingobacteriaceae bacterium (assembly GCA_013824115.1). Classification (GTDB taxonomy): domain Bacteria; phylum Bacteroidota; class Bacteroidia; order UBA7662; family UBA7662; genus PNNG01. The sequence continues at coordinate 70,379 of PNNG01000026.1, read as the reverse complement.
ATCAAACGGATGTTCTCTTCACGCAGGGCCATGCAAAAAAATTTCACCCCAAAATAAGCCATTTCAACGGCTCTGAGCAGATTTTGAAAAAAATTTCGCTTTCGCGAAATTATTTATTTGGCGAATTTTCGCTGTATACATAAATTCGCTGAAAAGAACGACATGATAAAAGTCCACTCACTGCCCGATTCGCCCATCAGTCCCCTCTTTGAGCCGGGTTTATTGGCCTTCCTTCAATCGCTACACCAGCGTTTTGAAGCCGAACGCCAACAACTTCTGGCCGAGCGCGAAAGTTTACAAACCGCCTTCGACCAAGGCTACACCCCCCACCTCTCCCAAGCCGCCCAGGAAATAGCGGAAGCCTCCTGGCAAGTGGCGCGCATTCCGGCCGATTTGCAAGAGCGCCGGGTAGAAATTACGGGTCCGGTCGACCGCAAAACCGTGATCAACGCCCTCAACTCAGGCGCTTCGGTATTCATGGCCGATTTTGAAGATGCGAGCTGTCCGCGCTGGGACCTCCTCCTCGACGGCCAATGGAACCTTTACCAAGCCATCAGGCGGCAGCTGCAGTTTACCGATGCAGCACGTGGCAAAACCTATGCCCTCGCCGAAAAAACAGCCACCCTCATGGTTCGTCCACGGGGCTGGCATCTCAACGAAGCCCATGTGCGGGTGAAGGAGGAAGCCATGAGCGCCAGTTTATTCGACTTTGGCACCTACCTCTACCTCAACGCCGAAATGCTGCTGGCCAACGGTAGCGGCCCGTATTTCTACCTCCCCAAACTCGAAAACGCCAAAGAAGCCGCTCTCTGGACCAAGGTTTTTGCCCATGCCGAAACCTATCTGGGTTTACCACAAGGCAGCATCAAATGCACCGTGCTTATCGAAACCATTACGGCCGCCTTTGCCATGGAGGAAATTTTGTTTGCGCTGCGGCCGAACATCACTGGCCTGAATGCCGGTCGTTGGGATTACCTCTTTTCCGTCATTAAAAAATTCCGACAGCGGCCCGAATTCGTCTTGCCCGACCGAGCCGCCCTACACATGCAGCAGCCCTTTATGGCTGCCTATGCCCAACGTTTGGTGCAAGTGTGTCACCAACGCGGCGCACACGCCATTGGAGGCATGAGCGCTTACATTCCGGCCCGCGATGAAGCTGCCAACCTCGAAGCCTTTGCCAAGGTAAAAGCCGACAAAGAAAGAGAGGCCAAAATGGGTTACGATGGCAGTTGGGTGGCCCACCCTGGCCTAGTGCCTGTTGCCCGGGCTGTTTTCGATGAAGTGCTGGGAAACAAACCGCACCAAAAATCGAAGCAAATCTTAGCCGACTGGCATCCCGCCGATTTATTGACCTTGCCCACCGACCGAAGCATTACCGAAGGCGGTTTGCGCACCAATGTACACGTGGCACTGCAGTATTTGTGCTATTGGTTATCGGGACAAGGCGCTGCCGCCATCCACCAACTCATGGAAGATGCTGCCACGGCCGAAATTTCGCGTGCCCAACTGTGGCAATGGTTGCGGCATGGCAGCCAATTAACCGATGGTCGTCGCATCACCCGCAGTCTGGTAGAAGAAATCATTGCCCGAGAAGTGCGGCGTTTGCCCCATTTGTTCGAGGGCAGGACCGATTTACAGCGTCAAATTCCCCGTGCCACGCGTTTGCTGCTCGATTTGGTGATTACCGATGCCTTCGAACCTTTCCTCACTACACCGGCTTACGAGCTGCTTTTACAAGAAGAAACCAAAATTTTAAACGCCACCCCCTATGAAAACGCAACAACAAATTGATGCACTGCGCACCGATTGGGAAACCAATCCCCGCTGGGCCGGCATCCGTCGCCCCTACCAAGCCGAAGAAGTAATACGCCTTCGACCCACCGTGGATATCGCCCACAGCCTGGCCACCTTTGGCGCCCAAAAGCTCTGGGAAAAGCTCCATCAACAACCTTATGTGGCTGCCTTGGGCGCACTCACTGGCAACCAGGCCGTGCAAGAGGTGCAGGCTGGTTTGGATGCCATTTACCTCAGCGGTTGGCAAGTAGCTGCCGATGCCAATTTGGCTGGACAGATGTACCCCGACCAAAGTTTGTATCCGGCCGACAGCGTGCCTGCCGTGGTGAGGCGCATCAACAATGCGCTTTTGCGTGCCGACCAAATCCAACGCCTGCAGGGCGATGGTGAAGTGGATTTCCTGGTCCCTATTGTGGCCGATGCTGAAGCCGGCTTTGGAGGCAACCTCAACGCCTTTGAACTCATGAAAATGATGATTGAAGCCGGTGCGGCGGGTGTGCATTTCGAAGACCAATTGTCGTCGGCCAAAAAATGCGGCCACTTAGGCGGCAAGGTATTGGTGCCCACTTCGGAGGCCATTCAGAAGTTGGTTGCCGCCCGTTTGGCTGCCGATGTGATGGGCGTACCCACCCTCTTGGTTGCCCGCACCGATGCCGATGCCGCCAATCTGCTCACCAGCGATGTAGATCCAGCCGACCAGCCTTTTTGCACCGGTGAGCGTTCTGCGGAGGGCTTTTATTACGTGCATGCAGGCATCGAGCAAGCCATTGCCCGTGGATTGGCCTATGCACCTTATGCCGATTTGATATGGATGGAAACCTCGAAACCCGACTTGGCCGAAGCACGTGCCTTTGCCCAGGCCATCCATGCGGTGTATCCGAGTAAAATGCTGGCCTACAACTGTTCGCCCTCTTTCAACTGGGCTTCGAAGCTCGACCGGGAGGCATTGTTGAACTTTCGCGAAGAACTGGCTGCTTTGGGCTATCGTTTTCAGTTTATCACCCTGGCCGGGTTCCACGCGCTAAACACGAGCATGTTTGAGTTGGCACGTGCTTATCGTCAAACCGGCATGGCCGGCTACTCTGATTTGCAGCAGCGCGAATTTGCCTTACAGGAATTTGGCTTTAAAGCTGTGAAGCACCAAAGTTTTGTGGGCACGGGCTATTTCGATGCCGTTCAAACCACCATTACGGCCGGTACAGCATCGACGGTTGCCATGGCTGGGTCGACCGAAACGGCGCAATTTCATTGATATACGCTTGGCAGCAAGCAGCTGCCCTGTGGTTTGTTTTTAGGTGAAAAGCCGGGCCGGGAGGTCCGGCTTTGTTGTGTTTACAGCTAATTGTTATACTTTCTCGCGAATATTTGGATGGCTCCAGGAAGGGGTTTTATCTTGCAGGCATGCTTGCAACCAACCAACTTCAACAGCTTGAACCTGCGGCCCGCTTGGCCCTGCAATTACTGCAGCAAACCCGCAGCCATGTTTTCCTCACAGGCAAGGCCGGTTCGGGCAAAACCACCTTGCAAAGGCATTTTATTGAATCAACCCACAAGCAGGTTTTGGTAACCGCACCCACTGGCATTGCCGCCCTTCAAGCCGGGGGAGTTACGCTGCATTCGATGTTTCAGTTGCCCTTTGGCGGCTATTTACCCATCGAGCAAAACGAACCCTTGTTGGCCGGAGAACTCAAGTTTGAAACCGCGGGCAGTTTGCGCAGGCACAGCCGCATGCGCACCGAAAAAAAGCAAGTCATTCGACGGGCCGAATTATTGGTAATTGACGAGGTAAGTATGGTACGTGCCGATTTGCTCGATGCCGTTGACAATATGCTTCGCACAGTGAGGCGCAACAGCGAGCCATTTGGTGGACTGCAAGTATTGCTGGTGGGCGATATGATGCAATTGCCCCCCGTGGTGAAGCGCGAAGAGTGGGAAATTATGAGCAAACATTACGCTTCCCCCTTCTTCTTTGACGCGCAGGTAATTAAAAAAGCCAGGCCGGTTTACTTGCAGCTCGAAAAAATTCATCGGCAAAGCCAGCCCTTCTTTACCGATTTACTCAACCGTTTGCGCTATAACGAACTCACCGAAGCCGATATGGACTGGTTTGATGGCCGCTTTCAACCCGATTTTCAACCCAACCGTACCGAAACCTGGATTACCCTTACTACCCACAATGCGCAATCGGACCGCATTAACCGGCAGGAACTGCAGGCATTAAAACAAGCCGTATTTGCCTACCCGGCCGAAGTCAAAGACGAATTCCCCGAATACATGTACCCTTGCGATGCCCAACTAGAACTGGCAGTTGGAGCACAGGTGATGTTTGTGCGAAACGATGGGCCCGAGAACCGCTTTTACAATGGCAAACTCGCTCGCATCAGTCGATTAGAAGACAATGTAGTAGAAGTAACTTTTGAAAATGGGGAAGCTTTGGTGGTGAACAAGCTGGTTTGGAACAATACCGTTTACCAAACCGACCCTGAAACCAAACAAATCACAGAAACCGTTGCCGGTAGCTTTACCCAATATCCTTTGCGATTGGCCTGGGCCATCACCGTACACAAAAGTCAGGGACTCAGCTTCGACCGGGCCATCATTGATATTGCCCAGGCCTTTGCTGGCGGTCAAGCTTATGTGGCCCTTTCGCGATTGCGCACCGCCGAGGGATTGGTACTCAGCAGCCGTTTTCCGAGGCAGCAAGTGGCCGTTCCCGATCGGTTGGCGCATTTCGAAAAAACCAAACGCCAACTGCCCTCCGAAGACAACCTGCAACAATGGCGACTTCAATACCGCCAATTTGCCTACAACCAGCTGTTCGATTTGGGTGGTTTTGTGCGTATGTGGCGCAAACACCTCGACGATTACAGCGAGCTGGGCGAAAATGCCAGCAAAACCGGTGAGCAATCGTGGGCTTTTGCCTTTGAAGAACAGCTCAACAAAACGGTTGAAAACAGTCAAGCCCTGCGGCATGAAGGTCAGGATGCACTGCTTAGCCCTTGGACCATAGCGCAATGGCAAGAAAAATTACAGCCCTTGGAGCAACGATTGCGTGCCTTGAACCTGCAGCTATTGATGCAAATACAAACGGTAGCCAAAGAAAAGGGCATGAAAAGCTACCGAAACGAATTGGCCGAACTTGACACGGCCCTGCTATCGTGCTGGGAACGCATTGCCCGATGGCCGCAGTTACAAGCCTATTTACAGCAACCTACTACCGAACTTTTGCCATCTGCACCCGATACCTCCTGGCGCAAGGCCTTCGTAACGCAGGTGGAAGTTACCCCCGCAAAAACCGCCAAGAAGGCTAAAAAAGAGAAGGAAGCAGCTGAAAAAACAGCTATCAAGCGGCATTCACATCCGATTTTAGGCGAAATTCCGGTGAAGGCCGACAAGCTTTCGGCCGAGGAAAATACCCGTGTATCGTTGTTGCTGTTCAAGGAAGGCAAATCTATTGCAGAAATTGCCCAACTACGCGATTATGCCGAAACCACCATCCAAGCGCAATTGGTGCGTGCCATAGGTACTGGAGATTTGGCATTGGAGCAATTGATTGCACCCGCACTCTTTGATGAGATAGTGAAGACTGTTCCCAATCTCACCGAACTAAAAATGAGCGACGCTTTGGCTGCCTGCCAAGAAGCCTATAGCTATGGCGATTTACTGCTCGCAAGAAGCATCATGCAGCAAGGATATGTTTCAAAAACAGCCTAATTGATCGTTTTTTCAGCTTTCCATGTAGTACGTCGAAGCTGGCGCCATATGGTTTCGCGCAGGTCGTCGGGATTAAAGGGCTTTACAATGATGGCATCGAGGCCGGCCTTATAAGCATCACCTTCAATCTCTTTGGCCAGGCTGGCAGTGAGGGCAATAATGGGCAAGCTTTCGCCACGGTCGCGAAGCCTTTTGGTAGCTTCATAACCATCCATCACCGGCATATGCAAATCCATAAGCACCAAATGATGCTTGCTAACATCTAGCTTTTGTAAAGCCTCTTCGCCATTGAGGGCTACATCTACTTGTGCACCCCATCGCTGCAAAAACGCAGCAGCTACTTTTACGTTCAGCAAATTGTCTTCCACCAATAAAATGGAGGCATTTTTAAGCAGTTGTTCTTTTGAATCGTCTACCAACTCTTTGGCGGGTAAGCCCCTGCTGGTTATTTCTTCTACAGGCTCTTCGGTGAGTGGCAAGGCAATGTCGAACCAAAAAGCAGTGCCCTTGTCTACCTCGCTTCGTACTTCAAGCTTGCTCTTTTGCATTTCAAGAATGCGCTTGGCGATGCTCAAACCTAAACCGGTGCCTCCAAAGCTGCGGCTGGTAGACGAATCGGCCTGCGTGAAGCGATCGAAAATAACCGACAATTTATCGGCCGGGATGCCAATGCCTGTATCTTCAATTTCCACCCTCAAATGGTACGCAAGGTTGGTTATTGACTGCAATTGCAACCGCAAATCTACCCCGCCTGATTTGGTAAACTTAATGGCATTGTGAACCAAATTGCTGATGACTTGGGTCATGCGCGTGGGGTCGGAAAGCACTTTGTTTTTTATTTGCGAGTCGATACTGAGCCGCAGTGCAATTCCTTTCTCATCGGCTTGGGTACGCAAACCCATGGTAATGTTCCTGCAAATGAGGCCCATGTCAACCGGAATAGATTCAAAGGAGATTTTCCCCTCCTCAATCTTGTTGTAATCAAGTATGTCGTTCACAATGCTCAACAGGTTGCGCGCCGAAAAGAGCAGTACCCCCAATTGCTCCTCTTGGTCTTCGCGCGGATTGCTTTTGAGGAGCAAATGGGTCATGCCAATCACAGCATTCAGTGGGGTGCGTATTTCGTGCGACATGGTCGACAAAAAGTCGGATTTCACCCGCAGTCCAATGAGGGCTTGTTGTCGGGCCTGGTCGAGAATATTGGCAAAGCGGAAAGCCAACACCAATGACTGCAGGAACAAAAACGAAAAATACCCGATGAAGAGCACGATGCTGGCTGGTAAAAGCAGCTGAAAGTACTCAAGATTGATGAGCAGCATCACCATCATGATGACCACCGTACTCGCCAAAGCATAACCCGAGCCAATGCGGTGGTTGCGGCGCGCTTTGAAGTATACCCAAGTGGTATATGCCACCACGGCAAACATGAGAAACAAAAACGGATTGAGCGCCAACGTAAACCAATAGGGCGAAACGAAAAGCGTGGTTGATGCCAAGGCCAAACAGCTGTAAGCCAAAGTCCTGATCCAGCGTTTGTTGAGGTCTTTGGGATACAAGTAGAGGGTATACAAGGCAAAAAAGCCCAGCGACACAAACAAGCTGAAGTATTCGAGCCGTACTGCCACATGCCAGCTGAGCTGGGGGAACATATCGTGCAGTACGTATAAACGCGAACCCACCGGACGGTAGCTGTAGGTAATGCAATAAAGCGCAAAAAACAACATGGCCCGGTCGTACTTACCAAACAAATACAGTCCGAAAAAGAACAAGCCGCCCATCAACAGAGCTCCACTCATCACCAAATCGAGGGCACCATCGCGTTTTCGATTGTTTTTGAGCTTTTCATAATCGCCTACATAAATTTCTTTGTAAGGCCCCCCTTTGGAATGATGGAAATTGGCTATTTGAAGCACCAAGTGCAAACTATCGATACCGTCTAGTAGAGGAAGCGTACGGCCCAACCAAAAAGGTTTGGTGGTTGCTGCAGAGGTTCCGGGCTGGCCATTGGCTTGTAATAATTGTCCATTGGCGTACAAATGATAGCTTGTATAAACATCGGGTAAATCGATGCCCAAGCCCTGGCTGTTGGGAGGAAGCAAAACAAGCACTTCATAGGTGGCGTAGCCTAAGGCTGGAAGCGGTTGGCCCTTCCATGGAGTATCGGTCCATTTTTTAGGAAAAGCAACCAAGGCGCCTCCTGTGGCCGGGAGCTCGTTGGGGGTGTACAATTGTTGCCAAAACATGCGCCAATTACCCGCCAAACTTACCGCCTTTTGATGCGGTGAGCTGGCCCTTAAATCGATAACCGCCTGCTGTGCATGAAGCCCCGTAACACCCAAAAGCAACAGAAAAAAAGAGAGCAGAAGGCGCTTCAAAAATAGCTGCATGTCAAGAATCTACTTCAAATCTAAAATTCGCTTTTAACATCACCGCGATTTTTTTCGCTGCCCAGCAAAAAACGATGCAAGTGCTGATACAAATCGTTTGGATGAAAGGGCTTCACCACCACGCCATCTACCCCGGCATGGTAGGCCTCGTGCTCTACCTCCTTGGGTAAACTCGCCGTGAGGGCCAATACCGGCAAGCGTTCACCTTGCGCCCGCAATCTGCGCGTAGCTTCATAGCCATCGAGTTCGGGCATGTGTAAATCCATCAACACCAAGTCGAAAGCATGACCTGGCTGCAACTTCTCTAAGGCCTCCAAGCCATTTTCGGCCTCTTCTACCTTCAATCCCCATCTTTCTAAAAACGCCCGGGCTACCCTCCTGTTCATGCCGTTGTCGTCGACCAGCAAAACGGCATAACGGCCCGTGGCACCAAAAATGCCTTCTTCGGGATTCTCCTCGCGCGCAACTGCCAAAGAAGAAACAGGAAACTGCAGCTCGAATGCAAAGGTAGTGCCCTCTCCCAAACTGCTTTCCACAGTGAGTTCACCCCCTTGCAAGGCAACCAAATTGCGTGCAATGGCCAAACCCAATCCGGTACCTCCATATTGCCGAGAGGTGGATGAATCGGCCTGGGTGAAGCGCTCAAATATGCGCTGCAGCTTATCGGCTGCTATGCCAATCCCCGTATCACACACTTCAAAACGCAACAACACCACTTCGTTTGCCCGCTTCAACAATACAATCTTCAGACAAACTTCGCCCTCAGCAGTGAATTTGAGTGCGTTGTGCACCAAATTGGTGATTACTTGCGTAAGTCGGGTGGGATCGGCCATTACAAAAGCCGGCAAATCAACCGAGGCATCGAAACGCAAAGTGAGGCCCTTATCGCTCGCCAAAGGCCGCAAACTGGCTAAAATGGTATTGCACAACTTGCTGAGCGAAACAGGTACACGCTCAATTTCAATTTTACCCGCTTCAATTTTACTGTAGTCCAGTATATCGTTTACAATGGTGAGTAAGTTGTGTGACGATGAAAGCATTACCTCCAATTGCTCTTTTTGCGATTCGCGCGGCTCCGACCGCAACAACAAATGGGTCATGCCAATAACTGCATTGAGCGGGGTGCGAATTTCATGCGACATGGTCGACAAAAAATCGGTTTTGGCCTGCAATCCCAACATGGCTTCCTTTCGTGCCTTGTTCAATACCTCGGCAAAACGAAAGGCCAATACCAGCGATTGCAAGAATAAAAAGAGGGTGTAGCCTACAAACAAAGCCGGACCCGTAGGCAAAACCAAATCGAAGTACTCTAAATTCACTCCTGCCAGCACCGCCATGATCACAATGGTGCTCCAAAAGGCGAAGGCCGAGCCTACCCTGCCCAAATACCAAGCGCGGGCATACACCACCGAACTGTAAACAATCATGATCAAACCAACCACCAAAAAGGGCACCAGGGTTTGGGTGTAGTAGTAAGGAGATAAGAACAACACCCCCAAGGCCAAAAGGCCATTAAATGCCATGAAAAAATGAACCAGCCACCGGTGTACATCGCGCGGATACAGAAAGCGCGTATAGGCCGTAAACAACCCGATGGCCGTGTAAAGGGTAAAGTACTCTAACCGCAAGGCCGTATGCCAATCGAGCCACGGCAGCATTTGCTGCACAGCATACCAGCGTGACCCCATGGGACGGTAGCTGTAAACCAGGCAAAAAAGTGCAAAAAGCAGCATGGCCTTGTCTTGCCGCTGAAACCAAAAAAGACCCAGAAAAAAGAGGCCACCCATGAGCATGGCCCCGCTCATAATCAAGTCGAGCGCATTGTTGTGCTTCTGAATTTGCGATAAAACTTCGTAAGGCCCCAGGCTGGGTGCCCGGTACACTCCCCCTTTGCTGTGGTCGAAATTGGCTACGTGCATCACCAAATACACCGTATCGGCTTGCGGGAGGCGCACCGTACTGGTAAACCAACGGGGTTCGTAGGCCGCTTTTGACGAGTCGGGTCGGCCGTTAGCTGCAATCAACTGGCCGTTGGCATACAATCGGTAACTGCTGTAGGCATCGGGCACGGTTAAGCCCCAACCAGCACTTCCGGGTGGCACCAACAATTGGGCAGTGTAAGTAGCATAGCCAAAAGGTCGCCGTTGGCCATCCACCCAGCCGTGCTCCGACCATAAATGTGGAATGTTAACCTTTGCACCAAACTCACCCCCCATTATATCTACTGGCATAAAACGTTGCCAGTAAAACTGCCAGTGTGCCGTTAATTCGGTGGTTTCGCCTGGCTTTAAATGCCGAACGTCCAAGACCGCGCTCGCATAAAGCCATGGACCAGAGCATATCCACCAGCACAGCAAAATGCAAGCACGCCAAAAATTCATTCCATATTAGTTTCCAGTGGCAATATACTGAATGGCGCGCTCTACCATGCTATCAAACCCCTGGGCTGCCAATACTGGGTCTAAATCGACCCGGATGTGCGGTGGAATCCCATCTTCCCAATTGAACCGCTGACCATTGGCATCGAGCTCTGGACTCAGCGCCTGCCCCACCGAAAAGCGATAAGTCCAGCCATTGGGCAACGAACCCCCATTGGGAATGCCCAAACCACCCCCTGTGGTATCGCCCACCAAACGCACATGGGGCAATGCCCGCATTTGCAAGGCGAACAAACTGCCAGCGCTATAGGTACCGCGGTTGGTGAGCAATACCACGCGACCGGTGAAACGTTTGTCGCCTGCAGGTCGCACGAAGATGGTTTGGTCGGGACCAAAGTCATTCCTTCCCGGGCCTGATTTCATGCGATTGTAATGGCTTACCCGTTCTACATCGGCAAAACGGCCTGCAAGCGGATAAACATTATTGATAGCACCACCACCATTGGAGCGCATGTCGATAATCACCCCATTGAGGCCCTGAAAACGTTTCAGAATAAAATCAAGATCATTGCTGCTGTAACCGTTTTGAAAGCTGCGATAAGTTACCAATCCCACCCGCACCCCAGCTGTGTCTAAAATGGTGTGGCTAAACGGACCGGTGATGAAATGCCTGCTTGGATCGCGGCGTAAATAGCGCTCTAACAACAATCGGCTGTTGAAATTTTCGGGACTGTTTAACCAAAGGGGATAATAGTTTGAAAAAGTAAAAGGGGCATCGAGGTTGGCGTGACCGTCGCGCAATTCATTCATCATGCCTTCGAGCAAACGGAAGAGGGCAATATCGTCCATGCCCGGCTGCACTTGCGCGCTGTAACGTACGTATACTGAATCCCAATGCAGTCCTTTATAGTCGAGAAAGCTGTATTTCCGTTCAACTTCACCCCACAGGTGTTCAAATACTTCGCGCGGATTGTCTTCGGGCTGTTTGCCCACAAAAGCATCGGTACAGCCCTGCAGCAGCAGTGCAAGCAGCACATAAACCCCTATTTTCTGCAAATTTCTCATCGTACTTCCTCCTTGGCATCTAAGCGAAAAACAAAACTACCCATCAACAAGCCCGAAGCCTGGCGAACGGGTTGATCTAAGTAATTGTAACTGTAACCAAACCAATTGTACGAAAGCTGAAAGCGGTTTCCATTGCGTAAAGGATACCGCACATAAGCCGTACTATTCACATACAAAAAGCCCCCAATTACCGATATGCGGCTGTTATTCAACACATCTTCAACTCCCGCCCCGATGGGGTCGTTGCCCACACCAGCCAAAATGCCGTTGTAAGGCGGACGAAATTGCCATCCCAAAGCCGAAAGATCTACATCCCAGCCTATGCGCAATTTGCGGGTTTCAAACTTTTTAAGCCTGAAAATCCACAGTTTGTATTCTTGTTTGGTGCGCAAAGGAATGCTGTATTCCAAGCGGGTTTTGCCACCCACATTCCATCCAGCATCGTACATCACGGCATTGTTGCCATGGCCGGTATTGATGCGAAAGCTGCTGTAGGTTTGCATAGCCGGCCCTAAATACAGCTGCCAGCGGTCGTCTGCCGCACGCAAAGGCAACATAATGGCATGGTGACTGCGCATTACAATCGACTGCGCATTGTTTTCGGCCCAGTCACCAGCATCATCATAGGTATCGGCAAAATTTCCAGTAAAATCGCTGACCCACAAACTGCGGGGGGCCTGCCGCTCGTAAGCCAAAAAGCCACCAGCAGCAATGCCTTCATAAATGCGGGGAGATGTGAGTTTGTCAACAAACTGTAACTCGCCCAAACCGCCACCAGCTATAAGAAAGTGATTGATGGGTGGGCGGTTTTTACCCAGTTCTATCTTCGGCCACTCGAATTTCCACTGTGCCGAAGCCGTAAATGCCGAACTTACCAGCAACAGTAAGCACAAGCCCTTGATTTGCCTTTGAAACATGCCCAAAAATAGGACAAAAGGCCACCATTACCAATGCCGCTGGGCTATGTTACAATTAATTTAAAATCACTTTGTAATTCTTCAAAACCACCTCAATCACGGCCGGCCGGTTGGGGTCTTTGGCATCCTTGTCGGTTTTGTCTTTTTTCTGATGCAAATCAGCCGTCATGGCCTTGGGGATTTTCATATTGCGTACATCCATGCTAAAGCGTAGCTTATCGGGCAGGCCATATTTCTCTTGACTACCATAGGTATAATCTACCATCACAGTGCCGCTGTTGCGGTAAGTGAGCTCCGAGCGCATCACCAATTTGCGCACGGGGTCTATCCACAGCTTGGCGAGTATCAATTCACCCCGACTGTTACCAGGGAGCACCTGTACCATGCGGGTAAGCACGCCACCCAATTTTTCTTCGCCGCTAAAAACGGCTGTAAAGGCACTGGTGTCGCTGATAAATTTGGCAAAATCGGCAAATCCCTGCTTGGGCAATACCGCTAAACTTTTCGATTTCACCTGCAACTTATCTGGCTGTTTAAACACCAATCTTCCCTCCACCTGCTGCATGCGCAACATGGGAATGTCGGCATCGATGCGCATATCGGCCTCATAGCTATTTACCGAACGCATCTTGGCGTAAACACCACGCACCAATTGCTCGGGATTGTCTTGCCCCAAAACCTGCGTGAGCATGCAGCACCAAAAGCTGCTCAAAAGCAAAAACCTCATGATAAAATGTCTTTTCTGTTAAAATGGTAAAGCGCCACGCTCAAAAATACCCCTATGTGGGCCAGCAAAATGATGACCGACTGCAGGATGGCATCATAGGGCACGGGATCTTCAAAAAAACTGCGCCATGCAGCCATGTGGGTGGTGAATAAATACGGACGAACGACATCAAAAACAGGCACATCGAGGGTGCCAATGATGGTAAAGAGAATGATGACCGCCATGGTAGTTACAATGGGGCCAATGCTGTTGTCGCTGAAGCACGAAAGCGTAATGCTGAGGGTGGCAATGGTGAGCAAGGCCAAATAGGCTACGCCAAAACCGCTGAGGTAGCGCCAAAGTACATCGCCTTGCTGCAATACCACCAGTCCGTCGCTGTTGAGCACCATGAGGTCGCCGGGACCAAAAAGCCAAGTACTGGCACCCAAGGCCATGAACCCCAACCAAAGCACAATCAGCAGGGTATAAAGGGCGCCGGCCGTGAATTTGCCCATCAAAATTTGGGTGCGAGTTACCGGCCGGGTAACCAACATACGTAAACTGCCCATGGCGGCCTCGCCCGAAATCAGGTCACCCGTCACCAAAGCCACCAGCAAAGGAATGTGGATGATGAGCATTTGTAGGATGATGAAGGCCATGAGGTTGCCATTGAGGATGTCGCCCTCAAACAGCAGGCTTTCTTCCAAACCCGCGGTAATGAACGAAATATAGGTGAGCCCGTCGATTTTCATGGCGAACAAAATCACGCCCACGAGTACAGTGATGGCAGCCAAACCCAGGTAAGAGCGGGGTTTTGCGGCTATTTTGATGAATTCGGTGTAAACAGCTTGCAGGAACATCAGGCTTGGTTGACCAGTTGGAGGAAATAATCTTCGAGTTTGCGGCGGCTTTCGATGGCATATACCTCAAAACCGGCAGATACCAGGGCGGCATTGAGGGCCGGTAATTCGGTCTTGCTGAGCTGCAAGGCAATAACAGCATCGTGCCGGCTCATCACAGCCAAACCCTTGTCGCGCAGCCAGGCTTCCACTTGATCGGGCCTGCCAACCTCCAAATGCACCACCAATTCGTTGGCGTTGAGAAGCTCACTTACAGCACCAAATTGCATGGTTCTACCCTTGTTAATAACCACCATGCGGTTGGCAATGATTTCAATTTCGGAGAGCAGGTGAGACGATAAGATGACTGTTTTGCCCTGTTCTCGACTCAAACGCAAGATCAATTCACGCATATCGATGATGCCCTGCGGATCGAGTCCGGTAGTGGGTTCATCGAGCACAATCAGATCAGGCTCGTGCAAAAGCGCCTGTGCCAAGCCCAAACGCTGCCGCATGCCGTGCGAAAAACCAGCCAGTTTATCGCCTCCCCGGCCGTTCAAACCCACAAAATCGAGCATGGCTTCTAGCTTTTGACGAGAAACATCGGCACCGGCCATGCGACCGAAAATCTCGAGGTTTTTGCGAGCCGAGAGGTATTTGTAAAAATCGGGCTTCTCCACAATGCAGCCTACCCGGCGCATGATTTCGCTGCGGTGCGTTCCCAGCGGGTGGCCAAAGAGCTGAACTTTCCCCCCGTCGTGCCGAATCAAGCCCAGCAAAATGCGGAGGGAGGTGCTTTTTCCGGCACCATTGGGCCCCAGAAAGCCAAAAACATCGCCTTTTTCAACGTTGAAGTAGACGTTGTGCAGGGCCTGAAATTTTCCGTAAGATTTGGTGAGGCCTTCAACCTCCACCAAGGGTGCGTTTGTCATGATGTATCAAAACTACAACACGCCCTGCGGCGGAGGGTTCACCAAAACCCAGGCTTTTTATTCTAGCAGACCAAATTGTTGCAGGTTGTTGATGCCCAAGGCCTGTTTCACCTTTTCATTCCAGCTTTCCATGCCTTTGCGGCTGTTGCCCAGCATGGCATCCCGAAAATAGGCTTCGGCCATTTGACGGGCGTTTATTTGTGCTTGCTGGTGTATGGCCAACAAGCTTTCCTTGCGTCGGTCGGATGCCACCAAGGCCTCTTGCAACTTCCGCCTTTCTATCTCCATCAAATCGAAATACAAATTGATGAAGCATTGTTCTTTGGGACCGATGGGGAGATAGAAATACGAACGGTAGGGATCGAAAATCGTAGCCGTTTGCCAATGGAGCGTATCGCCCAGTGGGTACAAATCGAAGTAAAGCAATACTTCCAGCTGAAAATCATCTACCCGCACCTCGCGTTTACGCGGATCGGCAGGCAGCGGACGCTCGGTAATGCCATTAAAAATCAACCGGCGGCCATCCCAATGGGTAAACGGCCGCTCAATGAGTCCCTTGCCCAGCAAAGGCTGATTGGTAAAAAGATTCACATTGGTAATACTTCTAGGGTCTTTGAAAAAAGCGGCATTGCGGCCCTGCACATCTTCAACACGGGTTTCGCGGCTGTTCTCCCAAAAGGCGGCCTGGTATGGCTGGGCGTTGATGCGCAAGTAATCCGACCAATCATCTTCTTTGCCGAAGTCGATGGGCGGGATAAAAAACGGCTCCTCGGGCGCATAGCAATAAAGCAAAGCACTGCTATTCACCGGGTAAACCTGTCCCCGTTGGTTGGCATAAGTTACCCCATAATGCATCTCCAATTTTTCGAGCCGCATGCCCCCTGCTGAGGGCACCATGCTGCGCGATAGCTCCAGTTTCACCTGGCTCAAGCGTTCACCTGGTGACAAGGGCAAAAACGGATGAATGGCTGCACCCGAGCACCGTAGCCTTATAAAATGCAAAGCCTTTTGGGAGAGAATGAGCCCCAACTCCCCTTCAAACCAAGCTTCTTTTTGGCGCTTGGGCACAAAACGAATGACCACCACCGAATCGCCATTTTCGAGGCGGTAGCTACCCTGCTCAAACAACTGGTACTGGCGGCGCAACCGGCTTTCGGAGAGTCCGAGCGGACTGCCTGGCAAGTATTTTGGCTGGCCAAAAAGGGGCATTTCACCCAGGGCCAAGGCGGTTTCGGTATTGGCAAACAGCCGCCTATCAATAGGCTGCAAGGCCAATCGGCCCGCCTTCAGCTGCAATTTCCGCAATTCGGCACCTTGCAATTGGGCATTGTAGAAGCCTTCCACCAATTCTAACTGTCGGCCCCCCAATTCACTTCGCAGCTCGTAGTAAGCCCGGGTGGTGAGCGGTTGCCGGTTTCCTGCTTTGCAATTGGCGAGCAGCGGATACAACCAAGCGTCGTTTTCGGGCCGCACAGTCACCTCGGCCAACTGCCACACCTGGGGCTGCATGAAAAGGATGTGCAAACTATCGGCAGAAAGCAGCGACAGCTGGAGAGGAACATAACCCAGCAAACGAACCTCCAAGCGAAGGTCGCCGGGCGCAATTTGCAAGGCAAAAAAACCCTGCTCATCGGCCAAGGTAGCTCTGCCCGATGGAAAGCTCTGCACACTGCCATAGGCCAGGGCCTGGCTACTTTGGGCATCCATCAGCCGGCCACGAAACGACTGTGCAAGCAATGCGTTTGCCCACAGAAACATCCCAAAAACCAAAAGCAGCCACTTAAGCATAGGGCAATTTACACAAGGCGCATGGGTATTGGACCAGCAGCCCATAAAAATCGCCCCAGAGCCATTAACTTTAACCCCATGACGAAGGGCTTGTTTGTTTTTGTTTTTGGGATGTTGAGCTGGGGTTGGACCAGTGCCTCTTCGGTGCGTGGACTCATTCCCGCGCCTGCAGGTACCGAAATACAACTGTACAGCATGCGACAGCACAAAAGTGAATCGCTGGGCAGTACTACCTTGGGCAAAGACTCCATTTTTTTGATGCCTATGCCCACCAACACCTACCACGGCTTTTACCTGCTGCGTTGGAAAGGCAAGGAAATGGAGTTTTTGTACGATGGACAGGCCGTCAGTTTTAGGCTGCAGACGGGCGACAAACTCGAAGTTTTGCGCGGCCAGCAGTGGATGCGCTACCGCGAACAGAAACAACTGCTCAGTGCTTTGCGAAAGAAAGAAGCCAGCATCGACAGCCAGCTAATCAACATGCCGACTACTGCTTTTGGCTACGACAAAGTGGCCCGGAAAAAAAAGCGCAACCTGCGCAAGCAAAACAAACTTTATAAAAACCTGCACAAAGAAAAAGACCAACTGTGGTCGCGCACCTTGGCTTTCGAATGGCATTGGCTGGGCCGTTCGGGCAGCGATTTGCGGCAAATGTTTGGTGGCGATTCACTGCTACAGCTCCTGCCCCTCCACGATACCCTGGCCTTGTACCACAATCGTTGGCCGGGCTTTGTGCGCATGTATTTTGCGGCTTATGCACCCGTAGATAGCCAGCCGCTTGCGCCCTTGCTACTGCAGTGCAGCCAGCAATTATTGGCCAAAGCCAAGCAACATCCGGCCTACCTGGCGGGTACCATCGATTTTTTACAATGGGGAATCGAACAATTCAACGCCCCCGAGGCCATGCAATTTTTGGCCAAGGAAAAGGCCCTGTACCTGGGCTGCTACAATACCGCCCTTCCCCAACAGCATCGGCTCTTTACAAACCCATTACAAGCCAAACAAAAACGCCCACCGCTCGAAAGTTTGCAACAACTCGCTTCCCTTTCAGCGGCCGAGCTCCATGAGCCTCGATTGTATGTGTTTTGGTCGGCCGAGTGCCCTCCCTGCGTCATTGAATTTGACCAATTTCACCGCTGGCTCAAACACAACAGGCCCGAAATAAAGGTCACCGCCATTGCCTTGCAAAACAACAGCAGCAGCTGGAAGGCCGATAAACAGGCATTCGACAGCTGGAATCATTACATCGACAGCTCGGCTTGGGAAGGACAGTTGGCCCGCGATTGGCAAGTAATGCGGCTGCCGTATTTTGTAATTACCAATGCAGCCGGCGAAATAACCGCTGTGTTCGATGAAACCAGTGCCTTGCGCAAAGCGCTTGAACGAGAGGCTATTCGGTAGGTCCGTCGTAACCGGTAATCCCCCCCATGAGGTTCACCAAGCGGCCGGTAAAGCCCGACTCTTCGAGAATCATACAAGCCTGGGCCGAACGTCCTCCCGAACGGCAATACACAAAGTAATTTTTTGTAGGGTCTAATTCGAGCGCGTTCACACTGAAATCGGGCTGCATTACATCCAGATGCAAGCTGCCTGGAATGCGCCGCTCGGCTACTTCAGGAGCGGTTCGTACGTCGAGTAAAACACCGTTGGGATCGGCAGACAATGCTGCACGGAATTCGGGACTGTAGAGATTTTCGTATGCCATGGTGCAAAAATGCGAATTTATTTGTCGGCCAAGTCACCTACCACACTGCGTACCTGCGCCAGGCGCATGTAGTTGATGCTGTAGTGCATGTACTTGCCGTTTTTGCGAACGTCGAGCAGGCCTATTTTGGTTAAAATGCGCAGGTGATGCGAAACCAAGCCCTGATCGAGCTGCATATGCTCACACAGCTCACCCACCGTACATTCGGTGTGGCGATGCAGTACCTCAATGATTTTCAAACGGTTGGGCTGTTGCAGGTTGTTGAAAATCTCGTAGGCCGCTTTTACCTTTTCATATATGAGCTGGCTTTTCATTCAGGGTGCCGAAGATAGAAAACTTTATGTGGCCCACAAAACCAGCCTCCAATTTAAAATGGTTCAATGAATGCTGATTATCAAGCAAATGCACAAGCCAATCCCCATGCGAAATGCTGCCTGTGCTTTGCACTATATTGGCTATCTTGCGGGCTCAAATACACTTTATGAATATTGCCCCCGAAAAAGTAGTCGGACTGCGTTTCGACCTGCATGTAAGCAACGGAACCACCGATCGCCAGCTCATGGAGAGCGCCAGTGAAGCCAATCCCTTTTATTTTTTGGTAGGTCACAGTGGCTTGCCTTTTGAATTTGAAAATGCACTCATTGGTCTCGATGCAGGCAAAAACTTTGATTTTACCGTAGGAATGATTGATGCATACGGCCCCTTGGAGCCCGAAGCCATCATGGATATACCCAATGCTGTTTTCACCGATCAGGACGGTAAGTTCGACAGCGAAAATGTAAGCATAGGCAAATATCTTTACCTGGAGGACGAAGAAGGACAGCAGCACCGCGGCAAAGTAATTGGCCTGGGAACTGACACCGTGAAGATGGATTTTAACCACCCATTGGCTGGTTTCGACCTGCACTTTTCGGGCGCTGTTTTGGAAGTACGCAATGCCGAAGCCGAAGAATTGGCACACGGTCATGTTCATGGTCCCGGCGGACACCACCATTAATCTTCAAAATTTAATTTCATGCGCATTGGTTTGTTGACCCTTGCGCTCAGCTGCCTCAGCTACCTGGGCAGCTGGGCGCAAGCTGCTATGCAGTACACCCTTCGATTCCCCAAGCCCGAAAGCCGTTATGTGGAAGTGAGCCTGCAGCTTACCGCCCCCAGCGATACTTTGGACTTGCGTTTGCCTGTTTGGACACCCGGCTCTTACCTCATCCGTGAGTTTCCGCGAAACCTCGACGGCTTCGTGGCCCTGGTGGGTGGAAAAGAAGTGCCTTCCCACAAAACTGCCAAAAATGCTTGGGCAGTTGTGACCAAGTTGGGACAAAAAGTAGAAGTGCGCTACCGCGTATATTGCAACGAATACAGCGTAAGAACCAGCTATATCGACGATGAGCAAGCCGCTTTGGTAGGCACCACCTACCTGCTGTTTGAGCCTCGGCTGATGCAAAAACGCCACGAATTACGCATTGAACCAGCCATCAGCTGGAAGAACATTGCGACCTCGCTGCCAGAAATCGGCGGCAATGTGTGGCACCGTTATGCAGCCGATTACGATGAACTGGTGGATTGTCCCATTCAGATTGGGAATTTCAAGAGCTTTACTTTCGAAGCCACGGGCATCCCGCATACCTTGGCCATGGTAGGACAGGATCAATTTCCCGAGGCCAAATTGCGAACCGACATCGCTAAAATCATAGATGCTTCTTACGCGGTTTTTGGCGACCAACCCAATGCCCGTTACCTCTTTATTGTGCAGCACAACAGCATGGGCGGCGGCGGTTTGGAGCACACCAACAGTACTACCTTACAAGTACGCAATCAGGTATACGATAAAGAAAGCAGTTACCGCGGTTTTCTAGGCTTGGTAGCGCATGAGTATTTCCACTTGTGGAATGTTAAGCGACTGCGTCCGGTTGCCCTTGGCCCATTTGATTACAACCGCGAAAATTACACCCGGCACCTGTGGATTTCGGAAGGCTTTACCAGCTATTACGATAATTTACTCTTGGCCCGAACCGGCTTAATGCCTGAAGCCGATTACCTGCGTGTTCTAAGTACCGGTTTTGAGGCCGTATTGGGCAACAAAGGCGATGAAGTGCAATCGGTAGCCGAATCGAGCCTCGACGCCTGGATCAAGTTCTACCTCCGCAACGAAAATTCAAACAATATCAGCGTATCGTACTACCGCAAAGGTGCCATGCTGGGTATGGTATTCGATGCAGCTTTGCTTCACTTGAGCGGTGGCGACTACGGCCTCGATTCGCTGATGCGCTTTATGTATCGCAAATACCACCATGGCCTCGGTCGGGGCTTTACCGATGCCGAGCTCGAAGCCGACTTCCGCCAGCACCTCGGCCCGCTCTCCGATACGCTATTCCGCGACTATATTCACGGCACCAAACCCATCGATTTTGCACGCTTTGTCGCCGTGGCTGGACTCACGCTCGAAGATACAGGTACACGCAAGCCCATGCCTTATTTGGGTGCATCATGGTCGCGCCAAGGCGACAAACAAGTGGTAAGTGCCATACGGGAAGGCAGCGCTGCCTGGGAAATGGGCTTGCAATACGGCGATGTATTGCTCGAACTGAATGGAAAAGCGGTGGAAGATGCCGATCGTTGGCTGCGCAGCCAGGATGCCGGCGACAAATTAAAAATCAAAGTACAACGCAGGGGCAAAGCGGTTGAAATGCGGGGCAAAATAGGTGCATATCCGGCTCCTCAATTCCAACTGACAAAAAATCAGCAAGCCACTCCTTTACAAAAACGCATTTATGAAAAGCTGGTGGGTTATCCTTTTTAGCCTGGCGTTGGGTTCAGCCCAAGCCCAACAAAGCGAAAAGCAGTTTATCCGACAGCTGTTCGACAGTTCGCTGGTGCAGGGTCAGTCGTGGCCCATGCTCGAGCATTTGTGTAAAAAAATTGGCCATCGCCTCAGTGGGAGTCCACAAGCCCAGCAAGCCGTTTTATATACCCGCACCCAAATGCTCCGATTGGGCTTCGACAGCGTTTGGCTGCAGCCCGTGATGGTACCGGTATGGGTGCGCGGTCCTAAAGAAAAAGCGTATCTCCTGGTGAGCAAACGTACCTCGGGAGGTTATATCCAACAGCAAAAAATTCCGGTAGAAGTATTGGCCCTGGGCGGTTCTATTGCCACTCCTCCGGGAGGTTTGCAAGCCCAGGTGATTGAGGTAGCTGGACTCGAAGCCCTCAAAAAAATGCGGCCCGAAGAGGTTCAAAACAAGATTGTGTTCTTGAACGAAGCCTTCGACCCGCGCCACATCAGTACCTTTGAAAGTTATGGTCATTGTGTGGCCAACCGGGCCTGGGGCGCCAAAGAAGCCGGTGCCAAAGGGGCGGCGGGTGTGATTGTACGCTCCATGACCCACCGCATCGATGCCTTTCCGCATACCGGTGCCATGCAATATGCCGAGGGTGGACGTAAAATACCAGCAGCAGCCATCAGCACCCTGCATGCCGAACAGCTCAGCAAACTGCTGAAAGAGAAAAACGAAGTTGAATTGTACCTCGAGATGCATTGCGAAAGCCGTCCCGATACAATCTCCTACAATGTAGTGGGCCAAATCAACGGCAGTTCGCCTCAAGCCCGAATCATTGCCGTAGGTGGCCACCTCGACAGCTGGGATGTGGGTGAAGGTGCCCACGATGATGGGGTGGGTTGTGTGCACAGCATCGAAGCCTTGCGCCTGCTCAAAGCCAACGGCTACAAGGCCAAAAATCACCTTCGGGCCATTATGTTTATGAACGAGGAAAACGGTTTGCGCGGGGCAGTAGAATACGCCCGTTTGGCGGATGTTAACAAAGAAGACCACCTGGCCGCTATTGAATCCGACCGTGGAGGCTTTTCGCCCCGCGCCTTTAACGTGGAAGCCGACAGTAGTGTGATTGCCGGTTTGCAGCCTTGGGTGCCCCTCCTTTCACCTTATGGCATCAACAGCATTCAGGCCGGAGCAAGTGGTGCAGATGTGGGTCGATTGAAAGGCAAATCGGAGCTGCTCATGGGCTTTGTGCCCGACAGCCAGCGGTATTTCGATTTTCACCATGCCAACAGCGATGTGCTGGAAGCCGTAAACAAACGCGAATTGGAGCTGGGTTCAGCAGCCATTGCTGCCCTACTTTACCTCATCGACCAACGCTGATCAACCCATGCGGGTAATGAGCAGCAAGGCCGTTTCGGTTTCCGAATCGTTGCTGATGCTCACCTCTTCGGTAGTCTGAACCACCAAACCGGCTTCAAAAGCCCGGTCGTTGATGCTTACCGCAGCACCACGCACCAATTGAATGGTAGTACCTGCTTCATATTCCACCTCCATTTGCTGCTGAGGCAGAATGCGCACTTCTTCCACGCTGTAATCGGGAGCCGTAAGGGCTACTTTGGAGCTGCCATAGGGCGTTTCAATGGTTTCATGGGCCAGTAGCAAAGGCGAATCGACCTTTTTGAGGGCTTCAACAGCCTTTTTCACATCCTGACTTTGGCCTTTTCTGCCAATGAGCGTAGCCGAAGGCGTTTGCACCACCAACAAATCGCTCACACCCAAAAGCACCAATTCGCGCTCGGAGGTATTAAGCACCAGGTTGTTGCTGGCACCCAGCGGCAAGGTATTCGGTTGATTGGTATTGCCCGAAGCATCGCGGGGCAACTCGTCATACAAAGCGTCGAAGCTACCGAGGTCACTCCAGCCAATGTCGGCGGGCACCACACGCACCTTGCGGCTTTTTTCCATCACCCCGTAGTCGATGCTGATATCGGGAATGGCCATCATGCTGTCGAAATCGGGCTCATGCACCTCGTCCTCCGACCGGAAACGGCTGGCAGCGGCTACAGAGGCAGCATACACCTCGGGACTGTACTCCTTTAACTCTGCCAAGAAGCTGCCTGCCGTGAAGCAGAACATGCCGCTGTTCCAGTAAAAATTACCGGCTGCGATGAATTTTTCGGCGGTAGCCAAATCGGGCTTCTCGCGGAACGACATTACTTCGTTGCCCTTGGCCTCAATATAGCCATAACCTGTTTCGGGGTATTGGGGCTGGATGCCAAAGGTTACCAAATAACCTTGTTGGGCAAAGACAACAGCTTGCTGCACGGCTGCCAGGTAAGCATCCTGTTTTTTAATCAAATGATCGGAGGGCGTTACCAAAACCACCTCGTCTTCGGGCAGCAGCAAACAAGCCAAGGCAATGGCGGGGGCCGTATTTCTACCCACCGGTTCCAACACAAATGTGCTAGGTATTTCGCCCAACTGACGGAGGGCCAGGAGGTATTGGTCTTGGTTGGTAACCACCATAAACTTATTGCCGGCGCCGGCATTCCGAGCCACCGTTAATTCAAAAAGCGATTGCCCGTTGAGCAGCGGATAAAACTGCTTGGGCATGAGTTTGCGTGAGAGCGGCCAAAGTCGGGTTCCGCTTCCTCCCGACAAAATGAGGTTGGTAAACTGCATGGCACGAAGATAAGGCAATGGGTATTTATAATGATTTGTTTCCTGACTGTTCTTGACTCAAAACTCCTGCTCTGCGGTCTCCGGCAAGGCAGCGCAGCTGACTTCGCCGAACGGCTCCGCTTCCTCAGGCCCTAGCTGCATTTTGGGACCGTACCAAAAAAAGCCCATTTGCAGCACAAAGGCCAAATCATGCATTCAAATCGGCTAAGGCACTCGCCTTTCTCTGCGGATCTGCGGTTTTCCTCTCCAGCCCGAAAACGAGAAAGGCGACCCATTCGGCCGCCTTTTCATCACAAGTTAATGTGGTATTGGTCTACCAGTTTCCGCAGGTTGCCCAGCGCGTAGCGCATCCGACCCAAAGAGGTATTGATGCTTACCTGGGTCACGTCGGCAATTTCCTTGAAGCTCAGCCCACCATAAATGCGCATCACCAGCACTTCACGCTGCTCTTCGGGCAGGTGCTGTATGAGTTGCGTTACTTTTTGGTGCGACTGCCGCTCCATGATGCGGTCTTCGATGGTGCCTTCTTTCAAATCGAGATAGCTGAAGGGATCGTTTTCGTCGTCACCGGCACTGATGGTAGGCATCTTGGCCGAACGGCGGAAATGATCAATGCAAAGGTTGTGCGCAATGCGCAACACCCAAGGCAGAAACTTGCCTTCTTCGTTATACCGACCACTGCGGAGGGTGTCGATTACCTTAACAAATGCATCTTGGAAAATGTCTTCAGCCAAATCACGATCCTTCACCAAATGGTAAATGGTTGCGTAAACCCGGCTTTTGTGACGGAGGATAAGTTGACCCAGGGCGTTTTCTTTGCCCGATAGATAGCGCTTGATCAGCTCTTGATCGCTAACGCTCACCACTTGCGTTTTCATAGCAGATGAGATTAAATTTAGCGTAGAGTTACGGCTATAAGAGTCCTCCTTGGTTTTAGATTCAGAGCGCAATATAAGCTTTCGTATAAAAGCGTTGAAGCTTTTAAGAAAAATTTAACCCAAATGACACGAATATGACGTTTGAGACTTGTTCGCAAAAAAACATGGCGCCGCTTGAAAATTGCAATTGTTCACTATTTAGCTAACTTTGTATGATGGAAAAGGGATTTGTTCGTCAGATCTTTTATTACAAGGATTACTACCTGCGTTTTTTTCAAACGTTGAGACCAGAAGTGAAATTGAAAATCAACTGGACACTACAGTTGATAGCCACAACCGAAAGAATCCCTTCCAAATTTTTCGAACATTTAACTGGCTCTACCGGGCTTTATGAAATACGGATAGCTGTTGGAAATGACATTTACAGGGTTTTCTGCTTTTTCGATGAAGGCAAGCTCATTGTACTGCTGAATGGCTTCCAAAAGAAAACACAAAAAACACCCAAGCAAGAATTGGCCCTCGCCGAAAAACTTAAAAAGGAATACTTCGATGAAAAATCAAAATAGCAACCTCACTTCATTTAGTGATCATTTAGATGAGCTTTATGGCTTGCCGGGAACAACCGAAAGGGAAAAATATGAGCTTGGTTTCGAAGCCTTCAAGTTGGGTGTCATGTTGCAGGAAATGAGGAAAGAAGAAGGACTAACACAAGAACAATTGGCCGAACGTTGTGGTACCAGCAAAACCTACATTTCACGAATTGAAAACGATGCCAGCGACATTCGTCTATCTACACTGATCCGAATCATTCAACAGGGCTTGGGCAAAAAACTAACGCTCAGTATTGAACCCTGAGCTATCCATGTCAGTCATTAGTCAATCTTAAATAGAGGCTGCTTGCTGTAAAGAGGAATTTCAAATTCAACTTTTAACAGCCGATTTTGTTGTTGACCTTTGCAGCAGCACCATGAGCAACGTAAAAGCCAACTCTGTCGATCAACTCGACCCCCGCCACCACATCATCATCAAAAACGCCCGCCTCCATAACCTCAAAGGCGTTGATTTGGCTATTCCACGCAACCGTCTGATAGTGGTAACCGGTTTATCAGGATCGGGGAAATCGTCGCTCGTATTCGATACCTTGTATGCCGAAGGGCAGCGCCGCTATGTAGAAAGCCTTTCGAGCTACGCCCGGCAATTTATGGTGCGTATGAAAAAGCCGGAGGTCGACTACATCAAAGGCATTTCACCTGCCATGGCCATCGAGCAGCAGGTGAGCAGCCGAAATCCGCGCTCTACGGTGGGCACTTCTACCGAAATTTACGATTACCTGAAACTGCTGTTCGCACGCGTTGGTCGTACTTTTTCACCCGAAAGTGGAGAAGAAGTCCGCAAACACAATGTCACCGACGTGGTAGATGCCATCTTGGCCTTGCCCGAAGGCAGCCGGGTGCAGATTTTATGTCCACTGGTTCGTCACGAAAAACGCAGCCTCGCCCAAGAGCTCCAAGTGCTACTGCAAAAAGGCTATATCCGTGTGCAAGTAGGCGATACGGTTTACCGGGTAGAAGAGCTACTCAACGATAAAGCTTCCCAAAGCACGCTTGAAAACGAAGCATTTTGGGTTGTGCTCGATCGTTTGAGCGTAGCACACCAAGAAGAAGGCTTGGCTTTCCGCCTCGCCGACTCGGTACAAACCGCCTTTTTTGAAGGCCATGGCGTGTGTATCATACGAACCGATAATGGCGATTTGCACTTCAGCGATCGTTTTGAGGCCGATGGTATGCCCTTCGAAGAACCTTCGGTGAATTTATTCAGCTTCAGCAATCCCTATGGCGCCTGCAAAACCTGCGAAGGATTTGGAAGCGTCATCGGTATCGACGAGGACCTCGTTATTCCCGACAAAAGCCTGAGCATTTACGAAGGTGCCATTGCTCCCTGGCGCGGCGATAAAATGAGCGAATGGAACGATGCCTTGGTCAAAAACGGGATCCGCTTCGATTTTCCGGTGCACCGCCCTTGGTACGACCTCTCAGTAGAAGAGAAAAAGCTGGTGTGGAACGGCAATAAATACTTCGAAGGGCTCAACTCCTTCTTCCGCTACCTCGAAGAACAATCGTATAAAATCCAATACCGGGTGATGCTGAGCCGCTACCGTGGCCGCACAACTTGTCCCGACTGCCAAGGCACCCGCCTGCGCAAAGACGCTGGTTACGTCAAGCTGGTAGATGCACAATCGGCCGAAAAACACAGCATCATCGACCTGGTGCTCAAGCCTGTTGACCAACTGTTAGCGCTTTTCAACAACATCCAATTAAAGGAAAACGAACAGCAAGTGGCCAAACGCCTTTTGGCTGAAGTTACCAGTCGATTGGGCTTTTTGTGCGATGTAGGCTTGGGTTACCTTACCCTCAACCGCTTGAGCAACAGTCTTTCGGGAGGTGAATCGCAGCGCATCAAATTAGCCACCTCACTCGGAAGCAACCTGGTGGGCAGCATGTACATACTCGATG
The DNA here is from genome assembly GCA_013824115.1 of Sphingobacteriaceae bacterium. Lineage (GTDB taxonomy): Bacteria > Bacteroidota > Bacteroidia > UBA7662 > UBA7662 > PNNG01. Next base: position 43,304 of record PNNG01000026.1, on the reverse strand, counting down.
AGCCCAGCATTGGCTTGCACCCGCGCGATAGTGAGCGGCTGATTACGGTACTCAAGCGGCTGCGCGACAATGGCAATACGGTGATCGTGGTAGAACACGAAGAATCGGTGATGCGTGCGGCCGACCAATTGGTAGATATTGGTCCACTGGCTGGTGCTGGTGGGGGCGAATTGGTATTCCAAGGCACCTTTGCCGAACTGCTTCAAGCCGAAAACAGCCTTACCGGCGGCTACTTAAGTGGTCGCGAGCAGATTCCCGTGCCCGAACGCCGACGCCATTGGCGCAAAAGCCTGGTGCTGAAAGGCGCCCGTGAAAACAACCTCAAAAATGTGGACGTGACCCTGCCACTGGGCTGTTTGACCGTGGTAACCGGCGTGAGTGGATCGGGCAAAACTTCGCTCATTAAAAAGGTTCTGTATCCGGCGTTGAAGAAACAAATTGGTGGCTTTGGCGAAAAAGCGGGTGATTTCGACCGATTGGAAGGCGATTTTTCGGCGGTGAAGAACATCGAAATGATCGACCAAAACCCCATCGGCAAATCGAGTCGCTCCAATCCGGTAACCTACACCAAGGCATACGACCATATACGCAACCTCTATGCCGACCAACAAGCCAGTAAAATCAACGGCTACAAACCGGCGCACTTTTCGTTCAACGTAGAAGGCGGCCGCTGCGAAACTTGCCAAGGCGAGGGCACCGTAACCATCAGCATGCAGTTTTTGGCCGATATCACCCTCGAATGCGAAAGCTGCAAAGGCAAGCGCTTCAAAGACGAATTGCTGGAGGTAAATTACCGCAGCAAGAACATTTCGGAAGTGCTCGATATGACCGTGAGTGAAGCCCTGGAGTTTTTCAAGGACGAAAAAAACATCCTCTCACGCCTCCAACCCCTGGCCGATGTGGGGCTCGATTACGTAAAGCTCGGACAAGCCAGCAGTACCCTTTCTGGCGGTGAAGCCCAGCGCATCAAGCTGGCCAGTTACCTCACCAAAGGCAACCAGGCCACCGATACGCTGTTTGTGTTCGATGAACCTACCACAGGCCTGCACTTTCACGACATCAAAAAGCTACTCTACGCCCTCAATGCACTCATAGAGCAAGGCAATTCGGTGGTGGTGATTGAGCATAACCTGGAGGTAATTCGCTGCGCCGACTGGGTGCTCGATTTGGGTCCCGAAGGCGGCGAAGCCGGCGGATACTTGGTCTTTGCTGGTACGCCCGAAGATTTGGTAGGCTGCAAGGAAAGCTATACAGGCAAGTATTTGGCGGCCTCGCAGCATGGTTAAAAGGTTATTGGCTTCCTTTGGCCGGGTAGCCTACTTCGTCTGATTGTATTCCTTCATCACCTCGCCCAAGCGTTTAAAATCGAGTTTGCCATTGCTTTCATTCAAGTGGTAACAAATGGCCAGCGCCTTGCGGATGCGGCTGTCGGTATTTTTGATTTTACCCACCACGTGCAATAGAGCGCGTTGTTTCCCTGGCGTTAGTGCCATAAAATGGCTGTATGCGGTTTCGTCTTGCGCAAAAACCTCCACCATCTCATCGGGCACAGGCATGCCAAATTCGGAGGTGTCTTTTTCGAGGATGATGGGCACGGTTTGACCGGGCACCAAGCCCAATTTGGCCCGCAGCTGCTTGTTTACCAAAATGAAGTATTGTCCCCGCATGGGCATGAGTGCTGCATGCACGGCTGGAGCACCTTTGATAGAACACAGTATCCGGCGGTTACCATCGGCAAGCAAATCGGCTACCCAATCGGCTTCTAAAATGAGGTGGCCACCCCACAAATCGCCTTCAAAAACATCGAATACTACTTGCAGTGAAATCATGCAGGGAAGATAAGCGGCTCTGGCGGGAAGTGCAAGGGTAAGGTCTTGGATGCGGTTGGCTATCGGCTTTCTGCTATCGGTAGTTCGAAGGGGCAGAATACCGAATGCTGGCGTCCGTTTCGGCTCCGCTCAAGGTCCGAATTACACCCCGGTGGTTGCGCGGAGCCGAAAACACCATAGTTCGTTCTACCAAAATTCCATTTGCCTATTCATTTTTGAACTTTACCTTTATCTCTGCGTTTTGATGTTTAAACATTGAAACCAAAATCGAAAGGATAATACCATGAAAAGCACCTTAGCTGGCATCCACCACATAACGGCCATTGCCGGCGATGCCCAACGCAATTATGCCTTCTACACCCAAGTACTGGGCTTGCGACTGGTGAAAAAAACAGTCAATTTCGACGACCCAGGCACCTACCACTTCTACTTTGGCGACGAAGCTGGAAATCCGGGTACCATCCTCACCTTCTTCCCCTGGGCCCATGTGCGCCGTGGGTTGCGCGGGGCCGGACAAGCCACCGAAACCAGCTTCAGCGTGCCTTCGGGTAGTTTTGATTGGTGGATGGCGCGTTTCGAGGAACACAATGTCATCTACAACAAACCCTCCCACCGCTTGGGCGAAGATTATTTGGTTTTCGTTGATCCCGACGGGCTGAAACTCGAATTGGTAGCCGACGATACCGATACCCGCAAGCCTTGGACCGGCGGCGGCATTCCGGCCGACAAAGCCATCCGCGGCTTCCATGGGGTAACACTCACCGTAAACGACGAAAAAGGTACCGCCCGCTTGTTGACTGAGATCTTCGACTTCCAAGCTACCAAAAGTCACGGCCACCGCTACCGTTTCGAAGCCGGCAGGGGTGCTTTTGCCGACAAAATCGACCTGGTAGTATTACCACACGAGCAACAGGGCATCGTTGCCGGCGGTTCGGTGCACCATGTAGCCTTTCGTGTACCCGATTACGATACCCAAATGGTGCTGCGCGAAGAAATTGCCAGTGCGGGTTATGGCATCACCGGGCAGATTGACCGACAGTATTTCAAATCGCTCTACTTCCGCGAAGATGCCGGGGTGCTGTTCGAAATCGCCACCGACATTCCGGGCTTTGCTACCGACGAAAGCCTCGACCAACTGGGCCACGGACTCATGTTACCACCCCAATACGAAAGCCGCCGCGCCGACATTGAACGTGTTTTGCCCCCATTGGAAGCCTAAAAATGGACATCAACTTATTTAAGCACATTTACCAGGAGGGCAGCGATAGTCGCACCCTCCTGCTGTTGCACGGCACCGGCGCCGATGAAACCGACCTCCTGCCCTTTGTGAAAGCCATGGGTTGGAATGGCAACGTGCTCTCGCTCCGCGGTCGGGTGCTCGAAAACGGTATGCCCCGCTTTTTTAAACGCCTTGGCTTTGGGGTGTTCGATATCGAAGACCTGAAACTGCGTACCCAAGAATTGCTCCATTACCTTCCGCTCGCGGCAGCCCAATATGGATTCGATGCTTCGCAAGTATGCACCCTCGGCTATTCGAATGGTGCCAACTTGATTGGCGCGGCGCTCATCACCCAACCCGGTGTATTTGCCAAGTCGGTACTGCTGCGGCCCATGATTCCGTTCGAACCTGAAAACCTAAGCGCATCAGCCAGCGGCGAAGTGCTTTTGCTCAGCGGCCAAATGGACCCCACCGTGCCGGGTGGGATGCCGCAAAAGTGGAAGCAGATTTTGGAAAAGTTATATCCTGGCAGGGTACAACTACAGCTGATGCCCGGAGGGCATGGATTGAGCCAGGCAGATCTTCAACAAGCTTCCTCTTTTCTTTCCTAAACGCCGAATGGCCCGTATTTTAGAGCGATGGAACAACGCATCCGCCTGCAAGTACGGGCCCTTTCGTTTCCGGTAGCCGATACGCTGCTAGTGGAGTTTGAACCGATGGAGGTCGACTACCTGCCGGGACAGCACCTCACCCTGCTACTGCAGCCTGGTTTGGCTCCGCTGCGCCGATCATATTCATTGTGCAGCCTGCCCAGCGACCCCTATCCACAAATTGCCATTGCCAGGGTACCCAATGGAGAAGCTTCACGCTGGCTGCACGAAAAGCTCGAAGTAGATATGGTGCTCGAAAGCCTCGTGCCTTCGGGCAGATTTTTACTTGAAACAGCAGCCCAGCAGGTATTTTTTGCAGCAGGCAGCGGTATTACCGCTCTTTTTCCATTGATACGGCAAGCCATATATGCAAGTGATACTATGGTGCAATTGTATTATGCCGAAAAAGAGCCAGCAACGGCCCTGTTTTACCATGAACTGCTGCAGTTACAAACACAATACCCCAGCACTTTCCGGATTCATTGGCACTTCAGCCAGGTAGTAAACCGTGAAACCCATTTTAGCGGACGGCTAAACCAATATGTAGTAGAAAAGGCCTTTGGCAGGGTAACTCACCTGAACCAATGCCGCTTTTATCTCTGCGGTCCACACGCCTTTATGCGCATGGTACGCATGCAGCTGCAGTTCATGGGCTTCACACCCGACCAAATCAAACGCGAGAATTTTGCCAGCGAGGGCATTTCATTAGCTGGCCAAGCCCCCGAACGCCCCGAAATGCAAGTGCAAGTTCAGTTGGGTAAAAGAACCTACAGCCAATTGAACCGTGATACCGTTTTGCAAGGCGCCAAAAAAGCCGGCATCGCTTTGCCTTACAGCTGCGAAAATGGACAGTGCGGCACCTGCACCTTGCGTTTACAATCGGGAGAGGTTACCCACCGCCTCAACGAAGTACTTACCGACAAAGAACTGGCCGAGGGCTATTTTTTGAGTTGCACGGCCTATCCGGCCAGTGAAGAACTCACTGTTCAAGCGTAAAAAAACATTTCCGCTAGGCCGAGGCTTTTTCTCTTGAAAATATCACCACGTCACCGTGTCGAGCTTCGCATAGAAATCATTATTCACAAAAAAATAAAACACCTTTTTATGGCCCATTTTATCGTGGAGTTCATTAAAATTCTTTTCCTGAGGACCTTTCATATAGGTTGACCAATTCAAGAACACATAATAATCGTAGTCCTTCTTAAGCTGAACCTCTTTCCAATCTACATTTCGAAAAGCGTGAAGCCTCTGTGACAAGTAAATTGAGTCTATAACCTGCAACGAATCAACCGGAACATTATACTTAATCAATACCTGATGTGGTTGATTCGTACACGATGGATACTGAATGGTATCAAAGCAAAGTAAATTTCCATCGCGATTGTAAATATGAGGCGTTAAATAAGAGGACAGTGTGAATTTTTTAGCCAATTTACCCGAAGTAGTATCTACCCGACTTGAGTCAACAAAAACCTGTGCATAAGGCACTCCTTTCCTGCTTAATGCTGTCTCATTCTTTTCAAAGGCTTTCACCTGACTTTCAAACAATGTAGGCTTACTAACACCCAAGTATTTTGAAATTATGAATGTACAGGAACTTGAAAAAAATAAAAGAACAATCAAACCAAGCTTGTTCCTGTCAAAGTAAAACCAAGGAGTGCATCGCATAGCAGTATGCTGTCTTACTTCGCAAACTCAGCCAACTTGGCTTCGAGCGCCGGACCGCGCAGGTTTTTACCCACCACCATGCCCTCTCCATCGATGAGGAAGCTCATGGGAATGCCGTAAACGCCATATTCCTGGATGTTGGGATTTTTCCAACCCAATAAATCACTTACGTGGTACGACCAAATGAGGCTGTCTTGTTTGATACCCGCTACCCAACGGTCCTTATTGGTGTCGAGCGATACGCTATACACAGTGAAGCCTTTGGCGTTTTTGAACTTGGTGTCTTTGTATTTCAGGTAGGCCTTCACCACATTGGGGTTCTCGTATCGGCACGGACCGCACCACGAAGCCCAAAAATCAATCAATACCATTTTGCCTTTGAGTGAACTCAATTTGATGGGTTTGCCTTCGGGGTCGTTCAAGAGAATATCGGGGGCTTTTTCACCAATGCGCGGCCCAGTATTGCCCTGGGCCGTAGCGGGTTGGTTGGCATTAAAAAACAATATACCAGCGCCCATGGCCAGCAACACAACAGCTAATGCAATTCTTTTCATAAAATCAAAAATTCTTTAGTCAAACGTACAAGCAGCGCTGCCTGTTGTCTGCGACCCTAAATATACATAAATCTGTATGCACTGGTTCCTTCAGCCGGCAGGTGTGATGTGTAATTCGCTGTTGTGGAAAGCTTGGGTACTCAAGCTGGGCGTTATGAGCGCTTTTATGTGTGCAGCCAAGGGGTTCAATAAACCGTTTTTGGCATATGGCCGGTAGTACACCAAACTCACTTCGCGTACGGGAATGGGCTGCTGGAAATATCCCACCTTTTCTTGTCGGGCCGGCGACAACTGCTGGTAATGCAATTCGGGCAAAAGCGTCAATCCGCCAAAAGAGTCTACCATGCCCAGCAAAGTTTCGAGGCTACCGGCTTCGAGCCGCAAATTGCCTGGGAAGAGCGCGTTGTGGCTCAAAGAACACAAATTCATGAACTGCTCGCGCAAGCAGTGGCCTTCTTCAAGCAACCAGAGCGATTGATCGCGCACCTCCTCGGGCAGCAAGTACGATTTATCACCCGGCTTGCGGCCATATAAAAACAGCGCCTCGTAATACAATACCTCTTCTTCAAAACCATTTTCGCCAAAAGGGGTGGCGAGGATGCCCCCATCGAGCAAACCTTGCTTCAACTGTTGGGCAATTACCGGAGTAGTGAGTTCCTGGATTTCGAGCTTCAATCCCGGAAATGCAGCCAGCAGCGTGGGTAAAACGCGCGGCAGCAGGGCGCCGGCAATCGTAGGAATTACACCCAAACGCAGCTTTCCCTGAACCCGGCCATTCAAACTGCCCGCCATATCGTTCAGGCGGCGGCTTTGCGCCAGAATTTTTCGTGCTTCTTCCAGCAAAGCCATGCCTTCGTGGGTAGTGATGATGGGATTGGTTTTGCGGTCGAAAAGAATCACGCCCCACTCTTCTTCCAGCTTTTTAACCATGGCCGACAGGGTGGCTTGGGTTACATGCAAACGCTCGGCAGCGCGGGTGAAATGCTTCAATTCATCTACCGCAACGGCATATTCAAGTTGTTGAAGGGTCATTGATAGTATTTTTCTATGCCAAAGATAGTTTCAATTTGATTTTATTATCAAGCCAAATGCCGCATTTTTGTGTTCTTTGAATCATGAGCAGCTCCAACCCTACCCCCATTTTCGACGAAGTGCGTCGCGGTGCCGAACAAGCCGTGCGTTTGTACCTGCAACAAGGCGGTGATGCTGAGCTGAGGAGTCCACAAGGCCACAGTTTGTTGACCCTGGCCGCTTACTCGGGCCATGAAGCCCTGGTACGTTTGTTTTTGGAAGCAGGTGCCAACCCCAACCTCACCGATGCAGGAGGCAATACTGCCCTGATGGGGGTGGCCTTCAAGGGGTATACCAACATTGCGAGGCAATTACTCGATCATGGAGCCCTCATCAACCAACGCAGCAGCAGTGGTGATACGGCTTTGCACTTTGCCATCAGCTACGGACAGCTGCCCATGACCGAATTGCTTTTACAACGAGGTGCCGATGCTGCTGCCCCCGACCGTTTGGGCCGCACGGCCTTGGCCTTGGCCAAAAGCACCGGCATAGATGAGATGGCCATTTTGGTTGAAAAATTCAGCGTGCAGTTTTAAGCAGGCGCGCCTGGTAAAGCGGCGTACCACTCAGCTGCCAGTGGTACCATCCCGAAGGCAAATCGCCCAAATGCTGCTGCCAAACACTTGTTCCCGCTTCCAATACTCCTTCACGTATGGTGCGACCCTGCACATCAGTGAGTTTCCAGCCTTGTGTTTGTTGAAGAGGCTGAGGCAAATCCAACTGCACCCCATCTGCCACTGGATTGGGATAAGCAGTCAATCGCACAGCGGCCATTGCCCTGGTAGAAGCCGCTAAACCCCTGTTGCGCAACCACGACACTATGGTATCGGCAATCACCGGCACAAAAGCAGCCTGACTGTTGGTGCTCAAAAAGTGATTGATACCTGGAATCAACCAAAAATCATTGCTAATCGTCACATCACTCTGAAAACGGGTCAACTCCGATGGCAAAACATTCACATCGGCGCCCAAACCAATGAACAAAGTGGGTTTGGCGGCTGCGTTGTAACGCTGCGCCACCGAATCGGTGACCTGGGTATACGTTCTCCAAGCAGGCGCAGGAACGCCAAACAAGGGCGGCACAGTAGCCGGAGGCGGCCCTTGGCGTACCAGGTTAAAATAGGCGAGAATTTGACTGGCCTCAGTTTGGGCTTGTACCACATTGCCGCCGCACTGGGTGGCAAAATCAACCAACTGACGGGCTAAAACCGAATCGAAGGGAGTGCGTGCACCGGCCAAACTGATAAGCGCACGAACATCGGCACGCTGCTGCGCCAACCACGGAATGATGCTCGAGCCTTCTGAATGGCCTAATAGAATGATCCGATTGGTATCGATTTCACTTCTGCCCTTTAGCCACTGAATACCACTGGCGGCTGGCAACCACAGCTTGTCGAAACTGATAGTGCCAATGTTGTTGGGATACGTAAATTCCAACTTGTCGTAACGCAATACGGCATATCCCTGCGCCACAAGGGCATTGCCCAAATCGCGGTAAGGACGAAGGGTTTGTCCGATCAATTGCGGATACAAACAGGGCGCATAACCTCCGGCAAATGTAGCTGTGCCATCCCGGTCATTCGCTCCGCTGCCCGGCACAATCACCACTACCGGGTGCGGGCCAGGCTGGTTGGGTACGGTCAACACCCCGCGCACCAGTCGGTCTACGTGGTTAAACTGTGCAGGAACTTGGGTTTGCGCCCACAACTGTACGGATAGCAGTAGAAAAACGAGCAAAAAACGCATGAATTAAGCTCCTATCAATGTGGATGAAAGACCAAAAATGAGGACAAAAATCAATAACAAACCGTATATCGCCAGCACCGCCATGGAGTAAATCACCACCAAACGCATGGCGCGACTAAGGCCATAAAGACCCTCTATAAGCGCCTTTTCATTGCCCGACTCCAAGGCTGCACTGCAACCTTTAACAAAGCGGTTCAATCGTTCGATGGGCATGTAATACAAGGCTGCAATGGCCAGGTAAAACAACAGGGCCAGGCTTCCAAACACATTGGCAGCAGAGACCCCAACAAGCATGGTGCCGAGGCCAACTACCACCACCAAAGCAGTTAAAATATAGCCCATAATGACCAAGTACCTGCCCCAGCGTACATTGGCCTCAAGTACTTGGCGCGCTTTTTCCAAAAAAGGATTTTCTTGCTCTTCCATGTTTTAGATTTTGAAGCACAAGATAAGAAGTGTGATTTAAACTCAACGTTTACGTTAAACACAGGGAAGTAAGCCCAATGGCTTTCTTTGAGTGACCAATTGCATTGCTCGAAAATACACCATTTACCCCTCAAATTCCGGTCGACCGTCGACCATCAAACACCTATTTCCGGTTGAAAAACCACATCAATGCAGCCATCAAAAGGGAAGTAACAACACCAGCAATAGGAGCAAAAGCAACCGACTGAATCAAATAACGCTTCAAGTTAAAATTGGCTTCAGCTGCTTCTTGCGTAGCCGCCCCGCTTTCTACTGCATACGCAATGGCATTTTGAAAATAATCGGGCGTAATCACCAGAGAAGTGATGATTTGCGAAACCGGCGTGAGCAGCGTAACGACAGCGGTGATTACCAGTCCCGACACCAAGCCCTGTTTAAAAGTCATTTTGCCAGCATAGTTCTTCACCCGCTTGAAATGCAATGCAAAAAAGTACATCAGTATCGATGGAACCAACACCCATATGCTAAAGGCGGCGTGTTCGGCAATCCGTTCGTCGTGGTAACCCATACTTTTTTCTAAAACCATCCAGCTGAGTTGCATGAGGATAAAGTAAACTCCCCAGCGGATTTCGAGAGAACGTGTTTTCATATTGTCGTTTTGTTTGTGGTTGATGAAATAAGCGGCACAACCAGCACTTGCCTTAAAATCGTGTGCAAAGCATACTCGCTCTTTCGATCAAAGCTAAATAATTAAAATATAAATCATGTATAACCCATTGAATATAAAGCATTCATTTTCAAACGAACGTAGCAATCTCCTTTTTGCCAAAACATGGATGCGCTTTACATTCCGGCATTATCTAAAGCTAATTCTTTTCCACTTTTGGTACGGAAAGGCCAGTTTGCTATTTTACCTCCGATTAGTTGCCCCCGTGGCAAAAGCACTTCAGTACACATGCACATGGAATCACCAACACCCCCCTTTCTCCCCTACCAGGCCCTTCAGCTTTCAGCAGAAGAACAGCAACAACGCACGCTCGAAAATCTGCAATTGATGCAAAAAAGGCGCTCGGTGCGTGAATTTAGCAGCAAGCCGGTCAGTCAAGATATCATTGACACGTTGATTCAAACTGCAGCTACTGCTCCATCGGGAGCGAACCGGCAGCCTTACAGCTTTTGTGCAGTAGCCAATCCAAAACTCAAAAAGAAAATAAGAGAAGCCGCCGAAAAAGAGGAATTCATCAATTACAACGGACGTATGGATGAACAATGGCTCAATGATTTAAAGCCCCTCGGAACCAACTGGCATAAGCCCTATCTCGAAACTGCCCCATGGCTCATTGTGGTTTTTCGAAAAAGCTATGAATTCGAAGAAGGCAACAAACATCAAAACTATTACGTGCATGAATCGGTAGGCATAGCCTGTGGCTTTTTGATTGCTGCTATCCACCAAGCCGGACTCGTCACACTCACCCATACCCCAAGTCCCATGCAGTTCTTGCATCGTCTCCTCAAGCGTCCCGAAAATGAGCGGCCTTTTTTGCTGCTCCCCGTAGGCTATCCGGCCGATGGCGCCACAGTGCCTGCCATTGGCAAAAAAGCCCCCGAAGCGTACCGCGAGTGGTATATCTAAAAAGCAAAAGCCCCAAAATTTTGGGGCTTTTGCTTTTGCAATACAGAAAAATCAAATCCAGCGAACCAAATTAAAATCGTGGCGATAAGCCAACAACTTGCTGCTGGGCGTAATGCGGAAACCATAATCAAATACCCCGCTGCGGTTCATGGGCAGCTTGAGTTCATACATCACCCGGTTGCCCGCTACCTTGGTAGGCTTCACTTCTTCCCGGTGAACTATCTGATGCTTTTCGAGCTCGCCTACCTTTTCGGCTACCATTACTTCCAGCGAAATGTCGTCCTTACTCAAGTTGTTGAGCTCAAGGGTGATTTTACCGTGGAAATTTTCACCCAACTGCAAGGCATTGTTGAAAGTATCGAAAGTATCGATGGCCAATACCTGGATATTGTCCCAGTTAAAATAAACCTTCGCTTTCCAATCGGCCAAAGCACGTGCATTCTCGTAATTCTTCTGCTTCATGAGACCGCCTCTGCTGTGCAACTTGGTGTAAAACTTGGCATAGTATTCATCAAGCATGCGCTTCATGGTAAAGTGCGGTGCAATGCCTGCAATGGTATGCTTTACACGGGTTAACCAGGCTTGTGGCAGGCCTTTTTCGTCGCGATTGAAGAAATCGGGCACCACTTGGGTCTCAATGATATTATACAGCGTTTCGGCGTCTAATTCATCCTGGAAATCTTTGTTGTCGTAGGTCTGCTCTTCAGGCAAGGCCCAACCACCTTCTGGAATGTACCCTTCGGCCCACCAGCCATCCAATACGCTCAAGTTGAGCACGCCATTCATGGTGGCCTTCATGCCCGAGGTTCCCGAAGCTTCCAAAGGACGCGTAGGCGTATTCAGCCAAACATCAACACCATGAACCAAGCGGCGGGCCAGGGCCATATCGTAATTTTCGAGGAAGAAAATCTTTCCGGCAAACTGTGGCATCTGCGATACTTCAATGATGCGCTTGATCAAAGCTTGTCCCCCTTGGTCGGCAGGGTGCGCTTTTCCTGCAAAAAGAAACTGTACCGGACGCTCGGGATTGCTTACCAATGCCTCTAAACGCTGCAAATTGGCAAATAACAAATGGGCGCGCTTGTAAGTAGCAAAACGACGTGCAAAACCGATGATAAGGGCGTTTTCGTTGAGACTTTTTACAATGTTGAGTATTTTACCCGGACTCTCTTGACGCAAGGTCAAATCGCGGTTCAACTTTTTGGTTACCGAGTCAATCAAACGACGTTTGAGGCCCATGCGGGCTTCCCACAACTCCGTTCCATCAATCTGATGGATTTTCTCCCACTTCTTGGCATTGCTCTGGTCGAGGTGGAAATCTTTGCCAAAGTGCTTTTCATACAGTTTTTGGAAGGTAATGCTGGTCCATGTATAATAATGCACCCCGTTGGTTACATAGTCTACATGCAATTCATCTTCCTCAAAGCCAGGCCAAAGGGGTTTCAGCATCTCGCGCGACACCCGGCCATGTATGCGACTCACCCCATTCACCTCTTGGCTCAGCCGACATGCCAAGTGGCTCATCGAAAAGAGTTCGTCGTGTGCATATTCATGCACGCGGCCAAGTGCCATGAACTTATCCCAACTGATTTGGAATATCTCCGAGTAGTTATACAAATAGGTTTTTAACAAGTCTTCAGCAAAAGCATCGTGGCCTGCAGGTACCGGTGTGTGTGTGGTGAACAGCGATGAGCTTTTAACCACTTCGGTAGCCTGGTGAAACGAAAGTCCTTCTTCCTGAATGAGCTTCTTTACACGCTCTAAGCTGGTGAAAGCAGCATGCCCTTCGTTCATATGGCAGATATCGGGCTTGATGCCCAAAGCATCGAGGGCCTTTACACCGCCAATGCCCAACAAAATTTCTTGTTTGAGGCGATTTTCCCAATCGCCACCATACAGCTGGTGCGAAATGCTGCGGTCGTGCTCCTGATTTTCTTCCAAATCGGTATCAAGCAAGTACAAGGGCACTCGTCCAACATCAATCTTCCACACTTTAGCGTACAGCGTACGCCCGGGAAGTTGGATGTTGATTTTGATCCAGTTGTTGTCCTTGTCTTTTACCGGCAATACGGGCAAATAGCTGAATTTTTGCGGTTTATAATTGGCCACCTGCTCGCCAAAAGGAGACAAGGTTTGCTTGAAATAACCGTAGCGATACAGCAAGCCCACGGCAATCATGTCGGAATTACAATCGGAAGCCTCCTTCAGGTAATCGCCTGCCAAAACGCCCAGGCCACCCGAATACAGTTTAATCACCGAGTGAAGGCCATACTCCATACAGAAGTACGCCACTTTCGGGCTTTTAGCTGCCTTAGGTGTTTTCATGTAGGCATCAAACTCTGCCAGTACCGCCTTCATATTGGCCATGAAAGTTTTGTTGGCAATAAGCGACTGATATTGCTCAAAATTGAGGCTTTCTAAAAGCGATACCGGATTGTGTTGTGAGCGTTCCCACAGCGCGGGATCGATAGAGTCAAACAATTCAATGGCGCGGTAATTCCACGACCACCACAGGTTTTGGGCCAGTTTACGCAGCGGTTCAAGCTGCTTGGGCACTTCAGAGCGCACCAAAACGCGCTTCCAAACCGGGTCGTTATTCTTAGCTTGCATAGGATAAAAATGAATGATTGGCGTAAATGTACTACTTAAAGTAGATACAATAATCCACAATTTCGCGGAAGTCTACTCCTCTGTTATGGCTTCCATCATCCACTCGCCACTGGCCACCCGAGGCAAAGCGCGCTCGTGGTATTCGCGGTGGTGCTGAAGCACGTATTTTTTCACCAAATCGGGCCTGTTGGTACTTATATCATGGTCTTGCTCGGCAATATATACCAATCGCAAGGGTGCATTCCGCATTTTCCGCTCGGCAAAAAGGAGGTTCTTAGGCTCCACAATCCAATCTTTCCCCCCTTGAATCACCGTACTGGGTTTGTGAATTTTCTCCCATTTGCGGTCGAGCTTCTTCAGTTCCCTTTCGTGTGCATACTTTTCAAGGGTAGCTACATTGACCGCATCGGGCAGGAATTTTTGTGCAAAATTCCAGCGACCCAAGGGTGAAAACCACCAGAACTTCTCCAATTGCGGATCGATGGGTGGCGCTAACATCACCAAGGCATCTACCAAGTCGGGATAATCGGCCGCCAATTGAGCCACAATCGGACTCCCAAATGAACGCCCCAGCAAAATAATCGGCCGGTTGTTCGGATATCGTGCCAAAATGGCGTGCATCATCCTTGCTTGGTCTTCAATAGAAACCAAAGCATCGCCATAATCCGACTTGCCATACCCCGGCCTATCGATAGATACCATCAGAAAGCGCTCTTGCAGCTCTGGGTCGTTCATCAAATTAAAGTAGCCCTGCCAACTTCCAGGGGCACCATGTACCAAAAAAAGCAAAGGAAGGCTGTCGTAACCCAATTTGGCGTAGTGCAACGACCTACCCAAGGTATCTACCTGATGAAAAGAAGGCTGTAGCTGCTTGCCAGCATAATAATCCAACAGTTGCTGATCGGTAAGTTCCCAACGCTTGCATGCCCCTATGGATAGCAGACCCAAACAAAGAAGAAGTATGCGAAAAGTTGGTTTCATCAGACAGTTTGCGAAGGCATATTGGCCAAGCACGACACCTCAAACAAAATAAAATGATTTTTACGAGAAAATACCGCAAATAGGGCATTTTTAGTTCGAACGCGTTCATTTCTGGCACAAAAGCTGCTAAATGGCTGACGAAATTCTAAAATCATGAAACCACTGCTTTTCGTTGCCCTGTTCTTATCCCTCGCCCCTACTGCGCAATCGCAATCCGCCCGGGTACAGCATTCACTCAAAACCGATATAGAAAGCTACGATGTAAGGGGCCGAAATACCTGGTTTTGGAAACGGAAAGTGAGCTACGGTGAATTCACTACCTCAAAGGTTCGTGGCGGCTGGCGTACCCACCAGGAATTCCCCTTCTTCTTTACATTTCACCGCATTAAACAACGTTTTTCATACACCCAATTTGGCCCCAACGGCATGCAAGCCCAATATGCTGGGGTGTATATACACCGGCAAACCGACTTGCCCACCATTGGCAGGTATTTCAATATTCCCATTAAGTATGAACAGTATTTAGCCGGACACGTTTACGTTCCCAATACCGAAAAAGCCTACGAATTTGTACTGAACTACCCCGATATCAATACCCGCTTTACGCGTACCGAAGGCCGGATTTTCGATAAAGACGGATTTACCATCGAAATAAGAGGCCTGCAACGCATGGAAGGGATGAACTTCAACCTGCCCACCAACCTCGGCTTTGAATTCTTAATAGATGGACAAGTAGTTGCCGCAGTAGACGGCATGGTACACGGCCGCGTGCATTTTGCGCGCCCATTAAGCGATGAACACAAAACCGTTTTGGCAGCAGTCATGAACGGGCTGCTGCTGCATACCCGCTGAATTACTGTGCTTTGATACCTGCCCTCAGCTTGCCACTGCTCTCTACAATCAACAACATATAGCTATCGCTCAGTTGCACTTCGCGGGGCTCCAAGCGGTCGATGCTCCCCGACAATTGCATGATGCCTCCCAAATTGGGCTGATTGAGGCTATTGCCAGCCAGTTTGCGTAATTCTTCAATTTCCTTCTTAACCGGATAACGCATTTGTGCTTCAACCAGGTTCTTGAAGTTGCTCTTAAAAAGCCATTCGGCCGATTGCAGCAATAAATCGCGCGATTTTACATCAAAATCGAAATTGCGTATGCGTATTTCCTGCTTCGTTGGCTCGTAATAGGGCACACCCCTGAAATAATAGGTGCCATTGATTTTTTTGGAAAACAAGCCAGCTTTGGTACGGCCTTTCAATTTCACTTTGGCAACCAAGCTTTCGCCCTTGCCGCCAATTTCAATTTCTTCGATGGTTACCCGGTGCTTGCCTCCTTCGAATACCATTTCCTTTCCAGCCAATGCTTGCTCGGCCAGCTTGGTAGCAGTGGTATAATCAATTCCAGCGGTCAAAGTGAGCTTTACCTCATCGCCTAAAACCCTGTTCACTTGCAAGGCCGGCATGGGCTTCTTCTTACCGCCTTTGGCAGGCTCAGAAGTGCTCACCAAAACCGTGGCACCAATGCCCGCCGTTAAGCGCAAGGCGGTGGCTTCGGGCACCAGGCGCGAGAGGTAAATAGAATCGGGATTGATAATCAACCAGGCAGGCACCGGACCTGGAATAGCCATGGGGTCTTGCAATTGATTCCAGTAGCCAAGCACCTGCTTCTGAAATTTCAGTTGTTTTTTGGCTTCCTTATCGAGCAAAGCTGCCATTTTGTTCAACTCTTGGTCAATCACCTTTTCAATGAGGCTTCCTATGGGAATTTTCACAATACCAATGTCTAAAGTTGGCCGCTGTGTCCATTTATAGCCAATTTGCGATTGGGTATTCACGCTCCAATCGGGTTGCACACTCAATTTGCTATTCAAGTTTACCTCAAGGTTGAAATTGGCATCTTGCACCAACTGAGGGGCATTGGCATCGCTGAACATGCCGCCAAGGGTCGATTTTACCCTGCCCTTCACGAAAATATGCAGGGGCACCGTAGCTTGCAAATACTCGCCCTTGGCCGATAGCCGTACATCGCCCGTACGGCGTACTACCAATTGAACATTATCGCCCCCATTGTTGTCGAAATCGCGGTCTTCATACAAGATTTCAGCCAATTCTTTATTCAAAAGGGCAGCCACCTCAGCATAAGGCACCACAATGGGCACATTGAGGGTACTGCGGGGCAAGACCAGTTGTTTGGCCACTGCCGATAAATCGGGGGCGGGCGCTTCTTGTGTCACAGTACTGCTTTTGCAGCCCCACAGTGCGGCTGCGAGGATTGCCAACATCCAAAATTGCTTCATCATTATCGGGTTTTCATGCCGGCGCTGAAACAAGCGCGACAACGGGGTTCATAACTGTCTTTTTCGCCCAGTAACACCTTGTTTTCGCTGGCTGCAGTGCGGTACGAATGACTGGCCAAATCGCCACAAACCATGCAAATTGCGTGTACTTTGGTCACATATTCCGCCACGGCAAGCAATTGAGGCATAGGGCCGAAGGGCTTGCCGAGATAGTCCATATCCAAGCCAGCTACAATCACGCGGCTGCCGCGCTGGGCCAGTTGCTGTGCCACACTCACCAGTTCATCGTCGAAGAATTGAGCTTCATCGATGCCTACCACCTCCACCTCGCTGGCGTAAAGCAAAATATTGGATGCATGCTCCACAGGTGTGCTGGGAATGCTGTTGGCGTTGTGCGAAACAATAGCGGTTTCGTCGTAACGCGTATCGAGCAAGGGTTTGAAAATTTCGGTTTTTTGGTTGGCAAATTGGGCACGGCGCAATCGGCGGATAAGTTCTTCCGTTTTCCCCGAGAACATGGAGCCACAAATCACTTCTATCCAGCCATGGGTATGGCCCTGCAAACGGGGTTCGGTAAACATGTTTTTTTGGATTCGTACAGAAGGCCGTACCTTCGTGTCAACGCACAAAAATAGTCATTTCCATCTCCCATAAAAGTAGCCATGCACAACAACGAGCCAACCACCACCCTGCTGCAAGTTTTTCGTGATTTGTCGCGTACCGTTCAACAAATGGCCCAGGAACAAAGCCTCACCGCCATTGAACGCGATTTGCTTTTAGCAGAGATGCAGCAGTTGTACGCCCGTTTGCTCGATTGGCCGGTGGCGGCACCCAAAGGGGTGGTAGCAGCGCCAGAAGCTGCACCCCAATTAGAGGTTACGCCCGAGCCAACAGCCACAGAACCCGTTGCAGTGGTAGCGCCTGAGCCAGAAATGCAGTCAATTGCTTTGCATGAGCAAGTTGCGGCGGTAACCGAGGAGGTGATGGAACAACTGGCCGAAGTGGTGGAAGAAGCCGTGGAAGAGGCTTTGGAAAGCGGCAAGGAAGTGGAATTAGACATCCAACTTCAGGTGACCGACAAAACAGATGAACAGCCGGAAGCGATAGAAGAGGCGTCGGCTGCACCCGAACCAACGGAGGAAGTGGAAGCAATTACCGAAGCCCCTCAACCCGTTGAAGTTGCAGCAGTGACCGCCCCGGCGCCTGCAGCCGTAGCACCCGCAGCCCGCTCGGTGGCCTTTTCGCTCAGCGGCATTTTGCAGAAAAACGGCGATAGCCAATTGGTAATGGCCCACCTCAAACTCAAGCCCATCGATGACCTCAAATCGGGCATTGGTCTAAACGAAAAATTCCTGTTTATACGCGAGCTCTTCAACAACGACCACTTGGCTTATGCCGATGCGATTGAGCAACTCAATGCCAGCAACACCTTGCAAGAGGCCGAAAACATCCTTGCTGAAAAGTTACTCCCGGTGTATCAGTGGGATTTGGAAACAGAAGCGGCTGTGAGCTTCCTGCACCTCATTTTCAGGAGGTTCGCTCCCCAAGCCTAAGCCGGCAACTGACGGAGAAAGCGAATGGCCCGCTCATTGAATAGCTGCGGCTGCTCAATGGTAACCACATGTCCGCAACGTTCAATTACCTCGAGGGTAGCGTGATGCGCCTTGGCCACCATGTTTTGTACCGTGGGCAAAAACATATGGTCTTCGTCGCCCATCACGTACAGGGTAGGAATTTCGGGCAATTTGGCTTCAAAACGACGTAGCAGGGGCGTGAGCTGTCCGGTTAATTTGTACCAGCGCAAAAACTCCTTCTGCGCCAGCTTTTGAGCCTCGCGAATGAAGAAGTTGCGTGATTCGGCGTGGTTTTTACGTGGCATGATGACCCATGCAAACAACTTGTAAAGCCACATGAAGGGCATCACCCCTTTGAAGGCGTTACCCAAACTCACAAAGAACTTACCGCGCAAATCGAGCTTGGCAATGGCACCGGCCAATACCATGCTGCTTACCCTGTTTGGCTGCATTTCGGCCATTTGGCGGATGATAATGGTGCCGAGCGAAATGCCGATGAAATGCGCACTGCGGATTTGTAGGTGGTCGAGCACCTCAAACACATCGTTGGCAATGGTATCGAACGAATAATTGGTCTGATTTTCGGCAGCACCGGGTGAACGTCCATGTCCACGCAGATCCACCAACAGCAGGTTAAAATGTGCCTGAAATGCCCGCACCTGTCGGTACCATATGGCCGAATTACCCCCAGCCCCATGGATAAAAACCACCCAAGGAGCATCGGTTTCTAACTGATGTGTTTTAAAATAGAGCATCAGGGATTGTGGGTATAGCGAAGCAATTGGGGGTTTTTGAGGTTGCTCTTCCGGCTGGCAATCACATGTACCGGCTGTCCTTTCCAAGGCAAACGCGCTACTCCATCAACAGTTTCGAGCACCGGGTGTTTGGCAGGATCCAAAAATTCATCATCGCCCAATAAACCCTCATAAAACTGTACTTGGCTACTGCCATTGCTCAAACGCACCTCCAATTGGTTGCCTTTGAGCTGTGCCCTTATCTCAGGTTGCTTTACCTCTCTACCATCGGGCTGGTACTCCTTGAGTCCGGGCAAAGCTTCTCCATTCTTCCACTTCAATACCGCCATCAATTCGCCCGTGTTGTGGTACTTCTTCTCCATACCGTTTTTCATATTGTCGGTAAACTGAGCCTCTTGGTACAAAATGCCGTCGGGGTAGTACCAGCGCGACCAGCCATTCTTAACATCGTCTTTGTATTCGATGGTGGCGGCCAACGTACCGCTCTCATAGTATTCTTTGGCCTCACCGTAGCGCCTTCCCTCCTTCACAGGAACCTCGTTCTGCACTTTGCCATTGCCATGGTAGTTCACCGAAACGCCTTCCATGAGACGACCATTGGCGTCGACTTTGTTTTCTACCTTGGGCTCCGATGATTCGCAAGCCATTAAGCCGCATAAGGCCACCAAAAGAGTAGCTTTCAAAAGCTTTATCATAGTTTATTTTGTAATTACTGCCAGCGGCGCAGGTTATCGCAAGCCGCAAATTCAACGTCAATTTTGATGAAGGTACGCGTTTTTGCTTTCATAAACCAATCCTGCATGCGTTCGATGCGCTTTAAATTGAGCGCGGCGGTTTGTATGCGGGCGTAGTCGTCGTTCAAATTGGCTTGATGCGGACTCGTACGGCTTTTGAGATAAAATACCCTGAAACCCCTGGTACCGTCGGACGCACTGTACGGCTGTGGATCACTGAGTTCCCCTGGCTTGAGCTTGTCGATAGCGAAATAAATATCGGGCGTAAGCTGATCGATGGTAAAACTGTTGGAGCCCGCATTGTCGTTCATCAACATACCACCGTTGGTTTTTGATTCATCGTCGTTCGAAAACTTGCGTACCGCATCTATAAAAGCAAGGTTTCCTGCTTGGATTTCAATGCGTATTGAATCTAACTTGCGTCGCGATGCTTCTAATTCGCGGGTTCCTACCGGGGGCTTGATCAGAATGTGTCGGCAATGCACCCGGTCGCCCCGACGCTCTACCAATTGTAAAATATGATAGCCAAACTTGGTGCGAATCACTTGCGAAACCTCCCCTGGGCGCAGTTTAAATGCCACTGCCTCAAACTCAGGCACCATATCGCCCCTACCGAAAAAGCCCAAACTTCCACCTTCTTTGGCCGAACCCGGGTCTTCGGAATACAATATGGCCAGGGTAGCGAAATTCTCCCCCTTTAAAATACGGCCTCGGATGTCGTTCAGCTTTTCAATGGTAAATTCTTTTTGAACCGGCCCCACTTCTGGAAACATCACGATTTGTCCCAACTCCACCTCTGCATCGAAATAAGGAATGCTATCGGTAGGAATCTTTGCAAAATAATCTTGCACCTCGCGTGGTGAAATATTTACGCCTGAGGTGATTTTCTCCTGCATTTTCTGTGCAAGAATCAGCTCTTTGATTTGCGGTTTAAATTCCTCTTTGATCTCCACCATGGTCTTTCCGTAGAACTCTTCGAGCTTCTCGCGGCTTCCAACCATGCTGATAAAATAGCGCAAGCGGCGATCGATTTGCTGGTCAATTTCCTCATCGCTTACTTCCAAAGAGTCGAATTCGGCCTGTCGAATCATCAGTTTATTGGTAAGCATTTGATCGAGTATGACGCAGCGCATCGATGCGTCAGCTTCATTGCCCTGCTGCAACCAATTCGAGTATTCGGCCTCTACTTCCGACTTCAAAATAATTTTGTCGCCCACCACAGCCACAATACCATCCACCTTAGAGGAACGGGCAGGTTGACCAAGGGCCATAAAAGTAGGCCCCAATAGTAAAAAAAGGCCAACAGCCAGAATCCAGGGCTGCTTATGGGGTAAAAATCTCATATTTCTTCTCTTCGAGCGACCTTTTATAAAGGTCCTTGTAATAACGTTCAATAAACTCCTGTCGTCTTTGCAACAAAATCAAACTGCGAATATTCTCAGCTTCAAAGGCCAAAGGCGGTACTTCACCAACAGCTTTGTAATCGCGTACCAGCAATACGTAACGGTATAGGGAGTCGGTTCTTTCTTGCACCACACCTTTGTTGTTAAAATCAAAAGCCTGGAAGATTTCGTTGGGTGTTCCCCGCATTACTTCATCTACATACATCCAACTGGTATCCACCAATTGAAATTGTGCAGCATACTGAAAGCAATATTCTTCGAGCTCCTTAAAATCACGTGGGCGACGACCCCGCATCAAACTTTTCGCAAAATCCAAACGAGGCGCATCTCGATCGAGTTTGATAAATCGCGCCATCAACAAAGGCCTGCGTAATGCCAATTGCGATTTATTGGCTTTATAATAGGTGAGCACCAAATCGGCATCTACCAGGGTGTCCATCAAAGGAGCAATGACCTCGTTTTCAATGCGGTATTGCAACAAACTTTGGCGATACTCCTCCAGCTTTTGGCTTACATCCTTTTGCTCGGCCGACAATTGCGATTCGGCTTCCATCAATATCAAATGCCTCCGCACCCAATTGTCGATATAGGCCTTGGTAATTTCTATACTGTCTTCCAAATCGCTGCCTTCGGGCACCAAGCCTTGCAAATTAGAAGCATAAAGAAAATAATTGCCCACGCGTGCCACAGCCTGTTTGCCTGGCTCTTCGCTGCCAAAAAATCGACAGCCAGCCAGCAACCACATCAAAGCTATGGCACGCAGGGTTTTCACTTATTGAGGCAAAATGCTGTTGAAGGTTTCGCGGTTAATCACCACGCGGTATTTGCCTTCGAGCTCGCGCAACCATTCCTTTTCGAGAAACTGCTGGTAGTCGCTGGTTACCAAGCCACGCACTTCATTCAAGGGCTTGGGCGAGGGCACCAGCACTTCACGCATGCGCACTACCACAAATTGGCCGTTGTGCGCAATCACATCCGAAGTACCTGGCTTCCATGCCAATGGCTCAAGCACAGGTAAAGCGCCACGCTCAAACTTGCCGCTATTGATTTTCAAGGTCAATGGATTGCTCTTGTTGTATTTGGCCAACAGCTTTTCATGGGTGTTTTTACGGCTACCTAAATCTTTGCGGAGCGATTTGGCTGTTTTTTCGTCAATACAAGTGAACACTTCCGCGTCTAACCGCTCTTTGTACAGGTATTTGTCTTTTTGTGTTTCGTAGAAAGCATCCAGTCCTTGTGTATCGGTAACTGCCTTCGACCATACCATTTGGTCGGTCAAATCGAAAAGCAGGATACCCTCCCGGTACTCTTTCATCAAGGCCTTAAAATCAGGATGTTTATCTTCCAAACGCGTATCCTCGTAAGCCAATAGCTGGTCATCCACCAATTTCTGGTAGCTGCGGTCCAGGAAGATGGCGAGGTCGGCCGACATTAACAAAGCCGATTGACTCTTTAAAAAAGTGGCCAGTTCACTTTGCTTGATCTGTTTGCCTGCAAAGCCGAAAACCACCTCGTCTTTGGGGAAGCTTGGCGCTTGCCAACTGCCATTGCGATAGGCCGTGTCGACCACCGTAGCATAAACCGCTGCCCTCGCTTTGGGGAATTCGGTGAATTTGTATTCCTTTTTCAATTTGTTGAGCAAGTTCGACTTGTTCACATTGGCCCGACTATCACGCGCGATGCGGCCTTCCAAATCGGCTTTGGCCTGTTCAAAGCTGGCAATCTCGCGCAAATCAATACGCTTCAAAATATGCCATCCGTAAGAAGTGAGAATCGGCTCAGAAATATCACCATTGTTCTTGAGGGCATAAGCGGCTTCTTCAAACTCGGGCACCATGCGGCCTGTTCCAAAATAAGGCAATAGGCCCTGCGACTGCGATGAGCTGGGATCTTCGCTGTATTGGGCTACCAATTGCTCGAAGTTTTCACCGGCTTTGATGCGGCGACTGATCTCGCGAATGCGACGCTCGGTTTGCTGCCGTACCGAATCGTTGTCGCTGTTTTTAATCACCAACATGAGGTGCGCTACCCTGATTTCGCCACGGGCCGGACGCTCGCCAGTTACTTTCAAAATATGGTAACCAAACTGGGTGCGGAAAACGGGCGACATTTGTCCCACCTTGATTTTATAGGCCATGTCTTCAAAAGCGTAAATCATGCGGAACGCACTGAAAAAGCCCAAATCACCGGCATTGTCTTTAGCCGACGGGTCTTCCGATACTTCTTTGGCCACCTTGGCAAAATCTTCTCCTTTTACCAAACGCTCTCTGATTTGCAGCGCCTTGCGGTAGGCCGCTAAACTGTCGGCAGGCGAAGCATTCTCTTCGATCTTCACCATGATGTGACTGGCACGACGCTCGGTGCGTGTACGTTCATAAGCCTCTTGTAAAAGCGCTTGGTTGGTTTCGCGGTCACGCAAATAAGGCTGCGCCAATTGACTGCGGTAGTTGTCGAGCTCACGACGGAATTTCTGGGTGGTATCTAAGCCTTGTGCGTACGCTTCCTGTACTTTCAACTTAAAACGGATATACAATTCGAGGTACTCTTTCAAGTCCTCGGCGGTGGGAGCTTTTTTGCTGTAATTATTCTTGTTGTAAACCCCCAAAAATTCGTTCACGCTCACTGCATCGCCATTTACCGAAAAGAGCACCCGGTCGTCGGTTTGTGCCTGCGTTGAACCTACCAGTAACAGGAAACAAAGTCCTGTAAGCCATCCTTTTTTCATCATATACTTTCGTTTTTTCTGTTGCACTGTTGCTTTTTGCGCAATTGTTTTCGAAGACTTGCAAAAATAGAGATTAATAGGTACTTGCGACTTAGGTTTGCAAAATGTGGAAGCCTTTGATGTCGCTTGCGGACCTTTTTTATCCACGCCTTTGCTTGGGTTGCAGCCGCAATTTACACCGGCACGAAAACCACTTGTGTTGGCAATGCTTACACCGTTTGCCCCGCACCAGGTACCATCAACAAGTCGACAACCCACTTGAACGGCTGTTTTGGGGTCGCACCCAGGTAAAGGCCGCCACTTCTTTTCTATTCTTTACCAAAAACGGCATCACCCAGCATTTGTTACACCAGCTCAAATACAGTGGCCAACAAGAGGTGGGCATGCGGCTCGGCGAACTGGTAGGCCGCGAACTGCAAAACGAAGCGCGTTTTTCTTCGGCCGATGCTTTGATTCCGGTACCCTTGCACCCCAAAAAACTACAGATGCGCGGCTATAACCAAAGCGCCTTGTTGGCGTATGGGATGTCGCGGGCAATGCACATCCCGGTAGCCGAAAAATGGCTGTTGCGACAAAGCTTTACCGAAAGTCAAACCCGAAAAGGCCGCTATGAACGCTGGGAGAATGTATCGGAAGCATTCGTTTGCGCTCAGGGAAGTAGCTTGATGAATAAGACCATTCTGCTGGTCGACGATGTGCTTACCACCGGTGCTACCCTCGAAGCTTGTGCAAGACCCCTCCAACAAGCGGGCGCCAGCGTGCTCATTGCTACGCTGGCCTGCTCGTTGAGGTAGGCACTAATCAACCGTGGCACCACGAGGACGCCAAATCAATTCGCCGTTTTTTCTGCCTGTTAAAAATTTACGACACCGGCCGTCGCCTTGTCCGGTTATACCGCCTGCCGGATAACAAACCAACTTGCCTTGCGCATTAAATAGCTCGGTGAAGCGGTCGCAGCAAGCCGGAATAAAATAATATACCCTTTCATTCCGGTAATCGTACTGCCACACTTCGAGGTAGCTGTTCGGATTGCGCTCGGCTTGTAGTAATTTCTGATGAAGCCAAACCGGAATAACCGGCTTACTGACACTGCAGCTCGTGAGCAACAGCAAAAACAGCAGTCCTGTCCTCATCGTTTGAAGGGCCTGATAATGAGTCGCAGGGCACGGTCGTAGCTGATGTAATTCCAAAACCAATCAACGAAGACCACCATTTTATTGCGAAAACCTACAATCGACATCAAATGCACGAACATCCACACAAACCAAGCAAAAAAGCCCTGGAATCGTACCTTTCCTATATCTACCACCGCGCGGTTTCGGCCAATGGTAGCCATACTCCCTTTGTCGAAGTACTTAAAAGGCTTCAAGGGCTGTTTGCTGACTTGTCTATTGAGATTGTCGGCCAGCCGTTTGGCTTGCTGTATGGCCACCGGGGCTACCATGGGGTGACCATTTGGATAATCGTTGGTAGGCATCCAAGCCAAATCACCAATGGCATAAACCCCATCTAAACCTTCCACGCGGTTAAAAGTATCTACCCGCAACCTTCCACCTCGGCCTTTCACCTCATCGGGCAAGCCCTCGGGGGCGGCACCAATGACCCCGGCCGACCAAATGAGCGTGCCTGCACGCAGTTCTTTGCCCGATGCAAAACGTACGGTTTGCCCGTCGTATTCCTGCACAGGCTGTCCCAGCCAAACTTGAACATCCAGCTCTTTCAAAAAATCGAGGGTCCGTTTTCCGGCTTGCTCGCTCATGCCTGCAAGCACGCGTGGCCCGGCTTCTACCAAGTGTATTTGCATGCGACGCAAATCGAGTTCAGGATAGTCGCGGGGCAATACATGCTTTTTGAGCTCGCCCAAAGCGCCTGCAGTTTCTACACCGGTTGGCCCGGCACCCACCACCACAAAAGTGGTATGTGCATCGCGCTCTTTCAGGTCGGAAGTGAGCAAAGCCTCCTCAAAATGTTGCAAAATCATGCTACGCAGGTCGAGCGCCTGGGGCACTGTTTTCATGCGCATGGCAAATTCGGGCAGCTTTTCTTGACCAAAAAAATTGGTTTTGCTTCCGGTTGCTAAAATCAAAATATCGTAATGCAGCTTGCCAATGCTGGTATATACTTCCTTAGCCGCTGCTTCTATGCGGGTTACTTCGGCAATGCGTAAAATGAGTTCGGGCCTACTTTTTATGAATTTCCGCAATGGATGGGCTATCGAACCCGGTTCCAATCCCCCAGTAGCTACCTGGTAAAGTAAAGGCTGGAAGGTATGGTAGTTGTGTCGGTCGATAAGTACCACCTGGTAATGCTGCAAGCTCAGTTTTTTGGCAAGGATTAACCCCCCAAAACCAGCTCCTACCAGTACTATGCGCGTTTTATTGGTTTCGGGAATGTTGATATACATAAGACCAAAATGAATATGTAAATCTCCATAATTCCTACACAAAAAGAGGCATTTTTGGCACTTATTTTCAGTAATAGGTTAGGTGGTATTGCCCAAAATAATGGATGGAAACACCTAAGTCCACGTGAAAAAACAAGGTTTGACACCCATTAAAATTTGCCGTACTTTGGCTTGGCACTAACTTTGACAAGGCCAGCCGAAAGCAACCCCATGAAACACTTACTGTTCCTCTTTTTATTCAGCCTCTTGAGCTTAACCACAGGTCGCATAGAAGCAGAAGAAATTAGAATTCGGAAGATTGAAAATCGCGCCTTTCGTGAAGGCGAGGTGCTCAAATTCAAGCTGCATTACGGCTTTATCAATGCAGGTGTTGGCGAATTGCGGGTGATGGATAGAGCGGTCAATGTTGGAGGCAAAGAGTGTTTGCACGTGGTGGCTACCGGTAGGTCGATCAATTCATTCGATTGGTTTTTTAAAGTGCGCGACCGGTTTGAAACCTATATCGACAAACAAGCGATGGTGCCCTGGAAGTTTGCCAAGGATGTTTACGAAGGCGGATATGCGTTCAAAGACGATTACCGTTTCGACCACCACGCCAACCTGGTACATGTGAATGAAAAAAAGCAATTTCAGGTGCCTCAATTCACCCAGGATATTGTTTCAAGTTTTTATTTTGCCCGCACCCTCGACTTCAAAAATGCACGAAAAGGCGATACTTTTGAGGTGCCCATGTTTATGGACAACGAATTGCACCGTTTCAAATTCCGCTTCACTGGTCGCGAAATCATTGATTTAGGCGTAGGCAAATTCAGGGTGATGGTATTTATGCCCTTGGTAATGAAAGGCCGTGTTTTTAAAAATGAGGAAGATCTCATTGTTTATGTATCCGACGATGAAAACAAAATACCACTGCAAATCAAAGCCAACATCCTCATAGGCTCCGTAAAAATGACCATTACCGAATATTCGGGTCTGAGGAACCCATTGACATCCAAAATAAACTA
The DNA here is from genome assembly GCA_013824115.1 of Sphingobacteriaceae bacterium. Classification (GTDB taxonomy): domain Bacteria; phylum Bacteroidota; class Bacteroidia; order UBA7662; family UBA7662; genus PNNG01. Next base: position 16,022 of record PNNG01000026.1, on the reverse strand, counting down.
AAGCATTGGCAATCACTTAAGCCCGGCTCTTAGAATCCCCTCTGGCTGCAATTTGGCGCCTCGGCCCTATATTAGCTGTTCAAATGAAAAGGCATATGCGCATTTTACTTGTTTTGGTAGTTATATTTACTTCAGCCTGCCATCCCGACAGGCAGGATGTGGTTGAAAATGCTTGGACAGTGGTGAATTACCGATTAAGCGATACCGATAGCCTCAGAAACGCACCCCGAGAATACACCTTGAGTTTTGGTGATAGAAAGAATTTTAGTTTTCAATTGGATGTAAACAGTTGTGGGGGAAGTGTGAATTTCAAGCCTAATAACATTCTTATTTTTTCTCAATCGCCCGTTTGCACCGAAGCCTGTTGTGATGGTCCCTTTGCCTTGGGCGTTCTCTCTGCACTCAAAGAAGTAAATCGTTTTGAGCTTATCAACGAGCAATTAGCGCTTACCGGTAATGGGGGTTTGCGGATTCAGCTAGTGCGCAAATAAGCTGATTCAGTACCATAGGGCACCAAGGCCAGCCGCAAAGCACACGATGGAAAGCTGATTCCTCATTGTTCGCAGTACAACGCCTAGAAATGAGCCTGAGCAAATGAACTTTTTGGCCTTAGAAAGCCTTAATTTTGTGCTTTCTTAAAAACGCAAAAATCAAACTCATGGCATATCCCGAATTCATGGTAGCTCCCATGCGCAAAGACCTCACCGAAGTAGGTTTTGCAGAGCTCAAAACACCTGAAGAGGTAAATGAAGCCCTCAAAAACAGTGGCACTACCCTGGTAGTAGTTAATTCTGTTTGTGGATGCGCGGCGGCCAATGCACGTCCGGCCGTTAAAAAAGCCATTCAAAACGAAAAAGCCCCAGCGCATTTAACCACGGTATTTGCAGGTATGGAAGTAGACGCAGTGAACCAAGCGCGCAATTTTATGTTGCCTTATCCGCCTTCTTCGCCCAGCATTGCCTTGTTCAAAGACGGTCAGCTGGTACATATGTTGGAGCGTCATCACATTGAAGGCCGCTCGGCCGATATGATTGCCGCAAACCTGGTAGATGCATTTAACCAACATTGTTAAAAAGGCCTACTCACTATTACTAACCCTGCTTTGGCAGGGTTTTTTTATGCCCTGAATACGCCCGAGCCTACTTCTACCAAGAGTTGACTGGCTGATTCATAACCCATATCAAACATTTCCTTGCCTTTGTCGAGCGAAAACAAGTGAAACGCCTCCATGCCTTTGGGCTCAATGTAGGCATCGAGTAACTTTAGTTGAGGAAACACATTGTTGTGCACTGCAATATTCAACACCCTTTCTATGCTGGCCATCCAGCCGTCTACCTCGCCGCTTTCACCAACGGGATTCACATTGATGCCCAAAAGTTGCCTGCAATGGGGCCTCAAAATTTCAGCGGGCAAATTGTTGGTGAGGCCCCCATCCACAAACTGTCGGTCTTGATACCTAATGGGCTCGAATAATAGCGGAATAGCACTCGATGCCAATAGCGGATTGAGCAATTCGCCTTCATGAAAATAATGGGTTCGGCCGTTGCCCAAATCGGTTGCTGCCACCCACAAGGGCTTTTGTAACTCTTCAAACGACTTGGCCCGCAGGTGCCGCTTTAGGGCTGCCCGGAGTCCCGATGAACTGAGCAATCCAGGTGCCCTCCACTTGAACTTTACCAAGCTGAAGTTCTTTTCGGCATCAAAAATCTCCCTGATTTCGGCTGGATGCCTTCCATCGGCTAATAATGCCCCAATGATGGCGCCTACACTGCTACCAGCTACAGCATCAAAAGAAAAACCGGCCTCATACAAAGCCGTGAGGGCGCCCAGGTGTGCATAGCCTTTGGCGGCGCCTCCCGAAAGTACAAGACCGGTTTGATAAATGGGTTGAGGCAACATTAAGCTTCTTCGCTCACAGGAGTGTTGGCCAATTTTACCTTCATGTGCTCCTTGATCTTCAGTTCTATTTCTTCCGCCAAATCGGGATTATCGCAAAGCAGCTGTTTCACGGCATCTCGACCTTGACCCAATTTGGTTTCGCCGTACGAATACCACGAGCCGCTCTTTTTCACGATGTTTAATTCACTGCCTAAATCAACAATTTCGCCTTCTTTCGATACCCCTTCGCCATACACTATGTCGAATTCGCACTGACGGAAAGGAGGAGCTACCTTGTTTTTAACCACCTTTATGCGCACACGGTTACCCGTTACATCTACGCCATCCTTCAACTGACCAATCCTGCGAATGTCGAGCCGAATAGATGCGTAAAACTTGAGGGCATTACCCCCGGTAGTGGTTTCTGGATTGCCAAACATCACCCCGATCTTTTCACGCAATTGGTTAATAAAAATACAAATGCAACCAGTTTTATTGATGCTGCCAGTGAGCTTACGCAAGGCCTGCGACATCAGTCGAGCCTGCAAACCCATGCTCGAATCGCCCATCTCTCCTTCAATTTCGGCTTTGGGAACCAAGGCAGCTACAGAGTCGATCACAATGATGTCAATGGCTCCCGAGCGAATGAGGTTGTCGGCAATTTCCAAAGCCTGTTCTCCATTGTCGGGCTGAGAAATCAGCAGATTTTCTGTATCGATACCCAGGTTTTCAGCGTAGGCCTTGTCGAAGGCATGTTCGGCATCTACAAAGGCAGCTAAACCGCCTTTTTTCTGCGCTTCGGCTATGGCATGCATGGCAATGGTGGTTTTACCTGAAGATTCAGGACCGTAAATTTCAACGACCCTGCCGCGGGGAAATCCGCCAATGCCCAGGGCAATGTCGAGACCCAACGAGCCCGAAGGAATCACGTCTACATTCACCACGCGGGCATCTCCCATCTTCATCACTACGCCTTTGCCATACGATTTCTCGAGTTTATCGAGCGTTAGCTGCAGGGCTTTCAGTTTTTCTTGTTGTGTATTCATTGCTTGTTGTTTGTCTCGCTATGAGGACTCTAAATTACATAGTATTGCTGCAGGGAGCACCCCTCGTTTTCCGCAATCTTTTACACAAATCACGCAAAATGCAATGTCATCTCATGTCAAAAAAACAAAAATTCAAATTAAACGCAACCTGACTTCCTTTCAAACGTTTTAACACCCAATCTAAGAAGCCATCGTTTATCTTTGAAGCAGTGAAAAGCATTTACCTCCTTTTGTTTTTTGTAGCCGTATTGGCTGTTACTGGTCATGCCCAAAACAAGGGCAGTAAAGCAGCGGTGCAGTTGTCGGGGCTTACCGTAAGTAGCGACAGCCTGAGCACGGTTCCATTTGCCACCATTTTGGTTAAAAACCGATTTAAAGGCACCGTAAGCGATAGTCGCGGTTTTTTTACCTTTGTAGCCCTTGAGGGCGACACCATTGTATTTACGGAAGTAGGCTACAAACCATCAATGATGGTGGTTGATGCACAAATGGCCAAAGAAGATTTGTATACGGTATTGATGCCCATGATGCGTGACACCATATCGCTGCCCATGGCAGTAATTTATCCTTGGCCGAGCCGCGAAGCCTTTAAAAGAGAGTTCCTGGCACTCGAACTCAAGGACGATGCCTATTCACGTGCCGCCAAAAACCTGGAAAACGAATTATTGGCTCAATTGGCCAGTGCCATGACCATGGACGCCAGCGAAAACCAACGCCTGTACATGCAAAAAACCATAGCGCAGACCTACTATGCAGGTGGACAGCAAAACTTTCATCAGTTGGGAGGCCCCAATGCCATTCCTATTCCATCTACCCTACTCAACCCATTGGCCTGGGCTGAATTTGTGAAAGCCATCAAAAGAGGCGATTTCAAACGCAAATAGCCCGGATGCATGAGTAAAAAAAGTCGGCTACCGCACCCCTTGCTACAACCACTAAAACGGATACCTGGCCATTTGTGGTCTGGCTGGCGCTGGCTCATTCGACTCACCCCGCTGAACCGCAAGCGCTATCAAAAGCTTCATTTTTTTCAAAAAAGCCTGAGCTGGCTATATGGTATTTTGCTTTTTGCATTTTGCTTTTTGCTGGCCCTCGAAATAAACTTCTTATGGCTTTTTGGCCCTATGCCCAGCATGAGTGAAGTGCGGGAAGCAGAAATGAGCCAGGCATCAGAAATATACTCGGCCGATGGGAAATTGATGGGGAAATATTACACCGAGAACCGAAGTCCGGTGCCTTATGATTCCATAAATCCGGTAATGATTCGTACCCTCATTGCTGTAGAAGACATTCGCTTTTACAATCACTGGGGCATCGATTTCAAGGCGCTGGGTGCTGCACTCGCCGATGCAGCCAGAGGGAATGCCCGTGGCGCTAGTACCCTCACCCAACAATTGGCTAAAAACCTATTCAAAACCCGAAGCGATGGTATTGGCCTGTTGGGCTATGTGCCAATACTTAAGGTGGTATTGGCCAAAGGAAAAGAATGGATGACAGCACTCAAGCTCGAGCTCTTTTTTAGCAAGGAAGAAATCCTGACACTCTACCTAAATACAGTAGATTTTGGCAGAAACAGCTTTGGTATCAAAAGTGCTGCACGCACTTATTTTAACACCAGCCCACAACAACTACGCCCCGAAGAGTGTGCGGTATTGGTAGGCATGCTGAAGGCGCCTACCTATTATAACCCAGTATCGAATCCGAAAAATGCCATGCGACGCCGCAACTTGGTGCTTTCGCTCATGCGCGATAATGGAATCATCACTGGCAATCAAGCCAGCCAGTTGCAACAAAAGCCGATTGCTTTGCGCTACAAAGAAGAAGAAGTCACCGATGGTCCAGCCCCTTACTTTCGTTCAGAACTGGCCAAATGGCTGCGTGATTACCTGAAAAAGAACTACGGCGATCGCTACAATATTTACACCAGCGGCTTGCGCATCGAAACTACTATTGACAGCCGTTTGCAAGTACATGGCGAATCGGCAGTAGGCAAAAGCATGCGGCTTTTACAACGACGCTTCAATGAGCATTGGCGCGGACGTGTGCCTTGGGAAGATGCCGAAGGCAAAGAAGACAGCTTGTGGTTACGAAGCATCATTGAAAAAACCGAGCGATACAAGCAAGGTCGAAAAGCTGGAATGACCGAAGCAGAAATCATGGCAGGATTCGCCGAAGTGCGTGAAATAGAATTGTTTCATTGGGATGGAGACAAAACCGTGAGTTGTAGTCCGCTTGATTCACTCCGACACGAATTGGCCATTTTGCAATGCGGACTTTTGGCGATTGATCCGTTTAGCGGACAAATAAAAATGTGGGTAGGTGGCATCAACTATAGCCACTATAAATACGACCACGTAAAACAAATGAGCAGGCAGCCTGGCTCTACCTTTAAACCCTTTGTGTACGCTACTGCATTTGAAAAGGGCTTGGGGCCATGCGACAAAGAAGTTGACAGTCCGGTTAAAATAGTTTATCAGGAAAAAGGCGAAACCAAGGAATGGGCACCTCGCAATGCCGATTGGCAATTCACCTATGATGAGTATACCCTCCGCAGGGCCATGGCCAAATCGGTAAATACCATAGCCGCCAAGCTAACCGAGCGTGTGGGTGCCGATGCGGTGGCTGCCGTTGCTAAAAAAATGGGTATCAGCAGCTATCTCGAGCCTTTGCCTGCTTTGGGCTTGGGATCAAGTGATGTTTCGCTTTTTGAGATGGTAGGTGCCTATGCCGTTTTCATGAACCGTGGAGAATGGATAGAGCCTCATTTTGTGAGCCGGGTTTACGACCGCAAAGGCGTATTGATTTTTGAATATAAGCCCCAAAAACGCAAGGCATTGAGTGAAGAAACTGCCTTTTTAATGACCTATATGCTTCGTGGTGGCATTGAAGAGCCCGGAGGAACTACACGTGCCTTGTGGGAATGGCCGGGGGCTTTCAAAAACTACAACCAGGTAGGAGGCAAAACAGGCACTTCGCAAAACTATTCCGATGGTTGGTTTATGGGTGTTACCAAAGACCTGGTAGTAGGTTGCTGGGTAGGTGCCGATCAAAGGCGGGTACATTTTCGTAATTCTCAAACGGGAGAAGGCAGCAAAACCGCCTTGCCCGTGGTGGGACGTTTTTTAGAAATGGCCTATGAAGATGTGCTAACCACGGGAAAATTTCCAACAGCCCGCGAAGGCATTGTTAAAAAGCCCTGGAATTGTCAAACCTTTTTGCCTGCAGCACCAGAGCGTGATACCTTAGAAATTGAAAGCATGGAGTCTATACAATTGGTAGAACCCAGTAATACAGAGCAGTAAGTTAAACACTCTATCAAGAGCGCGTTCAACAAACCAGTAAAAGGACAATTTAAGCAGCTGCATTACATTCGGGCATAGCCCGATTTAATCGAAATTACGTTGATACAATAAGTGATATAAAACCGAGCGGTAGTACTGTTTTAAAATGGGCTTGTAATATTCAGGCACCCGTCCTTTGAAGTAGTAATCGCGAGCCGCGCCCCGGATATCAAAAATCAATTGTTTCAATTGTTCTTCTGAAAAAGCAGCCAATCCTTCAATCTCATCTAGTCGACCTTTGGCCATGGCTTCTTGCACACTGACCCGTTTATCGACAGAATTACCAAAACGGGACAAGAAATACCGCCACCACATAAATAAAACGCCTTTTGCTCGCATAAAAAAATTAAGTGTGCAAACATTGTGCCGCGAAACGTTTCAATTACGCGTCATTCGTTTGCATTATTAAATCAATATACGCAAAAGTATACTCTTTGGTTTGAGATAGGCTGCTAAAAATTAATAAAAAGTGAGTTTCACCAGTCGGTAGTTTCCTTTGGAACTATGCGCAAGGGCTACCACTTGAGTGCGATTAATGGGAAAGGCAGAATGAGGCAGAATGATTCCCTGTTCGTTGGCATCGGTCCACAACAAATCGGCATCTAACTTGCCGTATTTATCTACATAAGCCAAGCAACTTGCACTGTTTTTCGTATCGGGCTTCACCATATCGAGCTTTTTCATCGGATCGCTGATTTGCAAATTGCCAGGATGATCGTTGTAGATGAAGGCCACTCGATCGCGCACCATGCCCGATATGAAGCCAATGCTTGCACCTTCGTCGTTCACAGGAGCTTGATTGAGGGCCAAACTGGCTTGCCAATCGACCGAACCTCTAGCATTAAAATTCACCACCATCATGCCTTGTATATAATGGGTAATAGTGCTTTTTTCGTCGGGGTAATTATCGGGCTTTTGGCCAGAGGGAACTTGTTTATTGTAGCGATAAATTTCACCAATGAGGTACACATTACCTGTGCTGCTTACCAATAAGGAAGGCCGCACATCCATCACGCCTTTGATCACCTTTCGGGGAATGTTGGTATCCACAAAACGACGCTGCGTTGCTTTGTGGATTTCGGTAAACTCCTTGCTCAATGGCTCAACGGTTTTACGAAGCACCTGGTGGGTAATGATGTCGATAGTAGTGATGAAGCTGCCCGTGATACCCGAACGCTGTGAACCACCGTAAAAGCCTGCTGCATGCAATTTATCGTCGCTCTTAAAGAGGTTGATGGCCACATCGAGCACAAAGCTTCCATTACCCAATTGAATGGGGTATTCACGCAGATTGCTTTTGTCGAGTTCGTAATGCAAAACCGTCCATACATAGGGTAATTCCACCCGAGCAGGCCGCTTGCTCATGTTTACATCTTGAATTTTCGCTGAAAAAAACAGGCTTTTGGTTCCGTCAACCACTATTTGACCTGCTTCCAGACTTTTGACCTTGTAAGGTGTATTGATCACTTTATCGGCCTTCACAGCCATTTGTTTATCGAACAACTTGAAGGTGAGACGGGGTGCTTCACCCAAAGCCACGGTTTGGTTGCGGAAGTAGTACAACAGCTTGCCATCATCGCTTTTACCAAAACGGAATTTGACCGATCGCGGGTCTACCCCATCGGTTCCTTTGATTTCATCAATCACGGTATACTCGCTATCATATCGGCCCTCGGGTTCGAGCTGCCAGCCGTAAATGGTTTTTACTTTTTCTACCTCATCGTACCAAGCGGTAACCATCACCAACTTATCATCGATTCCCCAAGCCCCCACCCATTCGTGCTTGAGTTTGGCTTTTCCGGGCAGCTTTATTTCGTAGGTTGCCTCCAGTTTCAGACTGGCATCGAAGGCGTGTATTTCGAAAATATCTCCTTTTTTGCGATGCAAAACCAAGGTATTCGATTTATCAGATGCAAGAATATACGTTTGTTTGCCGCTTATTTTTTCTTTCGCTGGTTCACCCACCTGATTGCCCAGCGATTGGGCATGGGTAGTACTGTAAGTCAAAAACAGCGCGATTCCGAGCAGGAAGGCATTTCGAAACTTGTTCATAAGAATGCTTGAGTAGCTTGAAGGGCTAAAATAAAGAAAATTCGCAGCAAAAAAGCTTTTCGTTACCAGCGACCACTGGCACCACCACCGCCCGAAAGTCCGCCACCAAAGCCACCGAAACCGCCACCGCCAAAGCCGCCTCCACCGAAACCTCCGCCCCCCATGGGAAAGAAGAAGGGTGGCTGGTATCCCGACCGGCCTTTTCCGGTAAAATTGCTGCCCCCACCATTGCGAGAATTGACTCCAATAATGATGATTAACAGGAGCAAAATGAGCAAAATAGCCGTCTTGCCTCCCGTGCTTTCGATGCGCTCGTCGGCTGTGTATGCACCCGACAACAGCTGCATGATTCGTTTGCTGGCTGCTACCAACCCTCCTGCATAATTGCCATTGCGGAATTGCGGCAACACATCTTGCTCAATGATGCGGCGTGCTAGGGCGTCGGTAATGCGGTCTTCAAGACCATAACCTACTTCTATACGCACCTCGCGGTCGGATACCGCCACCAAAAGCAGCAACCCGTTGTTCTTGCCTTTTTGTCCGATACCCCACTTCTCATACAAACGATTGGCATAATCGGCAATTTCATAGCCATCGAGGGCTTGAATGGTTATAATAGTGATTTGGGTGGAGGTGCTGTCGTTGTAAGCCACCAACATCGATTCGAGTTGATTTACTTCCATTCGATTCATCACCCCGGCAAAATCATTCACCAAACGCGGTGGATTTTGGGGTGTGGGCAAATCTTGCCCAACCACCTGGATGCTGCTGAGCAACAAGCAAAATAAGTACTTAACCCATTGAAATCTCATCGCTCAATTCATTTTGGTCGGCCTCGCCCTGGTGGGGGAAATAAACCTTCAATTTTTCACCCACTTTGGCAATGGCCAGCTCTAAGCCACCGATATAATCGCCCTTCTTGAAATATTCGATAAGCAAGGCTATTTCTAATTCCCAGAAATCAGGTTCCACCACCGCGTCGATACCGGCATCACCAAAAATGGCTACTTGATGGTCTTTCACCGCTACATAAATGAGCACTCCATTGTGTGCTACGGTTTGGTGCATGCCCAATTTGGTGAATAAATAGCGGGTGCGCGCCAATACATCAGAGCGGCTGTAGTCTTCTATATGGACCCTGATTTCGCCTGAGGTGTTGGCCTCGGCCAATCGGATGGCCGCCATGAGGCGGTCTTGTGCCGACTTATCGAAGATATTTTTGGCGTTGAGGCTCAAAATTTCACTTTTGGTGCCTTTTCACTGCCGGCATCGGCTTCAAAATAGGCTTTCTTTTCGAAACCAAACATGCCCGAAATGAGGTTGTTGGGGAATTTACGGATGTACGTATTGTAGTCCTGCACCACCTCATTGAAGCGCCTGCGCTCAACGCTGATGCGGTTTTCGGTGCCTTCTAATTGCGACTGCAGTTCTAAGAAGTTCTGATTGGCCTTGAGGTCGGGGTACTTTTCTACCACCACCATGAGGCGCGACAAAGCCCCGCTCAATTGTGATTGGCTTTCCTGAAACTGCTTAAGGGTGTTGGCGTCGAGTTTAGTAGGATCGATTTGTACCCCAGTGGCTTTGGCTCGTGCTTCTACCACAGCGGTAAGGGTTTCTTTTTCAAAGTCGGCATAGCCCTTTACAGTATTCACCAAATTGGGAATAAGATCGGCCCGGCGCTGATAAGCCGTTTCCACATTGGCCCATTGGCTGGTGACCAATTCATCTTTGCTTACCATACTGTTGTAGCCACAGCTGCTCAGTAACCAAGGCAAGAGGACCAATAAGCCCCATAAACGCATTCTTTTCATTGGGTTGTTTTTGAATGGGTCGAAATTAGGCAGCAATTTACACGATTCCATCTTAAAGTAACTTAAATTGGATGGAAATTGGGAGATGAGCCAAAGGATCCTGCCACAAAGCAACAGACTTGCCATCAGCTTAAGCATGCCAAACCCATCAGATGCCGTTCTATCAGCTGGACTTTGAGGTGGGGGGCTTCGGCAAAAGCAGCCTTTGCAAAAGGGTAACAACAACCATGGTGGCCGGCTGGCTTATCCATAAACAAGCATTACTGCTGAGCCCTTTTTCTTCGGTCTAACGAACTTCATGAAGCATCAGGCTTGCTCATACCTTTAGCTTTGCTTTTGATGCTGTGTGGTGTTGCCATTTGTCGACAAATGTTTATGTTTGGGTCATTCTACCCGTCCCATGGTTAAAGTTGTATTTTTCTGGCAGTCGAATCATGTCCAAACAAGGGGCTTTTTATGCTTTTTGTTGATAACTTTGCTGATACAATTGCTTCCGGCAGGCTTGTTTGCCCAAAGCCCTACGCCCATTCCGCTGCGGCGCGAATTGATCGAATACCGACCGCAACATTTTTACATTGCCAAAGTCACCGATGGCAGGGTCAAAAAAGACAATATCGGTACAGTGTACAACGGCATGGCCAACCGTCCGAATGCGGCCGATTTACATGGCGGGGTGGAAAAGAGCCTGCACGAGCTGCTGCGCTGGACGTTGCCCCGCGATTCGAGCAAGGTACCGGTGGAGATGGAAATTCGGCACCTGTTGATCCGCGAAACCTTAGAAACCTTCACCGAATTTGCCGAGCTGGAATTGATGGTGGCATTTTATGACCTCAGCAACGAGAGAAAGCAATTGTATTTGTCGAGACTAAAAATCGACGAACGCCTCAACGTTGACGTAACTTCCTCGCACGAGCGCCGCATCCGTACGGCCGTAGTTCAGGCCATCAAGGATTTGGATGAGGAAGGTCCCTGGGGCAAACAGCTGGTGGGCTTGCCCAAAACCGACAGCCTTGCCGTTGCGCCTGCCGACAGTGCCGCCCATATCAGTGTGAAGTCGATTACCGCGGATGGTTTGTCGGCGGGGACCACCGAATTCGCAGCTGTGACCACTCCCCTTTCGGCTAATAAGGATGACCAAGGTTTGGGACTGGGATTCATGCTCCTGGGCAGCCGCCAAATAGCCACTAACAGCACGGGTTGGATTGGTACGGCCTATTTGTTTTTCAATCAAGACCCGAGTGATTGGCAGGTGCCTTTCGCTATTGGATTTGAGCAATTGGTCATTTCCGACGAGGCCGCAATTAGAAACGGATGGGCACCCCTTGAAATGAGGTACCGTATGCCAGGTTTGGCCGCTTTTCGAAAATTAGATGAGCTAGTGCATTTGGGATTGTTCTTGAACGTGCCTTTTGGCGTAGAACGCACCGTGAATTTGACCACTTTTCAGGGCATCGAGCGCAACTTCATAGGTGTAAGTGGCGGAATGGGCCTCTATTTTATGTCGAACACAGCAGCCAGCCTGGTGGCCGGATTGCGGCTGCACATGATGAGCACCAACTCGCTTTCATACCCGCGCGAGTTGGGGCTGCGGGTGGAGGCGGGGTTTAGGTTTTAAAACACTGGCATCGCGCAGCTGGCATCGCAGAAGAGCGAGAAATCGGCACAGTTCGGCGGTCATGACGGGTGACTATGGACGGGCAACGGGTGATAGCGTTCAGTCAAACATCGAACGCCAAACGCTGAACCGCGGTTCACACCAACCAACCCGCGCGCCCAACCAATTTGCCTGATTCGTTGTAGATCCAGGTTTCAAAATAACCCGGACTGTCGTTCACATCGAAGCACTCACACTCGAGCTGCAGTTGTTCTATGGGCGTGCCCACTGCCAAAGGAACCAGCCACCAGCGGCCTGAGCTCACGGGCAACTCCCCCATTTGCGCATGCATGAGTTTGAAAAAGGCTTCGGTAAGCAAGTTTTCGGAAAGGATTTGTGCCGTTACCTCAAAACGCGCCTGCACCGAACCTTCATCTACCCGAATCAATTGTAATTTCCGGCTAACCTCTTGCCCGTCGTGCACGACCCGCATCCCATAGTCTGTTGTCCATCGCCCATCAGCCGTCATCCTTATCCCTTCCCTCCTTTGACGCGAGGCAGCAACAAACCTTGGGCTTGCAACAATTTCACCCGCGCTTCGAACAGCAACAACTCCTGCCGGCGCGTAGCCGTTTCTTGCTGCACCAAACTTTCTTTGGCCTGGCGCAAAGTTTCGGCACTGCTTCGGCCGGCATCGAACTGCTCTTGCGCCCGTTGGTAGGCTTGCCGCTGCAATTGCAACAACTGCGTTTCGTAGGCAAGCAGGTCTTTTTGCTGATTCAGCTCTAATTCGGCATGGGCCACATCGCGCAATTGGCGGGCTTCGTCTTCTTTTTCGCGGTATACAGCGGCCTGACTTTGACTGATCAAATTGCGCTGGGCGGCCGAGCCGTTGCTGGCTTGCAACAGCGGCATGCGCAGGCTCAAGCCCACATAACTGGCCCCAAACCAGGTACCCGCGGCCGTTGGCTGCAAAGTATTGGTGAACTGGTTGGCGCCCAAAAAGGCATCGATGCCGAGGCGGGGCAAACGCGCTTGTTTGAGTCGCTGCACATCGAGCTCGCGCGCACGGGTTTCGCTCTGCAGGCGCAAACGGTTGAAATCGGGTTGAATGGCGGCGGGTTTTTCCTGCAAAAGCACGGGCAAATCGGCCAAATAACTGTCGTCGGCCAACACCCGGTCGAGGGGCAAGCCCGACAAAAACGAGAGGTAAATCTGCTCACGCAGCAACAAGGCCGCGCTGTTGCGCCAGTTCCGCAAACTTTGGAGGTGCGCAATCTGCTGTTGTTCGTAGGCCTGCGCCGACAAGCGGCCGGCTTTCACCCGCTCCTGGGCCAACTGCCAGCTGTTGAAAGTTTGCTGGGTGTCGCTGAGGGCGGCTTGCAGGCTTTGCTGGGCACTGCCCACCCGCAAAGCCGTGAGCAACAATTCTTCGGCCAAGAGGCCTTCGGCTTCTTCAAAACGGAGGCGGCTTTGTTGCTGTTGGAGGCGGCTTTGGGCCAAACGGCTGCGTAAATCAAGGTCGATGAGCGGCTGATAGAAGCTCACACCCGCACTCTGCTGCCAATTGGTACCAAAACGGATGATGCGGGTTTCGTCGGTGGGGATGGGTGCAAACTGCCCAACAGGCACGGCCTGGGCCTGAATGAGCGGATTGTAACGGTAGTCGTAGGCCAAGCTGATTTGCGGCAGGTAAGCCGATTGCGCGGTTTTCTCGGCCCATTGCGCTGCCGTGAGGTCGGCCTTACCGGCTTGCAAGGAAGCGCGGTTTTGTTGGGCTGCCTGCCACAATTGCGCCCAGGTCAAGGTTTGCGCTTGGGCTACCAGGCTGTTGGCAAGCAGAAAAAGGAAAATGATGCTGTTTTTCATGACCAATTTTTATCCCCGGAACACCGAGGCAGGTTCTACACTGTTGATTTTGCGGATGGCAAACAAGGAGCCACCTACACTGATGAACAAGGTGATGCCAAGCAGGCCGAGGAGTTGGGCCGGACTGTAACTGAACACCAAGCCGGCATTGGCCACCCCGCTCCGGAATGCTTCGAGCAGGGCCCAAGCGAGCAAAAAGCCCAAGCCGGCAAAAAGCACCGCTTGGGTCAAAATCAATTTGCGCACATAGGTATCGGTGGCGCCAATGGCCTTCAGGGTGCCGTAGTCGCGCATGCGGTCGAGCGCGGCCGAATAAAGCGTGAGTCCGATGATGAAAAAGCCGCTGATGATGGCAAAAACCACCAGGCTGCCCACGCTGGTACCGATGTTGGAGGAGATGGTGATGAAGGCGATGGTGGTGTTTTTCAGCTCCTGCGCATCCCAGGCACGCACGCCCTGGAAACGGCCGTTGATGCGAGCACACACCTCAGCCACCGATTGGCCGGGCTGCACCTGCACCGCTACCGCACTTACCTTGTTTGCCGGAAAATTGCCATACCAACGGGCTTTACTGATGCTGGTGTAGAAAAACGAACCGGCAAATCCACGGGCATTTTGGGTTTGCAGGCGGATGGTGGCTTCCTTGCCACCAATTTCTACCCGGGTGCCTACCGCTAGTGGCTGTCCAAAGGTTGATTCGTCGTAATATTCCGCAGAAACGGCCCCGTCGGCCGACAAATCGGCAAGCGACCCTGCACGGATGCGGTCGAGGCGCGGACCACCGACAAAAACAGGCGCCTCGCTGCCAATGAGCAGGATGGGTGCCGTTTTGCCACTGGCGAATTTCACCGAGGCATTGGCGGCCACGAGTCCGTAGGTGGCTTGCACGCCGGGTACCGAGCGGAGTTCGCGCACCAGGCGCTCGTCGAGCGGACTGAGTTCGTTGGCGTTGCTGGTGATGTTGTCGACCACCCAGATTTGTCCCACTTCTTGCCGCGAATTTTCAACCAAACCGCCCATCAAGCCGGTAAGGAAGCCCAAGATGCCCAGCTGCTGCCCAATGAGGAAGATGCTGATCACAATGCCGATGACAATGCCAATGCTTTTGGCCTTGTCATAGCGAATAAACTGTATGGCTACTCTCCACATGGCTCAGGGAAATTCGATGATGCATTCCACGCGGCTGTTGAGCAGTTGGTTGCCGGGTTTGTCGAGGCTGATTTCCACCTCCCGTACGCGGCGGTCTTCTTGTTCACCGGTGGCGCCCGAAAAGAGCGACTTTTTGCGGAGGTAAGGCGAAATGCTTACCAATTTGCCGGTCGACAGCAGCTTGCCCGTACCGGTTTCCTGGATGCGCACTTTGAGTCCGGCCGCCAGCTGGTTGCTGAACAGTTCGTCGACTTCGGCGCGTACTTGCAAGGCGCCTTCGGGGGCGAACTCGGCATAGGTTTGCAGCTTTTGTACCGCTTCGCCCACCCGCACATCGAGGTAGAGCAGGGTGCCTGCCTTGGGCGCTTTGAGTTGTCGGCGCTGCAGGGCAGTTTCGGCCAGGTTGCGGGCGGCACGGGCGCGTTCGAGGGCGGCTTTGGCTTCGGCCAGACCGGCTTCTGCGGCTTTGCGGCGGTTTTGTGCCTGCTTCAAGCTGGTTTGTTGACTTTCGGCATCGAGGGTCGATTCGGCGCCGGCTTTCAGCAGGCGCTGAGAGGCGGCAGCCTGTTTTTCGGCCAATTGCAAGGAAGCAGCCGCCTCCTGCAATTGTTGTTCGGCGCTTTGCACGCGTGCTTCCTGGGCTTTTACATCGGCCTGGGCTTGCTGCAACTGGGCTTCTTCAAGCTCGGCATCCAATTGGGCGATGCGGCCGTTTTTGGCCAGGGATTCGCCGGCCTGGACAAAAACTTCGGTCACCACCCCACTTTCGGGGGCTGCCAGGTTCACAATACGACCGGCAGATTCGATGCGACCAATGGCCACGATGGTTTTGGCTTCGAAAGCGGTGGAGTCGGCGCTTGTGGCCTGACTTGATTTTTCTTCTTTGCCACCACAGGCGGCGAGGAGGAACAAAAAGAGGTAGAGTAACTTATGCATGGTGGAGGTTTTAAGCAGCTATGTTGTGGGTAAGCGAGTTGGTAATAGATAGGTTGCCAGCGGCAACTGGGCTTTTTTTACCACGGAGTTCGCGGAGGTAATGAGGGTGTGGTGCAGCCAAATACTGCATAGTTAATTTGAGGCCAAGTGCATGATTTATGAGCAAATCTCTGCGAACTCCGGACAAGCTGCTCCAGCAGCGCTGTCCAAAAGGCTCCGTTCCCTCGGCGCCTGCGAAGGTCGTTCGTCGCACTGATAAAAAAAGCCGTTTAAAGAGCTGTGGTTGTAATTCCTGGCTCACAGCATGATGAACGGCAAAAAACCCCTCCGCGCCTCCTATGTTTGA
>PNNG01000010.1 GCA_013824115.1 Sphingobacteriaceae bacterium | reverse complement strand
TTTTGCAGCGCAGATGGATATAAATTCGTGTACTGCTGGCATCGGAGCTTAAATTATTCGCACGGGTCCAGCCGGCAGGTACAATCACCGTTTCCCCCAACTTAAAGCCCACGGTATTGGCGCCTGTACGGGTGGCCTCAGGCAATTGGTAATTGCCCCAGGAAGTGTCTTTGAGGCAGGCCGTCAGGCTGCCCAACAGCAAGAGCAAAACAAAAAAGCCCTTCCGAAGGCTAGGCTTCGCGCAAAACAAAGCTGTGGGGTACAGGCTCATTCTGTAGGTATTTCGTACGACTCCAACCGAAGCCATTGCACATCCTGAAAATCGAAACGCCCGTCTTCCAGATTGATCAAACGGCCATTGCTGCTGCGGAGCACGCCCTTGAAGGTACCCGAGCAAATCACTGAGCGGCGGTGCGTATACATGGTATCGCCAGCAAACGAAATACTGGGTGCAAACACCAAGGGCCCGGGCGCATAATGGTTAATGGTTAATGAAAAGGCGTGGTTGGGGTCGGCAGCATAGGTGATATTTCGCCGCTTGTCTTCCAGGGTAACACAAAAAGAAGGCCTGGTGTAGAATTCTCCACAAGCCGCATTGGCCAAATAAGTTGTATTCAAAATCAAACTATCACGTAAAATCAGGTCAAATTCATAATGCATTTTTCGGTAATCAGAAACACAATCTATAAACATGCTTAACTCCCAAGTCTGAGCGTTGCCCGTATGTGAAGTATATTTGGAAAATGCGCGTTCGATGGGAACTACCACTTCTTCCCCAATGCGAAAGCCGGCCGTATTGGCGCCTGTTTGGGTTGCTTCGGGCAATGTAAGCGGGCTTGGCTGAAATATATTGCCACAAGAAGTGCTTAACAACAGCGCCAGGTATAGAATGTGTTTGCTCATAAAACAAATCTAAACACTGCAACATTAAGTTGATGTTAAAAGATTCGGCCAATCTGTCACGCCCGCTTGGCAAATGCTAGCCAAATAGTCCGCATCAACTTTTGGCTTCATTCTTGACTACGCCCGGTGCCGGTTAACAAAAGCAGCAGCCTTTTTTCCAATGCTGCCGCCTATTTTGCTAACTTTGGCAGGTTTAAGCATAGATATTATACCCAGCACTCCATGTTAGGATTTGTAACCAAGGCCATCAACAGTATTTTTGGCAATAAATCGGACCGCGACATCAAACTTTTGCTGCCCCGCGTGGCCGAAATCAATACCCATTTCGAGCAATTAAAGGGCCTCAGCCACGATCAGCTGCGTGCCAAAACCACGGAGTTCCGCGCCCGCATCCAACAGGCTTTGGCCGAAACGCACAATCAATTGGCCGATTTGCGTCAGCAAGCCGATCAACTGCCTGCAGGTGCAGTAGACGAGAAGTTCGAGCTCTACAGCCAAATCGACAAACTCGAAAAAGAACGCGACGAAATCCTCGAAAAAGCCCTCGATGAGCTCCTGCCCGAGGCCTTTGCCGTAGTGAAAGAAACCGCCCGTCGATTCACCGAAAACGAAACACTGGAAGTTGCCGCCACCGATATGGACCGCGACCTGGCCGCCAGCAAAGATTTTGTAAGCATTGCAGGCGATAAAGCCATCTACCAAAACCGTTGGATGGCCGCCGGAAACGAAGTGGTGTGGAACATGGTGCACTACGACGTGCAGCTCATCGGTGGTATGGTGCTCCACAGCGGCAAAATCTCCGAAATGGCCACCGGTGAAGGTAAAACCCTGGTTTCTACCCTGCCGGCTTACCTCAATGCCCTCAGCGGCATGGGCGTGCACCTGGTAACGGTGAACGATTACCTCGCCAAACGCGACGCAGAGTGGAACGGTCCGCTGTTCCAATTCCACGGTATCAGCGTCGATTGTATCGACAAACACCAACCCAACTCGCCCCAGCGCCGCAAGGCTTACCTGGCCGACATCACCTACGGTACCAACAACGAATTTGGCTTCGATTACCTGCGCGACAACATGGCGCATGCCCCCGAAGCCCTCGTGCAGCGCAAGCACCACTTTGCCATGGTAGATGAGGTCGACTCGGTACTGATCGACGATGCCCGTACCCCCTTGATTATCAGTGGTCCGGTGCCCCGCGGCGACATCCATGAATTCCAGGAGCTGAAGCCGCGCATCGAGCGCCTGGTAGAAGCCCAGAAGCGTTTTGTAAACACAGCACTTGCCGATGCCAAAAAGCTGTTAGCCGAAGGCAAAAACGAAGAGGGTGGTTTGGCGCTTTTCCGTGCCTACCGCGGTTTGCCCAAAAGCAAGGCCCTCATCAAGTTTTTGAGTGAATCGGGCATGCGAGGCCAGCTCCAAAAGACCGAGGCCTACTACCTCCAAGACCAGCAAAAGGAGATGCACAAGGCCGATGAGCCCCTTTTCTTCACCATCGACGAAAAGAACAACACCATAGAGCTCACCGAAAAAGGCATTGAGTTGATTACTGCTTCGGGCGAAGACCCGCACTTCTTCATCATGCCTGATGTAGGCGCCGAAGTAGCTGATATTGAAAAAAGCGGCCTGGGTGCGCAGGAAAAAGCCGATAAAAAGGCCAAGTTGATGGCCGATTTCCAAATCAAGTCGGAGCGCATCCACACCATGAACCAATTGCTCAAGGCCTACTGCCTTTTTGAGCGCGATGTGGAATACATCGTTGACCAAAACAAGGTGAAGATTGTGGATGAGCAAACCGGCCGTGTGCTCGACGGTCGCCGCTACAGCGACGGTTTGCACCAGGCCATCGAAGCCAAGGAAAACGTGAAGGTGGAAGCCGCCACGCAGACCTTCGCTACCGTGACATTGCAGAACTACTTCCGCATGTACCACAAGCTGGCCGGTATGACCGGTACAGCCGAAACCGAAGCCGGCGAATTGTGGGAAATCTACAAGCTGGACGTGGTGGTGATTCCTACCAACCGCAACATCGTACGCAAAGACGAAGAAGACGTGGTGTACAAAACCATGCGTGAAAAGTACAATGCGGTGATTGATGAAGTGGAAAAGCTGGTAGCCGCCGGCCGTCCGGTGCTCGTAGGTACTACCTCGGTAGAAACCTCGGAGTTGCTGAGCCGCATGCTCAACCTGCGTAAAATCAAGCACAACGTACTCAACGCCAAGCAGCACCAGCGCGAAGCTGAGATTGTAGCCGAAGCCGGTCGCGCGGGTACGGTGACCATCGCCACCAACATGGCCGGTCGTGGTACCGACATCAAACTCGGACCAGGCGTAAAAGAAGCAGGTGGTTTGGCCATCATTGGTACCGAGCGCCACGAATCGCGCAGGGTCGACCGCCAGTTGCGTGGTCGTGCCGGTCGCCAGGGTGACCCCGGTTCGTCGCAGTTCTTTGTATCGCTCGAAGACAACCTCATGCGTCTGTTCGGCTCAGAGCGCATCAGCAAGGTGATGGATACTTTTGGCTACAAAGAAGGCGAGGTAATTCAGCACAGCATGATCACCAAGTCGATTGAGCGCGCCCAGAAAAAGGTAGAAGAAAACAACTTCGGCATCCGCAAGCGCTTGCTGGAGTACGACGATGTGATGAACTCACAGCGCGAAGTAATTTACGGCAAGCGCCGCCATGCCTTGTACGGCGACCGCCTGAGCGTCGACATTCGCAACATGATCAGCGACGTAGCCGCCGATGTGGTAGAACGCCACCGCGACCAAGGCGATTACGAAGCCTTCACCCTCGATGTGATTCGCAACTTCGCCATGGAAACCGGCATTACGGCCGAAATCTTTGCCAAAGACAATGTAGAAAACCTCAGTGCGCAGTTGGGCCGCGAAGCCCAGTCGGCATATGAAGCCAAAAATGAGCGGGTAGCTGCGATGGCCATGCCCGTAATTCAGTCGGTATTTGAGCAAAAAGGCGAGGTAGTTGAGAACATTGTGGTTCCCTTCCAAATGGGTACGCGCGGTTTGCAGGTGGGCGTAAACCTCAAAAAGGCTTACGACAGCCAGTGCCGCGAAATCACCACCGAATTCGAGAAGAGCATCATGCTCTTGCTCATCGACGAAGCCTGGAAAAACCACCTGCGCGATATGGACGAGCTCAAACAATCGGTACAAAATGCCGTTTACGAGCAAAAAGATCCCTTGGTAGTGTATAAAATGGAGTCGTTTAACTTGTTTGAGCGCATGCTCAGCGAGTTGAATGCCGAGGCTACAGGCATGTTGTTCCAAGGAACCATCCCGGTGCAGGATGCCAGTGAGGTACGCGAACAGCGCACCATGCCGCGTCCGGTTCAACCAGCCGTGCAAGCCAGCAAACCCGCCTATACCAGCAGCAGTTCGGCTGCACCGGCACCAGCCATGGGCATGCCACAACAGCCAGCGCCCCGCCCGGTACAACCGGTACACGTGGGACCGAAAATTGGTCGCAACGACCCTTGTCCCTGCGGCAGCGGCAAGAAGTACAAGGCCTGTCACGGCAAAGAGGAGGCATAATGGACGTACTGGCCCGGCGAATCGACCACACCATGCTTTCGATGCAGATGCAGCGTTCCGACGTTTTGCGTTTGTGTGAAGAGGCTATGACTTATGAATTTGCCGCGGTTTGTGCCCCCAGCTATTTTGTGCGCGATATGGCCGAAGCCCTCGCGGGCAGCCAGGTGCAGCCTTGCACGGTGATAGGTTTCCCATTTGGATATCATCCTCCTTTGGTGAAAAAGCACGAGGCCGAAACCGCCTTGCGTTCGGGTGCCAAGGAAATCGACCTGGTGGTGAATTTGGCGGCTTGGTTTTCGGGCGACCGCAAATTGGTGGCCGATGAAATAAGTGCCATTACCGCCGTCACCCATGCACACCAGGCGCGTATCAAGGTGATCATTGAAACAGGTTACCTCGATGAGCACCACCTCACCGCTTTGTGTGAGTTATGTGCCGAGTCGGGTGTTGATTATGTGAAAACAAGTACCGGTTTTGGCAAAGAAGGCGCGAATATTGAGGTGGTGGAGCGGATGCGTCGTATATTGCCCGAACAAGTGCACATCAAAGCCTCGGGGGGTATACGCGACCGGGCCTTTGCCCTGGCCTTGTTGGTGGCGGGTGCCGACCGCATTGGCACCTCCTCGGGCGTTAAAATGATTAACGAATGAAGCAGCTTTTGATGATGATTTTGGGTTGGTTACTGGCATTGTCGGTTATGGCTCAGCAGCCTGCGTCGGGTGGCGACAGCAGCGGCGCGAAGCGAGATTCAGTCCGTTCAGAGCAGCGCGTCCACCCAAAACCAGCTACTGTTTCTGGATTTCGGGTGCAAGTGTATAGCGGCAATAACCGCGCACAGGCCATCCAAATACGTACCGAGGTATTAGAAAAGTACCCCGAGTATGCGGCTTACCTCATTTACAAGCAGCCTACTTTCAGGGTGCGCGTGGGCGATTTTCGTTCGCGCGCCGCAGCCCAAGAGTTGCTGCGCGAGCTCAAACCACTGTATCCGGTGAGTTTTATAGTGCCCGATGAAGTGCTCGAAAACCCTGTTTTAGCGCCCAAAGAACCCGTAGAACCGTTAGACGATGAAGCTGATAGACGAGATCCGTAAGCAGGCTGCCCAGCAGGTACCACAGGTGATTGCTCACCGTCGGCATTTGCATATGCATCCCGAATTATCGTTTGAAGAAGCCGAAACGGCGGCCTATGTGCAGTCGCAGTTGAAGGCAATGAACATTCGCTTCGAAGCCGATGTGGCCGGTCACGGTGTAGTGGGTATCATTGAAGGTAAAAATCCACATAAAAAAGTAGTTGCCCTGCGTGCCGATATGGACGCCTTGCCCATTGTGGAGGCCAACGACGTTCCCTACAAATCAACCAAACCAGGCACCATGCATGCCTGTGGTCACGATGCCCACACAGCCAGTTTGCTAGGAGCGGCGGCCATTTTGCAATCGGTGCGCGATCAGTTTGAGGGAAGTATCAAATTGGTTTTTCAACCTGCCGAAGAGCGTTTGCCTGGTGGAGCTTCATTGATGATCAAAGCGGGTGTACTCGAAAATCCAAAAGCTGCCAGCATCATTGGTCAACACGTAATGCCGCTATTGCCCGCAGGAAAGGTGGGTTTTAGAAGCGGCATGTACATGGCCTCTGCCGACGAAATCACCATGACAGTGCGTGGCAAAGGCGGACATGCTGCCATGCCGCATCTGAATACAGACACGGTGATGGTAACCGCGCAAATTTTGGTGGCCCTGCAGCAGATTGTGAGCAGGTATTGCAATCCCACCACACCCTCGGTTTTGTCGTTTGGTAAAATCACCGCCAATGGCGCATTTAACATCATTCCCAACGAGGTAGTGGTACTGGGCACCTTCCGTACCATGGATGAAAAATGGCGGAAAGAAGCGCACATCCGCATGAAAAAAATAGCCGAAGAAATGGCCCAGTCGATGGGTGCGAGCTGCGATTTTAGTATCAACGTAGGCTATCCTTTCTTGGTGAACGAACCGAAACTCACCGAAAGGGCAAGAGGGGCTGCCGAAGCCTACATGGGTGCCGAAAATGTGGTGGAGCTTGATTTGTGGATGGCCGCCGAGGATTTTGCCTATTACAGCCAGGTAACCGATGCCTGTTTTTACCGACTGGGCACTCGGAACGAAGCCCGCGGCATTACCTCTGCCGTGCACACCCCCACCTTCGATATCGACGAAACCGCCCTCGAAACCGGTTGTGGCCTGATGGCCTGGCTCGCGGTGAATGAATTGGGTGCATAAGGACATTCGTGTGATTATGCCGTTTAGCTGGCGAAACTTTTTGTTTTTGCATTCGTATTGCGAGATAGGGCTGAAACATGGGATAATTGTAAGCTTTATGGATGGGTGAATCCATTGCATTTCGAATAGTCGTTTGTTATATTTAAGGTAACTTAAGTAAACACGATTATGCCGGGGAATTTTTCCAAAATTCACATTCAGGTAGTTTTTGCCGTGAAGGCCCGCGCGGCTCTTATTCAACCTCAGTGGGAAGACCAATTATACAAGTACATTTCAGGGATAATTAGCAATAAAGAGCAAAAGTTGCTTGCTATAAATGGTATGCCTGACCACATCCACATACTGATTGGCATGCGACCAAGTTGCTGTTTGTCTGATTTGGTGCGCGAAATAAAGAAGTCATCTGACCAATTTATCAACGATAGTCATTTTACGCCATTCAAATTTCAATGGCAGGAGGGTTTTGGATCCTTTTCATACAGTCAGAACGATGTAGATAGGGTGATTGAATACATTAGAAACCAAAAGGCTCATCATCGGAAACAGAACTTTCGGGATGAGTATAAAGCCTTGTTGCGGGAGTTTCAAATTGAGTATAAGGATGAATTTTTGTTTGAATGGATTTTAGCCGACTACAAGTAATAATAATTCAGGATTGAGGCAATCTCACTAATTGCAATTGGGATTTGCTCAAATGAAATATTGGTGGAAAGGTGATTTCGTGGTGCGACCCCCTCGGGGTCGAAATGGTTGGTGAAATGAAAATGCTACCCATTTATGAACCCCTCGGGCAATGTCATTAATTTTAGGGTTGCATAAGGCATGATGGCGGTCGAATCATTGATTCGTCGTGGTGCGACCCCCTCGGGGTCGAGATGGGTTGGTATGTTGAATTACTACCTACATTTGACCCCCTCGGGGTCATTTTAAGCTACCATGACGCTGTAATCTTTCTGTTTGAACCTGATTATGTGGTTTGAATCATCGCAAAGCACCCCGAGGGGGTGCCATGTGGGTAGATGAAATGATACCGAAAATCAAATCGACCCCGAGGGGGTCGCACCAACGAAATGCCGGCCCAATGGAACAACGATTCCCATGCAAGACGCAAGCAAAATGAATGTATTGAGAATGGCTTAGCGCGAACGAATGATTGATTGCTCATTTCGCCTAACGTGTAACTACGAATTTGCTAATCCCTATTCAATTCCATCCACAGCAAATCTTTCAACTGCTGTAGGTTGTAATTGGTAACGCTGCTGATGAAAATGGCAGGCACATCGGCGGGGAATTCCAAACGCAGTTCGGCCATGAGCTCTTCGTCGAGCAAATCGCTTTTGGTAATGGCCAAAACCCGCTTTTTGTGCATCAATTCGGGATTGTATTGGGCCAGCTCGTTTTCCAGGATTTTGTACTCAGCCCGCAAATCACGCGCATCGGCCGGAACCATAAACAACAACAAGCTGTTGCGTTCGATGTGGCGCAAAAAACGGTGACCCAAACCTTTTCCTTCATGCGCTCCTTCAATGATACCCGGAATGTCGGCCATTACAAACGATCGGAAATCGCGGTAAGGCACAATGCCTAAATTGGGAACCAATGTGGTAAAGGGATAATCAGCAATTTCGGGTTTGGCAGCGGTGATGCTGGCCAGCAAGGTGCTTTTGCCAGCGTTGGGGAAACCTACGAGGCCCACATCGGCCAGCAATTTGAGCTCTAAGATGTTCCACACTTCTTGTCCGGGCTCGCCGGGCTGGGCATAACGCGGGGTTTGGTTGGTGGGGCTTTTGTAATGGTGGTTGCCTTGTCCACCGCGACCGCCCGGCAACAAAACAATTTCCTGCCCGTCTTCGGTGATTTCGCAAATCTGTTCACCGGTTTCGGCATCGCGGGCCACGGTGCCAATAGGGACTTCCAAATATTCGTCGGGTCCGTTCGCGCCACTTTTGAGGCCGCTGCTACCAGCAATGCCGGCCGCTGCAATCACGTGCTTGCGGAATTTGAGGTGCAGCAGCGTCCACAGTTGGGCATTGCCACGCAGGATGATGTGACCACCGCGGCCGCCATCGCCCCCATCGGGACCACCCTTGGCCGTGTGTTTGTCGCGATGAAAGTGCATCGAACCTGCTCCGCCCGCACCAGAGCGACAGCAGATTTTTACATAGTCAACAAAATTACTTTCGGCCAAAATGGGGTTGTTTATGCTTCAATTTCGGCACAAAGGGCGTTGAAAATCACTTCAATTTCGCCTATGCCTTCAATTTCGCGGAGTTTGCCCTGGGCGGCATAGTAGCCAGCCACTTGGGCGGTTTTGTTTTCGTATTCTTGGATGCGTTTGCGGATAATGCTTTCGTCCTGATCGTCGGCACGGCCCGAATCTTTGCCACGCAGCAACAAGCGGCGGGTAAGCTCTTCTTCGGTTACGCGCAGCGAAAGCATGCATTGAATGCCCTCGTTGTGGCCAGCTAATAATTGGTCGAGCGCTTCGGCCTGGGCAATGGTGCGGGGAAAGCCATCGAAAATAAAGCCACCTGCATTTTTGTTGGCGTTCAACTTGCTGTCGATCATGCCAATCACTACGGCATCGGGAACGAGCATGCCTTGGTCCATCAACTTTTTGGCTTCGAGTCCGAGCGCGGTACCTGCTGCAATTTCCGAACGGAGGAGGTCACCTGTAGAAAGGTGCACCAGGCCGTATTTTTCGATAAGTTTTGCAGATTGGGTGCCTTTGCCAGCGCCGGGAGGACCAAAAAGAACGAGGTTTAGCATGCGTAAAGAATTAAAGTGCAAAGGTAACAAAAAAACCGGCTCGGGGGCCGGTGTTTGCTAGGCGAGTTGCATCAATTCGCTGGCCTGAATGCCAAAGTGGCTTTCATAGTAGGTGCATTTGCCGTTTTGAACCAGCAAAACCTGGGGTGAAGCGTGTTCCACCTGCAGCACATCAGCCAAGCGATTGCTGAGGCTTCGGAAGCGCAGCAAATCGAGGTATACCAAAGTAAATTTCGATTCCAACTGGGCTTCCGCTCTGAGGAGTCGACCTTCGGCTGCTGCGCTGATGCTGCAGCGGGTACTGTGTTTGAAAAAAAGGATGGGGTGTTGATATGAAGCTGCCAGCAGCTCATCGAGCTGGGCATCGTTGTTGAGGGCTATCCAGCCCATCACTCAGGCGTTGTGGCCAGCAGGGGCGGGAGCCGCACTGAAAGCAGGGCAAGCATTGCGGTTGCATGAGCTCAATGCCAAACCGGCCAATACTACTGCGATAATCATCAGCTTTTTCATATCCTTAGCGTTTATTTCCAAATAGGTCGCGATCTTTCGCATACAAATGTTTCTTCTTTTTGGCTTTTCGCGGCTTCCGGTTTTCGGTTTGTTGTTCGAAAGCCGGACAGGCCGTGGGACTTTTACAAGCCCCTGCCAAGAGGAAACAAAGTAAAGCGAAGCACAAAAATCGTTTTTGGGCGAATCGCATCCTACAAATAACGAGAAAATTTTTGTTAAGTATTCATGGATGATTTTAGGCTATCGGTGCTGCTGGGTACAAAAATGCGTGCTTTCAGGGAGGAGAATGCCGGAAAACCCGCATCTCAGCTACTGAATGCTGCCCGCAAGGCTTTTGGAAGCGATGCCGCCCGGGTATTGGAGCAGTTGCATCTAGCCGAAAAAGCCGCCGAAAAAACACCCAGTCTGGCAGCGCGCCACTGGCTTTTTAGTACCAAGAGCTACGAACAGTGTACCGCAGAAGCAGTAGCTCGTTTCAAGGCAAAGCTGCTTCAAGTAGATGGACAGTCGTTCACCGACCTTACTGCTGGTGCAGGAGTTGATGCCTGGTTTGTGGGTGAGAGGGCGAGCAGACTACAATTGGTGGAAGCCGACCCCTTGCATGCAGCTTATTTGTCGGCCAATTTTGCCGAGCGCCCGCACCGCATCTGGGTAGGCACGGCAGAAGAAGCATTACCGCTATTGGAAGGAGGTGGGGTGGCCTACCTCGATCCCGATCGCCGTCCTGCGGGTCGCCGCGTATACGATTTCAACGACTCTAGGCCCGATGTGCTCACCCTGTTGCCCCAACTTGTCCAAAAATTCGACAAGGTTTGGCTTAAAACTTCACCCATGTTGGATTTGACAGCCTGCTTGAACCAATTGACGCCGCATTGCCGGTCGGTATATGCCCTTTGCCTGGGCGATGAGTTAAAGGAGCTGTTGTTTGAACTGCAACCTTTGAATGCGGAAGATGCAATTGCATTGGAGGCCTTTCAGTTATTGCCGGATGGTCGCAGCCTTCGCACGTCAGCCGCAAAAACCGATATCCAGCCCGTTTTGAAGCCTGCCCAAATAGCGCCTGGCGACTACCTCTTCGAGCCACATGCTGGCATCATCAAGCTGCGATTAGGCCGACATTTGGCTGCTCAACATGCGTTATCGGCCATCGGTGCCGCAGATTTTTATGTGGGCAAGGAGGCGGTGACGGATTTTCCAGGCCGACAATTCCGTATTCGTGCTGTTTTGCCTTACAAGCCCAAACAACTTATGATTTGGCTGAAGGAAAATGGCATTCAGAAGGCTCATGTGAGCAAGCGCGATTTTTTCCTCGAAACCGAGGCCATTCGCAAAGCCTTGAAACTGCCCATGGGCGAAGACGCACGCTTGTTTTTTACCAAAAACCAGCAGGGAGAGGCAGTGTGCGTGGTATGTGAGCGCTGATTATTCGCCTTCAGTTCCGCTGGTTTCGGCGATGGTGCTGTCGGAAGGTGCCGCCGGCAAGTCGTAGCCAGTAGGCATGCGGCCCGCACCGGCCCAGTAGCGGCGATAGTAGGGCTCGTTGAGGTCGCTGATCATGATGCCGCCGCGTGTAGTGGCATGTACAAATTTGTTGTTCGACAAATACATGCCCACATGCGAAATGCGACCACGATAAATGCGGAAGAACACCAAATCGCCCTCTTGCAACTCTTCTTTTTTGATGCGCTGCACCTTGTTGTACATGCTGGCCGAACCACCGGGCATTTGCTGGTTGTACACCTCGCGCAAAATCACGTTCACAAAACCCGAGCAGTCGATGCCCTTTTCGCCCCGACCACCGTAACGGTAGGGGGTGTGGCGCCATTGCTCGTATACGTAGAGAATTTCGGGCCGGTTGATTTCGCCTGGAAATAAGCCGTATTGCGCTGCTTTCGAAAGCACGTAATTTTCGTTGCACAGGCTGTCGATACCACGCACTACAGTGGTGTCGGGATTTCCGGCCCAAGCCTGAGCGCCTAAAAACAACAAAAACAGAAGCAAGCGGAAACGCATGGGGTTGCGAATATAGGGAAATGAGGCGAAAAAGAGAAGGAAGTTCTCCGCAAATAGGCTTGTTCTCGACGCGAAATTTGTATTTCTGATGGATGTATCAATCCTTTAAAATGCATAGTAAACTATGCTTAGTATCGTAAAACATCTATATTTGCATACTAAAATATGCGCATATGAGTTTTTCTTCCCTTCGCGTAAGTGATGTAAAGCAAGCCATGGGGAAACTCGTTAAACAAATGAGGACCGATAGGAAATTAACGCAGGAAGAACTTGCCAAGCGACTGAACCTATCGCGCATCACCATCCAAAATCTGGAACGTGGAGGCAATTTTACCATCGAAACCTTTTTGTTGGTTTTGCAGCATTTTGGTGAAATGCAGGTGCTGTACGACTTTATTCAAGCCAAGGGAGAGGACTTTAGCAACCTAAAATCGTTCTATTAAAATGGCCAAGAACCAAATTATCCATGTCATTTGTTTTGGGGTAGAAGTAGGTGTGTTGGGTTGGGATGAAAACAAGTTGGTGTCTTACTTTCAATACCATCCTGATTTTTTAGCTAGCAACCCATTGCCCCAACTGATTCCACAGACGGGCATCATCAGGCCAGTGAAGGAAGTACAGCTATTCAAAACCTATAACTCCGAAAGCTTCAGGGGGTTGCCGCCCATTTTCGCCGATTCATTGCCCGATGTGTTTGGCAATGTGATATTTAAGACATGGCTGGAAAGTAGTCAGAAGGATATGGGTAAAATTTCAGTCCTCGAGCAACTCGCTTATGTTGCCGATAGGGGCATGGGAGCATTGGAATACCAGCCAGCCAAGGAAACACCCGCTGCTACCACCATTCGACTTGATGAAATGGCGCACGTTGTGAAGAAAGTGATGGACCTGAAGAGCCAAACGGCGGCAGAAAAGCTGAACCACGAATCGCTCCTGAATATCTTCAAAATTGGCACCTCTGCGGGTGGAGCAAGGCCCAAGATTCTGGTTTCAGAGCGTAAAACGGATGGACAAATTTTTCCGGGCGATGTACACCACAGTAATGATTTCGACCATTATTTGGTGAAGCTCAATTTGGGCGATGAGTGGTGTTACAACCGTGAATTGGTGGAGTTCACCTACTACCTGGCAGCAAAAGAAGCAGGCATCCATATGATGGAATCGAAAATGGTAGACCAGCGGCACTTTGCCACCAAACGGTTCGACCGGCAAGAAGGCGGCAAAGTACATTGCCTTACTGCAACAGGCCTTAGCGGCTGGGATTTCAAGGACACACAAAAGTCTAGTTATGAAAACCTATTCGATTTGGCCCTTTTCTTAAGGGTACCCCATGTTGAAATAGAGCAGCTTTTTAGGCGCATGGCCTTCAATGTGGTTTTCGCCAACCACGATGACCACCTTAAAAACCACAGCTTTTTGTACAATCGCCAGCAGCATAGCTGGCACTTGGCACCTGCGTATGACTTGACCTATTCCCTAAATCCGCTGGTGAATTTCACCAAAACAGCTCGAGCCTTGTCTATCAACAACAAAAGGGTTGATATTCAACTGGCCGATTTGAAGTATATGGCCAAGAAGTACACCATTAAAAATCACCTTGATATCGTAGAGGAGGTACAAGCAAGCACGCATTTTTGGGAGGCAGTTGCACTTGAGATGGGCGTGCCTGAGAAAATTGTAGAGAGTATCAGCAAGGATTTTCAAAGGTTTGTATAACTTGTTTGTAGCGGATTTTTTTGGAGCAAAAAGTCTGCTGCTCTTATGTCAAGATTTTTAGCTAAGATCAAGTATTCATACTTCAATTTTATTTACTGCGTGATTCTCAGATGGGAAAATGCCATCTGGCAAGACAAAATTTCCAGAGTTTCTTATCTTCGATTTAAATCCGTGGCCATGAATACCGCTGAGCTCAAGACCAAAATCCTCAAACAAATTGATGCGCTCGAGTCAGACAAACTCGAAGGCTTTTATGGTTTGTTGTTGAACTATGTAAACGCCCAGAGAAGTGAAGAGGAATGGGATCTGCTATCTGACGAACAGCGGTTGGGCATACTGGCTGCTAAAGCCGAGGTGGAGTCGGGGCAAAAAATACCGCATGCCGAAGTGACGGCTAAGCACGGAAGCCGTTTTGGAAATGCGTAAGTTGGTGGTATGATAGTTTTTAGCCGACCAAACTAAAAGTACCTTCTACCTAAAAACCGCTTTGCCCTTCACATAAGTCGCCACTACCTGACTTTGAAGCACCTTTTGCGGTTCTGCTTGCAGCAAATCGGTGTTGAGCACCACAAAATCGGCACGTTTACCCTTTTCGAGACTTCCACGCACGTCTTCTTCAAAGCCTGCACGGGCGGCCCATATGGTCATGCCGCGCAAGGCTTGTTCGCGGGTTAGGGCATCTTTGGCTTGAAAACCTCCTGCCGGATAACCCGTGCTGTCGACCCTGAAAACGGCTGCATAAAAGGTCTTGAGGGGTGAAATGTCTTCTACCGGAAAATCAGTGCCCAGCGGCAGCCAGCCGTTGAGCTGCAGCAGCTGCTGGTAAGCATAGGCGTGGGTAATGCGCTCGGGTCCCAAACGCTCACCGGCCCAGTACATATCGCTGGTGGCGTGCGTGGGCTGCACCGAGGGCACAATGTGGCCTTGTTTGAAGACGTTGAGGTCGGGTGGACTCACCACCTGGGCGTGTTCAATCCGCCAGCGATGATCGGGCTGCTGGCCGACGGTGTTGAGGTAGATATTAGGCACCTGCTGGTTGGCTGCATCGCCAATGCAGTGGGTATTCATTTGGTAGCCAGCAGCAGCCAATAAAGGCGCATAATAGGCCATGGTATCAGGTGTAGTTACCCACAGACCGAAATGACCGTGGCGGTCGTGGTAATGCTCTTTCAAACGCGCCCCACGCGAACCCAAAGCCCCATCGGCATAAAACTTAAAGGAGCGGATGTGCACATAATCGCCGCGGTAAGGTGGGCGGGCAAGGTAGTATTGCAGCTCCGTTGGCGTGGCACTGATCATGCCATACACACTCATGCTTAGCTCACCGGCTTTTTCCATGCCTTGCAGCACTTCCAACTGCTGTCGGCTCAAGCCCGCATCGTGCACCGAGGTGAGACCCACACTGTGGCAGGCGGCTTGGGCATCTAAAATGGCCTCGCGCCAGCTTTCATTGGTGGTGGCTGGTATGGCGGCCAAAGCCCGGTCGGCCGCATTGTCGATGAGTACGCCAGTCATGCTGCCGTTTTTGCGCAGCAGGATTTCACCACCGGCAATTTGGCTTTTTTCGGTGATGCCAGCGGCTTCCAAAGCCCTTGCATTGGCGATAACGGCATGCCCATCAACCCGGCTCAAAATCACCGGGCGGTTGGGAAAGAGGCTGTCGAGTGTAGCACGGTCGGGGTAGGCTTGGATGGGCCAGTCGTTTTGGTCCCAGCCGCGACCTACGAGCCAGCCGCTGGTATCGTTTTGGGCAAAGGCCAACAAGCGGTAAATCACCTCATCCCAGCTGGCGGTGCCCTGCAAATTCACCTGTTGCAAATTGAGGCCGTAATACACAAAATGGCAATGGGCATCGATGAAGCCCGGATACACAAAGGCTCCTTTCAAATCATATTCCTCGGCACAGTTGTACAGCTTTTTGAGTTCGGCTAAACTGCCAGTGGCCAGCACCTCGCCATGGCGAATCACCATGGCTTCGGCGGTTGAAAAGGCCGAGTCAACGGTGTAAATGGTGCCATTGTAAACCAGCAAATCAGCTTTTTCATGCGATTGGCAAGCCAGTAGGCCGCAAACGGCGAGCAGGAGCAGGAGTTTTTTCATTAGCGGAAGGTGATGATTTCGTAGCTATTCGCAGGCAGGGTGGTAATGATCATGCGGCCTTGGTCCATAGCTACCGGATGACCCATTTGGCCCATTACTTCGCCTTTGCGCAGATGGGCAGGAATGGGGATATTGAGGGTGGTTTCGCGCTTGCTTTTGTTGAAGCACACCAGCACCGCTTCTCCAAAATAGCTGCGCAGATAGGCGAGTTCAGTGGGGGTAGAAAGTAAAATGTCGGTTTCTCCGTAGTTCAGTGCCATGCTGTTTTTGCGCATTTCGAGCACCTGGGTGAGGCGGTAGCGGGTGCTGGCCTCGTCGTCGGTCCAGTTGTCGAACTTCATGGGTCGGCGATTGTCAGGGTCGCCTGCGCCCACCATGCCAATATCGTCGCCGGCATACACCACGGGCACACCCGGAATGGTGCTGATGAAGGTGAGCAGCTGCTGCAGTTTGGCGTAACCTACGGGGTCTTTGATTTCTACCTGGCGGTTCCAGCCGGCCTCACGGTCGTCTTCGTCGAAACGCAAAGCTCCCGAGGCAAAGCTGATAAAGCGAGGTAAATCGTGGTTACCGCTGATATTTCCCATGAGGTGGTGGTAGCCGTAATAGCGGAAGCTTTCTTCGAGCGATTGGCTCAGGCTTTTGAAGGAGGTGGTGCTATCGGCAAAGGCCGAACGAGCATCGAAGTAAAGGTTGAAGTCGAATTGCCCATCAATCATGCCGCTGCCAATGTAGCTGCCAATTAGCTGGCGTGAACCAAAGGTTTCGCCGATTTGGTATACCGAGCGACCCTGGCCACGCACCACACGTTCTTTGATTTTTTGGGTGAGGCGGCGCCAAAAGGCTTCGGGAATGTGTTTGGTAGCATCGTGGCGGAAGCCGGCAAAACCGTATTGTTCCATCCAAAAGAGGGCGCTGTCGGTCATGGCTTCAATCACTTCGGGCTTTTCCAAATCGAGCGAAGGCATGAAAGTATCGAACCAGGTGGTGAGGCGATGTTCCTCCCAAATGCGGATGTTTTTGCGGCCATCGGGCAGGTCGAGCTGGGTTTTCCACTCGGGCTTTTGCTGCATGAGTGGGTGTTCTTGGTGTACGTGGTTGGCCACATAATCGAGCAAAATGCGGATGCCGTTGTCGTTGGCTACGCGCAGCAATTCCTTGAGTTCGTCAGAAGTACCAAATCGGTGGTCGACCAAACTCGACGAAATGGGCCAGTAGCCGTGGTAACCCGAATACATGCGGTGCGGTGCCGGCCATTCGCGGTACGGGCCTTCGGGGTTTTGCGTGATGGGCGAAATCCACAAGGTGTTGATGCCAATCTCCTTGAAAAAGCCGCTTTTGATTTTTTCGGTGATGCCGCGCAAATCGCCGCCCCAATAATTGGCTTTGGGGTGTATTTCTGGGTGGTCGAGGGGTTTGTCGTTGGCCGCATTGCCGTTGTGGAAACGATCCACCATCACAAAATACATGCGCTGGGCATGGAAATCGTCGGTACCCAGTTGGCTGGTTTCGGTAATGACCTTGCCTTTTTGGAGGGGGATGAGCAAGTCGTTGCTTTCACCCAAGGGGTTGTGGGCAAAAAAGCGCAGGAAAGAGCGTCCCAGACTTTTGGCTTCGGCAGGCAGCTGCACCACAAAGCCGGTGTCGGTGGTTTGGATATAATCGTCGGGCAGGCGCACATTCTCCCAAAAAGCAACCAATTCACCGGTATTTCCACTGTTGCCCAGCACTACTTCTTTGTCGGTAAAGCTCAGGCTATGCAGGCGTGGCAGGCTGTCGGCCGGAGGCGGGGCCACCTCAAGCAGCGAATTGCGGCCGCCAATGCCGTTGTCGCGGGTGTTGGGATTGCCCGGGTCGAGCATCCAATTGCCATCCACCACCAGTTGATAGGGGTAGAAGCCTGGTTCGAGTCGGAGGCTTACATCCCACTGGCCATTTTGAAGCGTCAAGGGGGTGGTGTTTGGGTTCCAGTTGTTCATGTCGCCCACCAACTGTACCTGCTGGGTACCTTGGTCTTCGCTTTGGTAGCTGAAAAGAACGGTTTGTTTGCGTGAGCGGCGCAAGAGCAAATCGTATTTTTTGCCTGCATGTTCAATGCCCAAGTTGCTAAGTATAGGGTGCTGACCGGTATGTATGAGCCAAGCAGATTTGTTACCTTCAGCAGTGCGGATTTGCATGCCCTCGGGTGGAGTAAGGGCTGTGATGCTGTCGGGACTCAGGAAAAAGTCCTCCAGCATGATTTGTGTGCTATCGTCGGCCAGCTGCACAGCATTGGCTAATCCCAAAATGCCATCGCCGGTATTCAAGGGCGTTTGTTTTTTGCCGCAAGCTGCCAAAACCAGCAAGCCCAGCAGGTAGGGTTTGTAATTCATAGCACCAAACTACAAAAAATTGGCAATGGCCAACTTCTAGGCCGCAGTATTCGTGGTCTAATGGCGCAAAAATATCGGTAATGCTGCAGACGCACTCTGTAACTCAATAAGCATCACAGGCGGATTTGTACACCCATTTGGAGCCGCGGGGCCTTGGTCAGTGGGTGAACGCTGGTCAAAGCAAAGCACAAAAGTGAAATTTTCTAAAGCGGTAAACCTTTTAGTCCTGCTACTACTTGTAATGAGGTGTCGTATCCATTAGCTCGCCTGCTTTTGTTTTTTTTGTTCTTGGCAGGGAGCAGTGCGTGTAAACAAAATACCGTTAGCCATTCCCATTCTATGTCTGCCCATCCTGATTTTTACAGTCTCCAAGCCCGCACCCTCGAAGGCAAAACCATTGATTTCTCCAGTTTCAAAGGCAAGAAGGTGTTGCTGGTAAATACCGCCACTGCTTGCGGTTTAACGCCACAGCTCGAAGGTTTGCAGGAATTGCACCAACAATACGGCGATCAACTGGTGGTAGTAGGGATTCCTACCAATGACTTTGCCGGTCAAGAGCCCCGCGAAGGTGAAGATATTGGCGCTTTTTGCCAGCGCAACTATGGTGTGGACTTTTTGATGCTCGAAAAGGCTACCACCAAAGGCAGCGACAAACACCCGGTGTTCAAATGGCTCACCGAAAAGCAACTCAATGGCAAGAAGTCGAGCCGCATTTGGTGGAACTTCCAAAAATACCTAGTGAACGAAAAGGGAGAATTGGTAGATTATTTCTTGCCCATTACTAAGCCGGATAGTCCGAAGATACTGGAGCAGTTGAAATAATGCGGCTTATAAATCAGCGCACCAAGCCAAGCAGCCAAACGGGAATTTTTTTTCCATGGCCAATCTCCGTTTGGTCAACTATCAGGTAACTGTGCTCCGGTTGGCTGAGTTGACCCGGCTTTTTGTCCTTGCCGCCAATTTCCATTTCGAACTGCTGGTCGATGATAAAATCGGCTGCATGGCCCAAGCGCAATTCATGAACAGGGCGAAGCTGGCTCACCACAAAAGTTTCGCGAAGCGCGCCTACATTGGCCTGTTTCCAGCTCAGTGCGTGCATGAGGTTGGGGTTATCAAGGTAGATTTTGTCGGGTTTTTGCATACGCCCGATGCCGTGACCTGACCTGAATAAACGATGTACAATCCGCCCCTTTTCAAGGTATTCAAGCAAGCTAATTACCGTATTGCGGGTGGTACCCATGCGCTCGGCCAATTTGCTGATATTGGGTGTAAAGGGTACTGAATCTGCTAAAATGGCGGTGAGTTTGAGCAATAGGTTGATGGTGTCGGCACTGATGGTCATGTATGACCGAATATCGGATTCAATGGTGATGCGCACATTTTCGCGCAACTTCTCGAGGTAGGTCGCCGGATTTTCGAGTTGAAAGGGGTAGTATCCTTGTTCGAGATAACTTTTAAAATGTACCAATGGCTTGAATTGGCTGCTCAAATCGGCGGCCAACTCACTGTGTTTTTGAAGCAAAGTTGGCAAATCAAGGCTGCTGATGTTTTGGCCATGTTGCCAGTTGAGGTATTCGCGAAACGACAAGCCTGGCAGCTCTCTGAATATGCCTCTACGGCCCAAATCGGCTTCCCTTTCGGTGATTTGCAATACGGAAGAAGCCGTGAAGAGCACTTTTAATTCGGGATACTGGTCGTAGATGAATTTGAGACTCCGGCCCCAGTCGGGCAAGCGGTGTACTTCGTCAATGAGCAATACAGTTCCACCCCCTTGCACAAACAGCCGGGTGAATTCTTCCAGACTTTGCTGCTGAAAATAGGGGTCATCGAGGGTGATGTACAGCACCTGCTCGTTGTGGGGCAACATCAAATGGGCATACTGCAGCAGCAGTGTGGTTTTTCCTGAACCTCTTGCGCCCTTGATGCCTATCAAGCGCTCTCCTTCGGGTAGGGCATTCAATAACGGCCGGGTATGCTTTAGCGGCAATCGACGCATGCGTTGGCGGAAGTATTCGTACTGGCGCTCCATTATTGCTTTTTGTGAAAAGCAAAAATAGGATAAAATGCTTTATGAAAAAAGCAATAAATGCGCATTAGTGATTTGTAGAAAAAGCAAAAACAACAAATTTCGACCCTAACCATACAAGCCGGCTGTGGTCGTACCTGGATGAGGTAGGCCAATTTTTGTGCAACCACCAAATATTAAAAAAAATCCTATGCTTAGTAAACTTTCCCCCAAACGCGCTGTTGTTTAGGTGTTGTACGCATGTCACAGTCGATCACACTCACTTCTTCCTACATCCGCCAGCAAATTGCCAGTGGCAAAGGTGTATTCATCGCCCTGCTCATCATGGGGTTGTGGACGGCCTTGCTCGCTTTCAACCTGAATTACGAGATCAAGGGCTTTGAACGGGTGGTGGTAGTGCTCATTTTGCTGCAAACGCACCTGTTTACGGGCTTGTTCATCACCGCCCACGATGCCATGCACGGCACCATCTCTACCAACAAGCGCGTCAACAACCTCATTGGTGCCATTTGCCTGGCCGTCTTTGCTTTGAACAGCTGGAAACGCATGTTGCCCAAACACCACGAACACCACCGCTATGCCGGCACTGCCGACGATCCCGATTACGGTCCGCCGCCCTTTTGGCTGTGGTTTTTCAAATTTGTGAAAACCTATGTGCGCTGGTACCAGATTGTGGGCATGGCCATCATCCACAACATCGCCAAAATCTGGATTCCCGAAATCAATTTGGTGCTGTTTTACATTGTGCCCTCCATTTTGAGCATGCTGCAGTTGTTCTATTTCGGCACCTACTTGCCGCACCGGGGCGAACATGCGGCCGACAACCGGCACCGTGCCCGTTCACAGAGCAAAAACCACCTTTGGGCTTTTATAAGTTGTTACTTTTTCGGTTATCATTATGAACATCACGACGCACCAAGCACGCCTTGGTGGCTCCTTTATGCGCGCAAATAAGTTTTTTCTCGCGCTCTTCCTGCTTTTTCCCTTCCTGGCGAGCGCCCAAACCGGCGAAATACGCGGGGTGGTGAAGAACAAAAACTCCAACGAGCCCATTCCCTTTGCCAACGTGGTACTGCAAAACACCACCATCGGTACCACCACCGATATCGACGGCAAGTACAGCATCAAAAACCTGAAGCCGGGCTTTTACAATGTGCAGGTGAGCTATTTAGGTTTCAAAACACAGACCGTTTTCGAAATTCAAGTGGTGAATTCGCGTCCCGCCATTGTGAACATCGAAATCGAAGAAGACGCCCGCAGTTTGCAGGCGGTTGAAGTACAGGCCTCGGCCTTTACCCGCACCGAGGAGAGTCCGGTTTCGCTTCGTACCATCGGCGTGGCTGAAATCCAGCGGAACCCCGGCGGCAACCGCGACATTTCGCGTGCTATTCAGAGTTTACCGGGCGTATCGAGCGGTGCCAGCTTCCGCAACGACATCATTATCCGCGGGGGTGCCCCCAACGAAAACCGCTTTTACCTCGATGGGGTGGAGGTGCCTACCATCAACCACTTTGCCACCCAGGGCAGTTCGGGTGGTCCGGTGGGCATCATCAACGTCGACATGATCCGCGAAGTGGACTTTTACTCCGGCGCCTTCCCTTCGAACCGCGGCAACACCTTGAGCTCGGTGTTTGAGTTCAAGCAGAAAGATCCACGTACCGACAAAGCCGCGTTCCGCGGTATTGTAGGTGCCAGCGACATCGGTTTGATTGCCGAAGGTCCCATCAACGAAAAGCTTTCGTACGTAGTTTCGGCCCGTCGCAGCTACCTGCAGTTTTTGTTCAACGCCATTGGTTTGCCCTTTTTGCCCACCTTCAACGGCTTCCAAGGCAAGGTGAAGTACAAAATCGACAACCAAAACGAAGTGTACTTTGTGGGTTTGGGCGCCATCGATCAATTTGCCCTCAATACTGGACTCAATTTGAGCTACGACCCGGCCGTTAATCCCAATGTCGACAGCCAATTGGTGAAGCAGCAGCGTTACATTTTGGGCAATTTGCCCGTGAATACGCAGTGGAACTACACCAATGGTTTGGTGTACAAGCGCTACCGCAAAAACGGCTACCACACCTTTGTATTGAGTAGGAATATGCTCAACAACGTCAGCTTTAAGTACCAGGACAACGACGAAAGCAAGCTCAAGCTCCAGGATTTCAAGAGCCAGGAAAGCGAAAACCGTTTCCGCTACGAGAACAACATCCGTACAGAGGAAGGCTGGAAAATCAATTACGGGGTCAACATCGACCGCGCCCGTTATTTTGTAGAGAACAACACCAACGACCTGGTGGGAAGCACCATCGTGAACCGCAACTTCAGCAACGAGCTGTTTTTAACCCGTTATGGCTTTTTTGGCCAGGTTTCGAAAGGCTTTTTTGGCGAAATCCTCGTTTTGAGTGCCGGCTTGCGTGTTGACGGAAACAATTTTGCCGAGAGCATGCGCAATCCGCTCGACCAGTTCTCGCCGCGTTTTTCGCTTTCGTACAACTTCGCCCCCAAGCTCAGCTTCAATGCCAATGTTGGACGCTACTACCAATTGCCAGCCTACACCGTCTTGGGTTTCCGCGACAATGCGGGTAATTTGGTGAACCGCGACAATGGGGTGAAGTACATTGGGGTAGACCATTACGTTGCAGGCCTTGAGTATTTTGGCAAGAAGAACTTCCGCAGTACGTTGGAGGGCTTTTACAAAAACTACTTCCAATATCCCTTTTTGCTCGACCAAGGCGTTAGCCTGGCGAATTTGGGCAGCGATTTTGGGGTCATTGGCAATGCGCCTGTAACCAGCACCAACAGTGGCCGGTCGTATGGTATCGAATATTTAGCGCAGCAAAAGCTCAGCAAGGGATTCTATGGCATTTTCTCTTACACCTGGGTACGTTCAGAGTTTCAAAACGCCGCTGGGGAGTTCATTCCCTCGGCTTGGGACAACCGCAACATCTTCACCCTCACCGGTGGCAAAATCTTCAAGAAAAACTGGGAATTGGGCGTTCGCTACCGCTATGTAGGTGGCGCACCCATCACGCCTTACGACCCCGCCATCACCTTAACGCGCTCGGTATGGGATGTGCAACAGCGCCCTGTTTTTGATTTTGCCAACCTCAATACGCAGCGCGGCGGACCCACCCAGCAGCTCGACATTCGCATCGACAAAAAGTGGAATTTCGAGAAGTGGGCTTTCAACTTCTATGTGGACGTGCAGAATTTGCTGAACCAACAAACGGTGTTGAATCCATTTATCGTGGCCAAAATCGATCCTGCTACCGGCGCACCCATCGTCGACCCGAACGACCCTACCCGTTACCTGGCCGATCAAATCCCGAATACAGCCGGCACCCGCTTGCCAACCATTGGGATTATTGTGGATTTTTAAGCGGCCTTTAACCGCTGAGGCGCAGAGGGTATTTCAAAGCATAGATATGCGGAAGTGCGGATGATTTGGGCTGCAGTAGTACACAATAGCTGCATTTTCAGTGCAGTCCCGAACTGAAGTCAGGCCGCGCGTTTCGACCTTGCTCAACAACCGGCGGAAGCAATTGGCCTACGTCGCTAATGCGACTTGGCCGGAGGGCTCGGAGGTATGGCTTCCCGAAGCCCCTTTAGGGGCGACATGTGCGTAGCAACAGCGTTGCCGCGTGTTTTTTAGCCCTGTTAAGGGCGGCATGTGTCGCTATCGCACCAATGTCTTCATCGTCAACAGGGAAATTCACTATTTTTGAATCATGGACGGCCAAGACATCAGGTGGAAACAGCGCTTCGAGCATTTCGACAGGGCTTTTTTGCGCTTGCAAGAAGCGGTGCAACAGCCTGAGTTGAATGAACTGGAGCGCAATGGTTTGATGCAGCGTTTCGAATTCACCTTGGAGCTAGCTTGGAAAACCCTCAAAGATTACCTGGAATACCAAGGCTTTTCGTTCAGACCCTCGCCTAAAGAAACCCTTCAACAAGCTTATGAAGCGGGTTATTTAGAAAACGTGCAGGCACTCCTGGATGGTTATGACCTGCGGAACCAACTTTCGCACGATTACAGCGACGAAAAATTCCTTTTTGCCGAAAAGCTCTTCAGATGAAACCTATGCGGCATTGGCTACTTTGCATGCTTTTCTCAAACAAGACCTCCACAAATGAATGTTGCAGCCACCTTATCTAGGCAAGCTGCTGATTTTGGTTTAAGCGAACGCGAGCTGACAACCGTGCGGAGCATTTTGGGGGCATTCCCTGAAGTTAAGCTGGTGTATGTGTACGGCAGCAGGGCCAAAGGCAGTTACAAAGCGGGCAGCGATATCGATTTGGCCATCATGGAGCCGGCCACCGATTTGCTTCTGCGAAGCAAAATACAAAGCCTTTTCGACGACAGCCACTTGCCTATGCGGGTTGATTTGGTTGATTTTCAGAGCTTGGAGAGCGCTACGCTCAAGTCGCACATTTTGCGTGTGGGGCAGTGTATTTACCAAGTGAAAAGCTGAACAAGGCGAAATTTTTAGGGCATGAAAATAAAAGTCCGTAAACAGCTACTTCGCAGAATAACCTCTCAAGACCTTGAAACATGCCTTTTAGTTAGTCAATCAATCCAAACAGGATGGTGAAGTGGTGTTACGAAACGCTTTTTAATTAAGTACCGGGACAATTGTTTGGGCGAATCATGTATCCATGATTTGTAAATCACATGTCCTTTGGTTGTTTTGAGGTTGATTAGGTTAGACCAAAGTGGATTGTAATACATGGTTCGGCTATGTTCTGATGTAGAAAAGGTAAATTGGGCTATTCCATGTTCGGGTTGCACCGCAATTCGTACATATTCGGAATTTTTGAGACAGGCGATGGTTCTGCCATAATACGCTATGCAAATGCTGTCTGTTCCTAAAGATGATTCCGTTTCGATGATTAAATCACAGAACGTTTCTCGTTTAACAAAGTCACGACCTGTTAGGGCATCAATGGAATAGGTTAAAAACTCGTTTTCGTAACTAAAAATGCTATCAACGGGGTCAAATACAAGTTTATGTAAAATGTCTGCTTCTCTGAAATAATCGAATGTTCCATCTGTATAACCCCAATGGCTCATCCTGAAAGCCAAAGCTCCTCGAACTGTAAGCCTATTGAAAAGGAACGAACGTTTGGCCCTTAGCCTAACATTCGTATCAATTCGCTGCTGCAAGAAGTCGTCGTAAGTGCGATACCAACCGATTGTGCCTTCTTTTGGACGCAAAACAGGCCAGCTCTCACGATTTATTTGCACTTTATTCAAGTGGTCGGGAAGGACAGGAAATTTGTGTAGCTTATCTTCTTTTATTTGCTTGCTAAACGTTTGAAAACACGCTTCAATGGCACTCACCAACATGCTATAAAAACAAACATTTTCATCACAAGGCCTCGACATGGCCCAAGATTTTAGCGAGGAAGTTGAAAAGAGATGCTCGTATTCATTTTGGTTTTTAGAAATAAAAGAGATGCTCAGTTCTGCCGTATTTCGGCCCCACCAAGGCATTATGAGTACTTTGTTCACCCTCACTATAAGCCCTTGCTTTTGCTCGCTCACTGGAAAGAAGGGTGCTAAAAAGGCTCTTAGTTCAGTAGAAATGCTATCCTCATTGAGCAAGTGAGCTGCATGAACGCCGTATCCCCATAAATGCTTTTCTTGCTGGGCTACTATTACATCGTGGATGTAGTAGGGCAATTCGTCAACCGATATTTTGTGCTTGCTCAGCGAAAAGTAGGGGTTGGCAATGGAAAAGTGGCTGGTTGAAAACACACAACTTGCCACGAACAAGCAGCTACGAAGCAAGCGGCTAAATAAAGCGCCTAGGTAGGGCGGCA
The DNA here is from genome assembly GCA_013824115.1 of Sphingobacteriaceae bacterium. GTDB lineage: Bacteria > Bacteroidota > Bacteroidia > UBA7662 > UBA7662 > PNNG01. The sequence goes on along the minus strand of PNNG01000010.1, from coordinate 160,430 downwards.
TGGTTGGCATGCGCCGCTTCAATGCTAAAATCAAGCTCATTTTTTATAATTGTATCCTGCCAATGCGCAACTCAATTCGAATGCGCTTTCTTACGTGCAAAGCTCATCCATGATTAACTATAACAAACATAATTAATTTTTTCGAATGGTACTATTGCCTAGTCATTCTAACCTGGAGCATTTTAGTTAAAAATCCTGCAAGAGAATCGTTTTCAAGGCGTTTCTCATGGTAAGTTTGTTTATAAGCGATTGTTTCCTGCTTACTGTTTCAGCTGCAGCGCTTCAATCTTCTTGGCTACCTCATCGGCCTCAGCCGTTTTTAGATCCGATGCCTTGCGGTTGGTTTTGCTCAGCTCAAAGGCTTCTTTGAGCAATTGGGCGTGCTGCGCTTGCAGCTTTTCGAGGGGCGATTTGGTTTTGAAGAGTCCGAACATGAAATGTAAACAGCGTTTCTCAGCCATGGTTTGGCAAGCGTGCACATTCCATGAAAATTAATCAAACACAAAAAATGAAAAGTGCGCTGTGGAGTTTGTTTCCATTATCAAGCCTGATTTTAGGTCAAGCATCCTGACATGGAAACGTTCAAAGTTCAGCACCACAAAGCAATTTTGGTAGGGATTTAAAATGGAGTCGATTTCAAAGTAACCATCGTCGTGGACCAGAAACGATTTCCAATGCAGAAAGTCGTTACTGATGAGTTCTTTTCGAATTTGTATCGATACAATCAATTGTTCAGCAGTGTTTTGTAAGTCGGGTTCCCAGGTGAAATGCAGTTTCTTAAACGGACTTTTTTTGTAGGGTTTATTCATTAAATCCTGAGAAGCCTCAACCTTCAGCACTTTGGGGATGTACACAGCGTTAGAAGTACTGCCCCTTTCCCAGCGCGTTTGCAGGTAATTGGCTTTTCCGGGTACGATACCAGCATATGATTGAAAAGAGGATTGGTTAGTGGACCATGGTGCGTTATTGAGCCTAAACTGGAAATTTTTAAACGTTACCAGTTGGTACACATCTGCAGAACCGATGGTGTCGTTTGCACCAAAAGGTCTTAGAAATAGTCTTTCTCTTGCGTAGAGCAATGCTTCATGATTTTTTCGGGTACCAGGAAGCATGGTGTGTATCGGAAAGTAAAGAAGCGAATGATTCACCAAAGCACTGCCATTGCCGATTGCTTTTGCTTGGTCGACAAATTCATTTTTTTTGGTGCAAGCGCTTAAGGTGCCCAAAACCAGAAGTAACAAAAACAGGCGGCGTTTCATGAACTCGTTTTGAAACGACGATTTTGCATATGTATTATTTTGGAACTGGAACATGGGCTAGAGCCTTTACAGCTCAAGGCCATTTATCCACAACAATGCAGTATTCAACCCGCAACGGTGCATGCCCATATGCACTACCGAGGCCACCCATTTTGCACGAAGGGCATAAAAGGCCGGAATTCAAGCTGTTTTCCCTGAATTCCGGCCAAAGTTAAGGTGATATTTACTTCAAGCCCGCTTCGCGCGCCTGGTAATCTTGCACCACTTCAATGGCATTGTCAATCACATCGCTGAGGGCGGTGATAAACGTGCCTGGCTGGGCCATGCCCATGGCGTGTTTGAGGGCTTCCACCTCTTTGGGCACTACCTCGTAAGGCACTTTTTTGTCGACCTCCTTGATGCCGGCAATCAACAAATCGATGATTTCTTGTCCGGTACGCCCACGCAGGTGCTTCTCCTGGCGGATGATGATGTGGTCGAACATGCGCGCCGCAATTTTGCCGCATTCCTGGATATCTTCGTCGCGACGATCGCCCGTACCGGCAATGATGCCGATTTTGAGCGGCGAATCTACGCTCGACATGAACTCCTCAATGCCCAAATAACCAGCAGCATTGTGTGCGAAATCGATCATCACGCGGTAGTCTTTGAACTCAAAAATGTTCATGCGGCCAGGGGTGAGGGCGGCCGAGGGAATGAAGGTTTCGAGCGACAAACGGATGTTTTCGGTACGGAAGCCCTGTAAATAGCCCGCGAGTGCCGCCGCCAGTACGTTTTCAATCATAAAACGCGCCTTGCCTCCCATAGTAAGCGGAATGGTGGTTACGCGCTCAATGCGGATTTTCCAATCGCCCTTCTTGATGGTGATGTAGCCGTTTTCGAATACGGCCGCAATGCCGTTTTTCTTGCCATGGGCTTTGATGAGCGGGTTGTTCTCGTCCATCGAAAAATAAGCGATGTTGCATTTGAGATCTTCGCCAATTTTCACGCACCAGGGATTGTCGGCATTCAATACCGCCCAGCCATCGCGTTTGATGCTTTGGGCCACTACCGATTTTACACGGGCGAGGTCGTCGAGCGAATTGATGTCGTTGAGACCGAGGTGGTCTTCGGCAATGTTGGTGATTACGCCAATGTCGCAGCGGCTAAAGCCCAATCCCGAGCGCAGAATACCGCCACGTGCTGTTTCCAATACGGCAAACTCCACCGTGGGGTCTTTGAGGATGAACTCGGCGCTGAGCGGACCGGTGGTATCGCCTTTGTCGAGCATGTGGTTTTGCACGTAAATGCCATCCGATGTGGTAAAGCCCACGCGGAAGCCTGCATTTTTCACCATGTGGGCGATGAGGCGGGTGGTGGTGGTTTTGCCGTTGGTACCCGTTACGGCGATGATCGGAATGCGCGAAGGCTTGCCGGGCGGATATAGCATATCGATTACCGGGGCGGCCACATTGCGGGGCAAACCTTCGGCAGGTGCCAGGTGCATGCGGAAGCCTGGCGCTGCATTCACTTCGAGGATGGCGCCGCCGTTTTCTTTGAGCGGCTGGGTGAGGTTGCGCGCCATGATGTCGATGCCGCACACATCCAAACCGATGATGCGGGCTACCCTTTCGCACAAAAACACGTTTTCGGGGTGCATCATCTCGGTCACATCGATGCTGGTTCCGCCGGTGCTGAGGTTGGCGGTAGATTTGAGGTAAACGATTTCTCCTTTGGTAGGAACGGTTTCGAGGGTATAGCCACGTTTTTCGAGCAGGTCGAGCGTATCGCGGTCTACGTTGATTTCGGTGAGCACATTCTCGTGTCCATAACCGCGGCGAGGGTCCTGGTTTTCTTTATCAATCAGTTCCTGGATGCTGTGTTTGCCATCGGCTTTCACATGAGCAGGTACGCGCTGGGCGGCTGCCACCACCTGGTTGTTGATTACAAGCACCCGGAAGTCGTAGCCGGTGATGAACTTCTCAACAATCACCTTGCGCGAATATTTTTGGGCGTGTGCCAGTCCGGCAACGGCCGTTTCGCGGTCTTTTACGTTGATGCTGGCGCCTTTGCCGTGGTTGCCATCGAGCGGCTTGAGCACAAGTGGGTAGCCGATGCGGGCGATAGAGGCGTCGAGGTCTTCCTCATCTACGCAGATATCGCCTTTGGGCACGGGGATGTTGGCATCGTCGAGCATCTTTTTGGTGAGCTCTTTATTGCATGCGATGTCGACGGCAATGCTGCTGGTGTACTGGGTGATGGTGGCCTGAAAGCGCACTTGGTTGACGCCATAACCCAGCTGGATGAGTGAGTTGCGGCCAATGCGGATCCAGGGGATATCGCGGGCCACGGCTTCGTCTACCAAGCTGCCGGTACTCGGACCCAGGCGCACGTCTTCGCGGATTTCGCGCATTTTGCGGAGGTCTTTTTCGAGGTCGTATTCCACACCTTCAATCAATGCTTCGGCAATGCGCACCGAAGCTTCGGCGGCATACATGCCTACTTGTTCTTCCACATAGCTGAAAACCACATTGTAAATGCCGGGGGTTTTGGTTTCGCGTGTGCGACCAAAGCCGGTTTCCATGCCGGCCAGGGTTTGTATTTCAAGGGCGATGTGCTCAATCACATGGCCCATCCAGGTGCCTTTTTCAATGCGGTAGAAGAAGCCGCCCGGTTTTCCCTCCGAACAACGGTGGTCGTACATGGTAGGGAAAAGCGCTTCAATGCGCTCGCGGAAGCCGGGGATGAGGTTGGTGGGGCGCTGTTCGAGCTCTTCCAAATCGAGCCGCATTTGGATGAGCTTTTTGCGGGTTACGCTCCAAATATTGGGACCGCGAAGGGCTTGTATTTTCAGGATTTTCATAAATCGGTGCTAGTGTGTTCCAAATAAAATCAATTGTGGGCAAAAGCGGTGCAGGGCGCTGAAAAAAAGCTTGTGCGTAAGCGGCGAAGCACGGATGGGACCTCAGATGCCGGAATGGAAAAGCCAGATTTTAAGCGATTCAATGTGGCTGGGACTGCCAGAGCTATAAGAGATGCTGCACGCTGGCTGAGGCTCTCGAAGCCAGCCAGCTTGTCTCCTCACCGAATATTCCCCACCAACCTCAAAAAATCTCTCACCTGCTTGTGGTAGCCGTCGCGGGCTTTGCGGGTGCTGAGGTAGGGGCTGGTTTCGCCGTTGGGTCGTTTGAAGTAGAGGCTGTCGCCGCGGTCGATGGCATCGTATACGCGGATGTGAATGGCCAAATGCTGGTCCATGCTGCTGGGTTCGAGGGCAATGCTGTCGGTTTGGCCATTGGTTTGGCGGGCATACAACCAGGGAAGGGCTTCGGCTTTGGCGGCTGCACTGCGCTCGCTCAGCAAAAAGGCTTGTCCGGCATTCAAATGAATTACCAAAACGGGTTGCACCCACCATTTGGTAGTATCGGTATCGCGGGCGCGCCAGCGGTAGATTTCGGCGCCGGGAAAGCTGTAGGCATCGGCTTCGTAGTAGTACGAGCGCACGTTTTTGAAGAAAAGCTTGGCTTGTTCGGTGGTTTCAAAGGTCACGGAATCAAAATCGGGCCGCGGGAATTTCCGTTCGCCGCAGCTGCTCAAAGCGAGCAAAATCCAAAGCCATCCCCATTTTTGCATGAGGTAGCAACAAAATGGCGGCACGTATGTTCATTTCGGCATGATAGCAGGCATCGACTTTGGCAGCAAACTGGCCGGAACCACGGTTTTGGCCTGGTTTGATGGGCAGCAGCTGCAATTGGAGCAAACAGCCAAAGGGCAAGATGCCGACGCCCTGCTCGAACAATGGGTGGCCGAAAAATCTATCCAGCAAATTTTTATGGATGCGCCGTTGAGCTTACCGGGCGTGTACACCGGCGAGGGCAACGACTATTTTTACCGGGCTGGTGACCGCGGGCTGGGGGCTATGTCGCCGCTCTTTTTAGGCGGACTCACCGCCCGGGCCATGCGTTTGGCTGCTGGCTGGCGGAAGGCGGGGGTGGAAGTATATGAGGCCTATCCCGGCGCGCTGTGGAAGGAAATAGGCGATAAAAAGCTGGCTTACAAAAAAGACACGTCCCATTTGACGGATTGCTTGGCGCTTTTGCAAAAGCACTGGCCCGTGGACTTGCCCGCACCAACAAACTGGCATCAATTTGATGCGCTGTTGGCGTTAAGCACTGGCTGGCGGTATCAACAAAGCTTGGCGAAGGCTTATGGCGAGGCACAGGAGGGGAGAATTTACGTTTGAGGTTGTAGGTTGCCTGCGGCATTGGGTTTTTACCACGGTGGACAAGGAGTGCAGGGAGCTAATTTTTGCGAAGGTCTGCGACAGTCTGCGAGGTCTGCGGGAACACTTACGAAGCAGGAGCTTGATGTGCGTGTGGTAGGGCGTTTTTACGAAGGTCTGCGACAGTCTGCGAGGTCTGCGGGAACACTTACGAAGCAGGAGCTTGACGAGCGTGTGGTAGGGTGTTTTTACCAAGGTCTGCGACAGTCTGCGAGGTCTGCGGGACCCCTCCCGGAGGTTACGCCAGCCACTAGGGCAAAGCAATTTGCACCAGTCTGCGTTGGTCTGCGAAGTCTGCGGGAAACCCCCATGAGGCATCGTAATAGATGCTATTTTTGAAGGAGTATGGTATTAAAAATCGATAGGGCATGAAAACCTACCAAACCCTGCGCCTGGTTTTGGGCGATCAACTCAACCGCGAACACAGCTGGTACCGCGAGCAAAATAGCAGTACGCTGTACGTGCTCATGGAGTGCCGCAGCGAGACCGATTATGTGACCCACCACATCCAAAAAATCGCCGGCTTTTTCATGGCCATGCGCAGTTTTGCGGCCTGGTTGAAGCAGCAGGGGCATGAGGTTTATTACATCCAACTTGATGAACCCGGCAACCAGCACAGCATCACTGCTAATTTACAGTTGTTACGCGAAGCAACTGGCGCTCGTCGCTTAGAATACCAACTGCCCGATGAGTACCGGCTCGACAAAGAACTCCGCCATTTCACCGCCGAAGCAGGCATTTCGTACGGCATATACGATACCGAACATTTTTACACCACCCGCGACGAAGCGGCCTTTTTGTTCAAGGGCAAAAAGACCTGGCTCATGGAAAGCTTCTACCGCCACATGCGCAAACGCCACCAGGTGCTCATGGCGGGTGAAGAGCCTGTGGGCGAGCGCTGGAACTTTGATGCAGAAAACCGCAAAGCCGTACCCGCAGGCATCTTCTTCCCCGAGCCGCCGCTGCCTGCCCATCCGGTAGCCGAATTGGCCGATTGGTTGCGTGCTCAAGGTGTACAATGGCTGGGCAAGCTGCCAGTCGATGGCATGCTGCGCTGGCCCATCACCCCAGAGGAGGCACGCAGCTTGCTGGCTTTTTTTGTGGCCGAAATGCTGCCGGCTTTTGGCGATTACCAGGATGCCATGACCCGACGTCACCGTTTCTTGTTCCACTCGCGCCTGAGTTTTGCGTTGAACATGAAGTTGATTGGTCCCGATGAAGTGGTACGTGCCGCCGAAAGTGCGTGGAGACAATCTCCCGAGCGCTATCCGCTATCGGCAGTGGAAGGCTTCATCCGCCAAATTTTGGGTTGGCGTGAGTTCATGCGCGGCATTTACTGGGGGCACGTGCCTGGCTACTACCACATGAATTACTTTGGGCACGAGCGGCCACTACCGTCCTGGTACTGGACCGGTAAAACCCGCATGGCTTGTCTGCAGCACGCTATCGGGCAGAGTTTGGAAGAGGGTTATGCCCACCACATCCAGCGGCTGATGATTACGGGCAATTTTGCCTTGTTGGCTGGTATTCACCCTGATGAGGTGGATCGATGGTACCTCGGCATTTATGTGGATGCCATTGAGTGGGTAGAAATTACCAATACCCGCGGCATGAGCCAGTTTGCCGATGGCGGCATTGTGGGCAGCAAGCCCTATGTGAGCAGTGCCAACTACATCGACAAAATGAGCGACTACTGCAGCGGTTGCTATTACGATAAAAAGCAGAAGACAGGCCCGAAGGCTTGTCCATTCAATAGTTTGTACTGGGATTTCCACGCTCGCCACCGTGCGCTCCTCGAGAAAAATCCGCGCATTGGCATGGTGTACCGTACTTGGGACAAGATGGATGCCGGGCAGCAGGCGGCCTTGCAAAAGCAGGCAGCCGCCTACTTGGCGAACCTGGATGAACTGTGAAGAAACGGCCTTGTATACTTGCTACAAGGCAAACCAACGAGTTTATCCGTGACTATCCGTACAATCAGTGTTTTCCGTGTTCTATGATGGACCGCAGATGACGCGGATGAGGCTGATTATTGCGGATTTTGGATGAATTGCCACTTCATCAGTGATCATCCGCCCAATCAGCGTGTTCCGTGTTCCATGATGGACCGCAGATGACGCAGATGAGGCTGATTTTAGCGGATTTTGGATGCTGCACCTTTTTATCAGCGATCATCCGCCCAATCAGCGTGTTCCGTGTTCCAAAATGGACCGCAGATGACGCGGATGAGGCTGATTTTAGCGGATTTTGGATGAATTGCCACTTCATCAGCGATCATCCGCCCAATCAGCGTGTTCCGTGTTCCATCATGGACCGCAGATGACGCAGATGAGGCTGATTTTAGCGGATTTTGGATGATGCACCACTTCATCAGCGATCATCCGCCCAATCAGCGTATTCCGTGTTCCAAAATGGACCGCAGATGACGCAGATGAGGCTGATTTTAGCAGATTTTGGATGATGCACCACTTCATCAGCGATCATCCGCCCAATCAGTGTTTTCCGTGTTCCATCATGGACCGCAGATGACGCGGATGAGGCTGATTATTGCGGATTTTGGATGAATTGCCACTTCATCAGTGATCATCCGCCCAATCAACGTGTTCCGTATCCGTTTGTCGGACAGATTAAAGGGCCGGTAGCTGCACCTAAAGTATAAATCCGGCTTTACAGGCTTTTGATTCAGTGGAATTTTCAATCTCCGTGTCTTCCCCCGGATGGCCGGGGCTTGCAGCGTGCCCTCTGTGTTTCAAAAGGAAGGCGCAGCCGACAAAATGCCATCAGCCTTCTTGCCCAAATTTCTCCTTATACAAATCCAGGGCATCCTCCAGAATTTGGATGGCCATATTGCGGTCGAGGAAATCTTCTACGATTACTTCTTTATGCTCCAGCTTTTTGTAGTCTTCAAAAAAGTTGCGCATCTCGCTGATGAAGTGGCGCGGCAACTCCTTGATGTCGTTGTAGTGGTTTACGCTGGGATCACCAGCAGCCACGGCAATGAGTTTATCGTCGGCCTCGCCCTGGTCTAACATCCGCATCACGCCAATGACTTTGGCAGGCACCATGCAAAGCGGCTGCACATCAATCTGCGAGAGGATGAGGATGTCGAGCGGATCATGGTCATCGCAATAGGTCTGCGGAATGAAGCCGTAATTGGCCGGATAATAAACAGATGAATACAGCACGCGGTCGAGACGCAGCATGCCGCTTTCTTTGTCGAGTTCGTATTTGGCACGGCTTCCTTTCGGAATTTCGATAATGCCGTTGATGAGTCCTTTGGGATCGTAATCGGTGGCACCATGGTGCCAAGGGTTAAAGCGTCTGTGTTTCATACTTTCAATGGGGCAACGAAAATAAGCTTTCTGTTGGCGTTGTTTTCAACTTTTCGATGAATACACCTTTTGGTTTCGTCGAAATAAACGGAAATCGTTTTTGGTGGCCAAATCCGACCCTTGCGCAGCGAGGCTGTTTTGGCAATCAGCCCCACACTTTAGCCCGAATTAAACAAAAAACAAACAACAGGCTTTCTAAATTTTTAATCTTCGCGTTTCTGCTGCATCTTAGAGGTCGTATGCGCTTTTGGCTCCTCTGTCTTTTCTGTTTCATCGTGCTGGCGGCAAATGCCCAAAATGTGGCTTTTCGTGGCCGTGTAACTGACGAAAAAGGACAGGGATTACCCTATGCTTCACTTTCACTCACGCCAGGCAGCCACAGCACCATCAGCAACGAAAGCGGACGGTTCGAAATTTATTTACCCGCTGGTGGCTATACCTTACAACTGCACTATCTCGGCTACAATGCCCAAAAGGTATATGTGGAATTAGGTAGCAATGGACTTAGCCGCGAGTTTGCCCTTACCCGCCAAGTATTTGAGTTGGGCGAAATCAAAGTGAATGCGCGTGCCGAAGACCCGGCCTACAGCATCATGCGCCGCGCCATCCGCAACGCGCCCCTGCACTTGGCAGCCGTGAGCAGCTACGAGGCCAAAAGCTATGTGAAAGGCACTTTAACCGTTATCAAAGCCCCCTGGGCCGTCCGAAAACTGATGGAAAGCGAAAACATCAAATTGGGCACCACCTATTTGCTCGAATCGGTGAGTGAAATCAAATACCGCTTTCCATCTACTTTCAGCGAAAAAGTGGTCAGCATCCGCTCCAATCTGCCCCCAGGAAGTAGTCCCACCATCAATTTCGCCAACTTCAACTTCTACCGACCCAATGTGGGCGAAATCATTTCTCCGCTGTCTGGAAGAGCATTTGCCAATTACCGCTTTGCCTACCGGGGCGAAAAGCAGGAGGGCGACCTCAAATTGGTGCGCATAGGCGTTGAAGCCCGTACCAAGGGGCCTTACTTGCTTAGTGGCGATCTGTATCTGCTCGAGCCAAGTATGTCGATTCATGCGCTTGATGTACGCTACCGCGACGACAATGGGGTAGAATACCACCTTCAGCAAGAATACCAAGCCTTTGGGGAGGTGTGGATGCCCGTGAAACAAGATGTTAAGCTGCGGGCCAATTATTTAGGTGCAACTGCCGATGTCCGCTATGTTACCTCGGTACGCAATTACCGCATTACTACCGATGCCGCCGCCTTGATGACGCTTCGCCCAGCCGAACGCCCGCGTTTTGAAGAAGGAACCAAAGGCAACCGCGCCGCACGCGAAGAAGCTAAAAAGCTGAAAAAACAAACCGAACAAATTCCCGATTCACTCGATGTGATTCGCTACAACTACGAAGTGGATACGCTGGCCCGGGTCACTCCCGACTCCATGTGGAGCGAATTGCGCCAAATGCCCCTCGAAGAAAATGAAATAATAGGCTACCGAGAGGCTGATTCGATTTATGTTGTCAAAAATTTAAAAGCCGATACTGCCGGCAGAAACAACCGATTTCGATGGTATCACCCCATCACAGGTCATACCTATCGGTTGGGGCCATTCATCGAACGGGTGGGATACAGCAAACAACTCACCTACCGAGGTTTGGCTTTCGATTTCTTGCAGCGCGTCGATTTCTACAATACCGTTGAGGGCGTAGTGCTGGGATCACATCTGCGCTATACCATTCGCAAGTCACGCACCAGCAACGAACAATGGGGCCTCAATGCCCGCTATTCTTTTGCCCGCGACCGTCTCCTCGTCAATGCTTACCATGAACACAACCGCGCCCATTACCAATGGCGCATTGCCGCTGGTACCGATATTTCGCAGTACAATAGAGAAAATCCCATCAGTCCGGCCGTAAACCTGGTTCAAACCCTGCTTTACAACGATAATATCCTCAAGCTCTATGAAAAATCCTTTGTAGAACTACAAGCAGGCCGCAATTTGAGTCCACAATGGCAACTCAAAGGAGGTCTAGAATACGAGTTCCGCTCGCCCTTGCAAAACCAGGCTCAATTCGCTTTTTTCACCGCGCCCAATCGTTGGTCGAAAAATGCGCCAAGCAATTTGCACCTGCCGGTGACGGCCTTCAACGCCCATCATTTTATTGGATGGCATGGCGAAATAGAGTGGCGCCCTTGGGCAAAACAGGCCATCATTAACGGCGAAGAGCGGGTGGCCAATCGGAATAAGCCAATCCTTACTTTTCAGTTGGTAGGTGGACATACGGGTAGCACCTTTTGGAAGGCCGATATGGGCATCAGCCAGTATAAAAGCTTGCAAAAGGGCAATAGCCTCACTTTTGCTGCCAATGCCGGACTTTTCCTCAGTCCTCCCCAATATTTCCTCGATTTTACCCACTTCAATGCTTTCCAATCGCTCCTGCAAAGCAGCGAATCGCCCTATTTCCGCAACTTGCCCGTTTACCAATTCAGCACCAATGCCAGTTATTTGAAAGCCTTTGGCGTTTATCGTTTTGGCCGATTGGCACTTACCCAGTGGCATTACTTCCGCACTTTGGGCATCGATGAGGCCTTTTTCGCATCAGCGCTCTACACGCCGCTGGTGCGGCATGCCGAATTGGGCTACAACATCAGTGGCCCATTCCGCCTCGTTGGGGTTGATTTTTTCATTTCTGCCAACAACATCTTGCCCGTGCAAGGGGGCGTGCGCTTTGGGGTTCGCTTTTAAACGAAAAAGCCGGACGAATCCGGCTTTTGGTTAATCTCAGTGCTTTCAATCAAGGAGCAGGACTAAACTGGGCACGCAAAGTACCATCTACGTCCGATGCATTTACACGCAATAAAGAAGTGGTAAGGGTTTCTATGTTCCAAACTTCTTGGTCGGGACCTGGGTCAAGGACAATTTGGGTTTCATTATTAGCGAAAGCCCATGAGCCACTATCGGCGCCAAGAAAGGTGCTAATTACATATTTGTTGTCGGTGCGGAATGCCCAACGAGCCGATGCAAACAGGGCAGTTACATTGTTGCCATCAACAAACAAACTGTCGGGCTTCCATGATTTGGTAAGCATCTCAGTCTTGGTGGGAATGGGCTCAGGAATGGGTACTGGTTCTTTTTTACAAGCAGCCAATGCCAATCCGCCTACCAACATCCATCCTAAAATTCTTTTTGTCATATTAGGTTTTTTAGAATCGCTAAAATAGTCATTCGACGTGAATGATTACTAAAAATCGCTTTGGCTGCAGTATCATGCCCTCCATTTTGCGGCCTTTCCCTATATTTCCGGTAAATTTTTACCTATGAAGCATTTACTTACCAGCCTTTTGGCAGTGGCCAGCTTGCAGTCTCCCGCACAGCAGTTGCGCTCTGGGGTCGATAGCAGCAACCTCGACATTACCGCCAGCGCATGCGACAATTTTTATGCCTTTGCAGCGGGCGGCTGGATGAAAAACAACCCCATGCCCGCAACCGAAAGCCGCTGGGGTACCTTTAATAAATTGGCAAAGCAAAACGACGAGAAAATCCGCGCCATCCTCGATCGTCTCCTGCGCGATAAAAACGGTTTTGCGGCAGGCAGTGCCGAGCAATTGGTGGGCGATTTCTACAAATCGGCCATGAACGAAGCGCTGTTGAACAAGCGGGGCTTCACGCCCATTCAGCCTTATTTGGCCAAAATTGACGGGCTTAAAGACAAAAAGCAGCTCATGAGCTTCCTTGGCGAAATGCGCAGCGAAGGTTTTGGGGGCTTCTTCAGCTTTTATGTGGGCATCGATGCTAAAAACAGTGAAGCCAATATCCTATACCTCGGACAAGGCGGCATTGCCTTGCCCGATCGTGATTATTACACCAAAACCGACGAAGCCTCATTGGCCATCCAAAAGGCCTATGTGGCTTATATGACCGATTTGTTCAAGATGGGCGGAATCGTGAATCCCGACAAGGCAGCTGAGCGGGTTTACAAGCTCGAAAAGGCCCTGGCCGAAATCAGCATGACCCGTGTGGAGCGCCGCGATCCCGACAAGACTTACAACAAATTCAGCTACCAGGCTTTTACAGATCATCCGCAGTTTGGCGCTACCCCTTGGGCCGATTTCTTCAAAGCTGCAGGCGTACCAAAATTTGAAGATTTGGTGGTTTCTCAACCCGATTTTCTCAAGGGCATGCAAACGATTGTCACTAATACACCTCTGGCCGATTTGCGCAACTACCTCAAGTGGTCGGTACTCAATGGTTCAGCCGGTATCCTCGACAGCCGATTTGAAAAGGCCCAGTTCGGTTTCTATTCTACCACCCTCAGCGGTACCACGGTGATGAAGCCCCGATGGGAGCGCGCTATTAACCTTACCAATGGCAGCTTGGGTGAAGTAGTAGGACAATTATTCGTGAAAGAGCATTTTAGTGCCGAAGCCAAGAAAAAAGTAGGCGAGATGGTAGAGCACCTTCGCCATGCTTTCAAAGCCCGCATCGAAGCCCTCTCATGGATGAGTGCCGAAACCAAGGCCCAGGCTTTGGTGAAACTGGCTGCTTTTGAATACAAAATTGGCTATCCCGACAAATGGAAAGATTACAGCAGTGTAAAAATCAGCGCTGAAACCCTCTTCGAAAATGTAATGCAAGTGCGCCTGTTCGGATACCGCGAAATGATTGGTAAAATTGGCCAGCCCATCGACAAAACCGAGTGGGGCATGACGCCGCAAACCGTAAATGCCTACTATTCGCCCAGCCGCAATGAAATTGTGTTCCCTGCCGGCATTTTGCAGCCTCCATTTTACGACCCGAATGCCGAAGATGCGGTGAATTACGGGGGCATAGGCGCAGTGATTGGCCACGAATTTTCACACGGTTTCGATGATAAGGGCAGTAAATACGACGCCAAGGGCAACCTCAGCAACTGGTGGACCGAACAAGACCGCAAGCTTTTTGAAGAGCGGACGGGTCGCATGGTGGCCCAATTCAATGGCTACGAAGTGTTGGATGGCATCTTCATCAATGGCAGCCTCACCCAGGGCGAAAATATCGCCGATTTGGCGGGTCTTACCATGGCTTATTACGCCTACAAGCACGCCAACGAAGGAAAGGACCTGAGTGGCACCATCGATGGATTTACCTGGCAGCAGCGCTTTTTCCTGGGCTGGGCTACGGTTTGGTCACAAAATATTTCCGAAAAGGAGCTACGTAAACGCATCATTACCGATTCACATTCACCCGGTGAATACCGCGTGCGTGGTCCATTGGCCAATATGCCCGAATTCCGCGAGGCATGGGGTTGTCAGCCCGGTCAAGCCATGGTCGCCGAGGAGAGCAAGCAGGTTCTTATTTGGTAAGCAAGCCGCATAAAAGAAAACTCCCGTTGGCTGTTGCTGGCGGGGGTTTTTATTTTACCACCAAAATGAGCAGCTGTTCATGAACAAATCTTCCATTATTTATCGTTAATTTTACTAAAAGCCTAATGCCATGACCATTGAGCGAAATAGCGATGAAATCATCATCAGATTACCTGCAAATGTTGATACGGCAGGTTTGCAAAGCCTGATTGACTATCTGATGTTCAAGGAAGCAACTGCTTCATCAAAAGCAAGCCAAGCAGATGTGGATACGATGGTTGCTGATACCAAAAAAGGTTGGTGGCAAGCAAATAAAAATCGTGTTGCGAAGTGAAAATTGTTGTTGATACCAATGTTTTCTTTAATACGCTCCTTAATACTAATAGCAACATAGCGGGTATCCTCTTCAATTCAGACTGATGCTTTGAGTTTTATGCTTGCAGCTACATGCGCCAGGAAATTAAAAGGCACTGGCATAAACTAATATCCATTTCCAAACTTTCAGAAGAGCAGCTCGAGCTTTCTTACGCCTTAGTCCTTTCTAAGTTGCATTTCATCAACGAAGACATCATACCCCTGAAAATTTGGGAAAGTGCTGAAAACATGGTGAGTTCAATTGATGAGGACGATATTGATTTTGTTGCTTTGACAATCTTTATAAATGCAACGCTCTGGACAGGCAATAAACCGCTGTACCTGCATCTTAAGAAAATGTCCTTTCCAACACTTAATGTTTCAGAAATGCTTGAAATACGCTCAAAACACTTGGGTTAATCCTTAGAGATGAAAAGTGGCGGGTAGCATTTCGAATTTAGCGCTGCAAATAAAAAACCCCGGCAAAGCCAGGGTTTTCAATGATTTGGATGGCCGTTTACGGCAAATTATAAAATACGTTCTGCACATCTTCGTCTTCTTCGAGGAAATCGATGAGCTTCATCACCTCTTCTTCTTGCTGCTCGTTGATTTCGGCATAGCTGGCCGGAATGCGCTGCAGCTGCGAGCTGATTACATTCACACCGAGTTTTTCGAGGGCCTTTTGCATGGCACCAAAATCGGCAAAGGCTGCGGTTACAATGATTTCGCCCTCATCCTCCTGTATGTCTTCGGCACCGGCATCGATGAGTTCGAGCTCCAAGTCTTCCAGGTTCACGCCTTCGGCTTGCAAGCGGAAAATGCCTTTGCGGTCGAACATAAAGCTGAGTGAACCGGATGTGCCCAACGATCCGCCGTATTTGTTGAACAGGTGACGCACATTGGCTACAGTACGGGTAGGATTGTCGGTAGCGGTTTCTACCACGATTGCCACGCCATGCGGACCGTAACCTTCGTACACTACTTCTTCGTAGTCTTT
This sequence comes from Sphingobacteriaceae bacterium, assembly GCA_013824115.1. Classification (GTDB taxonomy): domain Bacteria; phylum Bacteroidota; class Bacteroidia; order UBA7662; family UBA7662; genus PNNG01. Next base: position 144,889 of record PNNG01000010.1, on the reverse strand, counting down.
TTCGTCCTTGTTGGTGGCCCTTTTGATGGCAGCCTCTACGCGGTCCTTGGGCATGTTGGCACCCTTGGCGTTTTGCATGGCTACCCGCAAGCGCGGATTGGTTTCAGGGTCTGGACCACCGGCCTTAACGGCCATGGTGATTTCTTTGCCGATGCGCGGAAAAATGCGCGACATCTTGTCCCAACGGGCAAATTTTCTGGCTTTGCGGTATTCAAATGCGCGTCCCATAATTATGCTGTTTGCTTGGCTAATGCTTCTTCTACGTATTTAAAGGTCGACAGAATTTCGGGTTTTCCGTCGATGATGGCCACATCGTGCTCGAAGTGGGCCGAGGGTTTGCGGTCGGCGGTAATGATGGTCCAGCCATCCGACAGCTGTTTGATGTCTTTTACGCCCATATTGATCATGGGTTCGATGGCAATCACCAGTCCTTCCTGAATGAGCGGTCCCGATCCGCGCTTGCCGAAATTGGGTACTTCAGGCTTTTCGTGGAGTTTGCGACCGAGGCCATGGCCCACCAAATCGCGAACTACGCCATACCCATTTTTTTGGGCATGCTGTTGAACCGCAAAACCGATGTCACCAATGCGGTTGCCTGCCACGGCTTGTTCAATGCCCAAATACAGGCATTCGAGAGTTACATCTAATAAACGACGGGTAGCAGGTGCAATTTCGCCGATGGCGAAGGTATAAGCGTGATCGCCATAAAAGCCATGCAACTTGGCACCGCAATCCACGCTGATGATGTCGCCTTCGCGTAATGGTTTGTTGTCGGGGATGCCGTGCACCACCTGTTCATTGCGTGACATACAAAGGGTATTCGGAAAACCGTACAAGCCCTTAAAAGCAGGTTCAGCGCCTTGATCACGGATGTAAGTTTCGGCGAGGCGGTCGAGTTCGAGCGGAGTAACACCCGGACCAATTGCTTCGGCCACCACGCCCAATGCACGGCTCACTACTTGTGCAGCGGCGCGCATGATTTCAATTTCCTCGCGTGTTTTGTAAACGATCACCCGCCAAACAGTTTTTGGAAGAATCCTTTCTTCTTCCGCTTTTTACCCTTGTAGTTATTATGTGCTGCTTTGTCAATTACGTCATGTCTGAAATCACCATCTTCAGGATGCAGCATCTGATAAATTTCACCCCAGCCTCTGAAACCCCCTACATTACGATCGTCAATAAATATATCGGCATTCAACTTTCGTGGCGTAACGCCAAATTCAAACTCTTCCTCTGGATAATTTTTGTTCACAGCGTAAAACTCTACGCCGTTTGCGCGACAAAGTTCTACTGCCTCTCTGAGCATTTGGCCCTCCCTGATGGTCCATAATAAAAGCTTGTGCCCCTTTTCCTGCAAACGACGCAATGTGGCAAATGCAAACAACATCTCCTCACCCATGGCAGGATAGGCATGCTCTACAATCGTTCCATCGAAATCGACTGCAATTACCTTAGAGTTTTCATTGATCATCATGCTGTTAGAATTGAGCGCGGTGCAAAAGTAAGGAAATCTGGCTTGAATTAATGGTCAACCAAGCAAGTATGCACACCCCTTACCATTGCCCCAAGGCCTTTCACGAGCCAGCGGGCTTGCTTGGCTTACCAGGTAAATACACTGCCGTATTGGGCGTTCATGGGGTCGATGCAAAGCACCGGGATTTGCGATTTATTGTTCACAATATTCTCCTCATCAGAGCCCGTAAGGATATCCAAAAGACCACGGTCTTCACCTGTCATAATAACCACCATGTCGGCCTCAACCTTATCGGCGTAAGCCAAAATTTGCTTTACATAGCCTTTCCCTTTGGGGTTTTCTTTAGCAATTTCATAGTTGATGTTGTGATTCTTCAACATCTTTTCGGCATATGCTATATTGGTAGCAACGGCTTTGGCCAAAAATTCATCGCTTTCGTGTGCTACAAACAGGTGAATGGTGCCTTGAAATAGTTGGGCGATGGCAGCTGCCTGGGTGGTTTTTTGTTTGCTCTCCTTGGTAGAATCTAAAGGCATGACAATGGTTTTATAACCATGTGGCCTGATGGGACGGGTTTGCACAATGATGTCGGGAGCCGTACTGTTTTCGGCAATTTTAAGCACATGCGCACCGGTAATATGCTGCATGCCTTGAATACCGCTGGTTCCCATTACTACCAAGCGGGCTTTCGATTTTTCGGCATATTCGGGGATGGTGCTGAAAATGCTTCCTTCTTCCATTTCGTAGGTGGCCTTTACGCCCGACTTGCGGTGGATGTCATTGGCCAAAATTTGAAGCTTATCGTTCAAATCCTTGATGCTCAAGTGCTCCTTTTTCATAAAAGATTTGCTGTCGCTATTGAGCACATGCAAAATCATCACACGGTCGTTGGCCGCTTTGGCAATGGCAATGGCATGTTGTAAGGCACAATCAGAAGGGGCCGTAAAATCATAAGGCACCATGATCAGGTTTTCTTCGCTGGTAAGCATACGTAGGTTTTAAGTGGTTATTCTGTCCGTTCAAGAGCGCCAAGTGTGGGCTGTACAGCGCGCACTCGGCCCACCAAATCGGTTTGCAATCGTGAATACAAAGGTATCAGGTTGGCGCCAGCTCTAAAGGCCACGCTCAAAGTATCTATCCCAAAATCCTTTTCCGACACATTTTTAAAGCGTGGATCGCTGAATTGTAATGCCGTGCCAACAAGTTGGGTGCGTTGACTTTTCAAAATCGTATGGCTTAATTCGGCCGTAAATCCAGTAGCACGGGTGGTATCGAGGGCAAATTCCTCTTGTCGAGAGCCCCAAACAATGCTGTTTTGCATCACCAGGCGTGCTGTATTGGGCCTGCCGTTTAAATCGCGATTGGTAAGTGCAAAAAGCGGAAAACCACGCGAAAAACCTGTGCTGAAATTGACCAAGGTGGCATGCCTGAAGGTGTACTCGCCTCCAAAGTCACCCAAAAAATTATACAAGCCGCAATTGCTAATCAGGGTGTTATAGGCCTCAATGCGGGCGGTAAATCCCAGCAGACCAACCACAGCAAAATTATCGATGCGTACCCGGTTCAAGATGAGGTTGGGGGCCATGCTACCATCGGCCGGAAGCGAATCTACCCGAATACCAATATTGCCATTGTACATCTCGGCACTGCGTATTTCATTGTTGGTGCTGCCCACCAAAAAGTGAATGCCATTCCAAGCACCCGCCAAATCACGGTAAAACGGGTCCAAACGATCACCCCTGAAAATCACGGGATCTTGAGGCAACCCCAGCACCCGCAAACTGCCCAACACAAAGAGCGTTGAATTTTTATTGAAATAGATTTTGGCACCAGGTAATATGGTCAACCGGCAGGCACTATCCACCAATACCGAATTGTACACAACAATGGGTTTGTCGGCCGTCCATACCGTATTGCAAGGAAGCACTTCGCCATTGTAAAAAACGGCATTCTGTCCATATGCTGCCAACAACACCTTGCCGGTGCGGTTTCCTGAACGGAAAATCACCGAATCGGTGACAATAAAAGGTGTTGCGCTGCTGTTGGGGTCGATGGTGACCTCCACGAAGATGTATAAACTATCACCAGCAGGCAGCTCAACCCCGCCCTGGTCATTGGTTGGAATACCATTGATGTTGATACGGTAAGGAGAATTGCCTGCAAAACGCCGCCCAGCCAGATATACCTCGTCGATGGAGATGTTGCGGTTGGTTGGATTGTAAACTTTGAAGCGCTTGGTAATTGAGCCTGCAGTTACAAAAACGGTATCGAACAGCAAGGTGTCGGTCTCAAAGCGCAGCTCAACGTTGGCATTTGGCTCAAAACGATCCTGTCGGCACGAAGTGAGGCCCGTTGCCCAAAAGGCCAGCATTATGAGCGCAAAAAGCAAGCGAAATCTTCCCATGCAATACAAAGTGGAACGAAGTTACTTGCTTTTTAGGTATGCCGTACCGATAATTTACATCAAATGGGGCATCATGGTTTGAAAAAGGGCGTTACCGTACGTTTATTGCCGTGTTGTACATGCACCCAATACTTTCCCGACGCGAGCGTAGCGATACCCAAGGACAAGGGAAGAGCGGATGCTGGATTTATTTTTTGCTCTAGCTGACATTTTCCTGCCGCATCGTACACTTTCAGGTCAACCACTGCCGCTCCGGTCCATTCGCCTTCGATGAAAAGTTGATGAGTAGCTGGATTGGGGTAAAGCTTAATCGGGGCAAGCCAGTCTTTTGCCCACAAGCTACTGGCCACCGACAACACCAAGGAATCGGTGTAAACCTGATCGCCTGTAGCGTCATTGTCGCCATTGGCAGCCACACTGGCGGCATAAACCACCAATGTGCCAGATGCGGTGGTGGGAGCAGTCCAATCAAAAGTCCAGCTTTTTTGCCCGTTTCCCGCAGTACTGGGAAGCGTATGCGTGGCAAAATCGCTGATTTGCAACGCTGCGGCGGTTGGTGCCGATAAACTGCCACTTTGCACAAACTGAATACCTCTTTGCCGCACCGCGGCCGAAAAACCAAATTTCTGTCGGCCGGGATATTGCACTTGAACGGTAATCGGATAGGTTTGGCCGGGAATATAAGTCCCTTGGTTGTTAGGCATTAGTATTTGCATGCTGCCCAAAGGATCGGTGTTGGCGGGACCCGGATGGTGACAGCTGGTACAGTCGAGCTCGCCGGGAGCACCAGTCATATTGAGGGCACCGTTGTGCATGCTGAATAAGAGGCTACTTGCCATGGCTACGAAAAATGCCGGAAGGATGATTTTTTTCATGCTTCAATTTTTAGGCAAGATGGCCGCATCTGTTGTGCAAACCATGGCACTTTTTCATCATTCACTGGTACTTCTCGCGCAATTGGTATCGCAGCGTTTCTGGTGTGGTACTACACTGTTTTTTAATGAATCGACCAAAATAAGCAGGGTCCTCGAAGCCTAGCGCAAAGGCAATTTCCTTGTTGCTTAGTTCGGTAAACATCAACATGCTTTTAGCTTCCATGGTTATTCTGTTGTGAAGCAGACTCAATGGCGATTTATTGGAGCATCTTTTGGTCTCCCTCAAAAGCGCTTGTTTACTGCATGCCAATGCGTTGGTGTAAAACTCCAATCGGTGTTCCTTGTAGAAATGACTGTGCAGCAAACGTTGGAAACGATCGAACAAGCCGTTAGGTAGTGAAGCACGATGCAGACTTGCTCCATGACGAGCGAAAACGCTCCGTTCGGCGTGCTGGAGCAGCAACTTTAAGCGGGTCTGATCAATGCTGCTGGTCGTATAATTCGGCTCGAACGATTGCCACATGCGCATACAGGCTTCAGCTTCTTGCAGTCCCATATTGTCTAATAAAATAGCTTGATTGCCTGCCGGCATTTCGGCCTGTAACCAAAGCCGATCAAACCAGATTAGGTCGGCTTCTTCAGTAAAAAAAGTGCGGTCGAACTGCAATACGAATCCCCAACAACCCACATCACGCTGCAAAAAATGAACTTGTCCCGGTTTTACCCAATGTATTGCCCCAGGAACGATAGGCAATTGGTGGAAGTCGATTTCGTGTATTCCTCCACCTTCAGCAAAATAAAAAAGCTCATAAATTTGGTGTCGGTGTGGTTGCTGGTCCATGCCATGGCCTGATCGTTTGCCAGCTTCCAAAAATTCAAAACGAAAGCGAAAGGCTTGCTGCTCCAAGGTTTCAACTACTTTGGCTGCAACTGTCGGCTTTTTGGTGGTGCCCATGACGCTTGTGAGTAGAGCTGTTTAAACCACAATGTAGAAAGCAACACCTTGCATTTCAAGCTGCTGAGAGATTTTCTTTTTTTTCTCCGCCATCCAAACTATCTTTGCTAACGACTGTTAGTTAGCCATGGCAGAAATCATTACCGATCGCAAGAGTCAAATCACCGAAAAAGCCACCCGCTTGTTTCGCGAGCGGGGCTATGCGGCTACCAGCATGCGCGATTTGGCAGCGGCCATCGGCATAGAAGCAGCCTCACTTTACAGCCACCTGCGCTCGAAAGAAGAACTGCTGAACCGCATTTGTTTTGGAATGGCCGAGTCTTTTTTTCGTGCCCGCGACCAAGTACAAAGTCTGCAGTTGGCGCCTCCGGTTCAATTGCGCCTGGCCATTGAAAAACATGTAGAAGTAATCACCAACGATGTGAATGCTTCGGCAGTATTTCAGCACGAATGGCGCTACTTGAGCGAGCCCGACCTCAGCGTTTTCAAAAGCATGCGGGGTGAATATGAAGCCTATTTCATGGATATTTTGAGTCGCGGCAAAGCTGCCGGGCACTTTCAAATTGAAAACGAAAAACTGGCAGTGCTCAGCCTGCTTTCGGCACTGAACTGGTTGTACGACTGGTACCGTCCTGAAGGGCGCCTACAGCCGCACGAAATTGCCGCCCAGCTCTCAGAGCAAGTTTTAAACGGATTAATCAAAAAATCTTAAACACCACATACCATGTACGGAGGAGGATATATCCACGACGATCAGAAGAAGAAGCCCGAAATGCAGGCTGAAGACCCTGTTTTGCTGGCCGAATTTGAAGCCCGCATTGCCCGTGGCGAAAAAATTGAACCACGCGATTGGATGCCGGCCGATTACCGCCGCCAGCTCATTCGCATGATTGAGCAGCACGCCCACTCAGAAATCATTGGCGCGCTGCCCGAAGGCACATGGATTACCCGCGCCCCCGGTTTCCGCCGCAAATTGGCCCTCATGGCGAAGGTGCAGGACGAAGTGGGCCACGCACAGTTGTTGTACAGCGCTGCCGAAACCCTGGGCAAAAGCCGCGAGGACATGATCAATGACCTTATCAATGGCAAATCGAAATATTCGAACGTATTTAACTATCCGGCCAAAACCTGGGCCGATGTGGCCGTTATTGGCTTCCTCATCGATGCCGCTGCCATTGTAAACCAGGTAGCCAACAGCAAGGGCTCTTATGGGCCCTACTGTCGTGCCCTCGAGCGGATTTGCTACGAAGAAAGCTTCCACCTCAAGCAAGGCCACAGCGTATTTGTGTACCTCGCCACAGGAACTCCAACGCAACGTGCCATGGTGCAAGACGCCCTTAACCGCTGGTGGCAGCCCATCATGCACTTCTTTGGTCCGAGCGACAAAATGAGTCAACATACCGAAACCCTCATGCGCTGGAAAGTGAAGATGGCCTCGAACGACGATATGCGTCAGCAGTTTCTTTCCATGTATGTGCCCAAGATTTGGGAGATTGGTTTGACCTTGCCTGATCCAAACCTCAAGAAAAATCCAGAAACCAACCAGTGGGAGTTCACCGAACCCGATTGGAACGAGTTTTATGAAGTTATCAAGGGTAACGGCCCGTGCAATGCCGAGCGCCTGGCTGTACGTCGTGCTTCTGAAGAGCGTGGTGCCTGGGTGCGTGCAGCCCTCAAGCGTGCCGATCAACACTATGTAACGCCATTGGCTTAAACCAAACCCATGAACATTCAATCACTCGACCCACGCATTACCCGCTTGGGCATTGATGCGGAGGAGAAAAATCCGGATCAAACCCTGCAGCGCGAAGAGCATTGGGAAACTTACCAAGTATTCCACCAGAAAAAGCGCGGCGAAAAGCACAGCAGCGTGGGCGTGGTGCATGCCCCCAATGCCGAAATGGCGCTGTTGTTCGCCAAAGAGCAATATGCCCGCCGTGGCGAAACCGTGAATTTGTGGATTGTGAACACCCGCGATGTTTTGGCCATGAACTACGACGATTACGATGTGTTCAGCACCACGCCTGAAAAAATGTACCGCGATCCGGCCGGTTACAAAGTCAACGACAAGATAGCCGCCTACAAAAAAGCCCAGCTCGATGTTTAATACCGATACCTTGAATGCCTTGCGCCGCTTGTTGCTGGCCATGGCCGACGACCATTTGATCATAGGTCACCGCAATTCAGAATGGACCGGCTTGGGCCCTATTCTGGAAGAAGACATTGCATTTTCTTCTATTGCGCAAGACAAAATTGGCCATGCTTTGGGCTTGTACAGCATTTTGTACGAGCAATTGGGCGAAGCCGATCCCGATACGCTGGCTTTCATGCGCAACGAAACCGATTTCACTTCTTGTCAGCTGGTAGAATACCCCATTGGCGAGTACGATTTCAGCTTGGTGCGTCACCTGCTATTCGATGTGGCTGCTTTGATTCGATTTGAAGACGCTTCTCATAGCGCTTACGATCCGTTGGCCAAGCTGGCCCGCAAGGTGAAAGGCGAAATCAAATACCACGTTTTCCACGCCAGCACCTTTGTAAAGCAGCTCGGACAAGGAAGTGAAGAAAGCAAAGCCCGCATGCAATCAGCCCTCAACCAAAACATGGCCTTGGCTTTGGGCATGTTTGAATCGTTTGAGGGAGAAGCATTGCTGGTACAACAAGGCATTTACAAAGGCGAAGCAGCCATCCGCACTGCCTGGTTGGGTGAAGTGGGTGCCATTGTCGAGGAAGCCGGACTCAAAATGCCGGATGCAGAAAAGCTCGAGCCTATTTATGGAGGTCGAAAAGGCTTTCACACCGAATACCTGCAGCCCTTGCTCGACGAGATGACCGAAGTTTTCCGCATCGACCCTGCTGCCGAATGGTAAACGCAACCACCGATACCCAAGCCATTTGGGATGCCATCGCTACCGTAATGGACCCGGAAATTCCGGTGCTTTCGGTGGTCGATTTAGGCATCATAACTGATGTGCAAATCACCGAAGAAGGGGCCGTGCAAGTACGCATGACCCCTACTTTTTCGGGTTGTCCGGCCATCAAACTCATGGAAAAGCAGGTACACGATGCTGTTGCCAGCCTGGGTTTTGCTGAAGTGCAGGTAGAAACCAATTTTGATGTTACCTGGAGTAGCAACCGCATCAGCGAAAAAGGCCGCGAAATCATCAAGAACTTTGGTTTGGCTCCTCCACCTAAATACAAAGACGAGCCCGACATGAAACTGTTGGAGCACACGGCTTGTCCGTATTGCAACAGCACCAATACCACTTTGAAGACGCCTTTTGGGCCTACCCTCTGCCGCTCGATGCACTATTGCTACGATTGTTTGCAGGCATTTGAGCAATTCAAACCTATTTAAAGATATTAGGGGCATGTATACGGCCATTACGAACGACATTGAAATACAGGTAGCAACGCATTTTGCGCCTGAGTACTCGGTGCCGTTCAGCGACGAATTCCTGTTTGCTTACCACATCCGCATCACCAATCATGGCAGTGTTGCCATACAGGTGTTGTCGCGCGAGTGGCACATTCACGACGGAGTAACCAAACGCCGCATGGTAGCCGGAGAAGGTTTGGTGGGCAAACAGCCACACATTGCCCCTGGTCATACGCACGAGTATGTTTCCTATTGTAATTTGAAATCCTCCTTTGGCCGCATGGCGGGCCGTTTTTTTGCGGTTAGGAAAGCAGATGGGGAGGAGCTTCAATTGGAAGTGCCCGCATTTACCCTCTTGGCTCCCCATTTGCTTAACTGAGGTCATGTTACGGAATTGTTAACAGAAAGATAACCTGTGAATGGTGGCGCATTCGGAGAGAAATATGACCTTTGTCTTGCCACTATCGTATGGGGAAGCACTTTAAAGCACCGACACCGGGAAAAGCCGGATCAACGCGGATGAACTTGTTCATGGTTTACGCACGCAGAGAGCGTAAATTCTTTTTGTTGATTGGCTTAGCGATGCTGGTTTCAGCCGTGTTTTACCCTTATCCCAGAATTGCCATGTGGCTGGGCTTCATGTTTGCCGGCTACAGTGCAGTGGCCAACGACAGCATCCAAACGATTGGGACTTTCATTGCCTCTAATAGCAATCGCAAGTGGTATTGGTTGTGGTTATACATCGGGCTCATCTTTGTATTTGCTATTTTAACGAGTTGGTTCTTGTACGATGGTGACGTTTCTTTTTTACGTTTGCAAAGCAAAGGTTTGGAGCAAGCACCCACCGAATTTGCATTTTTACAACTGGCAGCACCGGTCATATTGTTGGTACTTACACGCATGAAAATCCCGGTAAGTACTACTTTCATGTTGCTTACTTCCTTTTCAGGTAGTTTGAGTACGGTAACCGGCATGCTTCAAAAGAGTACTTCAGGCTATTTTATTGCCTTTTCTTGTTCGGTTCTTATTTGGCTGATTTTTGCTAAACCTTTCCAGCGGTTGGTTAAAGGGGAGGCCCACCAAGCATGGGTGTGGTTTCAATGGCTCACCAGTGGAACTTTGTGGTATTTGTGGATTGCTCAAGATGCAGCCAACATAGCGGTTTATTTGCCGCGTTCGCTGAATGTGGCTGAGCTTCTGTTCTTCCTTGCATTTATTTTTGGTGGTTTGGGCTTGTTATTCTACCTGAAAGGCGATAAAATTCAAGGCATTGTCAATGAAAAGTCAGATGTGGCCGATGTGCGTTCCGCCACCCTCATCGATCTGGTATACGCCTTCATTTTATTTTGGTTTACGCAAGTGAATACCATTCCCATGAGTACCACCTGGGTATTTATTGGCCTGTTGGCTGGTAGGGAAGTGGGCATGAAAGCGGCCAAATATGGTGCTTCTACGGGCAAATGGCGTAAAACATGGACCCTTATTGGCAAGGACATAGTTTATGTGAGCGTGGGCTTGATTGTGTCGATGATTTTGGCCATTGCGGTAAATGCCGGAATCAGACGCGAAATCTGGTCGATTATCGCGAATTGAACCGCTGAGCAGCAAATTCTTGCTGTGTAAAAGCTATATTTGCACTGCTTTAAAACCTGCGCCGCAGCAGCTTGTTAAAGCATCATCGTACTAATTACTGGCAATGGAATTTAATCTTACCGAAGAGCACTTGATGATTCGTCAGGCTGCACGCGATTTCGCACAAACTGAACTACTTCCAGGCGTTATTGAACGCGACAACGAGCAGAAATTCCCTGCCGAGCAAATCCGCAAAATGGGTGAGCTGGGATTTATGGGCATGATGGTGAGTCCGGAGTATGGCGGCGGCGGCATGGATACCATTTCGTATGTGTTGGCCATGGAAGAAATTTCGAAAGTAGATGCTTCGGCTTCCGTTTGCATGTCGGTAAATAACTCCTTGGTTTGCTGGGGCATCGAAACTTTTGGCAGTGAGGAGCAGAAGAAGAAATATTTGCCCGATTTGGCAACAGGACGCAAAATCGGTGCTTTCTGTTTGTCGGAGCCCGAAGCCGGTTCTGACGCCACTTCACAACGCACCACAGCCATCGACATGGGCGATCATTATTTGCTCAATGGCACCAAAAACTGGATTACCAACGGCAACAGCGCCAGCACCTACATTGTCATTGCACAAACCGATGTGGACAAGGGCCACAAAGGCATCAATGCTTTCCTCGTTGAGCGTGAGTCAGAGGGGTTCCAAGTAGGCAAAAAAGAAGATAAAATGGGTATCCGCGGTAGCGACACCCACAGCATCATGTTCACCAATGTGAAGGTTCCCAAGGAAAACCGCATTGGAGAAGATGGATTCGGATTTAAGTTTGCCATGAAAGTGCTCTCTGGCGGACGTATTGGCATTGCCGCCCAGGCCTTGGGCATAGCCAGTGGCGCCCTGGAGCTTTCGGTGAAGTATTCGAAAGAGCGCAAGGCTTTTGGCACCGAAATCATGAACCACCAAGCCATTCAGTTCAAATTGGCCGACATGGCTACCGAAGTGGAGGCTGCGCGCTTATTGTGCCTCAAAGCGGCCTGGTTGAAAGATACCGATGGCGATTATGCCATGGCAAGCGCTCAAGCCAAACTTTTTGCTTCTACCATTGCCATGCGTATTGCTACCGAAGCGGTACAGGTACATGGTGGTTACGGTTACGTAAAAGAGTATCACGTTGAGCGCATGATGCGCGATGCCAAAATCACGCAGATTTACGAAGGAACTTCGGAGGTGCAGAAGATTGTAATTGCACGCGAAGTATTGAAATAAGCAGAAGTTTACTTAACGACAAAACCGGCCATAGCGCCGGTTTTGTTGCTTTAAAAGCTAAACAAATCGCTGAATTACTAAAAATGATGCCTGTTAAATTGCCATCAAAAACGCATGTTACCAGGCATTTACAGCGAGGGAGAAATTGCCAAGCAAATTCACCTCATCAGAGGACGTCATGTGATGTTCGACCGCGATTTGGCAAAGCTTTACGGGGTTGAAACCCGCGTTCTCAACCAAGCAGTTCGTCGGCAAATACGGCGTTTCCCCGATGATTTTATGTTTCAACTCACCCCAGAGGAGTTTGCCAATTGGAAATCACATTCTGTGATTTCCAATGCTGACCTCATGGGTTGGCGCAAAGCCCCTTTGGTTTTTACCGAATTGGGCATTGGCATGCTGTCTGGCGTACTGAACAGCGATGTGGCCATCGACATACACATCTACATCATGCGGGCATTCCAACGCATGCGCGCTACCTACCTGAGCCACCGCGAAGTGCTCGATAAACTACAGCAACTCGAAAAGAGCATTGAGGATTTGTACGGCCGGGATATGAGCCGCGAAGAAATGATTTTGGCCCTTTCGCTGCAATTGGAGCAGTTCTTCGATCAAGGGAAACGGGTAACCATAAAGGGTTACCAGCACGGCTGACTCAGGCCTGGTCCCTATCGAAGCATTCCATGAGCAGCAAGTGGCCACTTTTATGGGTAATCTCAACCCAACCTTCGCTGGCGGCTTCATTGCTGGTGCCGATGCGCACGCCCAGTTCGAGGCTTTCACCCAGCAAAGGATAACGCAGGTTATGCGTGGTGATGCCTTCAACCCGGCCAATGGGAACGAGCGACAATATGCTCCCGGCCGGGTACCATTTTTTGAAATAGGACGGCAATTGGTAAATGCGCGAATAATCGTCGAGCACATTGATTTGCAACCTTCCTGCATACTTCACCACATTGCTGAGGTTAGCCAAATTATGGTCGGCACGCCTACCGGTGGCCCAAACTACATTTACGGCATGATGGCCTTCTGCCAACAAATAATCGAGGCCTTTCTCCAAATCGGTTTTGTTTTGGTCGGGCGCATGGATGACTTTGATGGGTTGCTGAGCCTCCACATGCCGGGCATTGTCGGGCATGCTGTCGAAATCGCCTAAAACGGCATCTACCTTAATGCCTAATTGATGCAAGCGGGGCAAGGCACCATCGAGGGCCAAAACGAACGGGCTCCACTCGAGCAGCTGGCCTATTAACTCTTCAGAACAGGCAGCCCCATTGGCTACCATGAGGGCCGGTTCTTGTTTGTCGCGTACGATGTGGTGACTGCTCATGGGTAGAAGGGTGCTTGCAGCAATTTGTTTTGTGCCATCGGAGGCTTCAAAGTTCGGAAAATTAAGACTTTTTAGGCTGTAACAAGGTGTAGCTCCTAATTCCTATCACAGTGTTAAAAATCCTACACATTAAAACAATCTTTAATGCGTTGGGTTATGCTTGGGTGCTTTACGTGTGAAAGCGACCCGCATTAACTAACTTTGCATCAATTTTTTACCATGCAGCCCATCAAAGGATTTTCGAAGCTTTCTAAAGCAGCCAAAATAGAGTGGATCAGCAACCAGTATTTCAAAGACCCCGAAGCGGCCTACGAACTGCTGAGCCATTATTGGCATACCGACGAACAAGTGCAAAAGCTGCACGATGAATTCATCGAAAACACCCTCACTAACTTCTACATGCCTTACGGTGTGGCCCCCAACTTCCTACTCAACGACAAGTTGTACACCATTCCCATGGTGATAGAAGAAAGTTCGGTAGTGGCAGCCGCCTCTAAAAGTGCGGCTTTCTGGTTGAACCGCGGCGGATTTAAGGCCGAGGTAATCTCCACCAAAAAAATTGGTCAGGTACACTTCATCTGGAATGGCGACGCCGAAAAACTGGCTGCTTTTATGCCAGAGCTTCGTAAGCAATTGCTCGAAGGCACGGCCGACATTACCGCTAACATGCGAGCACGTGGCGGTGGCATCAGCAGCATCGAATTGGTGAATAAAAGCGATCTAGAGCCCGGTTATTTCCAGCTCCATGCCACTTTTGAAACCAAGGATGCCATGGGGGCTAATTTCATCAATTCCAACCTGGAGGAGTTTGCCCGCATCCTGCGTCGCGCTTTGGCTACCGACGACCGCTTTGCGGAAGCCGAAAAAGAAGTGACCATCGTGATGTGCATCCTCAGCAACTACACCCCCGAGTGTTTGGTGCGTTGCGAGGTGAGCTGCGCGGTTGACCAACTGGCCGACGGTGACGATTACACCAACGAAGAATTCATCGAAAAATTCACCCGTGCCATCCGCATTGCTACCATCGAACCTTACCGGGCTACCACCCACAATAAGGGCATTATGAACGGCATCGACTCGGTGGTTTTGGCTACTGGCAACGACTTCCGCGCTGTAGAAGCCTGCGCTCATTCCTACGCTGCCCGCGACGGACAATACCGCAGTCTCACCAAGGTATCGGTAGAGAACGGCATTTTCCGCTTCTGGATTGATATTCCATTGGCTATGGGTACAGTGGGCGGACTCACTACCCTGCACCCCATGGTGAAATTCAGCCACGAGCTGTTGGGTCACCCCAATGCCGAAGAGCTGATGATGATCACCGCTGCGGTGGGCCTTGCTCAGAACTTTGCTGCCGTAAAATCGCTGGTAACCACAGGCATCCAAAAGGGGCATATGAAAATGCACCTGCTCAATATCCTCAACCAGTTGGAGGCTACCGATATGGAAAAGGAGCGCACCAAGACCTATTTCAGCGATAAGGTGGTGAGCTTCCAGGCCGTTGCCGAATTCCTCAAAAAACTGCGGGGCGAACCGGCCGTGCAAATCCTGCCCGGCAAAAAGCAGGCATAAATTGCAGGCTGAACGCTTTTACGCCCACGGCAAACTCCTTTTAACCGCCGAATACCTGGTGCTGCATGGTGCCACTGCCTTGGCCTTGCCAACGCGACAGGGACAATGGTTGGAAGCACGTCCTACTGAAAATGGCGAGCTCTGGTGGCAGGCTTTCGATGAACACGACCAACGTTGGCTTGAAGTAAGATTGCGCCTACCTGACTTGCACATCCTCCAAAGCACCGACGCTGAAGCCGCCTTGCGCTTACAGCAACTGCTACAAGCCGCCGAAAGGCACAAGCCTGGTTGCGTGCGGCAGGCAGCCGGCTGGTTGGTGCAAACCCGCCTTGAGTTCAACCGACATTGGGGTTTGGGCAGCAGCAGCAGCCTGGTATCACTTCTGGCCCAATGGCTGCAGCTCGATGCCTTTGCCTTTTACTTTGCTACCCAAACCGGTAGCGGATACGACCTGGCCTGTGCCACGGCAACCGGGCCTGTTTTATACACCCGTGAATCCCCTCAACCTAGGGTGCAATCAGTGCGATTCAATCCCCCTTTCGCTCATCAATTGCGTTGGGTGTACTTAGGACAGAAGCAAAACTCCCTGCGCGAGGTGAAATCTTACCTGCGCTCGGGCAAGTCCGATGACGGGCTGTTGCGCGAAGTAAGTGATCTCACTCGTTCTATTTTGACTGTCACCGATTTGGAAGGATTCAGCAGCCTCTTAGCTGAGCACGAAAACCTCATTGGTCAAGCCTTAGGCCGCAAAACGGTGGGTGAAACACAGTTTGCGGGTTATCCCGGTCAAGCCAAATCGCTGGGAGCTTGGGGTGGCGATTTTGTACTGCTCTGCCTACCCGAACCCGAAGCCTGCCTTCAGTGGCTGGCCAACAACCATTTTGAAACCGTTCTTTCTTACGATACCCTTGTATGAACCTGCCCTTTTTTACGCCTCTTGAACAGTGGGAGCCCATGAGCGGCGCCGTACGCTGGACCAGTCCCTCTAACATCGCCTTGGTAAAATACTGGGGCAAAACCGGACTCCAGCAACCCGCCAATGCCTCGGTGAGTTTCACCCTTGATGCCTGCAAAACCGATACCCGGGTTCGCTTTGAGCCCAGGGCTGGAGGAGGCATGGAAGTGTGGCTCGACGGTCAACGAAACCAGGCTTTTGAGCCCAAGGTTCAGGCCTTTTTCGACAAGATTGGTGTCTTTTTCCCTTGGCTCAAGCATTTCCAGCTCACCATTGAGACCGGCAATACTTTTCCCCACAGCAGCGGCATAGCGTCCTCGGCTTCAGGCATGAGTGCCCTGGCCTTGAACCTCATGGGCATCGACCAGTTGCTGGGCAACGGGCTGCGCGTGCAGCCCGACGAAGACTTCATGCAGGCTGCCAGCTATTTTGCGCGCATCGGCTCGGGTTCTGCTTGCCGATCGGTGTACGGTGGTTTGGTGATGTGGGGTGCCCATCCCGAAGTAGCAGCTGGCAGTCAAGACTATGGTGTGGTATGGCCGGGACAGGTTGATGAGGTGTTCAATACCTATCAAGATACCATTTTGTTGGTGCATGCCGGACAAAAATCGGTAAGCAGCAGCGTGGGGCATGGACTCATGCACGGCCATCCATTTGCCAGCCAGCGTTTCGAGGAAGCCCAAAAGCGCATCACTCGCTTGGGTGCCATTTTAGCCAGCGGCGATTTGGACGCATTTGGTGCATTGGTAGAAACAGAAGCCCTGATGTTGCATGCCTTGATGATGGCTTCGGAACCTTACTTCTTGCTCATGAAACCCGGTACGGTGGCAATTATTGAGAAAATCTGGGATTTTAGAAAACAAAACGCTGTCCCTGTGCATTTTACACTTGACGCTGGTGCTAATGTGCACCTACTGTACCCTCAAATGCACGCTGCAACCGTCAAAGCTTTCATCGACAACGAGTTAGCCCAACATTGCGAACAGAATGCGTATATTTGCGACGCAGTAGGCAAAGGTCCCGTGTTGCTAGAAACCGGATTATGATAAAAGAATCGCTTTATTACGCCAAAATCCTCCTTTTTGGAGAGTACGGAATCATTGAAGATGCCAAAGGCTTGAGCATTCCTTACAGCCAATACCAGGCACAATTTTCATTTGAAGGAATCGACAGCGAAACTGCACGTACCAGCAATGGTCACTTGCAAAGCTATTTGCAGTACCTCCGTGGTCTCGAAGCCGCAGGTACCTTGCCAGTGGCTCTTCAACTTGATGCATTCGATAAAGACATTGCAACGGGCATGTATTTCGATTCAAGCATTCCCCAAGGTTTTGGCATCGGCAGTTCAGGAGCCCTCGTGGCGGCTGTGTACGACCGTTATGCCATTGGAAAAATCGAGCCCAGTGAACAGCTCACGGGTGAGCAGATTGCCAGCTTGAAGCAAGTGCTTGGACAGTTGGAAAGCTATTTCCACGGCCGCTCTTCGGGCATGGACCCGCTGATTTGTTATTTGAAAATCCCCATTCTCATTAATAGCAAGACCGAATTGGGTACAGTAAGTTTGCCTGCTGAAAAGGCCGGCAATGGTGCCATCTTCTTGCTCAATACTGGTGAACCTGGCGAAACCCAACCTTTGGTCAACCTCTTTTTGGAGCGTTTGAAGCAGGAGGGTTTCCGCAATATGATTCGCACTGAATTCAAAAAATACAACGATGAGTGTATTCATGCCTTCCTCAAAGGCGATGTGAAGCCCTTGTTCAGTAATCTGCGAAAGCTCTCTCAATTGGCATTCGATAATTTTAAACCTATGATTCCTGATTTGTTTCACGGTTTGTGGAAGCAGGGCATCGATTCGCGTGCCTATTACCTCAAATTATGCGGATCAGGTGGTGGTGGCTACATTTTGGGCTTTACCCAGGATTACGAGAAGGCCAGTAAAATGCTCAAGGACTACCAGCTCGAGGTGATTTATCGCTTCTGACGTGGCCCGTCGCATACAAATACTCAGCCAGGAACAGCGCATCACCCTGATTCGCTTCCTGGCTTTTTTGTCGCTCATCCGCTGGTACAACCTGCTGGTAGTGGCAGTAGCCCAGTACCTAGCTGCTTATTTTATTTTGCACCAAGATCCTCCTTGGCATGCGGTATTCCTCGACTGGAAACTGTTGGGAGTAGCTGCATCAACATCCTTGTTTATCGCTGGTGGTTACATCATCAATGCGTTTTACGATATAGAGAAAGACCTTGCCAATCGGCCCGGTGAAGTAATCATGGGCCGGGTGATTTCCAAGGCGCAGGCTTTACGTGCCTGGGTGCTAATCAATGCTGTTGGCTTATTTGTAAGTGCACTTTTAAAAAAAGAACTTCTGTTGTTCAACGTGCTTTTTGGAGGTGCACTTTGGTTTTACTCGCACAAGCTCAGCAAAAAGCCGTTGTTAGGCGACATCACAGCGGCCATTCTCACGGTAGCAGCCTTTTTCGCTGTATGTGTGTATTACGGCTTTGTGAACAAGGTCATTCTCATTTATGCCATTTTTATTGTACTCATCACCCTAATCCGTGAATTGGTAAAAGACCTCGAAGGAATGAAAGGCGATTTGGTGTTTGGTTACCAAACCTTGCCCGTGGTAAAGGGGGTTGCGCATACGAAAAATTGGCTTTACGCCCTTATGTTGAGTGCAATAGTTCCCTTTGTTGGACTGTATTACCTGGTGCCACTTAACCAACTTCTTTATTATTTTGTTGGCTGCGGCATGGCGCTCTTAGGCTGTGGATGGCTTATTTTTCAAGCAAAACAGCCTACTGATTATACAAGAATAAACA
The DNA here is from genome assembly GCA_013824115.1 of Sphingobacteriaceae bacterium. Taxonomy (GTDB): domain Bacteria; phylum Bacteroidota; class Bacteroidia; order UBA7662; family UBA7662; genus PNNG01. Next base: position 126,286 of record PNNG01000010.1, on the reverse strand, counting down.
ACTTGTTGAAATTGCTCATTTTGTCGGGCGTGGCGAGCATTGCGCTTATGTAGTGTTTCCCAAACCCATCGAAGTGACAGGAAATTCTGTTGTTAAGGCAAGATTATATCTTTCGTTCCTCTTTCATCCTGTTCAAAAAGGCCGTAACTTTATGCAAGCGCCAAAACGCTAGCCTATGGATAAGATTTTGCTTGTGGTTGACCAGAGCATCAATGCCGGCGACCAACTCGATCAGGCCTTTCGCCTTGCCCGCGAACACCATGCTGTTTTAACCGGGGTATTTGTGCAAGACCTTACTTTGGTGGATTACTACACCGTTTTAGGCGGTGAACCCGTTTATTATGAGCACACTTTCGAAGTGATCAAAGAGAGCATGAACGAAAGCGAGAAGAAGACGGTACAAAACATCAATTACTTTGTGGAGGAATGCAAAAAGGCAGGCATTCGATTTCGCGTGCATTTCCAGAAGGGTGATCCTGTATCGGAGCTGGTGAGCGAGAGCCGTTATGCCGACCTCATGCTTATGGGTTACCATGCCTACAACACTTTGAGCATGGAAGGCGATCAGCAATTGGTGAAAGACATGCTTAGCAAATCACGCTGTCCGATGCTGCTACTGCCCGAAAGAGGTTATAATCCCGATGGGGTGGCGCTCTGTTACGACGGTTCCGACAGCAGCTTACGCGCCATTGAAGCCTTTTACCACAATTTCCGCCCCAACTGTAAAGAGTGGCCTGTGTACTTCTTGCGGGTTTTCGAAAAGGCCGATCTGATTGAACCTGTTGAGGACTCGCTTTTAGAATTGCTCAATTTACGATTCAAAAATCTTCAAGTCATGGATCTCATTGGCAAACCCAAAGACGAAATCCCCTATTTTGCTGCACAAAAGGGCAATTTGCTGGTGGTGATGGGGGCCTATGGAGGCAGCGGTATCGCTCGTTTCTTCAGTGGAAGCACTGCCGACCATATTTTGCGCACTGGCACCCAGTTAACGTATATTACCCATTGAAATGGCTAAAAGATCTTCTGTAGTTCAGAAAATACTCGTGCCTACCGACTTCACTGAAAAATCGGTACAGGCCCTCAAAATTGCTTGCGAGCTGGCCAGAGTGACGAGAGCGGAAATCACAGTGTTTCATGCGCTCGATTTGCCTTATAGCACCGAGTTGCGGAAGGATAAATTGCGCAATGAACTCGAAAAATCAGCCAGACCTGCGCTGAAAGAACAAGTTAAATTGGCCAAAGCAGAGTTGGCCCGCTTAAAAGTGCGAATCGAAAGCCGATTGGTCATTGGAAATCCCATTCAAGCCATTGTAAAAGAAGCTGCGGAAGGCCGGTACGACCTCATATGTATGGGCAACCGCATCAGTTCGGGTTTGCGCCGATTTGTTTTTGATAGCATCACCAATGGCGTCATCGATTTGGCACCATGTCCGGTTTTGGCAACCACCAACAAGGTGAAGGAAGTGAATCTCAAAAGCATGGTGTTTGGTACCGATTTTCGGGAAGGCGATTTGAACATCTTATTGCGCATCAGTAGATTGGCTCGCGAGCTTAAAAGCCACATCAACGTGGTGCATGTTTGCAAAAAGAAGAGCTTCGAAGAGGAGCTTAAAATGGCTGGCTTTGCATCATTGGCCAATAGCAGCGTGGCATATAACGATATGGCTTTCCACCAATTTGTGGATAGCGATGTAGACGATGGTATTGAAGCAGCCATCAAAGCCATGAATGCCGGTTTAATCATTCTATCGCGCGAGCACCGTTCCTTCCTCGACGCTTTGTTCGGCTCAGATGTGATCGACGATATGGTGTACAAAGCCGAAATTCCGGTCTTGGTATTCCCTATATCTGGCTAAAGTCCAATTGGCAGAATCGTTAAACCGCAGTCGCTCAAAAGTGGCTGCGGTTTTTTAGTTATTGGCGCGCAAGGCCTGCAAACGAAGCAACGCCACCTCCGCCTCGCGTACTCCTTCAAACTCCAGCAGTACGGTGGCTTTTACTTGTTTCAAGTTCACCAAATGGGGATGCTGTTGCACATAGGCAAGAATTTGCCCGAATACCTCGCTCTGGTAAAAGCGTTCGTTATTGCCTGGCACAAAAAAGCACTTCATTTTGCCGCTTTTTAGCAGGACTCTTTCCATACCCAAGGCTTTGGCCTCCCAACGCAATCGAATGAGGCTCAATAGCGTTTCGGCTTGGGTAGGTAGCTGACCAAAACGGTCAATCAGCTCGTTTTTGAAGCGCTCCAAGCCTTCTTCGGTTTCAGTATTGTCGAGCTGCATATACAAGCTCAAGCGTTCGCTGGTGCTGCGAACATAGGAATCGGGAAGCAAAGCAGCTAAGTCGGTATCCAGTTGCACATCGCGCACAAATTCCTGCTGCTGGGGCTCGTCGAATAAGCCGGCAAACTCGGTATCGCGTAACTCACGCAGGGCTTCATCCAAAATTTTCTGATACATATCAAAGCCGATTTCAGTGATGAAACCACTTTGCTCGGCTCCCAGCATATTGCCAGCCCCGCGAATGTCGAGGTCGCGCATGGCAATTTGAAAGCCGCTTCCCAAATCGCTATATTCTTCTAGGGCTTTGAGTCGCTTGCGAGCTTCGGTGGTAAGTGTGCTCAAAGGGGGTGTTACCAGGTAGCAAAAGGCCTTGATGTTTGACCGGCCCACACGACCCCGCATCTGGTGCAAATCGCTGAGGCCGAAATTCTGCGCTTGGTTGATAATGATGGTGTTGGCATTGGGAATATCGAGACCCGATTCAATGATGTTTGTGGCTACCAGCACATCGTACCTGCCGTCGATAAAGTCGAGCAGCACGTCTTCGAGCTCGTCGCCGTCCATTTGGCCGTGGCCCACGCAAATGCTCATGCGTGGACAGAGTTTTCGTATCATCTGTGCCACATCCTGGATGTTGCCCACGCGGTTGTGCACAAAAAATACCTGACCCCCGCGGTCGACTTCGTAATTGATGGCATCCTGAATTTTTTCCTCGTCGAGCACAATCAACTCGGTATGTACAGGCTGCCTGTTCGGCGGCGGTGTGCTGATGACGCTTAAGTCACGGGCACCCATCAGCGAAAACTGCAAGGTGCGCGGAATGGGTGTGGCGGTGAGCGTTAACGTATCTACATTCACCCGCAGCTGACGCAGTTTTTCTTTTACACCTACCCCAAATTTCTGCTCCTCGTCAATCACAAGCAGGCCAATGTCTTTGAACTTCACGCTCTTGCCAACCAGCTTATGGGTGCCAATGAGGATGTCGATTTTGCCTTGCTCGAGCTTCTCGAGCACTTCTTTTTGCTCTTTGGCTGAACGAAAGCGGTTGAGATAATCAACCGTTACCGGGAATTCGGCCAAACGCTTGCTGAAAGTTTTAAAATGCTGCAAGGCCAATATAGTTGTGGGTACCAGCACTGCCACTTGCTTGCCGTCGGTAGCTGCTTTGAAAGCCGCACGGATGGCAATTTCGGTTTTACCGAAGCCTACATCGCCGCACACCAGCCGGTCCATCGGATAGGCCTTTTGCATGTCGGCCTTGGTGGCTTCGGTTGCTTTGTATTGGTCGGGAGTGTCTTCATAAATGAAGCTGGCTTCAAGCTCGTTCTGCAGGTAGCTGTCGGGTGAGAAGGCAAAGCCCTTGGTGCCCTTGCGTTTCGCATACAGTGCTATGAGGTCCTTGGCAATGTCTTTAACCTTGCTCTTGGTCTTGGTTTTAAGCTTTTCCCAAGCATCGCTGCCTAGTTTGTTGATTCGGGGCGGAACCCCTTCTTTACCACTGTATTTGGCAATTTTATGCAGACTATTGATGCCCACGTACAACAAATCACCATCGCGGTAAATAATACGCACTGCCTCTTGCTGCTGGCCATTTACATCTAGCTTTTCGAGACCGTCGAACGTACCCACCCCGTGGTCGATATGCACCACAAAATCGCCAGGCCGCAAGTCTTTGATTTCTTTGAGGGTAATGGCCTGGCTTTTCCCCTTGTACTCCCGCAATCGGTATTTGTGATAGCGTTCAAAAATCTGGTGGTCGGTATATACACTCAGTTGGAGCTGCTTGTCTACAAATCCTTCGTGTAAAGAAGTGTAAATGGGGTAAAAAAGCAATCCCGCCTTCAAATCCTCGAAAATATGGTAGAGCCGCTCAATTTGTTTGGGTGTTTCGCTGAAAAGCAGGTTCCGAAAGCCTGCCTTTTCGTTGGCTTGCATGCCTTCAATGAGTAGGCTGAAGTTTTTGCGAATGGGAGGTTGCGGCACCGCTTGCCAATTGATGGTATGCACATCGGCCCCTTTCAACGGGTCGCTACCCCAACTCACCAAGCGTTTTTCGAGTAACAGGTTCAGGAAGCTTTCGGGGGTTTCGAAGGCTTCAGTAGGCGTAAGTTCTTCTAATCCTTCTGCCGCTTTCCAATGATCGGCGGCTTTGTCGAAGCTGTTGCCAATGCGGTCGGCTACCAAACTGGGCTCCTTCATCCACACTATAGTATCGGCAGGCACAAAATCGAGCATGCTTTGCCGGCTTTCTTTCAGCAAATGGGTTTGCACATTAGGAATGAGGCTGAGGTGATGGATGTTCTTCACGCTCAGCTGGCTTTCGGTGTTGAACGTGCGAATGCTCTCTACCTCATCACCGAACAACTCGATGCGGTAAGGCAAATCGTGCGCAAAGCTGAACACATCGATGATGCCACCACGGATGCTGAACTGGCCGGGCTCGTACACAAAATCTTCGCGCTCAAAACCATATTCCACCAGCATTTCGGTGAGGAAATCGAGCTTCAGTACGTCCTTAACACGGATGTCGATGGTATTCTTGGTGATGGTAAATTTGTTTACCACCTTTTCGGCTAGTGCTTCTGGGTAGGTAACTATCAGCTCGCCCCTCGTTTTGGTATGGTTCAGTTGATTGAGCACTTCGGCACGTTGAAGCACATTGCCTGAATCAAGCCCTTCAGGATCGTAATGTTTGCGGTAGCTGGCCGGAAAAAAAAGAATGTCTTTATCGGGTAGCAAATTACTCAAATCGTTGTAGAAATAAGCCGCCTCCTCTCGCTCATTGAGTACCAATAATAGGGTGCCATGAGTCTCTTGCCAGCAGGCCGCAGCCAATACAGCAGACAGCGAGCCACTGAGATTACGCAATTGTACCCGGGCTCGTTCTGCCTGTAAAAGCTGCTGCAACTTGCGGTGCTGCGGATGAGCCGCATACAAGCTCAACAGTTGTCCAACCGTGCTTTCGGGACGTTCGGCTGTCTGCGATTGCGTATTCGTAAGCGGCTGCAGTGCTCCCATTATTCGGCCAGCAGGCTTTCTATGGTAGCAGTAAATTCCGCTACATAACGGGTGTAGGCGTCGCCGGTAGCCGGACCGTCAAAGCCTGTATGCACTTTTCGTACGCGACCAGTTTTATCGAGAATGAGGGTGGTGGGGAAGGCCACCAATCGCTCCATCACGGGCAAGGCTGCACGCACATCGGCGTCATCGGGCTTTCCGGCCAATACCATTTCGTATTCGGCTCCAAAACGCTGCTTCAAGCGACGCAGGTTGTCGTATGCCTTCGCGGGCATAGCAGTACGCTCAAAGCCCATTCCGATTACTTCAAATCCGCGACTGCGATTTTTCTTGTGGAAATCGGCCAGGAAAGCAGTTTCGTCGAGGCAATTGGGACACCAAGTGCCTAGCACCTGAAGCACCACTACTTTACCAGCATATTCGGGCATTTGTGGACCAATGACTTTGCCTTCGCTGTTGGTAAACGAAAACTTCACTTGTTCATCGCGGTTACGCAGGCTGGTGAGGCTATTCGGGTCGGGAAGACTAAAGTTGGGGTTTCTCAGTGAGCGGAAAGTCCTTATTTTGCTAGACCCGGCATATAAATCGCCTGTAATGGTGCCATCTTCGTTCAAATTGGCCTTTACGAGGTAAGCGCCTGAGCCATCAAAACCGCTCAGCAGGATGCTGTCGCCGTCTAAAATGCCCGTAAGGTAACGGTAATCGCCAAAAGGGGTACGGAAGGTTCCGTTCAGCTCGTTGCCACGTTGGTTAAAAACGCCCATGGCCGGGGTGGTATCGCCATTGGGTTTGTAGAATGTGGTTTGCCATTCGCCGCTAATGTCCTCAGGCAAACGGGTTACCTGAGCCGCAAATTTGTATTTCCCTCCTCGGGTTGCCACGAACGAAAGGCTGCTTTCTTCATCGTATTTCACGCGGATGAGTCGGCCCACCAAGCTGTCGCCCAAAGAAGTAATACCCGCAATAAGCGTGCTTTCGAACACAGGAAAGCGGGCAATCATGCTGTCGCCAATTACTTCCACCTCGCTGGTTTCCACCAACTGCTCGCCGTCTTGCAATACGAGGCTAAAGGTGCTATCGCCCAAACGGGTTAAACTGAACAAAAAGGGGAGCTCGCCACCTTCAGTAATCAAGGCACCACGCCATTCGCCCTCCTGCAAACGGTACTTGGCATCAATATCAACTCCCCATTTGCAGGCTTGCAACAACAAAAGGCCCGCGAGGAGGCCAAATACGTTCGATTTCATCTTACAAATTTAAGGAAGCCCTCGGGCATTCCATGAGATTTAACAGCAAAGCTGGTGAAAGGTTGCGTGCAAGGAAAGTATGCATGCATAAAAAAAGAGCCGTCTGTTCGACGGCTCTCAACCCAACTTAACTAAACCATGAAACGCTTTATTTGCCACAGGTGTAAACCCTGAAAACCTTGTGGCAACGTTCAGGAAAAGTTTGTAACAGGGGAAAACCCTAAATCCACCTGATACAAAGTCAAAAATAGAAAGTTCAATTTAATTCAAAGAACATTTTTGGACGAATGCCTGACTTTTAACGACGAATGCGCGAAAAAGCAAACCGAACCCGTGGAAGAACTACGCTTCGTCGGCCCTATCGAGCAAACGCTGGTCGATGCTGCGTGCGTTTTTAGCACCAAGTTCACGCAAACGTTCTGCTTTACGTACCAAATTGTCTTTGCCATCTATCAACTTGCCCATGGCTAATTTATAGGTCTTATCGGTTGCATCCAACTGCTGCCCTACCTTCACCAAATCTTCGGCAAATGCACTGAATTTATCGTAAAGGCTCCCGGCCTGACGCGCAATTTCCTGTGCATTTTTATTCTGATTCTCCTGCCTCCATAAACTCGCAATGGTGCGCAAAGTGGCAAGCAAGGTGCTGGTGCTAACAATTACAATGTTTTTGTCGAAAGCATCACTGAATAAATCGGCATCGTTTTGTACAGCCACCATAAAGGCCGGTTCAATGGGCACAAACAACAACACAAAGTCGGGTGAACCCGGACCGTACAATTGTTGGTAGTTCTTGCTGCTCAAATCACGAACATGGTTGCGTATCGACAGCAAATGTCGTTTCAAGGCAGCGGCTTGCTCTGTAGGATCATCGGCATTCGCAAAACGCTCATAGTCTACCAATGAAACCTTGCTGTCAATCACCAAATATTTGCTTTCAGGAAGCAAAATAGTAACGTCGGGTTGGTAACGTTTGCCCTCTTCCGAAACCACCGACTCTTGCAAGCGGTACTCTTGATTCAGGCTGAGGCCACTTCGTTCCAAAATACGCTGTAGCACCATTTCGCCCCAATTTCCCTGGGTTTTGGTTTCGCCTTTGAGCGCCCTGGTGAGGTTGCGCGCCTCCTCGCTCATTTGTCGATTGAGCTCTTTGATATTCCGCAGCTCGTGAAATAGCCCAGCCTGCTTTTCTATGCTCTCTTTGTGTGTCGACTGTATGGTTTGTTCAAAGTCACGCAACCGGTCGCGTAAGGGCTGCAGCACCTGATCGAGTTGCAATTTGTTCTGCTCTGTAAACTGCTTTGTTTTGTCCTCAAAAATGGCGTTGGCCATGGTTTTGAACTGCAGCTGCATTTTCTCCAGCATTTCTCGCAATTGCTCGTCTTGAGCTCCCAATTGCTGCTTCAACTGGCCTTGCACAGTTTCGGAGGCACTCAGTGCCGTGCTTAACTGCAAAATGCGTGACTCGGCCGTTTGCCGTTGTTGCTCCCATTGCTGCTGGGCGAGGATAGCTGTTTCTGCTTTTTCTTGTAAAACCCGCTTCTCCACTTCCAAACTTTGCAAAGTAAGTTGCGACTCTTTCCCTTGTTTACTCCCGTACCACCAGCCCAAAAGCAGCCCCGTTGCCAAGCCGGCAATCAAATACACCAATAAACTCATCGGATCAGGAAGAAAGTGCCACTTTGAAAAGTGTTCACCCGTTGAACGTTGGTATAAAAATTACAAAGGTACTGGTAAGCTCCTGGAGGAGCTTCCACACCGTTGATTTTGCCATCCCAACCCACATCAATGCGTGTCGTATTGAAAACAAGCCGGCCCCAACGATCATAAATGAGGAGCTCGTACGTACCTAAATCTGCCGACCGCAATGCTGGCATGAAAACATCATTCAGGCGGTCGCCGTTAGGTGTAAACGCGGTTGGAAAGTAAACCCGCGTGTCGCAACGGTACCTCACCCTGATGGTGTCGGATAAAATACAGCCGTTGGAGGTGGTTACTTCCACAATGTAGTTGCCTGTATCGTTCACCGTAATGGCCGCGGTGCTAGCGCCAGTGCTCCAGAGATAACTCACCCCAAATCCCGCCGCGGAGAGTATGATTTCATCGCCCGGACAAACAGAAGTGTCGGGCATTACCTGAATGGTGCTCAGGGTATCTAAAGTCACTATAATGGTATCGGAAGCAAAACAACCCCGGTCGTTTACCAATACCCAATAGGTTCCTGGACTGTTGACAGTGATGGTTCGAGTAGCGTCGCCGGTACTCCATAAATAGGAAGTGGCACCCGCGTTTTCGGCATCTAAAATGTCGGTTGAGCCCAAACAGAGCTCAAAATCAGGCCCTAAGTCAACGGTAATGGGATTCGTATTTACAAACACGTATACACTATCCGCCCCCGAACAATTGCCATTGTCGGCTTCCAACCTGTACCAACCCGTACTGGTTACTTCCAAGTTTGGAAAGGTGTCGGTTGCCGATGGAATCCAAGCTCCGGGACTGCCGGTGGACCATACAAAACTGCCGGAGGTGATATTGCTACTGAGTCGAACAGTATCGCCTACGCAAGCAAACACGCTATCAGCACCTAATGAAACAGGTAACCTCAAACCTACCTCCACTGGCTTTACAATAGTATCAAAGCTACCGCATCCATCGCTGGCAATGAGTGTTACATTGTAGGTGCCTGGGGTGCTGTAAATGTAAGTTGGAAAGCGTTGATTGGAAGTGTCGGCCAGGGTAGTGCCATCACCGAAATCCCAGCGCCAACTGCGGGCATTTGCCAGGGATGAGTCATAGAATTGCATGGCCTGACCCACACAGGTAAATTCATAGCTAAAGTTCGCAATGAATGGCAAACTAAATTCGTCGTTCACAAAATTGGGTAATCCCCTGCGTGTGGTGCCATTGATCGGAAAAACAATGCTGTCTTGGTAGATGAATGGTCCGCTGCTGTTTGGGTTTGAAATGCTGTTGAGCGCATCAATGAGGGTGAGTACGTGATAGATTTTTCCATCAGGCGCATTTTGCAGAGCAGCATATCTTCTTGAATCGGGTCGCCATTGCCCTAAAACCAACTCTTTGGTTGTAACCGGATTTTGTGCCACCATGTTAAAAACATGCAAGTGGTTGTATGAACCACCTGTTCCACCCACGATGGAATCAATTCCTCCCGAAACAAATAGCTTGCCGTTATCGGGCGAGAATGCCAATCCGTATTCGCCACCCCTTGCAGGCAATCGCAGTGGATTGCTCAATACCCCCGTGGTTTTGTCGAAATCAAACACCTCAATAAGGTTGTTGCTGTTTGGCCCGTTTAGCGTAAGAGCCAATTTGCGCCCATCGGGTGAAAAAACCATGTATCCTTTCTGGGCTCTGGTAGGATTGGTGCCTATGAGTGGCGTATGGGCCGTACCAATGGATTGAAGGATAGGCGTGTCGACCCCAGCCGAAGTTACACGGTATTTGATGAATTGATTGCTGTTGTAGCGATGTACGAGCACCCAATAATCTTGGCCATTGCAATGTTGCGTAGCTGCCATTTTTTCGGTAAGCAAATTGGTAGGTGAGCCCGCCAATAGGGGCAAGTTCTTTTGGCCAGGGACTACGGCGCCCAAGCCCCCCGACTGCGCCATGTCAATCACGCTGTAGTTTAAGCCCATGGTATCAACGGTTCTGCCCAGTGTAAAAAGCAAATATCGATTGGCTTGTCCGGGAAAGGGAATGGCCAATGTGCCTTGGGTTACGGAGGTTCCTCCTTTGAGGTCCGAGCCATTGGTCATCACTACATCATTGCGATTTCGAACAGATTCACCGGAAGAGCAAAAAAGCAAATTACCAGCAGTGTTGCTGATGGAAACGGAGCCATCTTCCGAAAAAAGCTGGCTGCCTGGCGCACCTGAAGGCGGATTAGCGGTAAATACAATGCGTGCAGCGTAACCAAAACGCCAATCTTGCGCGAACTGTGCATTTACTCCTTGCGAAATCAATACCAACAAGAAAGCCCAAAAAAGACGCACATTGTTGATGAAAAACAGGCTCTTAGGCATGTTAAAACCGATAAAGAACCCACAAGATAGGTTTTTTTTGAAATTTATTTTCCCTGAAGGATCCGGGCTTCTATGGCAGAGGTAGCGTATCCTGCGCTTAGGGGTATGGTGAGTACTTTCCCGCCCGAAGCCATTACTTGTTCTGCTCCAACGATAGCATCAATCGAATAATCGGATCCTTTCACTAGAATCTGAGGTAGCAATGCAGTTATGAGGTCTTCAGGGGTTTCTTCATCAAAAAAAGTAACTGCGTCTACACATGCCAAGGCAGCCATCACCAAGGCCCTGCTTTCTTCACCTTGGATGGGCCGATGTGGTCCTTTCAGTCGACTTACGGAAGCATCGGTATTGAGCGCCACTACCAACTTGGTGCCCAAATCGGCAGCTCTGAAAAGATAATCAACATGACCGTAGTGTAATAAATCGAAACAGCCATTGGTAAATACTACGATTTCACCGGCGGCTTTCCATACCATGACCTGCTGCTGCAGCGCATTGCGGGTCATGATTTTTTGCGCTATGCTATTTCTTTTCGACATGCCGTTGTTTGGTGCTAAATAGCACGACCATGGATACAAAGCCTGCGAGCATCACCAAAATGGTTTGCGCTGCGTGGGTCAATGTGGCAAAGCTGAGCGCATCGGTGAAGCTGATGTTTCGGCCGGGAAGCAGGACCAGCAGCCTGCTTATGACCGCGTGATAGGCACCAATGCCTCCCTGAACTGGGGCTACAAAACCAAAGCTGCCGGTAATGAGTATGAGCAGGCCTTCATTTGGATTGAGCATGCTGGTGCTATCGAAAGCAAACACGCAGAAATAGGTCATAAGGTAATATCCCACCCAAATGCCCACCGAATAGACCACAAATAGTACTGGCTGACGAAGTTCTTTTACAGATTTTACACCCGCCCAAAGCCCTCTCAAAAAGCCCTTTACTTTGATGACGACTGGGTGATTGAGTTTGCCCGAAAGCGTTTTGCGGTACCACCAAATAGAGCCCAGGCTGCCTAGCAAAGAGCTTATTCCAAGGATCCAAAGCGGAATTCCGAAAAGTTGAAGGCCAACCATCTTTTGGGCAATTTTAAACAAGGGCTCGCGAAGCAATGCAAAATTCAACAGGATGGTCAGTCCAGTGAAAACAAGGAGCAACACCATATCGATAGCACGTTCAATGATGACCGTGCCCAACAAGCTATTGATGGGCAGTTTGGTTTTGCGGTTGATGGCACCACAGCGCGTAAGTTCACCCATGCGTGGCAAGGCCAAATTGGCCAAATATCCAAACATCACAGCGTGATAAGTAAGGGCTTTGCTGGGCTGGGCGCCCAAAGGCTCCATCAACATGCGCCAGCGGAGAGCGCGTAACCAATGTGCCCAAAGTGCCGCCACTCCCGAAGCTACGATCCATTGATAATGGGCTCCACGCAAAGTTGTTTGGATGGCTTCCATGTCTTGGCCCTGGAATACCCACCACAGCAGGAGCATACCCGCAAAAAGCGAGAGGCTGAATTGAAGCGTTTTTTTAAACCAAGCGGGCACTATACCACCGGTTTATTATCCGCATCGGGAAAAACCAAGGTAGGTTTGAAGCTTTTAGCTGCTTCAAAATCCATCATGGCATAAGAAATCACAATCAAGATGTCTCCCACGGCTGCTTTGCGCGCCGCTGGCCCATTCAAACAGATGGTTCCAGAGCCTTTTTGTCCCTTGATAACGTAGGTTTCTAAGCGCTCGCCATTGTTGATGTTTACCACTTGTACTTTTTCGTTCTCGAGGATGTTGGCTGCTTCCATCAAGTCTTCGTCGATAGTAATACTACCCACGTAGTGAAGTTCGGCCTGCGTAACACGGACCCGGTGAATTTTCGATTTAACAACGTGTATAAACATCCTTCTGTGATTTCGGCGCAAAAATACTAAAAGAGACGGGCATTATCGATGAGGCGAATGCCTTCTACCCAAACTGCAACTAAAACCCGCACTTCTTTGCTTTCGTTCCAACCGTTGATGGGCAGCAAATTGCCGGCATCGGCAAAGGCCACGTATTCTGGACGGGTATCGGGCAGTGCTTCAAGGCTGTGCATGGCCCAATCGGAAAGCTCGACTGGTGTAAAGTGGGGGTATTTATCGCGACAAGCCTGAATGATCAAATAAATCTGAGCTGCCAGCTCTTTTCCTTTTTCCGAAAGCCGCTCATTGCGAGAGCTCATGGCTAAACCGCTTACTTCGCGGGCAGTTGGGCAGAAATGAAGCTGAATCTGTTCAGTAAGACCCATTTGATGAACCAAACTGGCAATAATGAGGCATTGTTGGTAATCTTTTTCCCCCAGCAGCAAGCCATGAGGCTGTACAATGCGCAACAAACGCGCTACAACCATACCTACACCTGCAAAGTGACCAGGCCGATGTGCACCTTCTAAAATTTCCTCGAGTTGACCGAATTGAAATTTTTCTGTCGTTGTATTTTGAGGGTATACATCATCTACTTCCGGAAAGTATACTGCTTGCGTATGGATGCTGGCGAGCAATTCCAAATCACGCTCCAACGTACGCGGGTACTTGGCCAAATCAGCAGGGTCGTTGAACTGAGCGGGGTTTACGAATATGCTACAAACCACCAAATCGTAGTGCTTTTGGGCTTCGGTGATGAGCGATAGATGGCCTGCATGCAGAGCACCCATGGTGGGAACGAATCCAATTTTCTGGTCCTCCTCCCGCGCTTTTAGCAAAAACGCTTCCAGCGAATGAGCATATTTGAACAGGTACACGTACGAATTAATGGGCCTCAAAAATCGTCTTTTTCGCTCATTTACAAAGAAGTTTGTGGTTTATTCCGCTTTATTTATATATTTTTGTACTCTTTTTTGAATTTAGTCGCACCCTTATTTATGAGCAGGAAGACGAGAATCCTTTTTGTTGCACACGAAATGCAACCATACCTCGAATTATCGGCAATTGCCCAGGCAGCCTTAGAATTACCCAAGTCAATGCAAGAAAAAGGCATGGAAATCAGGGTCCTCATGCCTCGTTATGGCTGTATCAATGAGCGCAGGCACCGCTTACACGAAGTTGTACGTTTATCAGGTATCAATATTGTAATTGGTGATTCCGATAATCCGTTAATCATCAAAGTAGCCTCTTTGCCTTCGGCCAAGATGCAGGTATATTTCCTTGATAATGAAGATTATTTCCAGCGGAAATGTGCCTTGAGAGATGAGAAGGACAACTTCTTTGACGACAATTATGAACGCATGATTTTCTTTAACAAAGGCGTTCTTGAAACCGTACAAAAATTGGGTTGGGCACCCGACATCATTCATTGCAGTGGATGGATGAGCAGCTTGATTCCTTTGTATGTAAAAAAATATTATCGCCATACTGCCGTTTTCAAGGAGTCGAAAGTGATATTCACCGCTTACGAAAATCAGTTTAATGAAACTTTCCCCGCTGATTTTATGGAAAAAGCATTGATGGAAGATGTTCAGCCCGAAGATTTGGCTCCTTTTGCAGGACTAGACGATGCGGCTTTGAATTTGGGAGGCATTGCTTATGCCGATGCTGTAGTGCTGGCCAACGACCAAGTAAATCAGGCTGTTAAAGATGCTGCACATCTTGCCGAAAAGCCCCTTTTAAATGGTCATAATGCCGATGCATTGGCAGAAACCCATTTCGAGTTTTACCAAAAAATACTTGCTGCTCAAGCGGCCCTCGTATGATAAAAACAACACGTTGGTTTTTTATAGCCCTGCTCTTTGCAGGGTTTTTTGTGTCTTGTAACGATGAAGGTTCGGTGGGCCTCGATTTGCTCCCCAATGCTGATGGAATAGGTGTTTTTCAAACCGATACCTTCACCATGCGCTCATTAACCATAAGGGAAGATTCACTGCCGAGTCAGCTGCCTCCGCGCTTTGTGCTCGGCGAGGTGATGGATCCGCTCTTTGGAAAAAGCCAGGCAAGTATTGCTTACCAATTGCGTTTGACCAACGAAAACAATGATTTGGGGCAAAATGTAAGCGTTGACTCTCTTATACTTTCACTCAACATGGAAGGGTATTACGGTGACACTACAGAAACCTTGCTCATTGAGGTCTTTGAATTGGATGCCCCTATTTTCCGTGATTCAACCGCATACACCAATCGGCTGCCAGCATTTAAGCCAACCCCTTTGGCAAGTTTTCAATACACGCCAAGGCCAAGCCAGTCGATTCCTGTAAATGAGCCACGAATCAACAACTCTGATACCACATTCACCTATGGTCCGGTGTTGCGCATTCCAATGAACACCATTTTGGCTACCAAGCTTGTAAATGCCAGCGGAACAGCCGATTTGCAAAACAATATCAACTTCCTGAATTTCTTCAAAGGGGTATACTTGCGAGCAACCCGGGTGGGTAATGGTGCAGGTTCGACCATGTACTTAACCGGCGTTTCTGCGCGTAGTGGCCTTTTTCTTTACTATAAGGCCAATGGCCAGCGCAGGCGGTTCGACATGCTGATTGCCAACGAATCGGCGAGACAGAATTTTTTCGCCTTTAACTACAATGGAACAACGGTAGGTAGTGTATTGGGCGACAGTTCCACTAGCATACAGGAAACCTATGTGCAAGCTGGAGGAGGCGTAAAGACCCTATTGCAAATGCCTTATTTGCGCAATTTAATCCAGAATCACCATGTAGCCATTAATAAAGTGGAGATAGAGTTCACTCAAATCCCGAATAGTGGCGATGCACCATTCAGCCCTCCAGGCCGTATGTTTTTGCTTATAGCCGATAGTTTAGGCAAAAACGCTTCGGTGCTTATACCCGACTTTGTGGAGCCGTATTACAACGGCAATTTTTCAAATGGAAAGTATAAGTTTGTTATTACCAGGCACATTCAACGCTTATTACAAACCAATACTACTGATTTTGGCTTGGTGCTTTTGCCCGAGCGATCCATCTCGGCAGTAAGTAGGGTGGTTTTAGGATCCTCTAACCACCCCTTGTACAAGCCCCGAATGGTCATTACATTTACCAAACTAAAGTGAAACCAAGCATATGTGTGGCATAGTAGCATACGTGGGCGACAAACAAGCCGCCCCCATCTTAATTAAAGGCTTGAAGCGCTTGGAGTACCGTGGATACGACAGTGCTGGCATAGCCATTCTCGATAAGCATAAAAACATCAAGGCGTATAAAAAAGCAGGCAAAGTAGCAGCCCTTGAAGCGCTTATTGCCGATAATGATACTGAAGGTAATATTGGCATTGGACATACCCGTTGGGCTACCCATGGCGAACCCAATGATGTAAATGCTCACCCGCATTTTGGGCAAAACCGCATTTTGGCCTTGGTACACAATGGCATTATTGAAAACTATGGCACAATCAAAGCGCAATTGCAAGCCAAAGGGCATCATTTTGAAAGTCAAACCGACACAGAAGTTTTAACGCACCTCATCGAAGAAATTTATGAGCATGAAGGCGTTAGCTTTGATGAGGCTGTACGCTTGGCGCTGAATCAGGTTCACGGCGCCTATGCCATTGTGGTGATTTCGAAGAAAGATCCTGAAATGATTGTGGCTGCCCGCAAAGGATCTCCATTGGTAGTGGGCATTGGAACCAATGAATTTCTATTGGCTTCGGATGCTTCGCCCATTATCGAATACACCAAAAGCGTAGTGTATTTGAATGATAGCGAGATGGCTATCATTAGTAATCGTACGCTGAGCATCAAGACCATTGCCAATGAAGACAAAAAGGCCTTCATTCAAGAGCTGAATCTGCAACTCGAGATGATTGAAAAGGGCGGTTTTGAGCACTTCATGCTGAAGGAGATCTATGAGCAACCGCGTTCTATTTTCGACTCTATGCGTGGTCGAATAGATTCAAAAACAAGCCACATTCATATGGGCGGGCTGCATGAGCACCAACACAAATTGATGAATGCCAAGCGCATGATCATTGTGGCTTGCGGAACAAGTTGGCACGCTGGCTTGGTTGCCGAGTACCTTTTTGAAGACTTTGCCCGCATTCCGGTAGAAGTAGAATATGCTTCCGAATTCAGATACCGCGACCCCGTGATTTTCTACGATGACATTGTCATTGCCATCAGTCAAAGTGGTGAAACTGCAGATACGCTAGCCGCCATTGAATTGGCCAAGTCGAAAGGCGCTACTGTGTTGGGTGTTTGTAATGTGGTAGGTTCGTCGATTCCCCGCGCTACGCACTCTGGGGCGTATACCCATGCCGGACCAGAGATTGGGGTTGCTTCTACCAAAGCGTTTACCGCGCAGGTTACCGTATTGGCCCAAATGGCGTTATGGATTGGTTATAAGAAAGGTGCCATTTCGCAAAGTCAGCTCAACACCTATTTGTTTGAGTTGGAATCGATTCCCGCGAAAATTGAGCGTGCATTGCAGTCGAACGAATTGGTAAAAGAAATTGCTGCCAAATTCAAAGACGCTCATAATTTCCTCTATCTCGGTCGCGGTTATAATTTCCCAGTGGCCTTGGAGGGCGCTTTGAAGCTCAAGGAAATATCCTACATTCACGCCGAAGGCTATCCTGCAGCGGAGATGAAACACGGCCCCATTGCGCTTATCGACGAGGAAATGCCAGTTGTAATTATTGCAACGCAAAACTCACAGTACGACAAAGTATTGAGTAATGTACAAGAGGTGAAGGCACGCAAAGGAATTATCATTAGCGTAGTTACCGAAGGAGATGTGGAAGTTCGTAAACTCTCCGACTATGTCATCGAGGTGCCCGATACACTTGAGCCTTTCATGCCTTTGGTAAGCACTATACCTTTACAGTTGCTGTCGTATCACATCGCTGTGTTGCGCGGTTGTAATGTTGACCAACCCAGGAACTTGGCAAAGTCGGTTACCGTAGAGTAAGGAAATAAAAACGAAACAAAAACGCACGGCCTTTAGGAAGCCGTGCGTTTTTGTTTTAGGTGGCATTGGCTACTTGTTGAACTCAGTCATGGTGAGGGCAATGCCACGTGTTACGAAACTCTTAACCGCATCTGCCGACTTGAGAATGCCTATTTCTACTTCTGGAATTTCTTTTTCGTTGAATTTTCCAAGCACGTACTCTACCTGCCTTCCCTTAGCGAAATCATCGCCTACGCCAAAACGCAGTCGAGCGTATTCTTGCGTATTCAACACTTCTTCAATGTGCCTCAATCCGTTATGGCCCCCGGCACTGCCTTTGGCGCGTACCCGGATTTTACCGGTGGGCAAGCTCAGATCGTCTGTAATTACCAAGATTCTATCGAGGGGCACTTTTTCCTGCTCCATCCAATACCGCACCGCTTTTCCACTGAGGTTCATGTAAGTGGTAGGCTTGATCAGAACCAACTGGCGGCCTGCATGCTTCATTTCGGCACGGAAAGCATGACGGTCTTGCTCAAAAAAAGTATTGGATGCCCCCAAAGCGAGAGCATCCAATACCATAAATCCGATGTTGTGCCGGGTTGCCGCATATTCAGCGCCAATATTACCCAGGCCAATCACCAGGTACTTCATAAACGATAAGCTTAGTTACCAGCCATTTGGCCTTTGAGGGCGCGTGGGATGGTTACTGCCGCTACTGGATTGTTAGGAGCGTCCAAGATTTTGTAATCGGCAACGGGAATGTCTTTCACGCGTACCACTTTGCCCAACTCTAGGTTGCTGATATCGACCTGAACTGAAGCAGGAAGATTACCAGGTAAGCCTTTTACTTTGATTTTACGAATACGTGCGGCAAACTTACCACCTGCACGAACCCCGGGCGACGAGCCTACAAACTCCAAGGGAAGTTCTACTTTCACTTCTTTATTGGGCGACAAAGCCAGAAAATCTACGTGCAAAATGGCTTCGTTCAATGGATGGAACTGGGCTTCTTGCACAATGGCTTCATGCTTGCTGCCATCAATGTCGATTTGCACTTTAAATGTTTCGGGCGTGTACAGCACCGATTTCAAATCGTAGGCATAGGCCCAGAAATGTGTTTGAGAATCATTGCCGTAAAGTACACAGGGAATTTTGCCCTCTGCCCTCAACTGATTAGCGTCCGACTTCCCTACGTTCCCGCGAGGGGAACCGCTCAAATTGATTGACTTCATGTTAAGGTGATTAAATGAATTATTGTTTAACTGCTATTTCAAATAGGTGGCTGATAGAACTGAACTCTTTAACGCTGTGAATCGACTTGGCGAAAAGCTCGGCTACGCTCAGTACTTTGATTTTTGGAGACTCGCGATGCAACGGCAAGGTATCGGTTACCACCAGCTCGGTGAGTTGTGAATTCTCAATGTTTTCATACGCCTTGCCCGAAAGTACCGGATGGGTGCAAAATGCACGTACACTGCTGGCGCCTTTTGCCATGATTTCGTCGGCCACTTTGCAAATGGTGCCGGCGGTATCTACTATATCATCTACAATTACCACATCGCGGCCTTCTACATCACCAATGATGGTGATTTTCTCTACTACATTAGCACGTGCACGTGTTTTATCACACACAATCATATCGCAATTGAGATGCTTGGTAAACACCTTGGCACGAGCGGCTGCACCCATGTCGGGAGCAGCGATGGTCAGATTGGGTAAGTTCAAATGTTTGATATAAGGCACAAACACGGTGGTCGAATCGAGGTGGTCGACCGGCACATTGAAAAAACCCTGGATTTGCGGCGCGTGTAAATCCATGGTCATGATGCGAGTTACTCCAGCACCAGTAAGCATATCGGCTACCATGCGTGACCCAATGGGGACGCGAGGCTTGTCTTTCCGGTCTTGCCGGGCTAAACCGAAATAAGGGATAACTGCTGTAATGTAATGTGCAGAAGCACGTTTGCAAGCATCAATCAACAACATCAATTCAAGCAAATTGTCGGCAGGAGCAAAGGTGCTCTGAATCAAAAAAACGTCGCAACCGCGGACCGATTCATTGATACAGGGTTGAAACTCCCCATCGCTAAATCGCATCACCTCCATATTGCCCAAAGGCTTGCCATAGGAAGTGGCGATTTTATCGCCTAATGCGCGCGTAGCGTCCCCAGCAAATAGCTTGATATCATGGTGTTTGTATGCCGAAATGGGGGACTTGTCTGACATGCTCGACTGTTTCGCTTGAAAACGAGCCGCAAATATAATGAAATTGTTCAGAGGCTTAAAGCTTCCTGCAATTATTCAGAGGTTAAAAGCACTTTTGGCCCTGTGAATGGAGGCTCAACGCTGAATGGCCTTCCAGGTCATTTCCCAAGCCAGGTGAATGTAATCGGCAGAAGGAGGCAGGCCCTCGTTGTGCGAACACACTACCCAGCGATGGGCGGCACCCAAGATCAAGGTTTCAATTACTTTAGGGTTTCCAATGCGCAATACTCCCAGTTGCTGTCCCTCGCTGATCAGGTTTGAAAAAAGCGTTTTTTCGGGCAAAGATGTATTGCCCTCTTGTGTGGCACTCTCCTTTTCCGATGGATAGTATTCTAAAAAGCCAATGATTGCAGGGTATTTCTGAATGAAAAGCAGGTAATTGAACCAGGTTTTGCGGAACCGCTCTTCAAAAGAGCCGTTGTCTTTTGGAGCTGCTACCACATGAGAAGCCAACCATTCGGTATAATACCCATGCATATCAGCAAGTAGGCTGCTTTTGTCTTGGAAATACAAGTACAAAGTGCCTGTGGCCATTTCGGCCCGTTTGGCAAGTGGCTGCATGTGTAATCCTGAGAACCCCTCCTCCGCAATCATTTGAAGTGCTGCTTCAAAAATGCGCTTTCGCTTTTTTTCGTCCTTTTGCCGCATAGAACCCTAAAATACAACAAAGGAGTGGCTCTTTTTTAGTGGTTGCCATGATTAGGGGTGAAATTTTCTAAGATTTTGACTAGCTTCACTTTAATAACCCAACAACGTATGCAACGAAAGCTCCTCTTATTTTGTGTTTGTCTGGTATATGGCTTGTTTATAGTAAACCAAGCCTTAACAAGTTCAGGTGGCCCACCGCTGAACCACGCTGGGGCCCCAGGGCAATCCAATTGTACTTCATGTCATAGTGGAACCTTGAATAGCGGACCTGCAACGCGCACCTTGGTGTTTAATGGCAACCCGAGTTTAACGAGCTATACGCCCGGACAAACGTATACCGCTGTTCTTACCATCTCTCAAAGCGGGATAGGCGTGTTTGGATTTCAAATGGTTGCGCGCAATGCGTCCAATACGAATGTAGGAACTTTTATAGCCACCAACCCTAATGAAACCCAAATTTCGAGTGGGCACTTGCAGCATACCGGTGGTGGCATCAATGCTACGACCACTGGCACCAAAAGTTGGACTTTCAGTTGGACGGCTCCAGCAGTAGGTACAGGAACAGTAAGCTTTTATGTGGCCACCAATGCGGCTGATGGAACAGGAGGAACAGGAGGTGATGCCTTATATACGAACGTGTTTACGCTAACTGAGGCGCCTGCGGCGCCCAGCGTGAATGCAGCAACGGTTACCCAATCGGCGGTTTGCCGGGGTGGTAGCATTTCCGTAAACTTCACCACTAGCGCCAGTTTCAATGCAGGCAATGTGTTCAGTGTGCAGCTCAGCGACGCAAGCGGCAGTTTTACCAATCCTACTACCATTGGCACTTTAAACGCTACTGCGGCAGCGCCTATCACCGCTCAAACCCCCATGGCAGCAGCCGGTGGAACGGGCTACCGCGTTCGGGTAGTGGCCAGCAACCCGGCGAGTACCGGCACTCAAAGCAGTCCTTTCGCCATTACCGTACCCGCAGCGGCCCCAAGCCTTACTTTCGACGGCCGAACCTTGAGTGCTTCTGGAAGTGGGGTTTTCACTTGGCTGCTTAACGGCAACCCAATCAGTGGAGCTACCGCTGCTACCTATGTGCCTATCCAAGCCGGCAACTATACAGCAGGTATCGTAAACAATGGTTGTTCACCGAGCTTGTCAACACCATTCACTATCAATGCTGGGTTTCTAAGTATCATGAACCCTAATGTGGTTACTTTCTGTGAAAGCTCCTTCATTTTGGTCGATTTTGTGACCTTTGGAACCTTCGATGCAAACAACAACTTTAGTCTTGAATTGGTAAGTAGCAACAATACAGTAATCCCTTTGCCATCGGGCGGAAGTGGCAACTCCATTGGCGGTGCCTTGCCTGCGGGTGTTACAGGGAGCGGCTATCGTTACAGGGTGCGTTCTTCTGATCCAGTAGCAGTTTCGGTCTTGAGCTCGGCTTTTTCCATAGCTTCATTGCCCATTACGCCCATCATCCAACAAACCGGCAGCACCATCAGCGTAACCAACCAACCTGCAGGCACTACAGTGGTGTGGTCGGTAAATGGTCAAGTCGACGTCAACCTGACAGGTCCAACCATCACGCCTACACAGAATGGACAATACACAGCACGCTACTCTAGTACTTGCTTATCTGCCAATTCGAATGCTATCATTGTAACCGGAGTTTCGGTGCAAGAACAAGTGCTGGCAGGACTCAAGTGGTATCCTAACCCTGCCAACGACCAACTCAATTTGACAGTGGAGGGTCAGGGCGTGTTGCACTTCCAAAACGTGCATGGCCAACCAGTAATGAAAAAGACACTTGAAGCAGGTAAACACCACATTGATGTTAGCACCTTAACGCCCGGCGTTTATCTGCTGGGATGGGAAACTGCTGCAGGCATCTTCTACGAAAGACTCGTTAAGAACTGATTCCAAAGGCATTTTGCGTAATTTTGGCCCATGAAAATCATTTGTGTGGGCCGAAATTACGCCGATCACGCCCGCGAACTGAACAACGAAGTCCCTACCGAACCGGTTATTTTCCTTAAACCCGATTCGGCCATACTCAAGGATGGAAAGGCTTTTTACCTGCCCGACCACTTGGGAAGCGTACACCATGAGCTCGAAATCGTTTTGCGTATATGTAAAAATGGCAAGCACATCTCGCCTAAGTTTGCAGCCGATTATTATGATCAGATTGGCTTGGGCATTGATTTTACGGCCCGTGACTTGCAAACCAAACTTAAAAATAAGGGCTTACCTTGGGAGTTGGCAAAAGGTTTCGACGGCTCTGCTGTTTTGGGCGATTTTGTGCCCAAAAGCCAACTCGGCGACATGGCGCAACTTCAGATTGAACTGCTAGTGAATGGCGAAAAAAGGCAAGCGGGTAATACCCGCGATTTGCTGTTTTCGTTTGAGGCCATCATCGTGTTTGTATCGCAGTATTTTACTTTGAGGCAGGGTGATTTGATTTATACTGGCACACCTGCAGGTGTGGGGCCTGTTCAACCCGGAGATATATTGGAAGGCTATTTGAATGGCGAAAAAAGACTTTACTTCCAGGTCAAATAATTAAAATCTTGAGTTCAATAAGGTCATGCCTTATATTCGAGGAGTAAATTTAGTCATATGATTGGCATGAAAGCCCTAATTAGCGCCTGCACGGTATTGTTTGTAGTCGTTACAGGCAGTCAAATTGCATTTACAAGCAGTGGGAATCCGCCCTTCGGCCACGCAGGTGTACCAGGCACCAATAACTGTACTTCTTGCCACGCTGGCACGCTCAACTCAGGTAACGCATTGCGAACCCTTACTTTCAGCGGTCAATCTAATCTGACGAGCTACAATCCAAATCAGCTGTATTCGTTAACAGTAACCATCAGTCAGCCAGGTTCGACAAACTTCGGCTTCCAAATTGCTGCACGTACTGCAACCAACCAAAGCGGAGGTCAATTTATACCTGATCAATTTTTCACAGGCCTTAATTGGGACCATCTAGGACATATGACGATGAGTACCGGCGCATTTCCCCTTCCGGGCATGCGAAAGTGGGTCTTTAACTGGCGTGCACCCGCAGCAGGAACAGGTACCATTCAGTTTTATTTAAGTACAGTTGCAGCGAATGGCAATGGCGCTACCTCCGGTGATTTTTCATACACAGATGTTTTCACATTAACGGAAGGGCCTTCTATTCCTTCGCTTGGTAGTGTGAGCCATGCAGGCAATTCAGGTTTTTGCGCCGGTGGTTCTATGCCCATAACGCTTCAGTTTCTACCATCCCAATTCCCGCCAAACAATGTCTTCTCAATACAGTTGAGCGATTCTTTAGGTAACTTCAACAATCCGCTTAGCCTAAGTAGTACATCACTTACTGGGGCAAACGCTACTGTTCAATTGCCCAGCACTCTGCCCAGAGGGCAGTTCTATCACATTCGACTTGTTTCAAGTAATCCGGTAAATTATTCAAGTACTAATACTTATCCGATTACCATTGGTCAACCAAGCTCGGCACCTACGGTGCAGTGGGATGGACGCACCTTTACGGCAAGCACCGATAGCGCATCAACTACTTGGCACACACCCAGTGGGCCTTTGAATATGAGAGGCAAAACTTTCATTCCAATGCATACTGGCAATTACGCAGCGGGACATGATGGTTGGCCGTGTAACCCAACATTGTCAACATTTACACCCGTTACGGCTTTAATCAACTTGTCACAGCCTAATATACATGCTGGTCAGGTCCGTTGCGGCGAAGATTCGTTAAATATAGGTTACACGGTTACAGGTACTTTTCCAACTACTACTACTTATGCGGTTGAATTCATAAACACGCAAAATCAAATTATCACAGTGCCTGCCCGTATTGCTTTTTTCCGAAACTTAAGAACTGCTCCGCCAGCCTTGGTATTTGGCGATAGTTTGAGATATCGCATTGTGACTTCAAGCCCCCTGGCCAGATCAGCTTGGAGTTCTACCATGATTCTGGAAGCTATACCTCAAACTCCCGTCTTAAGACAGGAGGGAATGACATTAAAAACAGATGGCGGCGGTGTTCTACGCTGGTTTGTGAACGGCAGTGAAATTCAAGGAGCCACCGCTGATAGTTTGGTTATAGCCGCAAATGGCGCATATGCTGCTGTTCGCCTTGGCAATAGCTGTCAATCCGATACCTCCAACGCTATTGTCGTTACCAATGTGTCGGTCAATGAACTTGCTACGAGCGGTATAAAGTTCTATCCCAATCCTGTGCATGACCTACTAATCATAGAAGCAAGCCAAAAAGGGAATTTGGAGTTGATCAATGGAAACGGCGTTTCCATATTCAATCAACGAATTGAACCCGGGTTTCACACCATAGAATTAAAGTCATTTCCCGCGGGCATTTATGTGTTAATGTGGCAAAATGGCCAAGGCATTACGTTCAGTAGAGTAGTAAAGTTTTGATAGCAGCCTTTCGGCATTAACATGAGTGGATGTTCCCATGCGGTCATTTTCTGCTCACTGAGGCCTATCGAGTATTTCGACATGAATGTGATACTGGTTAGCTCATAAAATAAAATCACGGAAGTTCTCGCGGTTCACGGATGCGATCTGAGTGCCATAGGCATTTTCGAAAGTGCGTGAGCCCACGTTTTTGTTGGCTTTCCATTTGAATTCCCAAGCTTTGAGCTGGCCATCGTTTTCTTCTACCCAATCGACCTCTTGCTGTTGTTTGGTACGCCAGAAGTACTTTTGGACATGGTGTTGTTTGTAGTCTAGTTGCTTTATACGCTCCGAAGCCAAGAAGTTTTCCCACAAGGCCCCTTTATCGGCGCGGAGATCGAATGGCGCAAAATTGCCGATGACCGCATTTCTCAAGCCGTTATCGTAAAAGTACACCTTGCGGTTTTGTTTGATTTCGTTCCGTAGGTTTCTGCTAAAACTGCTCAACCTAAAAATCACAAAACCTTGTTCGAGCAGTTCAATGTAGCTTTGGATGGTTCCTTTGTTCACACCTACCAACCCGGCAAGCTCGTTGTAATTTACCTCACTGCCTACCTGCAATGCCAGTGCTTGTACCAACTTTTCGAGCACCTCAGGCTTGCGGATGTCGTTTAGTTGTAGCAAATCGCGGTAAAGGTAGCTGTTCACCAAATTTTTCAAGATTTCACCCTCTTCGCCAGGATGATTCAATACATCGGGGTACATGCCAAACAATAACCGGTTTTCGAGCTGCTGTTGGGCCTGCAAATAACCTACATGCAATTCAAACTCTTCCCAGCTGATGGAATACAGCCTGTATTCCCACTTTCTGCCAGTGAGTGGTTCAGCAAGTTGTTGGCCTAAGTCAAACGACGACGAGCCGCTTACCAGCAACTGCACGTCTTTGAATTGATCGGTTATGATTTTAAGTGTGAGGCCAATACCCATAATTCGCTGCGCTTCATCTACAAACACCACTTTGTGGTTGCCAATGAGCTGCCTGATTTCCTGGGTATTTGGACTTTCGAGCATGCTCCGTACGGTTGGATCGTCACCATCTAAAAACAGGTAATCCTTGCCTTTGAGCAATTCGTGAATCAAGGTTGTTTTGCCTACTTGACGTGCACCCAGCACTAAAATAGCTTTTCCCTTGTGGAAACGCTTGCTTATCAATGCCGTTAACATCCTTCCTACCATGCCTCAAAGGTAGAAGTTTACCTGCTAATGTCCAAAAGTTATAACTTATCGCCATTATAATGTCTAAAAGTTATAACTATCAGCCATTACGATGGCCAGTGATTATGACTAAACGCCATTTGACCGCTTAACCAACAGGGAAGTTGGCAAAAAAAAGACGCCCTATCAGGCGCCTTTCTCTATTCGGGTAATTTTAATTCCCAGTAAAGTTGGGCTTTCGTTTTTCGTTAAAAGCCGCTACACCTTCTTTGTAGTCGGTACTGTCGCCGGCTATTTTCTGGCAATAAGCTTCATAATCCAACATGGTGTCGAGATCAGAATGGAAACTCTTGTTCAGCATTTTCTTCATCATGGCAATGGCCTTGGTGGGTGCTGATTTGTAATAGTCGGAATATACAGCAACTGCTGCGTCGAGTTCTGCATCGGGCGCCACTTTGTTCACCATGCCCCACTCAAAAGCTTGTTGGGCACCAATTCTGCTGCCCATAGTGCTCATTTCAAAAGCACGTGCCGAACCTACCAAACGAGGCAGGAAGTACGATGAACCTGAATCGAGCACCAAACCCACATTCACAAACACCTCAATGAACTTGGCACTTTCGGCGGCAACTACTAAATCGGCCGCCAAGGCCAGCGAACATCCAGCGCCGGCAGCCACCCCATTCACCCGGGCAATGATGGGCTTGGGTAAATTGCGCATGGCACGAATAATAGGGTTGTAACGCTTGTGCAACGATTCTGACAAATCGCGCTTGCCGGTGGTATCGGCAATGGCCTTGAGGTCTTGTCCCGAACAAAACGCCTTGCCTGCACCCGTAAGCACCACTACCCGTACTTCGGCATTTTTGTGTGCCTGCTTGAGCGCGTCTTGCAACTCATAGCTCTGCTCATCGTTGAAGGCATTAAAAACATCGGGACGGTTGAGTGTGATGGTGGCTACGCCATCGTGCACATGGTAAAGGATGCTGTTATACATGTTACAAATTTATCCAATAGCCCAACAGTACGAGCACCATACTTGCAAATCCAACCAAAAAGCCTGCATATACCTGGGCTGGATCATGTGCATTCAAGTACAAGCGCGCGGTTGCCACCAGTCCGCTGAGTACCACTGCTGCCCCTAGAGGCCAGAGCATGGCCAGGTCGGTTTGCGAATGAATGGCGGCGAGAAAACCTACTAAACCCCCCATACCTACGCTGTGGGCACTTATTTTCCATCGGCGATTGATGAACCAAGCTGCCAATACCGCCACCAAGGCGCCTACCACCAAATCGATGAGCAAGCTGGGCAAGCCGTTATTTCGGAAAGTAAAAATGAGGCTGGCCAAACACAGTGCCTGTATCAAATAGGGCAAGTTGCGTTCTTCGCGATTTTCGGCCATTACCGATTGCATACGCCCCATACGAACAAAAACAAGCACTGCTCCCATGGGCAGTAGGGTGCCAATAATCAGCACTTGCAGCAACACATAAATTTGAAGTGCCGGTGTGAAAAAAAGCAGGTCGTATGGTTGCAGTCCAAAGGCCAGCAGCATCACATAGAATGGCAAAAAGATAGGGTGAAAAAAGCCCGAGCAAAACAATGCCAGTGCACGCATCACAGCTCCTTGCGCAAACGCGCCACGGGTATGCCCATTTGTTCACGGTACTTGGCTACCGTGCGTCGGGCAATATTGTAGCCTTTTTCGTTGAGTATGTCGGCGAGCTTATCATCAGCCAGCGGTCGTTTTTTTTCTTCTGCTCCGATGAGGTCGCTCAAAATTTTCTTTACTTCCTTGCTTGAGGCCTCTTCACCGCTGTCGGTCATGATGCCTTCGCTGAAAAACGATTTGAGTAAAAACGTACCGAACTCTGTTTGTACGTATTTGCTGTTGGCCACCCGTGAAATGGTGCTGATATCGAGGTTTACCTTGTCGGCAATGTCCTTCAAAATCATAGGCTTAAGCTTGGCTTGGTCGCCCGTGAGAAAAAAAGCGTACTGATGCTCCATAATGGCATCCATGGTGCTTAGCAAGGTGTGTTGCCGTTGGCGAATAGCATCAATGAACCACTTGGCGGCATCTAATTTTTGCTTGACAAAAGTAACCGCCTCCTTCATTTTTTTATCGCGCTTCTCGGCCTTCTCGTAATGCCTGAACATGTCTTTGTAGGTATCGCTGATGCGCAAATCGGGCGCATTGCGTGCATTGAGGCGCAGTTGCAATTCCCCTTCTTGGTTGTGTATCACAAAGTCGGGAATTACTTGCATCGACTTGGAATTATCGGCTTGGCTGTTTCCCGGACGAGGATTCAAGTGGATGATTTCGTGGTGTGCCGCCTTCATGGCCTCGCCACTGAGGTTTAAGCTGCGGGCAATTTTATCGAAGTGTTTTTTGGTGTATTCGTCGAAATAGCGGGTTAATATTTTGATGGCATCTCGTGCAGCTGCTTTGTCTTTTTTACGTTCTAACTGCAACAACAAACATTCTTGCAAGTCGCGGGCCCCTACGCCTGCCGGATCAAATTTTTGGATTCGACGAAGCATGGACTCTACGATGTCTTCTTCTACCATGATGTTTTGGCTAAAGGCCAGATCGTCGACAATGCTGTGCAACGGACGCCGCAGGTAGCCATCTTCATCTATGCTTCCAACCAGCTGCTGACCTACTAGAAATTCCTCTTCATTCAGGTCGAGCAATTGCAGTTGATCCATCAACTGCTCATGAAAGCTATTCACCACGGTAATGCCCGGCCTAAAATCACGCTCATCTTCTTCGCTCCGGTAGTTGTTGTCTTCTAGCTTGTAATCGGGTGTATCGTCGGTATCGAGATATTCGCTCACATCTACATCCTGCTCACCCACCTCATCATATTCGTCTACTTGTTCGGGCTCGCGGTCATCGTCCAGGTCGCTATACTCATCTTTGAGATCTGGTTCTTCCCATTCGGCTTCCTCCAAAGCCGGGTTTTCTTCCAGCTCTTCCTTGATCCTTTGCTCGAGCATGGCTGTGGGCACTTGCAGCAGTTTGATAAACTGAATCTGCTGGGGCGACAGCTTTTGAAGCATCTTTTGCTGTAGCGTCTGCTTTAGCATAATTTTTGTGGACAGGGTTCGGTCGCATAAAAATACAAGTGTCGACGTATTTAATCGCTATTTTTGGGCGATTTTAAAACCAAATCTTTTATGACCATCGATCGTTTGAAGGAGGTGGTGGGTAATTCCACAAGCCTTCGAGGCTGGGTAATGGGTAAGCGCACCGGCAAAGGTCTTGTTTTTCTGATTGTTAGAGATGGCTCGGGCATGTGCCAGTGCATTGTAGACGAAACCAAGGTGAGTGCCCAAACTTTTGAAGATGCCAAGCGCATTACGCAAGAAAGTTCGCTCCGCATCAACGGTACGGTAGTAGCCGATGAACGTCAAGTTGGCGGATACGAACTGCATGTTACCGGTTTAGAGATCATTGGCGAAAGTGTTGATTATCCGATTACTCCCAAGGAACATGGCGTTGATTTTTTAATGGACCACCGCCACCTTTGGCTGCGTAGCAAGCGTCAGTGGGCCATTTTACGCATCCGGAATACCATTATCATGGCTATCCATGAGTTTTTCCAAGGCGAAGGCTTCATTCAAACCGATGCCCCCATTTTTACCGGTAATGCGGTAGAAGGCACTTCTACCTTGTTTGAAACCGATTTTTATGGAGAGCCAGCGTACCTCAGCCAAAGCGGACAGCTTTACGGCGAGGCCATGGCCATGGCTTTCGGCAAAATTTATACGTTTGGCCCCACTTTCAGGGCCGAAAAATCGAAAACACGTCGTCACCTCAGCGAATTTTGGATGATTGAGCCCGAGATGGCTTTCCATGACCTGAGTATGAATATGGACGTGATCGAACGCTTCCTTCGACATGTAGTACTGCATGTTTTGGCTAAAAACCAAATGGAATTGGAAATGATTGGTCGCGATACTGCCGTTTTGAGGCAGGTGACTGAAACCTTTCCGCGTATTCCTTATGAAGATGCCGTAGCCATATTGAAAGGTGAAAAAGAGGTGAACGGACAAAATGCCGTTAAAACCCTCGAGGCCGACATGGAATCTGCTAAATCAAGACTGGAAGCCGTTTTGGCAGATATTGCAGATCGAGAAGCGAAACTCAAAACGCCGGGCATGAAAAAGGGTGAAATTGGCTTCCATCAGGCCAAAGTGCAACAGCTCAAAGAAGAGCAGGCGGAGCTAGAGGAAACCTTGCGTAATATTCCGCTTTGGCTAAAAAGTGCCCGCGAATTCCGCATGGGCAATGATTTTGGTGGCTCTGATGAAACAGTAATTACCCGCCTATTCAACACCCCTATTATGGTGTATAACTGGCCGCATGAAGTGAAGGCATTTTACATGAAGCGCGACGAAAACGATCCGCGCTGGGCCAAAGGGGTGGATGTTTTGGCACCCGAGGGTTATGGTGAAATTGTGGGCGGCGGCGAACGCGAAACCAATTTCGATTGGCTGGTTGAGAAAATCAACGAACACCAACTGCCCATGGAAGCCTTTGAATGGTATCTTGATTTACGCCGTTATGGATCGGTGCCACATTCGGGCTTTGGCCTTGGCCTCGAGCGTTTGGTTGCATGGGTTTGCAAACTTCCACATGTACGAGAAACCATTCCGTTTCCTCGGATGTACGGTCGCATTGCGCCTTAAGCAAAGATTTGGCTTATCCGTTAAAGGCAACAGCGCCCGAAAAGCCAACTCCCTGATGGCCTCGGCTGTAGGTGCCGAAGTCATTTTTCTTCCTGAACCAAATGCCTTAAGCAAAAAGCTTCTTGGAATACTTTTATTCGGAGTGTGAACCAGCTGCATGCAAAGCGGCATCGACACCGCTCAGTGACCGATGGATACATTTGGTTTCACTGTTACGCAGCTTGACCAGCTTCCCCAGTGCCAACGCCTTTGGTTTTACTAGCGGAGATGCCGAGTAGTAGTAAAAATGAGTGCTAATAAAAACCCCGCACCGATTTACTCGGTGCGGGGTTTTTTGTGAGGCTTATTGGATAAAATATTAAGCCTTTTTAGCCGAAGCAGAAACAGCCATTTGGTAAACTACCAAACCGAATCCGATTTTGTTAACGGCATCACCCAAGTTGTACAACAAATCGATGTTGAGTGAACCTGCGAAACCAGCCAACAAATTGCCTGGCATCAACATGTATCCGATTGGATAAATAGCCCAGCCTACCAATACGAAGTTGCGGAGCAAACGGATGGCATTTTGCAAATTGGCATCACCAGAAGCTTTTGCCATTTGAGCCACACTACCTGCAGTTGCCTCGTACACAATACCTGCCCAACCTACAGTAGAGATGATACCCCACAAGATGGTCTGCTCAGGCTGGATGGCTTCGCCAATGTAACCAGCTACCAGCATCACCACGCTGTAGCCAATCATCTTCCAAAGCAACGACTGCTTTGCACCGTAAGGACGGAGCAACAAGAAAAACTCAACGCACATCAAAGGCACAGTAAGTGTCCAGTCGATGTAGCGGAACTGGGTGGGAGAAGGATTGATGAAACCCTCCATGCCTGCAGTGAAGCCACCCGCAGCATTGCTGGCGATTGCTGCCAAATAAAAATCGCGCATGTAGTAATAGTGCGCGGCAGCAATCATGGTAATCAAACCCGATACAAGCAAGGAAGTCTTCCACTTGCCATCGACCTGACTACGCTCAAAAAAGAAAAATACCGAAGCTGCAAACATGGCCATTAAGCCAATGAAGAACGTAAAACCAGTTACGTCGCCCGGCTGCAACGTCGCCGAGAGGAGCATGAATGTTTTCATACAGATTGTTTTTAGGTATCCTTAACAACCTTTAACAAGCGCCGCGGTTTGCCCATTGAAAATATATTTTATTCTCTATATATTGATTTTCAGCATATTATACTCAGGTCTCAAGAACTGGAACCAGCAAATGTCAATTTTGATTCATTTGCTTCGTTATCGCAATTGTGGCATGCGAAAATCATCAAAAATTTGTCGCCAAATAATTGATTATCCGTCGCTTATGGTTTAGCAGCACGAATGCAGGGAAGGTAATTTTGCTGAAGAATGCTACATATACATGGTACTGGCAGCATGGATGCTGGTTCTTATTTTCACTTTTTACAGCTTTGTGGTGCTTGCGGTCAGCGGGAGCAACACAGTGGGCGAATTGCTTTTTACTATGGTGCGGAACCATCTGATTGGCCAACACCTTTGTATCGTTGGTCAGTTGCCCTTGCTAAGCTCCCTGCACCCACCTTTTGTTTTACTAATCCAGTTTGTATTTCCATGCCATCGGGGCATTGGCTGGGATTGCAAGCCCAATCTGATTCGCAGCTTATTGATGTTTTAAAGGCATTTGGCTGGTTAAATCCGCCTGTTTTGTGGTTATGTAAGCTCCATAATGAATCTTTAGGCTTTAGGGTAGACTTGCCAAGCGAGGGGCTGTATGCATCTTGTGAGGATATACAGATCGATATGGGAGAAGATGGTCTGCCACTCCTGCTAGGTTTTGCTGATGCTCCTTTGAGTAGGCAATGTAACCGAGGTTACGCTGTGCAAACTTGAAAATGAGCATCTTCGCAGCATGGAAATGCTTGAAATTGTTGGCTATGTGGCTGCTGCCTTTATTGGATTATCCCTTGGGCTGATTGGTGGAGGAGGTTCTATTTTAACGGTGCCTGTTTTGGTTTATTTGTTTGGCATCGATGCTGTAACGGCTACCGCTTATTCGCTCTTTATTGTAGGTGCTACCAGTTTGGTTGGTGCTTGGCCCAAGCACAAAGAAGGACTGGTTGACTTGAAAACCGCACTGGTATTTGGTGCACCATCCATTTTGGCCGTTTACATTACTCGCGCTTGGTTGGTTCCTTTAATTCCTGATCCAGTAGGGAGCATAGGTGATTTTGAGTTGAGCAAACGCTTACTGCTGATGGGGCTTTTTGCAGTGCTCATGGTTTTTGCTTCATTGAGCATGATCAAAGACAAAAAGCCAGTGATGACGGCCGATGACAGTCGCGGCTTCCGCTGGGGTCTCATCTTACTAGAAGGGGCAGTGGTAGGCGTTTTAACCGGATTGGTTGGCGCTGGTGGTGGATTTTTGATTATTCCTGCATTGGTGCTATTTACTGGCTTGCCTATGAAAAAGGCAGTTGGGACCTCTTTGCTAATCATTGCCGCTAAATCGCTTATTGGATTTACCGGTGATTTGGGTCAGCTGCAACCCAACTGGGTGCTTTTGGGACTAGTAACCAGCATAGCCATCGGTGGAATATTGTTGGGGAATGTTCTTGCACGTCGCATCGATGGTCAAAAACTGAAAAAAGGCTTTGGCTGGTTTGTATTGGTGATGGGTATTTATATCCTGGTAAAGGAGACTTTGGGCTAGTTTATCAAAATGGTCGAGCAAATCATTAAAAGTACTTTTGCTAGGCCTCTCCTTAATCTTATAAGCCGGGCAAAATGGAGCGAGAAGAAATGCAAGGCGTATTTGATTTGCTTATGATTGATAGGAAGTGGTAAAAAATGTTTCTCGCATGGCGTTAAAATTGTACATGAGATTTGTACGTCAATGATGTAGTTTCATGAATGCGCATAAAAAAAGCCCCAGGCGGGGCTTTTTTTGATGAGGCGCAAGGCGCTTATTCATAGCTATTCAGCATCACCGGCATAATGAGCATGAGGGTTTCCTCGCTGTCATCTTGTCCGGTAGGCAACATTACACCTGGACGGCTGGGCAGGCTCATTTCAAATTTCACTTGTTCTCCGCCGAGGGTATTCAACATTTCTATGAGGAAACGTGCGTTGAAGCCAATTTCCATATCAGTACCGCTGTATTCGCAGGCCAGCGTTTCATCGGCTTGGTTCGAAAAGTCGAGGTCTTCGGCCGATACCTGCAGTTCGCTGCCTTTGATTTTGAGGCGTACTTGATAAGTGGTTTTATTAGAGTAAATGGAGATACGACGGAGGGTACTCAAAAACTCGGCGCGGCCAATGGTAAGTATGTTGGTATTGTCTTTCGGAATTACTGCAGTGTAATCGGGGTATTTCTGGTCGATCAATCGGCACACCAGATGGATGTCTTTAAACGAAAAGAATACGTTGGTGCTGTTGTGCTCTACATTTACCAAGGTATCGTCGCCTGGTAGTGCCGACTTAAGCAGGTTCAATGCCTTGCGCGGTACAATGAAACCACCTGTTTCTTCGATGGCAATTTTTTTCACAGTGTGCAAAACCAGTTTGTGGGCATCGGTTGCCACAAAATTGATACTGTTGGTGTTGAGTTCGAACTTTACTCCGGTCATGGCCTGGCGCAATTCGTCGGTACCAACCGCAAAAAGGGTATTGGTAATGGCCGACAACAAAGCGCTTGAAGGCAGGCTAAAGCTGCTGGCCCTGCTTACTTCAGGTATGGCTGGAAAGTCCTCCCCATTTTCGCCCGATAACTTGTACTTGCCTTTGTCGGTATTGATTTCAATGGCAAAAGTCTTTTCGTCGAACGAAAAGGTAATGGGCTGCTCGGGCAGCGACTTCAACGTTTCGAGCAGGATTTTGCTGGGTACCGCAATTTTCGCTTGGCCTTTTCCTTCGATGGCAAGCGAAGTTTTCATGGTGGTATTGAGGTCGGTAGTGCAAATCGTCAGGTTTTTGTCGTTGATATCGAACAAAAAATTGTCGAGTATGGGCAATACCGAACTGCTATTAATCACGCCCTGCACACTTTGCAGATGCTTGAGCAAGGCAGTAGTTGAAACTATAAATTTCATCGTGCGCTGTTTAGTCTTTTGGGATGGCTGGAAAGTGCTTGTTTTAAATCAAGCAGATAATTCCGTTTGTAAAGATAATTTTTATCGGCTCAATCCTTGCGTTTCAGCTGAGATAAAGTCAAGTAAAACCACTCATTATTGCGCTTCTGCATGACGCCAAATTCGTTTTGCTCTTCATAAAAGAAGTAATCGCGGTCCAAATCGGGCAAAACACCCAATAAAACCACATCTAATTGGTTCAACTGGCTTTTGAAGTAAATATTGACGCTGTGCTTTTTGCCGCTGCGTTCGGTTATGTACACTTGGTGCCACGAAGGCGCCATATTTACGATACTATCGCGCATCACCCCCATATTGTCATAGGCTTCAATGGGGAAACGCTTATAGCCCGAAAATAGAAAACGGGCAGCATTGGTATCTACAGGCACCCGGGTGCGACCATCGCCTTTGAATAACTCGAAAGTGCGCTCGGCAGGCATCCGCAACACATAATCTTTTTCTGGAGCATCGGTAAATACACCTTTGATTTCATAAATGCTATCAGGATTCACGCGCATCAAAATCTTTTCGCGCCACTCTTCGATATTGGTAAAAAAGCGCGGCGAAACATAGCCTTCCCAACCAGGTATATGCACAATATAAGGCAATTCGGCTTTCTCTTTGATGATATAGGTGCCGCGCGAATCGATGGTTGCTCCTCCTATATAATACACATCGAGCTTTTTGCCCTTGCTGTAAATCTCTACCTTCTTTCCTACGGTGCTGATTTGCTTTTTGATGTTCTCAATGGCTGCACGAGGAACAGGTGCTTTCACTTCCATACGAAGCAAGGTGCTAAGTACAAATTCCATGGCATCGTGACGCGCTATGTACTGCTTATTTACCAACCATTGACCCGGAGTCTGTTTCTCAAGCAAAATGGTGCGACCGCTTTTATCGGCAATGAACAATTTGTCGATAATGCTGGTGTCGGCTATGCTAAAATCGGCTTCTTCGGGACTCAATGTACTTCTGTCGTCTCGCTGGGTTAGCCACCAAGCCAAGCCCAATAAAACGGCCAGTACACCTACATAAATAAGGTTCTTTTTCATTTTCAAATGATTCGTTGAGCGTATTTGCGCTTTCTCCACTGATTTCTA
Source organism: Sphingobacteriaceae bacterium (assembly GCA_013824115.1). Lineage (GTDB taxonomy): Bacteria > Bacteroidota > Bacteroidia > UBA7662 > UBA7662 > PNNG01. Next base: position 90,357 of record PNNG01000010.1, on the reverse strand, counting down.
AGCAGTCCAAAAGCAAGAAGCAAGGCAACAGGCAAAGCCAAGTTAATCAGTTGCCAACGCAAACGATTCTCTTTTACTTTTTTGCCATCGAGCATCCGCAAGGTGATTTGCTTCGAGCGCACATTGATAAGTCCAGCATCATCGAGCAAGTAGTCGATGGCATTCAACAAAAACACTTTGTTGCCATACATTTGGTTGGTGTACCGATCGAAGCCAAGAGGATAAACTTCGCCCGTAGCTTTTCGAACATGGTTTCTGATGACATCTCCATCGCTGATGACAACCATTTTAGTGGCTTTGCTGGAATCCACCCGTTTCATGCCCAAAGAGTCGATGGCCTTTAAGGCAAACTCGTTGAGATAACGATTTTTGAAATGGCTTGTAAAATTCCCTTCGAGTAAAACCGCCATGGGCAGGCCGGCTTTGTTGAATTGTTCTTCTTTGCTTTGTTCGGTAGCCAATTGCAAATTCACCCTAACGGGTGAAAGCATACGCCGGCTGCGTTGACTACTTTGCAATAAAACCGATTTTTGTATGCCCTCAGCTTCCACCAAATCGATGGTGCTGGCAAACTTAAAAGCAATGGGGTCGAGGTTCCGTACAATGGGGTGTTGGGTTTCTCCACTTACCAAAGGGTGGTAAAACCAAGGGAAAAGCTTTTGTTGAGGTTGACCGCCAATGCTGCCATAAACAATGGGTATACGCGACGACTTGAGGTCTTGCACCAAATCGGTATTGATGCGTACACCATATTTGAAGAGCATTTCATCGAGACCAAGTTCGCGTGGAACCGCCATGAAATAGTTTTCAGGGGTCATGCTGTCCATCTCGGCAATCACCGGGTCGATGAGCCAGAGTACCTTGCCACCGCGCATGATGAAATTGTCGATTTTGAATTGATGCCACTGGCTAAATGTTTCGGTGGGTTTAGCAATCACTAACAATTCAATATCTTCGGGCACTGCTTCTACGCTTTTAAGGTCGTAGCGGCTTAAGCTGTAGAATTCGTTGAGTGCTTTGGCAATGTCGCTGGTGGCTCTGCCGTCTAACTCGCCATGTCCTTCGGTAAAGGCAATTTTAGGTTTGTAAAGCTGCGTCGATTTTTTAATGGCATTTGCCAAAGTGTATTCAAGTGCTTCTTCCGATGCATTGATGATTTCGAGCGGCGAATTGCCAGCGCCAGCGCCTAAAAGGAAATTGGCGGGCACTTCTTTGTTTCGGTAAACCACCACTGCACCTGGCCAAATTACCTGTCGCTCCACCCCCGAACCCGTACGGTTTTGCAAATCGGTGGGCTGAAGTCCGATTTTAAACAGCTGTTCATATAATTCGTTTCGTGAGCGGTCGTCGGGCTGGTTGGCTGGGTCAATAAATTCGTATTCGAGGTTTCCGCCTGCTGCCAAGCGCATTTCTGCCAATAAATCCTTAACTGAACCACGCAACTTTTGAAATCCCGGAGGAAATTCACCATCCAAGTATACCCTGATGTATACCACATCGGGCAGTGATTTTAATAGTTCGCGTGTGCCGGGTGCCAGCGAGTAGCGCTTTTCCTTGGTTAGGTCAATACGGGCATAAAGCAAAGAAGCCACTACATTCACCACTACCAAAATGCCCAGCAAAAGGAACAGCTGAACCAGCGACTGCCTGCGTTTCGCAGAGTTTTGTGCCTTGTTTACCATTTTCTACTCTCCAATACGGTTTTGGTAAGGGCTACAAACAAAGCAATCACGCTTCCAAAATACACCAAATCACGCGAGTCGAGCACGCCTTTGCTCATGGCATAGAAGTGAGCACTGATGCCCAATTGTTCCAAAACCAATTGCACTTTTACTGGCAGATTAAATAATTTGATGCTGTCGAAAGCAGAATAAAAGAAGAAGCACAGGAATAGCCCGAGAATGAAGGCAACAATCTGGTTGTCGGTGAGGGCCGAGGCAAATAATCCAATGCTTACAAATACGGCACCTAGCAATAAAAGGCCAATGTACGAACCGATAATGCCACCGGTATCTATATTCCCTACAGGGTCGGCCAAAAACCACAAGGTTACCGCATACAATAGCGTGGGCAAAACTGCAAAAACCACCAAGGCAAATCCAGCGAAAAACTTACCCAAGATGATTTGGGTATCGGTAACCGGTTTGGTAAACAGCAATTCGATGGTCCCGGTACGTTTCTCTTCCGAAAAAAAGCGCATGGTTATGGCTGGAATCAAAAACATAAATACCCAGGGGCCAATGATAAATAGTTGGTCGAGACTGGCATAACCAAAATCCAACAAGCTATAATCGGGAAAAACCCACATGAACAAACCTGTTACCAACAGAAACACTACAATTACTATGTAAGCAATGAGTGAGCTTAAAAAGCTGCTGATTTCGCGTTTAAATACTGTAAACATCTTCAGGGCTTTTGGGTAAGTTCTCTGAAAATTTCTTCCAACGAGTTTTCGTGTTGGCTCATGCTTAATACGGTTTTGCCGGAACGTACCGCATAATCGAAGAGCGTTTTACGCACGTCGGTTTTGGCATCACCAGTCACCAGCCATTGGTTGCCTTGCTCATTGCGTACTTCTTGGATGCCTGACAAGCTGCGTAATTCGCGCTGTTGTACGGCATCGCTGAATTCTACTTGAACAGTAATGCCGCCAGCTACTTTGCGTTGTAGCTGTGCCACAGCATCGTTGGCTACTAACTTTCCTTTGTTAATGATGAGCACTCTTTCGCACATGGCTTCTACTTCTTGCATGATATGGGTGCTCAGTATGATGGTTTTCGATTTGCCAATTTCTTTGATCAGGGCCCTGATATCGACCAATTGGTTCGGATCTAAACCCGAAGTTGGTTCGTCTAAAATCAACACTTTAGGATCGTGCAACATGGCCTGGGCTAAGCCTACACGCTGTCGGTAGCCTTTAGAGAGCTGCCCTATTTTTTTGTGCTGCTCTACCCCCAAACCCGTCATTTCCAGCATTTGCTTTACCCGCTTGGCAGGGTCGTTTACCTCGTAAAATCCAGCTGCATAGTGAAGGTATTCTTGCACATACATATCGAGGTATAGCGGATTACTTTCGGGCAGGTACCCGGTTAATCGTCTGATTTCGAGGCTGTTTTTCTCTACGTCGAGCCCATGCACTGTGGCCATACCGCTGGTTTGCGGAATAAAACCTGTGAGGATTTTCATGGTGGTGCTTTTTCCGGCACCGTTCGGACCGAGCAAACCCACAATGGCGCCTTCGGGAATATCGAAAGATATCCCGTCGACTGCCTTTTGGGTGCCGTATATTTTGGTGAGTTGTTTTACTTGTACCGACATATAGCCTGTTGCATTCCCTTACCGGGGCTCACAAAGAGGCGTAAAAATAAGGCAATTATTGCAAGGAACAGCCAAGCTTTTATACCTCTTAGATTTATGGCAGTGTCTTGACAAAGCAGGATGCAAGCCTTTGATCATCGCAATACAAGAACTCGCTGATGATTGCTGCTTCCATCGGTAAATTCTATGCGCAGCAAGAGCATTCCCTGACTTTGGAGGCGTATGCTGGTTTGGTTCGATAGATCTTCCAAGGTAAGCCGCTCTAACAATCGTCCTTGTAAATCATATATGCTTACCGACTTCCAGCCTCCTTGTTTTTCTGCTGGCTTATACAGGTTAAAAAGTCCATCGGCGCTGGGGTTCGGAAAGACCCTAATTTGTGCTTCTTGAGCCAACTCGCGTACACTTACATTTTGTTGATTGTTCACAAACGCCCGTACACCACCCCGGTAAGTGCCTACCAACAAATCGGGAAATGTGTCATTGTTCATCATCATCACGCAGGGCGTAATGTAGTAGCTTAAGCGCGTACTATCATATAATCCCGTTTGTGGATGGAAAATGGCTATATTCCGTGCCGGGAACCTGCCTGTATTGCCTTCAAAATCGGGATAGAAGTACAACCGTCCCCGTTCTGTGCCAACCACCAAGTCATAATTTCCATTTCTATTGAAATCGCTCAAACGAGGAACTGCAAAGCCAGTAAAAAATTCAGCAACATGAATTTGACCGAATTCGGTATTGGTAAGAGTGAAGCTGGGATTCGAAGCAGTGCCGGTATTGGTGTAGTATCGCACCCTGCCTTCGCGCGTTCCAAGCAGTAAATCAAGCTTGCCATCTCGATTAACATCACCCAGTTCGGGCGCCAAGCCAAAACCAGCGTTGAGCTGTTGAAAGTCTTTGGTAATGAGCTGGAAAGAGGTTACGTTTGGCTGCGCGCTGTGCTGATAGTGAAGCAGTTCTCCAATCATGGTGCCGATTAATAAGTCGGAATAACCATCGCCATTCAAGTCGCCAGCTGCCAATCGTGGAAAGCGCAAATCGAGCGTGTCGAGACGCAAAAAAGCAGTGTCAACCAGTTGAAACAGATGTTCTCCTAGTGTGCCCACATTTTTGTAGAAATGCAAAACCCCTTGTTGAGCCCCATTTTCAAAAGCTACCAGCAAATCGGCTTTGCCATCGTGGTCGATATCGGTTACTAAAGGAGCTGCATTGGTGTAGTACTGCAGTATGTCTTCTACTAAAAAGGCGCGTTTTTGAAGCCGGAAAGAGTCTTCTTGGGTTGTACTCGCATTGCGAAAGTACCATACATGGTTGGTGAGGGTAGATTGGTACGCATCATTGGGGGCAACAATCAAGTCTTGGCGGCCATCGTTGTCTACGTCAATGGGATAAGCTGCAGGGAAAATGGGTATCGAAATACTGGTGTCATAAGACGGAAAAGAGGGTAAGGCCTGTACAATTTTTGCTGTATCGCGGGTTCCTCCATTGCGTAAATATTTTAGGGTAGTGCCTTCAACATCACCCAGTAAAATGTCCATTAGGCTATCGCGATTCGCATTAATTGGCGTAATGGTGGAGCCCATATGCTGCACACGTGCTAAAACGTTAGGCATAGGGGTGAGGGGGAAGCAGTTGGCCCCCAAGTTCATGCGGATATTGGAACTCAGTTGGTCTTCTTCAAACAATCCCCAGCAGCGCGACCGTACTACAAAATCAAGTGAATCGGCGTTTCCGTAACGTTCAACCGACATATTGCGGTAATAGTTGATTTTACCAATATCGAAATTATCGAAAGCGGCCATGTCGAGATCACCATCGCCATCAAAATCAGCAATCCCGGGTTTGTCCATATTCATAACGAGTATAGAAGCCCTGAATCCAAATTCCCACCAAGCATCAAGCAAAGCAGAGCGAAGTACGAATTGGGGTTGGCCCACGCTGCCGATATTTTGGTAAACCATGGCCCCGCCATTGGCACTCGTAAAAAGATCTACTCGTCCATCTTGGTTGAAATCGATGAGTTGAAACCAGCTGCGCATCGGCGGAAAAAGGGTGGCAAAAGCGGGGGCGAATTCAAACCGCTGCTGGCCATTTTCAACACGCCTCAACCAAACTTGAAGCACATCGTCGGTTCGCTCAAAAACAAGCACATCTTTGAGTCCATCGCCATTTACATCCATTTCACCAAACTGTGGTGCCGCTAATCCGCCTGCCCAAGGGTATTTGAGGGAGTAGCCGTTTTGAATGACCCCGGGGCCATTGCTCGCTTCAAAGCGAAAGAACTGTGCATGAGCGCCCAAGGCCGTGAACAAGCCAATAAAACAAATGAGCACAGTTTTTTTCATCTTGCAATTATTAATTCACGAATTTAGCGAAGGCTTGTACAAACCAAAAGGCTTTAATGTGAATTTAATGTTACTCTACCGCCGTTTTCTTGATGCTAGCGGCAAATTCAGCACCGATACCCGGAATATTCAACCTGGCGATGTGTTTTTTGCCCTTAAAGGAGGCAATTTTAATGGCAATCGATTTGCTGCCCAAGCCTTGTTTGCCGGTGCTTCGTGCGTGGTGGTAGATGAGCCCCAGCCCGAATTGGGAGATGCTGCTTTTTTGGTGGACGACGTTTTGGAAACGCTACAAGCGCTTGCCCGGCACCACCGCCAATCTATTCCCGGCTTGCGGGTGATAGGCGTAACTGGCTCAAACGGAAAAACAACCACCAAAGAACTACTGCGCATGGCCATTGGCAGTCATTACCGATGTTGGGCTACGCCCGGGAACTTGAATAATCATATAGGTGTGCCCATTACCTTGCTGCGCATGCCGCTCGATACCGAGGTGGCTGTTGTAGAAATGGGTGCCAACCACCCGGGTGAGGTAATGCCGCTTTGTGAAATTGCTTGTCCCGATTTAGGGGTGGTGACCTCCGTAGGCAAAGAACACCTCGAGGGTTTTGGCAGCCTCGAAGCCATTATTGAAACGGAGTGTGAACTGTACAAATACTTGCAGCAAACAGGTGGTCAGGCATTTGTGCATTACGAAAACTCAGATCTGATGCAATATGCTGCGCACATCAAATCGGCCATCTATTATGGCGAAAGCCAGGAAGCCGATTGTGTTGGCCGCTTGCTCGATGCCAATTGGCAATTGCGTTTCCAGTGGGAAAACAGCTATCGACTGATGCTGCGTGCGCCTCAGGTGCAAACCCAACTGTATGGCAAGTACAATTTTGTGAATTTGTTGGCAACGGCTTGCATCGCACGGCACTTAAGCGTGCCTTACGAGAAAATCAACAGCGCTTTAGCCGCCTACGCTCCGGCCAACAACCGCTCTCAATTGCTGGAAATAGGCACCAATCGCATCATCCTCGATGCTTACAATGCCAATCCACACAGTATGCAAGCTGCTATTGATAATTTGGCACAAATTCAAGCGCCCCTAAGGGTGGCTGTTTTGGGTGATATGTTTGAATTGGGCGAAGCAGCCGAGGCCGAACACCATGCATTGTTGGTGCATATGCGAGAAAAGGCCATCGAAAAGGCGTTGTTGTGCGGACCGCTTTTTGGGGCTTTCGCTGGTGAGTTTCCAGAATATCAATTTTACCACGATCTAAACAATATGAGAACCAAAGCGCCATTGTCGAATTTCGAATCGGCCGTGGTATTAATCAAAGGATCAAGAGGCATGGCCATGGAAGGCTACCTGAACGAATGATGATTTAGAGCATGTATTTCTGGTGAAATTTCCACCATTTATCGGGCAGCTCGTCTTTGCCTGCCATGAGGTAGTCGTTGTATGAACAAGGTACCAAGTGGGTACGCTCCTTTTTGCTTCCCTTCACTGGGGGGAGCGTTACTTCCATCCACCAACGACCTGATTTTTTACTTTTGTAAAACACCAAATCGTGTTTGCCAGCCTTGAGGGTGGTGGTGTATTTGATGAAGGTGCGGTTTTTCACCTTCGGCAAATCGTTCATGCGGTTTAAAAAGCCATCCATAAAATACCATATGGCCTGTGCCAGGGTGGCTGCTGTGAGCAATTGCCTATCGCTTGATGGATCATATTCGTAAAAGCCGATAGAGCTAAGTTTGTCGCTCAACCCAGCATACCGAGTAAGTTGACAAATTTCATGGGCAAAAAACCCATTGGGTGAGCCCATTGGGTTTCCTGGGGCGTCGGCTTTTCGAATGGCCGAAACATCGATATAAAGCATATCCGCAGCGCGCAGATGTGGTTCTGCCTCTTCGAGTTGCGAACGGACTTCACCCAAACGAACAGCATCAAAAAAGAGCTTTTCGAGCAAACGTACTTCTTCGCGGGCCACCATATAGGTCTGATATCCGAGATTTACATAGTTGAATAAGTGACTGGGCTGGTGGGCGATGATTTTGTAAAGGAAATTGCTGGCATCTACCGCTGCTTCTTCGCCCGTGTCCTGTACGTGAAAGCGGGCATCTATGGCCGCCAGGTCAATGGTGCTGTCATAGTGGGTATAGGCGAGGTATTGTCCATACGCCAAATCAGCGCTTCCTCCCAAAATAATGGGCACGATTTGCTGCTTGATCAAAGCCCAGCATGCCTCTCGGAGAGCAACCTGACTGTCGCTGAGACTGTGACCCGCTTTTATATTGCCTAAATCAACCAGATTCAAACTTCCTTCAGGCTGATAAAGTCGGTATAGCTCTTGGCGAATGTAGTCGGCACCATGCGCACTTCCCGGATTGTAGGCATTTCCTCTGGCCTCCTGAATGCCAATAATGGCTAGTTGTGCGCCTTCCAATGAAGGAAACGCACCATAATGGCGCTGCACATTGGCGCCCAAAGTGCCTGGGGCAAAATGTTCGGGCAGGGGCACCAATTGTTCATCGATGGGTGAAAGCAGCGACTCGAGCATAAGGGAATTTTGTTCCAAAAATAAAAAAGGCCTGTGGGTTACACAGACCTTTCTAAGAAATCGTACACAATTAGCGGCTCAAGCGCATTTCGAGGGTTACAGGAACATTCGTAGCTGAATCGAGCGGATAATTGAGCGAAGTGCGGAGCACTTGTAAATTAGCTTCGTTGGTAAGCACATTAAATACCACCACTTGTCCCGAAGCTTCAGTGAGGGTAATGGCGGTAGTAGTGTTGGTAAAGGTGCCCGTTCCAACCAAACGCACCGTATCGATGGGAATGGGTAATCCGGTTAAGGTGGGTAAAAAACGGATGTTGTAGTTGGCCGTTTTTGCAGGAGTGTTAAACGAAATAGAACCAGCGTTGGTAGCAGTACCATTAATGGGTATACTTCCAAAAACGGGTACTGGAACGGTGGCGGTGTAATTCAATTGGTTGACATTCCAATTGCCATTAAGGCGTTCGGCATATACCTCTTCAGGGCTTTTAGCTGGAGTGTTGTCCTTTTTACAGCTGGTACTTACAAGGGCAATAAGGGCTAAAAAAAGCAGTGCTTTTCTCATACATGGAATAGGTTAGGTAAACGAAGATAGTGCTTTTCTGTAAGTTCGCGTATTTGGATAGATTTTTTTGTCAAACACCACAAGCAAACACAGTGGGAGCGCGCCCATGATGTATCGTTTTATTGCGATTAAATGGAGCATAACAGGCAGTTAATATTTTCTTAATATGAAAAGAGGTCCTTTGCAACAAATTTGACAAAAGGCATGCGCGCCCGACATTTCATCCTTCTTTTTTCGTTCTTCTTTTCCACGGCTGTTCAAGCACAAAACAGTAGCATCAAAGGGCGCGTAACCGATGCGAAATCGGGTATTGGTCTTCCTGGCGTTAACGTGCTTATAAAGGGCACCACCATAGGTGCTTCTACTGATTTAGATGGAAATTATACCATCGCCAACGTAAGCCCCGGCTACTATACGCTGTTTGCATCTTACATTTCTTACAAGCCGTTTCAACAGGACTTTAAACTCGACGCGGGTAAAAACCTCGTCTTTAATATCAAGCTGGAAGAAGACATCGCCGAGTTAGCCGGTGTGGAAGTGGTTGCCGAGCGTGTTCGGAATACCGAAACAGCAGCGCTCATGGAAGTGAAAAAGAGTGAATTGGTAATCAACGCCATTTCCGCCCAGCAAATCAGCAAATCGCAAGACCGCGACGCAGGTCAAGTGGTTCGCCGTATTCCGGGTATCACCATTCAAGACGATCGTTTTGTAATTGTGCGTGGTTTGGCCGAACGCTACAATACAGTAATGCTGAATGACGTCATTGCACCAAGCACTGAAGCCGATAAGCGTTCATTTTCTTTCGACTTGGTACCCAGCAATATGATTGAACGCATGTTGGTGTTTAAGTCGGGTTCAGCGGAAATCCCCGGCGAGTTTGGCGGTGCGGTCATTAAAATTTACACCAAAAATCAAGTAGAGCAAAATTTCCAAAACCTTACCATTGGTACAGGGGTTCGGGTGGGCACTACTTTTACCAGTGGACTGAGGAGCAACAGTAGCAGCACCGATTTTTTGGGTTTTGATGATGGCACCCGCCAGTTGCCTTCTGATTTTCCTCGCCGCATTGGTGATTTGGGATTTGACTACGACAAAGTAGCCGAAGCAACCAAGAAGCTCGACAATGACTGGGTACTCGACCAGCGCATGGCCATGCCCGATTTGCGTTTGCGCTATGATATTGGGCGTAAGTTCAAAATCAAAGGCAAACAAGTATCAAGCTTGAACTCATTGAGTTACAGTCAAACCAACCAATTGTTGGAAATTGAGCGTCGCCGTTATATCAATTATGCCGCTGATTTTAGCAGTATCGATGCCTTTTTGTATAACGACCAATCATTTGCCAATAACGTACGTACAGGCCTCATCAGCAATTGGTCAATCAAACTGAATTCGGCCAATACCATTGAATTCAAAAATCTGCTGTCTCAGAATGGCAACCAAGAAACGGTACGCCGTCAAGGTAAGGATTACTTCCAGGGCTTCGATGTTGATAACTACTCTTTCTACTATCAACAGCGCATGGTATTTAATACCCAATTGTCGGGTACACACCAATTGACAGAACGTGATGAAATACACTGGGCAGCAAGCTATTCTCGAACCAATCGTTCGGAGCCTGATTGGCGCAGGGCACGCACGCAACGCAATATCGACACAGACGAGCCTTTCAGGGTGGTGATTCCTCCTTCTGCCAATACTTTTGATGCAGCTCGCTTTTTCTCCAACCTTTACGAAAACATATTTACTCAAACCTTTGATTACAAGCGGGTTTTTGGAGCCGATGTAGAGAAGCCCAAGTTTACTTTGAGGGCGGGCTATTACGCCGAATACAAGGAGCGCGAGTTTGCAGCCCGATGGATGGCTTATCGGCAATCATCGGCCAATGGTTTTGATCAAAGCTTGTTGCAATTACCACTTACCCAAATTTTTGCCAACGAGAATATCGGCTTTCCCAATGGATTTATCCTCAGCGAAGGCACCAACTTTACCGACTCTTATTCTGCCTCCAATACTTTGCTCGCTGGCTATGCGGGTGGCGCATGGAATGCCACAGACCGTTTGAATGTGAATTTCGGCTTACGCGCAGAATTCAATCGCCAGCAATTGAATACCCGCATATCGCAGATGATTCCTGTGATTGTCGACAATCCGATTTTGAGCTTTTTGCCCTTTTTGAATGCCACTTTCAAGCGCAATGATTTTAGTCAGTTTCGTTTGGCCTACAGCCGTACCATCAACCGCCCTGAATTCAGAGAACTAGCGCCTTTCTCTTTTTACGACTTTAACTTCGCTATCGACGTGGTGGGTAATGAGCGATTGAACATTGCCACCATCAACAATGTGGATTTGAAGTATGAGTTCTTCCCGTCACCTTCTGAACAAGTGGCTGTAGGGGTTTTCTATAAGCAGTTCACCAACCCCATTGAGACTTACATTGTAACCGGAACCTCCAATCCAATCTTTTTATTCCGAAATGCGGCAGCCGCAGTGAGTTATGGAGCTGAGTTGGAATTGCGCAAAAATCTAGGTCTGGGAGCACCGAATAGCTTTATCAATCGGTTTAACGTGATTTTGAACGCGGCACTTATCAGAAGTGAAATTGATTTGGGCGATGATTCAACCTTGACCCAAGAACGTCGCCGTCCGTTGCAAGGCCAATCGCCCTACGTAGTGAATGCAGGCATCTACTACAACGACTCGGACAAAGGTTTTCAAGTAGCATTGTTGTACAATATTTATGGCCAGCGCATCTTCACCGTGGGGGACCGTGAAATTCCTACCATTTACGAAATGCCCAGGAATTTGGTCGATTTGAGCATTTCCAAGAAAATCAACAGCCGAATAGATGCGAAGTTAGGTGTAACCGATTTGTTGAATGCCCGACTCATTTTTAGGGAAGACGGTAATTACGATGGCCGCCTGAACAATCAAATCACCGATAAACAGGTTTTGAACCAGCGTTTTGGTCCCTACATCACCTTCGATTTGAACTTCAAACTCCAATAATTCAACAATCCATCACCATGTTAAATGCCGGTTAACAGCCGGCATTTTTCGTTACACACAAATAACATGGCCGTAAAGTGTGGGTAACGGGGGCCTTCTACTTTTGCGGCATAAACACTTAAAACTAACAACCATGTTTAAGAACCTCAACCGTTTCGCGTTGATGGCTATGATGGCGGTAGCCGTAGTAGCTTGTAAAGATGAACCCACTCCAACACCCGATCCAGGACCCGACAATAGCTTGGTTCGTATTGAAGGTGAGATTACCAGCAACCTTACCCTTGATGCAAGCAAGAAGTATTTGTTGGTAGGTAAGGTATTTGTGCAGGCTCCTAACACCATCACTATTCCTGCCGGAACAGTAATCTTTGGTGACAAAGACACCAAGGCTGCTTTGATTATCAACCGTGGCGCTCGTATAGTTGCCAATGGTACGGCAAGCAACCCCATTGTATTTACTTCTGAAGCTCCTGCTGGTTTCCGTAACCGTGGCGACTGGGGTGGTATTGTAATATGCGGTAACGCTTTGACCAATGGCAACGCCAACTCAACCATCGAAGGTATTGCTGCATCAACCGGTGAAAATGGTGTTTACGGCCCAGGTTCAGGTGCTGCCATCAACGACCAAAACTCAGGTTCTATGCGTTTCGTGCGTATTGAGTTTGCTGGTGTGGAACTTTCACCCGACAACGAATTGAATTCACTCACCATGGGTTCGGTAGGTAGCGGAACCGTTATGGATAACATCATGATTTCTTACGCCAATGATGATGCCTATGAGTGGTTTGGTGGCACCAACAACCACAACTATTTGATTGCTTACAGCACTTGGGACGACGATTTCGATTCTGATCGTGGTTACGCTGGTAAAGTACAGTTTGGTTTGGTTGTTCGTGATGCCAATATTGCCGATAAGTCGGGCTCACGCGCATTCGAAGCTTCATCGAACAGCAATGCTACCGCCACTCCACATTCTTTGGCAGAATTTGCAAACGTAACTGTAATGGGTCCTCGTGTATTCAATACAACCATCAATGCCAACTACCAGGCTGGTGTAGAAATCAACTCTAACAGTGCTATCAAGGTACGCAACTCCATCGTTGCTGGTTGGGCTACTGGTGCTCGTTTCAACGGTTCGGGTGCCGATGCCAATATTACTGGTACTTTGTTCTTCCGCAATACGGCCAACTCTGCTACCAGCGGCGGTGCTAGCTTACCTGCCAACTACGCTACCAACAACGTATTGTTGGGTGACTCTTCCATTGCATCAACTGTATGGGCCTCTGCTCCAAGCTTTGCTACTCCTAATCCATTGCTCTCAGCCGGAAGCGGTGTAATTGCTACCGGTGCTCCTGCACTTACAGGTTTCCCTGTTAGTCCGGCATACCATGGTGCTTTCGGTACTACTGCTGATGCAGGTTGGAACTGGAGCTCAGGCTGGATTGAATGGAATCCTATCACCAAGGCCTACTAAGATTTTACTTTTAATTTTGACGGGTACCCAGGCGGGTGCCCGTCTTTTTTATTTCATACCATGAGAAAATACTTTTTATACGGATTGATATTGGCTTTCGGATTTGCTTGTACAAACCAAAAGGAGCTAAAGTTAGAAGCAGAGAAACGCACCGATTTGATTTATAATTTGGCTGTTTACCTCGACGATAGGCCTGAAAATGTGAGTGGAGATGCACGTTTTGAGGCGGTGCATCGCGAGCATTATCAACGCATCGTTCAACAAAATGAAGTGGAATTGGTGCGTTTGGTGGCTGTTGAGGATACCGTTTATTTTCTGTATAAGAAACGCGACCGCAGAAGCCTTTACGAGCATTACCGATTTATCGGTGGCAAGTTTACATCGGTCCAATTGCCCCGTGTAGACTATTTAGAAATTGTTTTCCATACGCCGCGCTTGGCTCAAGATGAGTTGGAGAGAGGTGAATGGTTGTTTGATAAAATGGTTGCGGGCAACAGCCTGGAAGCTTATTGGGGCGATATGAAGTATTTGGAGTGGCCCGACAAGGACTATACCTACAATCCGCAAACCCGTAGGTGGGAGCTTCGTCCCGAATCGAAGCTGAATGAAGTAGATTATTTCAAAAACAAAAAAGCCGACTAAGTGAAATGCGCAAATAGTTATATTTTTTACGCTTTTTTATTTTTTGATTGGTTGTTCGCTTTTGGTTATTTATTATTGAGATTAAATACATTCTAATGCGCTCTGCCATTGTTCTTATGATCTGTGTATTGCTCTTATGGGGTAGTGCCATGTCATATGCATCGGAGCCAGCCGTAGAGCATTCGGTATCTAGTGCCAACTACCACAGTGGTGAATACGCATTAGATAACTTCCTTTATTGGAAGTCACAATTGGCCGTTCTAGCCGAGGATGATCTTATTGATGCCAGCGCTTCTAGCTACAACGCCTTGTACTTGAGGTTAAAATTGCTAGAAGATCGTTTGTTGGTGAGAAGACGAAGTACGAAATCGGAAAATTGGGAAGAATTAAGGGAGTTGTCAACCGGCTTAGCGGATGAGCATCCATTGAAGTGGTATTTGGATTACTACGAAGGTTTGCAGCACTTTGCTCAACAGCGCTACAAAGAAGCAGGTACCATGCTTCAAAAAGCGTATCAGCTTTCACGACAAACGGGTCATTTAAAATACCAAACAAGCAGTCTTTTGGCGCTTTATGAGTTACACTTATGTGCAAACCAGCCTTTTGAAGCAGTGCACTTTTTTCGACTTTATTATGAACTGCATGTTTCTCAGATTACGAGTGATTTTGAACAGCAAAAGCAGCTAAGTAATGCTGCGCGGCTTGAATCATCAAACGCAAATGCCATTTGGTTAAAATGGGTTGTTTGGTTGATGGTTTTATCGCTTTCGGGTGCATTCCTTTGGCTGAGAGTGGCCAAGTACAAATTGGTACTCGTTTCCGACAAAGATTACCAATCAAGAAAGCGTATCCCTCTGGCATTTATGCCAAGGGATGGCGCTGCTAATACGTTCCGAAATGCTGAAAGGCGTAGTGATGAAGCCCTTACCGACGAGGAGATTTTGGTAGACGAAAGAAAGGTGGAGCTTCTCGCGGAATTAAGAGGTAAAAAGATATTGACGGAAGAAGATTGGGTTGTATTTCGACAACTTTTCGAAATGGTACATCCCGATTTTCTGGTGCACTTACGTTTCAGACACAAACAGATTACCCCTTCGGAAGAGAAATTGGCTTGTCTCATTCGCCTTCATTTCAGCACCAAAGAAATTGCTGGCTTGCTAGCTGTCTCTACCCACGCCGTAAATGTTGGTCGTTATCGATTAAAGAAGCGTTTCGGTTTAGAGGGGGCCATTACGCTTGAAGAGTACCTGATGGGTTTTTAAAAGTTAGCTTGCCTTTGATTGCGCTTGAACTCTTGCTTGTGAAGGTTTGATTTTGAAGTAATCGGTAAACCTTACTGAAAAGTATGCGGCAGAACCAAAGCCGCATAGCTTAGCAATTTTGGCAAATGGCATGAGCGATTGGGTGCTGTATTTGTGTGCTTGGGCCAAGCGGTATTCCAATAAAATATGATTGGGTTTCTTTTGGGTTATTTTGTGGCATCGCCTTTCCAAGGTGCTTTGTGAAATCCCCATTTTTTCGGCCAAAAAGGTGGTTCTCAAATTGGAGTCGGCATGGTACCTCTTAATCAATTTGTTTAGATTTTCTAGGAAGGCCCGATTTGACTGTTCAGGTGCAAATTGTTTCTTCAACTTATTCTTAAGAAAATGGTCAACGGCCTTTTCTTGGAGGCGCTTGGCTCTTTTCACCGCTTTTAGTGCCTCTTGCGCAGATGAGTAGGGTGTGTCGGGCTGAACTATATGATGAATGATTTTATTCACACTGCCTTTGATTATTGCTGGCGCCGAATGGGTGCTAACTATGAAAAATGTGCCGGATTTGACTTTATCGTATTCCTTTTTTAATTGAGAAATCAGCCATGAGTGGTCATTGGTGATTACTATGCAGCATTGTTGGGCACAGGCAGTGGCAGCCTTCTTCAGCTCATCCATTCCTACGTAGCTGTCTTTGAAGGCTTTTTGCAATTTCCGTTCAAATGCATCATCCGAGTTATCATCTTTGCAGATGGCGATAAGTAAGCAGTAATCTTGGGAAATTTGTTTAGTCGCAGACATGGCCATGTTATTTGTTAGACAATTTCAATAATTAGGCGTCACCTTGCTAATTTCGACTATATACAAAACTTTATACAGTTTATAAAATACATAAAAACAGTTAATAATATATATTAACTATACTTTTATGAACAAAAATTCATTTAATTAGTACTCGAAATTATTTGATGCAATAGCGTTTGAGTTGCATCGGGAAAGTGCAAATGGATATCGTTTTTATGCCTGAGCCAGTGTTGCAGTGCATCCGAGAATCGGTTATTTATGTTTTGAACTACCGGAACTCCTAACAGCGCAAGCGCTGCGGCATTGCATTGTTGTTCATATTGGTTGGTCATGGGTATAACCATCAATTGTTTGCCTAAGAACAAGGCTTCTGCCGGTGACTCAAATCCGGCGCCCGTAAGTAATCCTGCTGAGCTGGCCAATGAAGATAAAAAAGCCTCGTTGTTAATAGGCCGAATCCAAACGTTTTTTTCCCAACGTGCAACAGCATCGTGCTTAGAAAACAAATGCCATTTCAGCTGATGGCATGTTAGGAAATGGGGGATGAGGCGTTTGGCCTCAAAGGCAGGTAGGTAAACAGCAATGTGGTCCTGTTCACTTACCTGAAGTTGGCGTACCTCGTTTCTTATTACTGGGGGATGAATGAATTGATCGTATGATTTGAAGTGAAAAGCAGTTTGATGTGTACTGGGGGCATAATTTCGAAATAGCCATTCGGCGAAGCCATTACGTTGGGGTGGTCTTGGACTATTGGGTGATAAAAAAGCAGCTTGGTGGCTGAGCGCCTGTAAGCGCATGCCCGCTTTTTTGGCGGCATAAGCACTCACTGGTTCAAAATCATTTATTATTAAATCATATTGCTTTATGGGCAATGCATAAAGGTCGCGAATGAATTGTACAGGCCTCAGGCTTTTGAAGGTTTCTGGGAAAGAAATACCGCCACTTTTGCCAAATTTAAAACCCATACCAGGATACCGATACAAAACCGGGTGACCTACATCTACCTCGGCATGGGTGCCCGAAATCAACACATCAATGGTGCCGTACGGCAACAAATGGGGAAGGATTTCACGGGCGCGACTTACATGCCCATTGCCGGTGCCTTGAATGGCATATAGGATTTTCATCCGTTGGCAACCGCGGTGTAGCCAAGTAACTGATGTAAAAAAACAACTTCTTCTCGACCTGCATGTTGCCTGAATAACTCCAACAAGGGCACTTCGCTGCTCAATTCCTGGATGTTTATGGCCTCGTGCTCGGCGGCAACATGACGATAAATAACCCATTCACCCTTGTGATACTCTAAGGCGGTTAAGTTCTCAATCCAGTCGCCCGAGTTCAAATACATCACTTCGCCTTTTGCGGTTTTGTGCAATCGGATATTTGGTTGATGTATATGCCCGCAAACCACATATGAGTATTTATTATCGATGGCCAAATCGGCAGCAACGCCTTCAAAATCATTGATGAATTTGACGGCACCTTTCACACCATCCTTGATTTTTTTTGATATTGAAATCCGGCCTCTGCCCAATTTTTCAGATACCCAGTTGACCATGCGGTTCAACAAGATGAGTAAATCGTAACCTACTGCACCTAGTTTGGCCAGCCATTTAGAATATTGCATGGTAACGTCAAACACATCGCCATGGAAAAACCAGGCCTGCTTGCCGTCAAGCTCCATCAAAAGTTTGTCTTTGATTTGGAAATTGCCCAGCTTCAAGCCCGAAAAGCGCCTGAGCATTTCATCATGGTTTCCGGTTAAATAGTAAACGGGAATACCCTGACTTAAGAAATCGAATATTTTTTTAACCACCAACATATGCGATTTAGGCCAATAGCGCTTTCTGAATTGCCAGATATCTACAATGTCGCCGTTTAAAATGATTAAGGCCGGATCAATACTGTTGAGGTATTGCAAGAGTTCGGTGGCGTGGCAGCCATATGTGCCTAAATGCACATCGGAAATCACCACCATTTCTACTTTACGCTTTTGCATTTCCTAGGTTTTCACAAAGGAAGGAGCTTGCTTTAACCCTAAGGTAAAGCTGCGATTATGATAGTGTTGCCATTCAAGCCTTTTGAAAATGTTCTCTTAACACAGTTACTAAGTCGAGCAGCGCTTTTTCGCTTTGAACTTGCATTGATGCACGCTCAAAAAAAGGGTTTCTGGCTTGAAATAGCTTCTCAATTTGGAGTTCAATTCCAGCTTCATCTAAGCCGGCGAAAAGTGGTCTTTCGTTTTTACTGTTCAAAATCCTTCGCTTCAGTTCATCGGTAGATATGTTGAGCCAAATCACTTTGCCTTGTGAGCACATCCAGTCCATATTATCGAACCAGGCAGCAGTCCCTCCCCCGCATGCCACTACAATACAGCTACTCAAAGCTGTTTCGTGCAGGCATTTTTGTTCCCATGTTCTAAAGGCCAGCTCGCCTTCTTGTTGAAAAAGTTGAGCAATGCTTTTGCCCGAACGGAGACTCACCAGCTTGTCTAAGTCGGCATACCCCCAACCCAAAGCTTTGGCAAAGCGCTTTCCCGAGGTGCTTTTGCCCGAACCTGGCATGCCAATGAGGTAAATTCGTTTCATTGAAGCCGTATGCGGGGATCAAGCCAAGCATAAATAAAGTCGACCAGGATGTTGATTACCACAAATGCAAGGGCCACAAAAAGTACCGCACCCATGACCACGGGCAAGTCGAACTTCATGAGTGCTTCTACAGTGACCTTGCCTAAACCCTGCCAACCGAAAATGTATTCTACAAAGACGGCACCTGCCAACAACGATGCAAACCAGCCCGAAATGGCCGTAATCACGGGTCCAAGCGAATTGCGCAGCACATGCTTTCGCATCACCTGCCATTCGGAGAGGCCTTTGGCCCTGGCGGTACGAACATAGTCTTGCGATAAAACTTCCAACATGGTATTTCTGCTGAGTTGAACGATGATGGCCAATGGTCGGATGCCTAAGGTAAAGGCTGGAAGTATCAAATTGTTTAATTGGAGTTGTTTGCCCACAAATGGGTCATAGGCATACAAACTCCCTGTCATAGAAAGTCCGGTGTAATCGTGCCACAAATAGCCGAAAAGGTAGGCAATGAGTATGCTGGCAAAATAACTGGGTGCCGAAATTCCGACGATTGAAACGCTTACCGCAAGTCGGTCAATCCAACTATAAGCAAAGGTGGCAGCAATACCTCCCAACAACAAGCCAAAGAAGGTAGCAAAGGCCATGGCACTTAAGGCCAAGATGGCAGTGCCAGGCAAGGCTTGAATGAGTAGCTGGTTCACCGTTTGTCGGCTTTGGTAACTGTTGCGTAAAAACGGTGCTTTGAGTACCATTACGCCCCCGTTAAGCTTCGACCAAACGAGGTAGCTGTACTTTTCCTGATTGGCAATACTCGCTTCATGCCAGCTAATGGGCGACAAATCGTTGAGGTACAAAGCGTATTGGATATGAAGTGGTTTGTCGAGCCCCAAATCGGCGCGTACAGCCTCCAAAGAGCGGATATCGCTTCTTTGTCCCAAGGTCATTTGAGCAGCATCGCCCGGTAGGACGTTAAACAGCAGAAAAACCAGGCTCACCACTCCCAATAGCACCAAAAAGCCATTGGCCAATCGTTTGAGCAGGAACCACAACATTTTGATTAATTATTCACTTCAAGTACTTCTCCCAAGGTGTTCAAACTGGGCAAGCTGCGTGCGGGCCACATTTCTACCACCCTGCCCTTGCGCAAAGCCATCAAACCGGGGTTAGAGCGAATCATGGTTTTAAGCGTGGTGCCATCGGTGATGTACACCGGCCAATCTGCTTTGTATTCGGCTTTAAAAGCGGCAATCTGCTCGCGTGTGCTTGAAGTAAGTAAGGCCACCTTCACCCCATGAACATCTGCCCAACGCAATACACTAGCCAGCTCCTCCCAAGCGCCTTCTCTGCTTTTACCGAATTGATAGGCAACTATAAAAAGCGTTCTGTCGGCAACCAAAAAATCTTCCGTATAGTCGTTTCCGTCGAGGTCGAAAATGGTAAAATCGTGTACGGGAGGGGTATATCCCTTTTTTACAAGCACCGTTTTGCGATCCACAAATTCGGCACCCGGCAGATCCCAAGGGGCATCATCGGTGCTGTAACTTTTTACTTCACCATCTACTTTGTAAAACCAAGTGTCTTTATATTCGTCGATAGGGGCGCCTTCGGGAATTTTCATGCCTTCCGAAATACTCTTGCCCACAGCATAGGGCCTGAAATCGATAACCGGCAAGTAAGCCCATGTGTAGGCGCTGAACAAGGTACTGCTTACCACAAAGGCCAATACCAAACGATTACGCACATCGGCACTCCAAAAAGGCGCGAAATGATCGCGGCGGAAAAAGAGCCAACCAATAAATACCAGCAATACCACGTCTTTGGTAAACGACTGCCATGGGGTGAGCTTCAAAAAATCACCAAAACACCCACAATCGGTAACCACATTGAACCAAGCCGAGTAAAAGGTGAGGAAAGTGAAAAACACAATCATGAGCAGGAGGCTCCACAAGGTGAAAATGCGACGCCAGCCAATGAGCAATGCCAATCCAAGCCCCATTTCTACGATACAGATGATCACTGCCAGGAGGGTGGCGGCGGGATTAAGCCAGGTAATGCCAAATACGCCAAAATATTCTTCCAGCTTGTAGCCAAAGCCCATGGGGTCGTTGGCCTTAATGAAACCAGAAAAAATGAATAAGGCACCAGTTAAAAATCGAATGATAGGGGTCATGATGCTGTTTCTGTTTTAATGAGTGCAAATACAGAGTAGTTAATGATGTCGCGAAAACCAGCATCTACGCCTTCCGAAACGAGGGTTTTGCCTGCGTTATCTTCAATTTGCTTGATGCGCAAAAGCTTCATTAGAATCAAATCGGTGAATGAACTCACGCGCATATCGCGCCAAGCCTCACCATAGTCGTGATTCTTATCGAGCAAGAGCGCGCGGGTAATGTCGCGCTGCTTGTCATAGGCCTGCAAAGCCTCCGCTAAGCCCAATTCCTGGGGTGCACTTTCGGGCAACTCCAATTGAACCAGGGCCATGATGCAATAATTGATCATCCCCACATACTCGCCCCTGATATCGTCGGCGATGCGTTGAACCCCTTTTTCTTCGATGCTGCGAATGCGCGCAGCCTTGATGTAAATCTGATCGGTAAGCGAAGAGGTGCGCAAAATGCGCCAGGCTGTACCATAATCGCGGGTCTTTTTTTCAAACAATTCGCGGCACTGGGCCAGAATGCGGTCGAAAGCAATAGCGGTTTGGGGATTCAAAGGGAAAAGATTTATTTTCGATGCCCAAAGGGCACATTTCAATGGATAAAGATACGCTGTTTCCAATAAAAACAACCCTTCAGGCGCGAGGGAGGCTGCTATCAATCGAAAGACCTCTGGTAATGGGTATCGTCAACCTTACGCCCGATTCGTTTTATGCCGGCAGTCGATTGTGGGACGCAAAGCGTCTGCAAAACCAACTGCTGATTGATAAGGCGGCTGAAATGCTCGAACAAGGAGCGCAAATACTCGACCTGGGCGCTTACAGTACCCGACCCGGTGCTGCAGATGTGCTGCCAGGCGAAGAGCGCGATCGGCTGCTGCCCGCTGTGGCGCTTTTAAGCGAAACTTTCCCCAAAGCTTGGCTGTCGGTAGATACTTTTCGCGCCTCCATTGCCGAAGAAGCCATTGCTGCCGGGGCTCACATCATCAACGATGTAAGCGGGGGCAACTTAGATGAAGCCATGTTCGATACCGTGGCCCGTTGCGCAGTGCCCTACATTTTGATGCATATGCGCGGCACACCTGCCAATATGACCCAGCTGAACCAATACGAACATCTGGTAACCGATGTGGTAGGAGAATTACTACAAAAGGCCCATCAATTGCGTCTGCTGGGGGTGAAAGACATCGTTTTGGATCCGGGATTTGGTTTTGCTAAAAATGTAAATCAAAATTTTGAATTGCTGTCGTCCCTCAAGCAACTCAGCCGTTTCGGCTATCCCGTGCTTGCAGGCATATCAAGGAAATCCATGATCTACAAAACACTCCAAGTGGGTCCCGAAGAGGCTTTGAATGGCACAACCTTCTTGCATGCCTTTGCCCTTTCAAATGGTGCACGTATCTTGCGGGTACACGATGTAAAAGCTGCCGCAGAAGCGGCACAACTTTATTCGCAGCTTCACCATGTTTGAAACCCTATTTGCCAACTTCAATTGGCGCAGTGTCATCGATATCAGCCTGGTTTTGGTGCTGCTTTACCAACTGTATAAGTTGGTACGCGGTAGTTTGGCGGTGAATATCCTGCTCGGACTGGTAGCCATTTATGTGCTCTATCTGGTGGTAGATGCCCTCGAACTTCGGTTGTTGGCCCGCATACTGGGACAATTCATAGGGGTTGGCGTTATTTCCCTGATCATCCTGTTTCAGCCCGAAATACGCCGATTTCTGTTGATGATTGGTAAAAATGCCGCTTTTAAGAATCGGGGTTGGATTAGGCGGCTGTTTTCGGGACAGGTGCAGAGTACCGAGCAAGATTTCAATTATGTGCAAGAGGCAGTGAATGCAGCCTGGCGCATGGCGCATGAACGCACCGGTATGCTGGTGGTTTTTGCCCGTACCAGTGAATTACAGTTTTTCGCCAATACGGGAGAAACGCTCGATGCGAAAATCAGTAGTCGATTGCTCGAAAGTTTATTCAATAAGTACAGTCCCTTACACGATGGGGCTGTAATTGTAGCCAATGGAAAGTGCAAGGCTGCTGGTTGTGTTTTGCCTATTTCCGAAAACCCGGATATACCCGATGATTTGGGACTCCGCCATCGCTCGGCCTTGGGCATCTCGGAACACAGTGATGCGGTGGTTTTAGTGGTGTCGGAAGAAACAGGACGTATATCGCTGGCCATCAATGGCAGATTGCATCCATATACCGACCGCAAAAAGCTCATTACTAAATTGGGCCAATTACTGGCATAAGCGGGCTTAAGATGCCTTGTCGCGGTTCAGAAATTCAAGTAACTGCTCTTCGCTCATATTGAGCAACGGCATGAGGTTCCGGGCATCATCGGCCAAAGGATGATTGGGGAACTCGTCCATTAATTTCTGGAAATAAGGAATGGCAAGGTTGTTCTGCTCGGTATCGTTGTGCAGTATAAATCCGGCATAAAACAGCGCAGTGGGTGCCTTATCGCTATCGGGGTAGCGCTCTACAACCAATTCTAATGTCCGAACAGCGTCTTGATAGCGGTACATGCCGCGCATCACGTCGGAAGCCTTGAACAAATAATCAACCGCATTGCTGTCTTTGGGGTACGCATCGGCAAATTGCAAATAGGCTTTTACAATTTCTGAAGCGGTGAGGTCGCTCAAGCTGAGGCTATCGTCGAGTAAGACGGCTTCCAAGCTATCGATAC
Organism: Sphingobacteriaceae bacterium; assembly: GCA_013824115.1. Classification (GTDB taxonomy): domain Bacteria; phylum Bacteroidota; class Bacteroidia; order UBA7662; family UBA7662; genus PNNG01. The sequence goes on along the minus strand of PNNG01000010.1, from coordinate 66,966 downwards.
GTGCCATGGCTTTTGTTTTGGGATCAACATCGGCCTTTCGATTGCATGACGACTGGGTAAACAGCAGAACGGCAAAAGCCAGCAAAGAAAAGTAGTAGAGGGTGCGCTTCATGGGCTGCAAAAATAGGCACGAACACATACATTTTTGTAGAAAACTGCTGGATTTGACAATGTTGTGAACAAAAAAACCGGCGCATGGCCGGTTTAAATGAGAGGAAAGTATGCCTATTACTGTAAGCCTATACCGTAGTAGGTAAAGCCCATTTCTCGCAGTTCGTGGCGGTCGTACTGGTTTCTGCCATCAAAAATCACCGTGCCGCGCATGAGTTTTTTAACCACATCAAAATTGGGCACCCTGAATTCGGGCCATTCGGTGATGAGCAACAAAGCATCGGCATCGAGCAGTGCGTCGTACTGGTCTTTGGCATACGCAATGGTGTCATGCAATTGGTGTTTGGCTTCTTCCATGGCAACCGGATCGTAAGCACGCACTTGAGCACCGCGTTTCAGCAATTCATTGATGATCACAACCGAAGGCGCCTCGCGCATGTCATCGGTTTTGGGCTTGAAACTCAGTCCCCACACCGCAAAGGTTTTGCCTTTCAGGTCTTCGCCATAATGACGAACCACCTTTTTTGACATCACCATTTTTTGGTCGTCGTTTACATCTTCTACCGATTCCAAAATGCGCATTTCGTGGCCATGCTCACGGGCGGTACGAATAAGCGCTTTTACGTCTTTGGGGAAACAACTGCCTCCGTAGCCCACACCCGGATAAATGAATTTATTGCCAATGCGGGGATCGCTGCCAATGCCTTTGCGCACCAGGTTCACATCAGCACCCATGATTTCGCAGAGGTTGGCGATGTCGTTCATGAAGCTGATTTTGGTAGCCAGCATGGCATTGGCCGCATATTTGGTCATTTCAGCCGATGGAATATCCATGTAAATTACCGGATGGCCATTGAGCGTAAATGGCTTGTACAACTTGCCAATGGTTTCTTCTGCTTTTTTGCTCGAGGTGCCCACCACAATGCGGTCGGGCTTCAAAAAGTCCTCAATAGCAGCGCCTTCTTTTAAAAATTCAGGATTCGATGCTACATCATAGGCAATGTTCACCCCACGTAAGGCTTGGGCCTCAAAAACAGCTTTGCGAACCCTTTCGCTGGTTCCCACCGGCACGGTCGATTTAGTTACCACCACCAAATAATCGTTCATGTGTGTGCCTATTTCTTTGGCAACACCAAGCACGTATTTGAGGTCGGCACTGCCATCTTCGCCGGGAGGAGTGCCTACCGCAATGAAGGCTACTTCGGCGCCTTGGATGGCTTCTTGTAAGGAGGTGCTAAAGTGCAGGCGACCTTTATCTACATTTCGCAGCACCATTTCCTCGAGCCCTGGCTCGTAAATGGGCATGATGCCTTTGTGAAGATTATCAATTTTACGTTGGTCGATGTCAACACAAGTAACGTCAATGCCAACTTCGGCAAAACAGGTTCCGGTTACGAGTCCTACATATCCGGTACCAACTACGGCTATTTTCATGGTTTGGGTGATTGTTTGGGTAAAGTTACCCTCCTTGCGGGAATTATAGATAAATCGGGCTCTTTTTATTTTAATGACGTTTTATGGGCCTTCACAGCAGACGGCTGTGTATGCTGTGGAAAGCCGTATTTTTGACCGATAAATCGAATTCCATGTACCAAAACACCCTTCAACCCCTGCTCGATAAAGAGCTCCTCGATATTGAAGCTGCAGGTCTTTACAAGCGCGAACGCATCATTACCTCTGCGCAAGACGCTGAGATTACCTTAAGTACTGGCGAAAAGGTGTTGAATTTTTGCGCGAACAATTATTTGGGTTTATCGAATCACCCACGCATCATTGAGGCAGCCAAACGCACCTTAGATACCCATGGTTTTGGCATGAGCAGCGTTCGGTTCATTTGCGGAACGCAGGATATTCATAAGGAACTAGAGGCTACCATTGCGCGCTTTTATCATACCGAGGATACCATTTTGTATGCGGCTGCTTTTGATGCCAATGGAGGTGTTTTTGAACCCTTGTTGCACGAACAGGATGCCATTGTAAGCGATAGTCTCAACCATGCCTCTATTATCGATGGCGTGCGCTTGTGTAAAGCGCGCCGCTATCGTTATCAGAACAACGATATGGCCGATTTGGAAGTCCAGTTGCAACTCGCCCGACAAGAGGGTGCGCGCAACATCCTTGTTGTAACCGATGGAGTTTTCAGTATGGATGGCTATGTTGCCCAACTCGATAAAATTGTGGCATTGGCCGAAAAATACGAGGCCATGACCATGATAGATGAATGTCACGCTGCGGGCTTTTTGGGCGCAACAGGCCGAGGCACTCCCGAACTGTGCGGGGTAATGGGCAAAGTCGACATCATCACAGGCACTTTGGGAAAAGCTTTGGGTGGGGCCATGGGAGGTTACACCACGGGCCGAAAAGCCATTATCGATATGTTGCGCCAAAGGTCGAGACCCTACTTGTTCAGCAACAGTCTTGCCCCCACCATCGTAGGGGCATCGTTGGAGGTATTCAAAATGCTGGATGAAAGTACAGCCCTGCGCGACCAACTGGAGGCCAATGTAAAACACTTCAAAAAGGGCATTTTGGCAGCTGGTTTCGATATTAAAGACGGTGACTCTGCCATCGTGCCGATCATGTTGTACGATGCCAAACTAAGCCAGGTGATGGCCGATGAATTGCTGAAAGAAGGAATTTATGTGATCGGATTTTTCTTCCCAGTGGTGCCCAAAGGACAAGCACGCATCAGGGTGCAGCTATCGGCTGCCCATACCACCGAACACTTGAACAGAGCCATAGAGGCCTTTACCAAAGTGGGCAAAAAGTTGGGAGTAATTTCCTGATTGCACGAAGAATAGCAAAGGCCGCGTTCACTGGATGCGGCTTTTGCTTTTTGAGACAAGTGGTTGGAAGTATCGATTAAAAAGCTGAAATTCGAACAAACACTACATCATGAAATATTTGAGTTTGATTGTCCTACTATGGCTTGGTTTGCACACCGCACAAGCTCAAGAATTTGAAGGACGTTTGGTTTACAAGCAAATGATTGCAGGCCAGGAAACCCGGGTGACGGTTTTTGTTCGCCCTCAGCAAGCTCTGGTACAAAGAGGGGATCAAAAGCCAATCTTTTATTTAGTGGCTTCTACGAGTCCGCTTTTACAAGCATGGACTGCCGGAGCACAAAAAGCGGATGAGGCCAAATTGCCCAATTTAGTAGCTGCTAAACCCCTGAAGGCCAGTGGTTCTGAGCAGGTGATTGCCGGATTAAAGGCGTTGCCCATCAAACTGCAGTTGTCAACCGGACAAATATTAGAGGGATGGTATGCTCCCTCGGTAGCTTTCGATTACAACCAATTGCTTGGCCGCATTCAGGGTGCAGAATGGGGACAAGTACCCGGAAAGGGCTTGCTGTTGCGGTGGGAAGTGAGTTCTCCCAAAGGAGGCAAAGCATTGTCGGGCGAACTAATTGATTTTCAACAAGCCAAACAAGACCCCAGCCTTTTTCAGGCTCCTAAGCCTACGGCTTACTGAGGTCTGATTTCCTGACAAAGCTCAACCAATACGCCATTGGCCGATTTCGGATGAATAAAGCACACAAGCTTGTTGTCGGCACCTTTTTTAGGCGTTTCGTTGAGAAGAATAAAACCTTCGCTGCGCAAACGGTCCATTTCGGCATGTATGTCGGCTACTTCAAAGGCGATGTGGTGAATCCCTTCTCCTTTTTTCTCAATGAATTTGCCGATGGCTCCATTGGGGTCGGTTGACTCGAGGAGTTCGATTTTGGTTTCGCCGGTTTGAAGGAAGGAAGTAGTAACGTGCTCTGATTCTACAGCTTCGCGTTTGTAGACGGTTGTGCCCAACAAGCGTTCATAGAGGGCCTCGGCACTTTCGAGCGATTTAACTGCGATGCCTAAATGTTCGACTTTCAGAAACATAGGATGGTTTTTGACAAAGCTAACAAAAAGGACAAAATTATCCGATTCATGAGCCTAAAAAAGGCTTTAAATTCAAAAACAACTGCGCAATTGTTCGAACCTTTTTTGCAATTCGCTGATTATCTTTAGGGTTCGAATATTGCGAAAGTGTATTATTGCTAAATGGCTGATAGATAGGAGTTATGGAAAAGAAGTGGGTATACAAACCAAAACACGCAGATGAAGATGCAGTGTCGTTGGCGGAGTCTATTAATGTAGACCCGTTGATTGCCCGCTTGTTGTTAAGTCGCGGCGTCGGCACTTACGATGAAGCTAAGACCTTTTTCAGGCCCGAATTATCACTTTTGCATGATCCTTTTTTGATGAAGGACATGGACAAAGCGGTGAGTATCATAGAAGAAGCGATCAGAAATCAAGACCGAATTTTGATTTATGGCGATTACGATGTGGACGGCACCACGGCAGTGGCACTGCTTTATCGCTTTTTCAAACACATTTATGATCAGGTAGGCTACTACATTCCTGATAGGCATTCAGAAGGTTACGGGCTTTCGATACAAGCCATCGATTGGGCCGTTGAGCAAGGATATAATCTCATCATTACACTCGATTGTGGCATTACAGCCAATGAGCAAGTAGATTATGCCAATAGCAAAGGGTTGCCCGTAATCATTACTGACCACCATTTGCCTGCTGCCATTCCCCATGCGGCGGCTATTTTGAATCCCAAACAGGCCGATTGTCCATATCCTTTCAAAGAGCTCAGTGGCTGTGGCATTGGTTTCAAGTTGGCTCAGGCATTTGCCAGCCGAAATGAAATCGACGATCAGTACGTATTGCAGTCGCTTGATTTATTGGCTGTGAGTATTGCGGCCGATATTGTGCCGATTTTAGGAGAAAACCGCATTCTCACCCATTTTGGTTTAAAGAAGCTGAACGAAAATCCCACCATGGGCTTGCGAGCCATCATTCAGCTTTGTTGCGATAAAAAAGAGCTTACCATTACCGATATCGTGTTTACCATTGCGCCTCGAATAAATGCAGCAGGCCGTATGGGCGATGCCAAAAATGCGGTGGAATTGCTTTTAAGCAACAGCATGCAAGAGGCTGAGTCGCGTGCCCAGGTAATCAATGAAACCAATACCGACCGCCGCGATGTGGACGCCAATATTACGCGGGAAGCCATGTTGGTAGCCGAAGCAACGGCCGATTTCAGGAGCCGACGAACCACGGTAGTTTATGGCCAGAATTGGCACAAAGGCGTAATTGGTATTGTGGCTTCGCGTTTGGTGGAGCAATATTACAGGCCCACCATTGTTTTTAGCCATGCCGATGGCCTGCTTACCGGCTCGGCTCGCTCAGTCAACGGATTTGATATCCACCATGCGATTGCCCAATGTGCCGAGTATGTAGATCAGTTCGGAGGTCATAAATATGCTGCTGGGTTAACCCTCCGGGAAGAAAATATCAAGGCATTTTCGAAGAAGTTTGAAGAAGTGGTTAAGAGTTCCATCCGCGATGAGCAGTTGGTGCCGCTTTTGGAAATTGACCAATCGATCAGGCTAAAAGAAATAACACCCCGATTTTTTAGAGTTTTGAAGCAGTTTGCACCGTTTGGCCCGGGCAATATGCAGCCTGTTTTCAGCTCAAAAGGCGTTTATAGCAACGGCTTTGTACGTGTAGTGGGTGAGAATCACCTGCAAATAAGCGTTCAGCAAGACGATAGTATTGCTTTCAGCGCCATTGCCTTTGGCCATGCCGAACACTATCCATTGATTTCCAAAGGCCTCCCTTTCAACGTGGCGTATACCATAGAGGAAAACACTTGGAGGGGAGTTACTTCCATCAAGCTCAATATCAAAGACATCAAATTTGAGTAGCATGATTTTGCGTTCCGAAAACCTGGTGAAGCGGTACAAAAAGCGGACAGTGGTGAATCATGTGTCGGTGAGCGTATCGCAAGGCGAGATTGTAGGTCTTTTGGGACCAAATGGTGCTGGTAAAACCACCAGTTTTTACATGATTGTAGGCTTGGTAAAGTGCGATGAAGGCAATGTGTTTTTAGATGATAAGCCTATCACGGAGCTGCCCATGTATAAGCGCGCCCAAAACGGTATAGGCTATTTGCCCCAAGAGGCTTCAGTGTTCCGGAAACTCACCGTAGAAGAGAACATTCGCTCTGTAATGCAAATGACCAAAATGACCAAAGCCGAGCAAGAGCACAAGTTGGAGGAATTGCTCGACGAGTTTAATTTGCATCATGTTCGTCAAAATATGGGCGAGGTGTTATCTGGCGGTGAACGTAGACGTACAGAAATTGCACGTGCTTTGGCGGTGAGTCCGAAATTCATTTTGCTCGACGAGCCATTTGCTGGCGTTGATCCGATTGCGGTGGAGGACATTCAAACCATCATTTTCAGGCTCAAACGCAAGAATATTGGCATACTCATTACCGATCACAACGTGAACGAAACCTTATCGATTACCGATAAGGCGTACTTACTTTTTGAAGGTAAAATTCTCCGTTCGGGTGTGGCCGAAGATTTAGCAGCCGATGAAGAAGTGCGACGCCTATATTTGGGTAAGAATTTTGAATTAAAGCGCAAAATCCTAGAATAATGTCGGTACTCAACACGGTGATTAGCTGGTTTATCAAAAAGCGGATGCACCAAATGGAGCTTTTTATGAAGTATCCTATTGAAGTACAAGAAGATGTTCGAAGACGCTTGATTGATGCCGCGGTGAATACCAGTTGGGGACGTACTTATGGCTATGGGAGTCTGCGTTCGGCACAACAATTTCGTGAAAGGGTACCCATCAGCAGCTATGAAGATTTACAGCCATACATTGAACGCATCATGCGTGGCGAAAAGCAGGTTTTGTGGCCAAGTGAAATAAGGTGGTTTGCCAAATCTTCGGGCACAACCAACGACCGTTCAAAATATATACCCGTAAGTGAGGAGGCATTGGAAGATTGTCATTTCAAGGCGGGCAAAGACTTGCTGTCGCTTTATTGCCATCTGAATCCCGATACCCGCATGTTCACTGGCAAAGGTTTAACCATTGGCGGTAGTCACCAAATTAGTCAGTTGAATGGCGACTCATACACGGGTGATTTGTCGGCAGTACTCATGCAAAACCTGCCGTTTTGGGCAGAGCTTATTCGAACCCCTGAGTTGTCGGTGGCATTGTTGGAGAAATGGGAAGAGAAGGTGGTACGCATTGGCACTGAAACCATGAAGCAGGATGTAACCAACATTTCGGGCGTACCTACTTGGATCATTGTGTTGTTTCGATGGATGCTGGAGCATACGGGGAAACAGCATATGCATGAAATATGGCCCAATTTGGAGGTGTATTTCCATGGCGGGGTGAGCTTTAATCCATACCGTGACCAATTTAAAGCCTTGTTACCTGATTCGCGGATGCACTACATAGAAACCTACAATGCATCTGAGGGCTTTTTTGGTATGGCCGATCAGTCTGATACCGATGAAATGCTTTTGATGCTCGACTATGGTATTTACTTCGAGTTCATGGATCCTGCTGATGCTGGTAAGGAAGGTGCAAAAACTTACACCCTTGAAGAGGTAGAGGCAGATACAGTGTATGCGGTAATTATTAGCACCAATGCAGGACTTTGGCGTTATTTGATTGGAGATACGATTCGTTTTACAAGCCTCAACCCCTTTAGGTTTAGAATCAGTGGACGAACCAAACAATACATCAATGCCTTTGGTGAGGAATTGATGGTAGAAAATGCGGAACAAGGCCTCAAAGCTGCCTGTAAGGCTACTGAGGCTACCATTCGTGATTATACAGCGGGACCTGTTTTTTTAAGCACTTCTGAAAGGGGGGGGCACGAATGGCTTATAGAATTTGAGGTAGCACCGTCAGACATCACGCATTTTACAGAGGTATTGGATGCGCGTATGCGCGCACTCAATTCCGATTATGATGCTAAAAGGCAATATGATTTGGCATTGGTATTGCCCAAAGTGCGCGTATTGCCTGATGGCACTTTTTACAAGTGGATGAAAAAACGCGGGAAACTGGGTGGGCAAAACAAGGTTCCTCGTTTGGCCAACGACCGCAAGTTTTTGGAAGACATCTTAAGCATGCTTTAACCTACCGCTTATTTATTGCGGTTTACCGTGAATGCCACTAACTGACGCAGATTTTCACGGTAAATGTTCTCAGGAAATTCATTTAGCAATATTTCTGCATCGTATTGCAGTTGTTGCATCACCTTTTCGGCATAGGCTATTCCGCCTTTTTGCTGAATAAATCTTACTACCTCAGCCACTTTTTCACGTTTGTGGTTGTGATTTTTAATCAAGCCTATGATATGCCGCTTTTCGCTTTTATCGGCTTTAGATAAGGCATGGATGAGCGGAAGTGTCATTTTCTTCTCCTGAATGTCAACCCCTTTGGTTTTTCCTGTGGGGTCATTGCCTAAATCCAAAAGATCGTCTTTGATTTGAAAAGCCAAGCCCACTTTTTCGCCAAACTGACGGGCTTTTTCTATCCAACTGGCTTCCTGTTTTACCGAAGCTACACCTACTGCACAGCAGCTTGCAATTAAACTGGCCGTTTTATTTGAAATAATCTCGAAATACACCTCTTCGGTTATATCAAGCCGACGCGCTTTTTCAATTTGAAGGAGTTCGCCTTCACTCATTCGGCGAACGGCATCCGAGGTAATTTCAAGCAAGTGAAATTCTTTGTTTTCGAGCGAAAGCAAAAGGCCTTTGCTTAAAAGATAATCGCCTACTAAAACGGCAATTTTATTTTTCCAAAGCGCATTGATGCTGAAAAATCCGCGGCGTTCATAGGCATCATCCACTACATCGTCGTGGACCAAAGTAGCCGTATGAAGTAATTCTACCAAGGCCGCTCCACGGTGGGTCGATTCGGTTACTTCTTCGTTGATCATGCCCGCCGAAAGAAATACGAAGAGTGGTCGTATTTGTTTACCCTTCCGTTTTACAATATAGTGCGTAATGCGGTCGAGAAGCGGCACCCGGCTCCGCATGGCATTTTTGAATTTGTCTTCAAACAAATCCATGTCACGGGCTACAGGTTGACGTATTTGATCGAGGTTTATGCTCATTCGTATGGCGAAGATAGCCGATTTGTAAATGCTATAAATACAAAACCCCGCACAGGGCGGGGTTTGTTTTAAAATTCACAAAGTTCTTAATAAACTTCGCTTCGCTTGCTCGAAGAGTAATTGAGTTTTAGAGCGTTTACCTTTCTAAGTTCCTGTTTCACGTCGGTAACGATACCCATTTTGGCATCGCGGTCGGCTTTGATAGAGGTGGTTAAAAGAGGTACTTCTTGTTCCAAACGTGCAGCGCGCTCCTTTTCAATAAACTCTGGTACCTGGTTAGGAGTGGCAAAGGCATCGTTCAACTGAATACGTGGAGCCGTTCCGAATTTCGATTTGTAGTTATCGCTCGGTGCTCCAATATATATGTAGCTCACCAGCGACTTTTTCTCGAGCTTCTGAATTTCAGTGGCTTGAGGTACTACTACTTTTACCTTCAATTCGGTTTGACGCATTACCGTGGTAACCATGAAGAAGAACAACAACATGAACACGATATCGGGCAGTGATGAAGTAGAAATGGCTGGTGACGGCTTCTTTTTCTTTTGCAGCTTCATATTAATTTCCTCCTCCTATGTCTTCAGGTTCTGCTTCAGAAATCACCTGACGATAATAGTCTTTGATTTCGTTCTGTTGTGATTCTGTAAGCTTATCGAAAGCGCGGCCAAATTCACCTTGTGCTTTGGCTTCACGCAACTCGTTGTAAGCGGCCTTGAGTTCGTTGTGCACTTGAATGTACAAGTTATACGAGGTTCCACGGTCGTTCTTCAAAGAAATCACCGCCTTCATAGGGCTTTCGGCTTTCGTAGGATCTTGTGATGGATTGTCAATAAAATCCTTGGTGGTCTTTTTCAATTCTTTGATGCTCATTGGCTTTCCGTCCACCAACAACTGGTCAGCTGCGTTCACCAATACCTTCAAAACATTTCGCTCTTTTAGCTTGATGTTGTTTTCGGGCTGGTTGGGCTCAGGCATAGGGGGGAGACGGATTGCAATACCCTTATCAGTATCAATCGTGGTGGTTACCAGAAAGAAAATCAACAACAGGAAGGCGATGTCGGCCATCGATCCTGCGTTCACCTCGGGCGTTCCTCTACCTTGTTTCCTAGGCATTATTTGAAAGCTTTGTACACTTCTCCAACGATGGCCATTACGATAGCGCCAATGCTCATGATATACATCATGATTAATGACGCACCAATGATTCGCGAAGAAGTGGCAGTAACACCGAATTTTTCGTAAGATTCAAGCACTTCACTGCCAGAAAGGGCGTAGCTAATAATAAATAGCACGGCTACGATGCCTATTCCAACCAATGATCCCTTGGCTTTTTTGAAGTCACCAATCATATTGATGATTGGGAAAACGATAGCACCAATGACACTTACACCTAGCAAGATGTAGGTGACAATGAACATGATGTTAATTATCAAGTCGTTCATGACAGATTACTTCCTTTCGTATTTCACCAAAATGTCGATAAGCGAAATGCTGGCATCTTCCATGCCATTTACCAATCCGTCGACCTTTGATACGAGGTAGTTGTAAAAGATTTGGAGGATAACCGCCACGATCAAACCAGCAACCGTTGTCAAAAGGGCCACTTTGATACCACCTGCTACCAGGGTTGGGCTAATATCACCTGCTGCTTCGATAGCATCGAAGGCCTGAATCATACCCACTACTGTACCCATAAATCCGAGCATGGGAGCCAAAGCGATAAATAGCGAAATCCAAATCAGACCACGTTCCATTTGGCCCATTTGAACCGAACCATAAGAAACGATAGATTTTTCTACAATTTCAATGCCTTCGTGGGCACGGTCTAAGCCTTGATAAAAAATGCTGGCAACTGGGCCACGGGTGTTGCGACAAACCTCTTTCGCAGCGTCAACACCACCTGAGTTGATTGCTGCTTCGATTTTGTTAAGCAGTTTTTCAGTGTTGGTGGTAGCCAAATTCAAATAAATGATACGCTCAACTACGATGGCCAAACCGATAATCAAACAAAGCAATACTGGAGTCATCCATTTCCAGTCACCTTCAATGAATTTCTGCTTCATCACATAGTGCACGCTTTCCTCGGCCGCAGGAGAAGCAGTCTCATCGGTTGCCATTTCTTCACCGGCACCTTCAGTAGCAGCTGAGTCTACCATTTCTTCCTGGGCAGCGGTTGAGTCCTGAGCTTGCAAGCTTACCGCAGAAGTCACGCCCATCACAATGGCGAGCATGACCATGAACACTTTTTTCATAATTGATTGTTGTTGTTTAGATTGTTTCATCAGGTAAATTACTTCTTATGGGTTCGTATTCAAGGCTTAACCAAGCAGTGAACTCGCGGAGAGAGCGGGATTCGAACCCGCGATACCCTTTCGAGTATACACACTTTCCAGGCGTGCTCCTTCAACCACTCGGACACCTCTCCTACAAACCGTCTTTTTAACGGTGCCAATATACGAAAATTCTATTCACGCATGTGGTTAAGCCTATTTTATCAAAATTTTGACAATTCTCCAGACAAACTTTTTCCGAAGGCTTCGGTGAATTTTTCGCCCTTCCATCCAAGGCCAAGAAGGAACATCGATTTGCAGATGGCGGCTTCAAAAGTAAGGTCGTGACCACTGATTACCCCCATTTGAAGCAAGGCAGCACTTGTTTCGTATTTGCCCAACTCAACCGAGCCACCGTGGCATTGCGTGATGTCTACCACAAGGCCGCCTTTTTGAATAAAGGACCCAAGGGTTTGCGTAAACCAAGGAGCGGTGGGGGCATTGCCAGCTCCAAATCCCTCAATGAGCATAACATCCATGCCGGGGGTATGCAGGATTTGGTTTAACAGCATGGCCGATAAGCCCGGAAAAAGCTTCAGGCTGCCTACCGCGGTCGACATATGGCGGTGCACCTTTAATCCGCCCATCCGCTTGGGTAAAATGGCATTGCTATGGTAGCGGATACGAATGCCAGCTTCTGCCAAAGGGGGATAGTTGGGTGAATGGAAGGCTTCAAATTTTTCGGCATTGTACTTGATTACCCGGTTGCCTCTGTATAGCTGATAATCGAAATAGAGGCACACCTCGGGCACGCGGCTGTTTCCATGCTCATCACAGGCGGCTGCAATTTCAATACTGGTGATGAGGTTTTCTTTGGCATCGGTACGTACGTGGCCTATGGGTAATTGCGAACCAGTAAGTACCACACATTTGTCGAGGTTCTCCAACAAAAAACTCAAAGCACTGGCAGTATACGCCATGGTGTCGCTTCCGTGTAAAATCACAAAGCCATCATGTGTATGGTAATGCTGGCCGATGATGTTGGCCATGTGTATCCAAATTTCGGGCGTCATATTCGACGAGTCGATAGGCTGCTCAAAGGCAACAGCATCGAGCTGATATCCGAAAATGCTGATTTCGGGCACTTGAGCCAATATCTGCTCCAAATCAAAAGGACGCAGTATGCCCGAAACCGGATCTTGAATCATGCCGATGGTTCCGCCAGTATAAAGGATGAGGATACGTTTGCTCATAATCGGAACAGTTCTTTGGCATTTTGGCTCGTAATGCTGCACACTTCGCTTACCGAAATGCCCCATACATCGGCCAAAGTTGCAGCTACATGGTTGATGTATGCGCTCTCGTTGCGTTTGCCGCGGTGGGGAATGGGTGCCAAATAAGGGGCGTCGGTTTCGAGCACTACCCTATCGCGTGGTAGCTGCGAAAATAAATCGCGCACCGGCTGGTTGGCCTTATAAGTTAGTACCCCGCCTATGCCCACGTACATGCCCCGGTCAATAATCCGTTTTGCTTCCTCACTGTTGCCCGTAAAACAGTGGAATACGCCTCTAACAGGCAAATCTCCCAGCAAGTCGAGGAGCAACGAACAGCTTTCGCGTGAATGAATGACCACTGGCAAATCGAGCTCCAATGCCCATTGCACCTGTTGCAAAAAGGCCTGTTGTTGCTCAGGAAGGTTGTCTTGGCGCCAATACAAATCAATGCCAATTTCACCTACCGCCACATAATTGCGTTTTTCGAACCAAGGCCTCAATAGTTCCAGCACTTCTTGCCAATCGCTTTCTACCGATCCGGGGTGTAAGCCCATCATGCTGCGCATGTGCTGGGGATGGGCGTCTTCGAGTTGATGCATGGGCCCCACACTGTCTAAATCGATATTGGGAAGCAGCATGAGCTCAAGGCCGCTGGCCAAGGCGCGCTGCACCATGGCTTCGCGGTCGGCATTGAACTGATCGCTGTATAAATGAGCGTGGGTATCGATGATGGTCATTCGATGGTTTCGAAACGGAAGCCCTGCGCTACCAAATATTCTAAAGTGGGTTCTAAGCAGCCCTGCAGGTTAGGCGCTGCTTTGATGCTGTCGTGAAAAACCAAGATGTCGCCCGAACGCACCTTGCCAGTGATGTTGGCCACGCATTGTTCGGGTTTTTGCGTTCGGTCGTAGTCTTCACTTAAAACCGACCACAATATGATTTTATAGCGTTGCCGCAAAGCTTTTACCTGGCGTGGAGTGATGCGGCCGTAGGGTGGACGAAATAAATCGCTTTGTACCAGATCGTGGGTCTTCAACACACTCTTATAATAGGTGAGGTTGTCGGTCTTCCAGGCATCGGGATGGTCCCAGGTATGGTTGCCTACACGGTGGCCCTCTTGCAGAATGCGCTCAAAAAGTTCGGGATAGCGGTTCACATGCTTTCCTAAACAAAAAAAGGTGGCTTTGGCCCTGAATTTTTTCAATACATCTAATACCCAAGGCGTGACCTCGGGAATGGGACCGTCGTCGAAAGTGAGATACACCTTTCTGTCAGTTTGTTTGTAATCGCCCCAATCAACCGAGGGAGTCATTCGACGAACAAAATCAGGGGTGCGAAACAAAGCAGTGCTTTTAGTGCAAAACTAACAGAAAGGCCGTAGCAATCAAGTATCCGAAATTAAATGCCTAACAGGGCATCTACACTTTGACGGGCAACCGCATGGTAATTGGGCCGTGCGGTGGTGTAAACCGTACGCGCCCATTCGAGCTGGCCGGTTTCTTTGAGTGCCCGGTAGGTGGGCATGAGGAATTTCCGACGGCCAACCTGCGTCAAAAAGCCACTTAATGCTTCTTTGAAGGCCTTGCTTTGCGCATGTGCAGGCGCATTGCGGATCACATACACAAACCATACACTCAATATCTCGGCGTTTTTGCTTTTGGTGAAGCCAAATTCCTCATCGAGTAGGGGAGTATTTGCGCCATCCTTGGCTTCGAGTCCACGGATGAAGTACACCCATTCGTGGGCGCTCCATTGGCTGTATTCCGATTTGGCGGCCTTTTCTCCTTTTCGCCACTGCTCGAGCTTGAGGCGAACGGCATCAAAGCGCTGGCTTTCGGGTTGTGGACAATTGGCAGGCATGCCTGTTTCGTAAATCCACGCTTTTGGACCGATGAGCTTCCATTCCTCCTCCGTCAACTCTTTTTTCAGGATGTCGATAAAACGCTCGGTATGCATGCTCTTGAAAGCATTTTCGGCAAAGTAGCCCCGCAAAAAGGCATCCCAACGTTCACGGCCGATGGTTTCTTCTAAGAGTCGCAAGAAATAATAGCCTTTGTCGTAGGCAATAGGACCAACCCCATCGTCGGGGTCTTCACCTTCCATTTGGGCTTTGAGCTTGGTTTTATCGGCCTTTCCCTGGGCAGTGAGGTCTACAATTTCTTCCATCACGTCGGCATGGCTAATGCCGGCCAGCATTTCCGCATAATCGCGGCCATAAACGGCCTCCATGATGCGGTTTTCAAAGTAAACGGTAAAGCCTTCGTTCAACCAGAAGTCGTTCCAGGTAGCATTGGTTACGAGGTTGCCACTCCAGCTGTGTGCCAGTTCATGGGCAATGAGCGACACCAGCGAACGGTCGCCGGTGATAATGGTTGGTGTGGCAAAGGTGAGGCGGGGATTTTCCATGCCGCCAAAGGGAAAGCTGGGAGGAAGCACCAGCACATCGTAGCGGCCCCAGGCATATGGACCGTACAATGCCTCGGCAGCTTCAAGCATTTTTTCCATTTCGCCGAATTCGTAAACCGATTTCTCGAGCATCGAAGGCTCGGCATATACTCCGGTGCGGTTTCCTACCGATTTAAAATCAATATCTCCCACTGCCAAAGCCATCAGGTAGGCAGGTACGGGTATCTCCATCTCAAACTGGTACTTACCGTCGGCCGCACGTTGTTGCGGATTGGTGGCGCTCATAAGTGCCATCATTCCCACCGGCACCTGAATGCTGGCTTTGTAACGGTAGCGCAAACCCGGACTGTCTTGGCATGGTAGCCAGGTACGTGCCAAAATGGCTTGACTTTGGGTAAATAGAAAGGGCTGTTTTTTGCCGGCCGTTTGTTCGGCACTGAGCCATTGTAGTGCCCTTGCACCTGGAAAGGTGCCGTAACGAATACTTACTTGCTTGCTATTGGCTGGCAAAGGGATAAACAGGGGTTGTCCTAAAATAGGGTCCTTGGCACCAAGTAAAAAAGCCACGCCTTTACCGTCAATTTCGATAGCTGATATGTCGAGGTCATAGGTGTCTAATATGAGCGTATCACCATGACCGGGTGCCAACGTCCAATGGGCGGTGCCAAAAAGTATTTTGGCATCAAAGTCAACAGTAAGTTGTAAATCAAGCGCTTCTACACGGCTTACAGCAGGTTTTGCGTAGCTGTGTGGGTCGGTTATAAAGGTGCTTTCCATATTGACATTTGAAGGTGATTCTTTGCAGCCCGGGAGCAGGATGGTGGTGAACAACATAATAAGGCCTGCGGCGAGTGGAAATAGTTTCATCGTGCAAATATAAGTGTACAGATGAAGGCAGTGCGTTGCTTTTTCCGGGCAGTTTGTCCTGCCTAAAACAGATTATGCACTTTTCCAGCTTGACCCTATTGCCGCAATTTTCGATAGTGGTTGGTTTTTCGGAACTTTCCTTTTCTATATTTGGAACCCAGCCGCAAAACGGCTAAACCTGAAATATGAAAAATACGCTCGCAGCATTTGCTTTGCTACTGATGGTGGCGGCATGCGGAAAAACGGAAAAGGCGGTTTATAGTCCGGCTGAAATAGTACTCGAAGCAGAAGGTCCCCTTTTCGATGGCTCGAATACCGCGCAAGCTAGTTGGAAGGCCGATTTATCGGAAGCGCTTGAAGGTGGGAAATTGGCAGGTGCCCGATTGACCAGCGTAACCATTACCGCGGAAGAGCCAGCCGATTTGGCGCTCATCAGCGATATCACCTTGCAGTTTGCCGGATCGGGTGTAGCCATGCAAAAAGTGGCGTTTTTGAATCCACTGCCCGATGGAAGCAGCAGTGTGCAATTGCAGGTTGCCGACGACCAAAAGGGCCTGGCCGATTTTTTTGCCTTATCAGACATGACCTTGGTAGCCGACCTGAACCTCAAAGGCGAATACGAAGGCAATATGCGTTTGAAGGCAAAACTGGAATTTAGTTTAGATGTAAGTTCAAAATAATTTAAAAATCAGACGATTATGAAAAAGTTACTTGTTGCTGCCCTGGTGATGGGCGCCTGCCTTTTTGCTGGAAGTGATGCCTTTCACGCCCAAGATGCCGAAGGCGATACGCTTATTGGTGTTTGGGAACCTTCACATGGCAAAGCCCGGGTGAAAGTGGAAAAAATCGCCGACAAATATTACGGCAAAATTGTGTGGTTACGCGAGCCCAATGATCCCGATAATGGTCAGCCCAAGGTAGATAAGAACAATCCCGACGAATCGATGCGCAAAGTGCCATTGAAAGGGTATCGTATCTTGAAAGACTTTACTTATGCTGGCAAAAAAGAATGGACAGACGGTACCATTTACGATCCTGAAAATGGCAATACCTACAGCTGTGTAATCAAGGCCAAGGACAACAATACGCTCGATATTCGTGGTTACATTGGGGTGAAGACCTTTGGCAGAACCGACGTTTGGAAGCGCGTTGCTGTAAAGCAATAAGCCATGAAAAAACTCATTTGTTTGCTCTTTTGCCTGTCAACGGGCATTACATGGGCGCAAGTAACCGACTCTACTACTGAGGAAGATGAAGTAGACTATGGAGCGGTAGAGCTGGTAGAAGGCAAATCAAAAACCTATGCCAACTCACGCATAGTAGGCACCTCGCCCCAGCGATTTGTGAGCGTGGGCTGGGATTTGCAGGGTCCTTATGACATGACTTTCTCGAAAATAGGTAGCTATGCCGAGGGGGAAGATATTGTTCCTGCCAATCAAGGCACAGGAAGGGCCACTTACACCGGTGGCTTCAGGTTGAATGCCAACATTCCGGTTATTTCACGAAATAACTTTATATGGCAGCTCGGCGCCACTTATTGGGACACCCGTTACAACATTAATAATATCGCCGGTGAGGCCACTGCCAAAGATGTTTTAAACACCCTCAATGATCGCGGTTTGCGCACGGGCGGTTTGAATACCACCCTTTACAAGCCCATTAACGAATATCAATTTGTGCTTTTCCAAGGTTCGGTTGATATGAGCGGCGATTTTGGATGGGGATTACAACCTTATGTGCGCGGTTCGGCAGCAGCCCTGTGGGGAAAACGCCCCAATGAGCGCAAGCAATGGGGTGTGGGTTTGTCGCGCACCTACCGCGTGGGTGCTATGAACTGGATTCCCATTGTGATGTATAACTGGACCGCTCCCAATCGCAAGTGGGGCGTAGAGGCTTTGTTGCCTGCCAGAGGTGCAGTACGCTACAATATCGACCGCAATAGCATGTTGTTGGCCGGCTTTGAATTGGAGGGACAGAGCTACCGTTTGAATGCATTGTCGCTAGTTCGTTCCGACCAAGCCAGCTTGGAGATTCGCCGTGGGGAAATTCGTCCACGCCTTGAGTACATGCGTCAACTTACTGGCTATTTTTGGTTAGGGGTACAAGCAGGTTACCGTTTGAACTTCAGTTATGATGCCGATTTATTGCCCAACGGCAGGGAGTTTTTCAGGGGATTTTTTGGAGACCAACCCTTTGCCATGTTGAACAGCATTGGCAACGCACCCTATGCGCAAATTACCATCAACTTTGTAAGTCCATAAGCAGCGCAATCTGCCTGTTACGCCTCCCAGTACTTTTCTTAAGCTATTGGGAGGTTTTTTTATGTTCGGCTGAAAATCCGAAAAATTGATAAATGCATAATTCCCGCCAATTTTTAAGCAGAATTGCCTTAGTTTTGAAGTTCGCATGACGCAACAACTTACCCCTCCACAAATAGACGAACCCTTGGTGATTTTGGTAGATACCAATGATCAGGAGATTGGCGTGGCTCCCAAAATGCAGGTACACCAAGATGGTACGTTACACCGTGCCTTCTCGGTATTTGTATTTAACAAACTGGGAGAGCTCATGTTGCAGCAGCGGGCTTTTGAAAAGTACCACAGCGGCGGCTTGTGGACCAATACATGCTGCAGTCATCCTTCCCCCGGCGAAACCAATGAACAAGCTGCTCATCGCCGATTGATGGAAGAAATGGGTTTCGATTGCGAATTGGAACATGCCTTTGCTTTTTTGTACCGCACCGATTTCGAGAATGGTCTGACCGAGCACGAATACGACCATGTATTTTTTGGACATGCCGAGCCAATTCCGCATTTGAATCCGGAAGAAGTGGCCGATTATCGCTGGGTGAGCCTGGTGGAACTCGATAAGTGGATGGCTGAAAAGCCTGAGGAATTCACTTTCTGGTTCAAGCACATTTACGAACAGGTGAAAGCCCACCTCGCCAAAGCGGGGGGCCATGCCTAAACTGCGGCTCCTATTCTGTTTGTTGGTATTGCTGGCTGCTTGTAAGCCCAAAGAGCAAAAGCCAGAGGATCAGCATGTGCATGAACCCACCTTGCTCTATGGGCTTGTTGTTGATTCGCTTGAGGTAAAACAACAAGAGGTGCAAAAAGGAGATAATCTCAGCCTCATTTTAAACCGACACGGATTGAGTGGTCAAGCCGTACAGCAAGTGGTAGATGCATCTCAAGGCATATTCGATGTTAGAGCCCTCAGGGCGGGACAAGCTTACACCACCATCAGCGATACAAGCCGACTGCGCTATTGGATTTACGAAAAGGACTTGGTAAGCTATTTCATTTTCGATTTTACCGACAGTTTGCCCAAAGTGCAGCGTTTCGACCGACCCATTGAAACCCAAGTGCGTTCTTTGGGTGGGGTCATCAACAGTTCGCTTTTCAAAACCGTACTCGATGCAGGAGCAACCCAAGAATTGGCAGTACGTTTGGCAGGGGTGTTCGACTGGACGGTAGACTTCTTCAGCATTCAAAAAGGCGATTTTTTCAGGGTGGTGTACGAAGAAAAGACCGTAGAAGGCAAGCCGTATGGAACAGGCAAAATCATTGCAGCAGAGTTTTTTCACCGAAACAAATCGTACTACGCCATTTTGTGGGAAAACGGCAAAGCCAATCAATATTACAACGAAAAGGGCGAGAGCATGCGCAAGCGTTATCTCAAGGCCCCACTTGAATACAGCCGCATCAGCTCTAATTTTTCTTCCAGCAGATTACATCCGGTGCTTAAAACGCGGAGACCGCATTTAGGAGTCGATTACGCTGCTCCAACCGGAACGCCCATTCGCGCTATTGGCGATGGAGTGGTTTTAGAAGCGGGCTATCGAGGA
The DNA here is from genome assembly GCA_013824115.1 of Sphingobacteriaceae bacterium. Lineage (GTDB taxonomy): Bacteria > Bacteroidota > Bacteroidia > UBA7662 > UBA7662 > PNNG01. The sequence continues at coordinate 47,203 of PNNG01000010.1, read as the reverse complement.
GGAAACGGCAATTTTGTGAAGCTTAAGCATAGTAAAAACCACGCAACGGGCTATTTGCACATGAGTCGCATAGCCCCGGGAGTTAGAAGCGGTGCACGGGTGAGTCAGGGCCAAGTAATCGGATATGTGGGCAGCACGGGCTTGTCAACAGGCCCGCACCTGTGTTTCAGATTTTGGGAAAACGGGGTACAGGTAAATCCCAACCGCATTCAAACACCACCCGCCGATCCGCTTCCCCAAAAAGACCGTGCTGCTTACAATGCCCACCGTGATAGCGTGATGGTGCTGTTAAACAAAGTAGAGCTGCCCGCAACCGAGTAAGTTGGTTGCGTATTACCGAATAATCAGCCTTTGTTGATGGTGTTCAATGTCGGTAAAAGCTTGAATTAGGTAGTTTCCACTTGGCAGGCCAGGCAACCTTAACTCCAAATCGTTGCTGCCTTCTGCAGCCTCTATATTGGGCCATTCAAATATGATTTTACCTTGCACATCGGTCAGTGCAAAACCCACATTGGTCAACTTAGCTGCGGTAAAACGCACTTTAAGAAGCTCTCCCGACGCAATGGGATTGGGGAAAATGCGTTCGATGCGGTGTATCTTCCTTAGCGGAGCCAGCCAAGGTGGTTTTACGGAAACGCTGTTGGCTGGACCGAAATAGCAAAAATTACGACCCGACATGAAAAGCCGGTCACCCATTTTCAGCATCCGGTTGAAGCCTTGAAAGGGCCCACTCTGTTGCCAGGTTGCGCCACCATCGTAGGTGTAGGCGTACCCGGCAAAATGGCCACCTGCAAAGCCAGTATCGGCATTGATAAAGCCCACCGACTGAAGCATAGGCAAGCTCAGGGTTCCCATGGTATCCACCCTCCAGCTCTGACCTGAGTCGGAAGAAGAATAGTAGCGGTTGGCAATGGGTTGGCTGTTTTCAATAGACACATAGAAATGTGCTGGATCGCGCATAAAAAACTTCCAAGCACGATCGCCAGCAACGTTTGATACCCATTTCGGGGTCCAGTTTATGCCTCCATCAACGGTCTCCAACAGTATAGCTCCTTGGTTGGCTTGTGCTGCTCTACCCACCACATAGCCATGTTTGTCGGTGAAGAAGTGCACATCAATCAGGTTAGATGCCCAAGGCCGCATGTCGATGAATTGCCAAGTATTGCCGAGATCGCTGCTTTTGATGAGGTAGGCATCGCCAAAATAACGTCCGGTGCCATAAATGAGGGAGTCGCCCACTACCGACAATCCGCAAATGGCATGAACTGAATCGGGTAAATTGGGGGTGATGTTTTGCCAGCTTGCTCCAGCGTTCAGGCTGCGGTAGAGGGTATGGTCGCGGGTAAGTGTGCCTAGGATAACCACGCTATCGCCCATGGTTTTGATGCTGCGTAAGTAGGTATTGTTTATAAATACGAAGTCGAGCGAAGCAGTAAAGGTTAGTCCACCGTCGGTGGTTTTGTAGACCAAAGAGGGGCCATTGCTTGCTAGGTAGCCCACACCCTGAAGGCTCATGGTGAAATCGTCGATTCTGGTGTTGGTGTTGAACAAACCAATCAGGTTGTTTTGAGCCAAAGAGGTGTGTGCGGCTGCTATGAAAGCGAGCGTCGATAATAATCTCATGCATGAAGCTACCTTTCTTTTTGGAAAATGCATGCAGGCTGCTTGTATTTTGACATGGATGTTACAATGAGTCGAAGCTTTTGCTTTCCGTCAAAAGCGTAGCTTTGCAGCATGTTCTACGATTTGGCAGTGGTAGGTGGCGGCGCAGCTGGGTTTTTTGCGGCGGTAAATGCCGCGCGTTTGCAACCACGGTGGCGCATTGCCATTTTCGAACAGTCGAAGCAAGTGCTTGCCAAGGTGCGTATTTCGGGTGGCGGCAGATGCAATGTAACCCATGCCTGTTTCGATCCGGCCGAATTGGTGAAATACTATCCACGCGGACAGAAAGAGCTCCGCCAATTGTTTGCCCGCTTTAGCACGGGCGATACGGTGCAGTGGTTCGAAAGCAGGGGGGTGAAGCTCAAAGCAGAAGCCGATGGCCGCATGTTTCCAGTTTCCGACAGCAGCCAAAGCATCATCGATTGTTTGTTGCGTGAAGCCCAAACCTATGGGGTGGAGGTGCTACTGCAACACGATGTACAACACCTGGAGCCGCAACCGGCGGGTTTCCAGCTAAAATTTCGCCAAGGTGAAACCATCAAAGCCAAAAAGGTATTGTTGGCCACTGGCGGGCACCCCAATGAAGCCGGTTACCAATGGTTGAAAGATTTGGGTTTACCAGTGGTATCGCCCGTACCGTCCTTATTTACTTTCAACCTGCCTAAAAACCCCATCACCGCCCTCATGGGGGTGAGTGTGCCCTCGGCCCGCATTCGTTTGCCCGAGTTCAAGAAGGAACAAACGGGGCCGTTGCTCATCACGCACTGGGGTATAAGCGGTCCGGCCGTACTCAAACTTTCTGCCTTGGCTGCCCGCGAGTTGCACCAGCGTCAATACCGTTTTAGGGTGCTGGTAAGTTGGTTGCCTGAGGAAGATGCCGACAGTTTGCGTGCCTTGTTTGAAGATTACCGGTCCTATGCGGGTTCCGCTAAGGTGGTGAATCGTTTTGAAGTGGATTTGCCTGCGCGGTTGCGCCTTTTTCTGCTGCAGCAGGCGGGCATAGATGAAAACCAGCGCTGGAGTGAGGTGAATAACAAGCACATCAACCGCCTGGTAGAGCTGCTACTCAACCACGAGCTCCTGGCTTCAGGCAAAACCACTTTCAAAGAAGAGTTTGTAACCTCCGGCGGGGTAGCTCGCGAAGCTATCGACTTTACCAGTATGGAGTGCCGACAAATTCCAGGGCTCTATTTGGCTGGAGAACTGCTCGACATCGATGCATTGACCGGTGGATTCAATTTCCAGGCGGCCTGGAGCGCGGGTTGGGTCATGGCCAACAGCGTGGCTACGGAAAAAAGTTGAGCCGCCGTCCTGAAACTTTTTATCCTGCTGGCTGTTGTTCATTATAAATTATCCATCATGTTTCTTACCCTGATTGTAGCCTTGAGCGCATTGCTCACCCCCCCCGCTAAAAACATCCACGAATACAGCTTCAAAAGCATCGATGGCAAAACCATTAAGCTGTCGGATTTCAAAGGCAAAAAGATTTTGTTTGTGAACACTGCTTCGGAGTGTGGCTATACGCCGCAATACAAACAACTCGAGGAGCTTCACAAGAAACATGGGAATAAAGTAGTGGTGATTGGTTTTCCTTGCAACGATTTTGGTGGCCAAGAGCCCGGCAGCGAAAAGGAAATTGCTGCTTTTTGTGAGAAGAATTATGGCGTTACCTTTTTGATGGCCGAAAAAATTACCGTGAAAGGTGATAAGACCCACCCCATTTACAAATGGTTGACTAGCAAAGAACTCAATGGCGTGAAAGACAGCCAGGTGCGCTGGAATTTCCATAAGTTTTTGGTGGATGAAAAGGGCCAGCTCATCGACAGCTACGGCAGTTCGGTGAAGCCTTTGGGTGACGAAATCGTTTCGAAATTATAATGGTTCGTTGGTTTTAAGTAGAAAGGTTGGGCATAGCTCAACCTTTTTGCTTTTTAGGCTGAATTGACAACCAACCACCGGATTGGGCCTAATTCGGCTGGGCAATGCGGTCGATTTTCAATACTTTTGTGGGATTTTTTGCGTATGTGGATTTTTCTAGCCCGATTTATTCTTCGTAACCGCGCCGCACTTTTGGTGGTGCTGCTGTTAGCAACTGGCTTCATGGCCTGGCAAGCGGCCCAAGTGCGTATGTCGTACGATGGAAACAGGCTCATTCCAGAAAACGATCCCGACCTCAAAGTTTATCAGGACTTTCAGCGCACCTTCGGCATCGATGGCAATGTAATGGTAGTGGGGGTGCAAACCAACGACTTGTTTGAAATTGAATTCTTCAATGAGTGGGTAAAAGTAACCGAGCGGGTGAAGCAGTTGCCACTCACAGCCAACGCCATCAGCATTGGAAATATTCCCTATCTCCAAAAGAATGAAATTGCGAGGAAGTTTGAGTTTTTGCCGGTTGTAAGTCACCTGCCCCAAAATCAGGATGACATTAACGAGGTGAGAAATCAACTCTTGAATAATCGGTTATACGCCGGGGTTTTGCTCAATGCCGAAACCAATACCACCCTCATGGCAGTAACCTTTGATGCCAACGTGCTCAATACCGAAGACCGCATCGAAGCGGTGCGTTCGGTAACCCGCATCATGGATGCCTTTGCTGTTCAAAACGATGTGCAAGTGCATTATTCAGGCTTGCCTTACATACGTACCGTTTTCAGCACCAAAGTAGCCGATGAGCTTAAATTGTTTAGTGTATTGGCCGTTCTGGTCACCGCGGTAGTACTGTTTCTTTTTTTCCGTTCCTTTTATGCGGTTGTTTTTCCGGTTTTGGTTGTAATTATTGGGGCCGTTTGGGCCATGGGCCTTATCCATTTGTTTGGGTTTAAAATCACCATTTTAAGCGGGCTCATTCCCGCCCTCATTGTGGTGATTGGGGTGCCAAACTGTGTTTACTTGCTGAACAAATACCACGACGAATACCGCAAGCACAGCAATAAAGTAAAGGCACTCAGCCGGATTGTTGAGCGCATAGGCATTGCCACCCTCATCACCAATACCACAACGGCCATAGGATTTGGGGTGTTTGCTCTCACCGATAGTGTGATTTTGAAGGAATTTGGCATTGTGGTAGCCACCAGCATTATGTTGGTTTTTGTGGCCAGCATCATCCTCATCCCTGCTGTATTTGCCTATTTGCCGAGTCCTGAGCGCCAACAATTGCGCCATCTCGACAATGTGCGTGTTGCTGGATTGGTAAGCATGTTGGAGCGCATCATTACCCACCACCGCAATGCCATTTATGCTGTGGTGGTACTTCTTTCCTTGGTGGCTGGTTTGGGCGCTTCGCAATTGAAGGCGCTGAGTTATATAGTCGATGACCTTCCGCACAAAGACAAGGTGTATACCGATTTGCGCTTTTTTGAAGAGCACTTTACGGGGGTAATGCCTTTCGAAATCCTGATAGACACAGGCAGACGAGGGGGCGCACAATCGGCCAGTCAATTGGCCAAGGCCGAAGAAGTACAACGACTGTTCAGCGATAGGGCTGAGTTTGCCCAGCCATTATCGGTTGTTCAACTGGTAAAAGGGGCCAACCAGGCTTATTTCGGAGGCGACTCTTCGTTTTTTAGGCTTCCTAATAGCCAAGAACGCAATTTTGTGCTACCATACCTGCTGCGTACCCGGGGCGAAGGCAGCAACAAAGCACTGAATGCCCTCACCGATTCGGCCCGACAAGTGATTCGCATCAGTCTAAACATGGCCGATGTAGGAACGTTGGAAATGAGGCGCATCTTTGATGAGGTAAAGCCCGAAGTTGCCAAAGTGATGGAAGGCACCAATAACCAGGTGCAATACACGGGTACCAGCTTGATCTTCTTGAAGGGCAATACTTACCTCATCAATTCTTTGGTAAGTAGCCTTGGCTTGGCCTTTGCGCTCATCAGTATCATCATGGCCTTGCTGTTTCGTTCATGGAAGGTGATCGTCATCAGCATCGTTCCTAATCTCTTTCCGCTTTTGGTTACCGCAGGCGTTATGGGCTATTTAGGGGTGGCGCTCAAGCCCAGCACGGTACTCATTTTTAGCATTGCTTTTGGCATAGCGATCGATGACAGCATACACTTCCTCACCAAATACCGCCAGGAATTGATGCGTCATAGTTGGGACATACCCAAAACGGTAGTGGTAGCCCTGCGTGAAACAGGCCCCAGTATGATTTATACTTCCATCATCCTTTTCTTTGGCTTCATTATTTTTGGCGCCAGCTCATTCGGCGGAACGGTGGCCTTGGGACTCATGACCAGTGGCACTTTGCTGGTGGCCATGCTCAGCAATTTGCTCCTGCTGCCAGCGCTTATCCTGTCGTTCGACCGTCGCGACAAAATCCGTCAACAAAAACTAGAATCTACACAAGCCCATGGCTAATACCTATCCCGAATACAAACAGCTCGACCTCACCGCCGTTAACCGCGACATCGCTGCCTGGTGGAAAAAAGAAGGCATTTTCGAACGCAGCATCAGCGAGCGTGAAGGTGCCCCGGCCTTTGTGTTTTACGAAGGTCCACCCTCGGCCAACGGCATTCCTGGCATCCACCACGTGATGGCACGCGCCATCAAGGACATATTTTGTCGCTTCCAAACCATGCAAGGCAAGCAGGTGAAGCGCAAAAGCGGCTGGGATACGCACGGACTGCCCATTGAGTTGCAGGTAGAGAAGAAGTTGGGCATTACCAAAGACGACATCGGCAAAAAAATCAGTGTAGAAGAGTACAACCGTCTTTGCCGCCAGGATGTGATGGAATTCACTGGGCTGTGGGAAGAACTCACAGAACAAATGGGCTACTGGGTTGATTTGAAAGATCCCTACGTAACCTACAAAAACGAATACATCGAAACCATTTGGGCCCTGCTCAAGCGGTTGCATGAAAAAGATTTGCTGTACAAGGGCTACACCATCCAGCCATTTTCGCCGGCTGCAGGCACCGGACTCAGCTCGCACGAACTCAACCAGCCGGGCACCTACCGCGAGGTGAAAGACACCAGCGCGGTGGCCCAATTCAAGGCCGAGGAAAGTTCAAAGTTCAAGGTTCAAAGTTTGGTAGGTGCGGAGATTGACACCGACCTCTTCTTCCTGGCTTGGACGACTACGCCTTGGACGTTGCCGTCGAATACCGCACTGGCTGTGGGCGAGAAGATAGATTATGTGCTCGTTCGCACTTTTAATCCGTACACCCATTTGCCCGTAACCCTCATTTTGGCGGAGGCATTGATGGGCAAATATTTCAGGCCCGAGCAAGCTGAATTGCCCTTGGAAGGCTATGAAGCCGGACAAAAGCAGGTTCCTTACCGCGTGCTCGGTAAGTTCAAAGGCGCTGCCCTCGATGGCCTCCGTTACGAGCAGCTGTTGCCTTATGCCCAACCCGAAGATGGCGATGCCTTCCGCGTGGTTTTGGGTGATTTTGTCACCACCGAAGACGGCACCGGCATGGTACACATTGCGCCCAGCTTTGGTGCCGACGACTTCAGGGTGGCCAAGCAAAACGGCATTGGCAGTTTAACTTTGGTAGACCGTCGTGGCCGTTTTGTAGATGCCGTCAACGATGCCACCTTCCCGCTGGCCGGCATGTTTGTGAAAGAAGCCTACCTCAGCGAGGAAGAAAAAGCCGAGGTACTGGCCCTGCAGCAAGATAAGCTGAAAGCCATCATCCCCAATCTGAGCAAATACCTGAGCGTGGACGAGCTCATCACCCTCAAGTTGAAACTCGAGAACAGGGCTTTCAAAATTGAGAAATACGAGCACAGCTATCCGCATTGCTGGCGTACCGACAAGCCCATTTTGTACTATCCGCTCGATAGCTGGTTCATCCGCACCACGGCCTACAAAGAGCGCATGGTAGAGCTCAACAAAACCATCAATTGGAAGCCCGAAAGCACCGGTACTGGTCGCTTTGGCAACTGGCTCGAAAACCTGGTCGATTGGAACCTCAGCCGTTCGCGCTACTGGGGTACCCCGCTGCCCATTTGGCGCACCGAGGATGGTGAAGAAAGTATATGTATTGGCTCTATGGAAGAACTCCGTGTTCAAATGGAGAAGGCCCGAGCAGCAGGCATTAGCAACCCAGCAGAAATCACCGACCTGCACCGCCCGCAAGTCGACGAAATCGTGCTGGTGAGTCCCTCCGGCAAGCCCATGTACCGCGAAACCGACCTCATCGACGTATGGTTCGATTCAGGGGCCATGCCCTATGCCCAGTGGCATTATCCCTTCGAAAACCGCGATTTGATTGAGAGCGGCAAGGCCTTCCCGGCCGACTTCATTGCCGAAGGCGTTGACCAAACCCGCGGCTGGTTCTTTACGCTCCACGCCTTGGCCGTGATGTTGTTCGATTCGGTGGCCTTCAAAACTGTGGTAAGTAACGGTTTGGTGCTCGACAAAGAAGGCAACAAAATGTCGAAGCGCCTGGGTAACGCCATCGATCCGTTCAAAACCCTCGATCAATACGGCGCCGATGCCACCCGCTGGTACATTGTGAGCAATTCGCAGCCCTGGGATAACCTCAAATTCGACCTCGAAGGGGTGAAAGAAGTGCAGCGTAAATTCTTTGGTACGCTGTACAATACCTACGGTTTCTTTGCCCTTTATGCCAACATCGACGCTTTCCGTTACGAGCAAGCGGAAGTGCCCATGGCCGAACGCCCCGAAATTGACCGCTGGGTCATTTCGTTGCTCAACAGCCTCATCAGTGAGGTAGAAGAAGCCTATGCGAGCTACGAACCTACCCGCGCTGCCCGCGCCATACAGGAGTTTGTAGACGAGCACCTCAGTAACTGGTATGTGCGCCTTTGCCGCCGCCGTTTTTGGCGCGGCGAGCTCAATACCGACAAGCTGGCCGCCTACCAAACCCTGTACCGTTGCTTGGAAGTCATCAGTCAGTTGATGGCTCCGGTGGCGCCTTTTTATGCCGAGCGCCTGTTCCGCGACCTGAACCAAACAACTGGTCGCCTCTCAGCTGATTCGGTCCACCTGGCGCTGTTCCCCAAAGCCGATTTGCAGCTCATCGACAAAGCCCTTGAAAGCCGCATGCAGTTGGCGCAGGAGGTGTGTTCGATGGTGCTTTCGTTGCGCAAAAAAGAAAACATCAAGGTGCGTCAGCCCCTGCAAAAAATCATGATTCCGGTGCTCGAGCCCGAGCAGCAAGCACAAATTGCCGCGGTGGCCGAGCTCATTCAAACGGAAGTCAACGTGAAAGAAATCGAGTTCCTCACCGACACCACAGGTGTGATTACCAAAAAAGTAAAGCCCAATTTCAAAACCTTGGGTCCCAAATATCCTAAGCAGATGAAAGGCATTGCGGTGGTGTTGGCCTCCTTCAACCAAGCGCAAATCGCCGATTTGGAGCGAAACAATGGGGTGGAGTTGGATGTTGAAGGAACGTTATGCACCCTCAGCCGTGAGGATGTGGACATTTTGTCGGAAGATATTCCCGGATGGTTAGTAGCTTCCGCCGGAAAATTAACCGTTGCGCTCGACATCACCGTTACGGAGGAGCTCAAAAACGAGGGCATAGCCCGCGAATTGGTCAACCGCATTCAAAAACTGCGGAAAGACAGCGACTTCGAAGTAACCGACCGCATTTCGGTTTGGCTGGAAGATGATGAATTTGTTAAGGCAGCTGTACGTGATTTTAAAGCGTATATTTGCGGCGAAATTCTGGCCACCGATTTGGAGTTGGTGAGAACGTTTGACGTTGAGCCTCAGGAAATAGAGGTGGACGAACGCACGTTAAGAATTGTGGTTAAACGATAAGGCCATGGAAAACAAAGTAGAAAAAACACGCTACAGCGACGAAGAACTCCAGGAGTTCAAGAAGCTCATCCTTGAGAAGCTCGAAGCAGCCCGTTCGGAGTTCAAGTATTACCAGGAGCAGCTCATGACCGCCAATGCCAATGGCACCGACGATACGTCTAACAGCTATGTAACGCTCGAAGAAGGTTCGGTAACCATGGACAAGGAGCATTACAGTCAATTGGCCTCGCGTCAGCGCAAGTTCATCGACCATCTTGAGAATGCTTTGATCCGCATCGAAAACAAGACTTACGGCATTTGTCGCGAAACCGGCAAGCTCATCCCACGTGAGCGTTTGATGGCAGTTCCGCATGCCACTTTGTCGATGGAAGCCAAGTTGAAGCAATAAGCTTTACTGCTTGAAAAAGTCGCTGATTCCTGCGCTCGTTATTGGCCTGGTTCTTTTGGTAGACCAGGCCTCTAAATTATTGGTCAAAACCCAGATGTTTTTGGGTGAGCACTTCAATGTGCTGGGCAAGTATTTCCAAATTTACTTCATTGAGAACAACGGCATGGCATTCGGCTATGAGTTCGGAGGCGATTATGGTAAATTGTTTCTCACCCTTTTCCGCATTGCAGCCGTTATTTTTCTGGGTGTCATGCTCAGCCGCATGGTCAAAAAGTCGGAGACACCCAAGGGCGCCTTGGTGTCATTATCGCTCATTCTGGCGGGTGCCTTGGGTAACATCATCGACTCGGTGTTTTATGGCGTTTTGTTCGGTTACGAATCGCTTTTCCACGGTCGGGTGGTTGACATGCTGTACTTCCCGCTTTACGAAGGCTTTTTACCCGACTGGATTCCGTTCAAAGGAGGCGATTATTTTGTGTTTTTCCGTCCGGTATTCAACATTGCCGATATGGCCATTTCTACCGGTGTGGGCATGTTGCTGGTGTGGCAGAACAGGTATTTCCCACAGGAGCCAAAGAAGGCGGTAGAGTAAGCCTAGGGCTACAGTTTGTCGTTCCTTCCAAGTGCTTTCTGCTGTTGCAGGAGGTCTTCGAAGTCTGATGGGCTTAATATTCTTGCGGTAAGAAATGGGTCCAAACCCAATAGGTCTTTATCGCCTGTGATTAGGTATTCCGCCTTGCTTTCAGAAATTAAGTCTAACAGAAAATTGTCTTTTGGATCGCGGCAAAGTGATTGATTTGGCGCTGGATTAAACTTCTCAGCCATGATGTTGAGTAAGGAAATCAGCTGCGAAACCGCATCCTTGTCGAAGTTTTTCTGCAGCTTCTCTCGGGAGGTTACCAATTGTAATTCTTCCAACAATTGCTCTGAAACAATGAGCTGTACAGCCTCATTTTGTATGAGGCTTTGAAGTCTGCTTAAGCGTTTCCCAATCAGGAAACTTAGCCAAACATTCGTATCAATGATTATTCTTGCCCCGCGATTTTTCATACAGCTCGCTGCGCACGGCTTCTACCTCTGCATCTATACTTGCCTCATCCAGTTCATCCGTTCGAAATTCTTTGAGTAAGCTTGAGAGCTTTGTGGCAACAAACTCCTTTTCAAGCTCCTTACTCAGTTTGATTTTTTCAGTACGAGGCAGCTGCCTTACCAAATCCATGATTTGGTTGAAAGTAAGATCAATTTGGAGAGCGGCTTTCATGCAAATATTTGTTATACAAATTTAAACAAACCTGCCGCTTTGTAGTGCTTCATTTTCCTATGAAAAGCAACTATTTAACTTTATTGCTCAAAGAAACTGCTTGATTTTACGCAAAGGTTTGAGCCAGCGGGTAAAAAAATACGGCTTAAGGCCGTTTACTTCCCACGCTTTGTGGTCCATTTCATTGGCTTTCATCCTGTTTTTGAGCTGTTTATTGCTCACGCCACCCGCCCGCATATGGATGATGGTTTGTTGCAAATAGCTCAGCCGTATTTGGTTTTTGTGGATGAAACGGAGCATTAGCTCGTAATCAGCTGCACTACCCATATCGAGTCGGAAACCTCCCAGGCGCTCGTAAACACTTTTGCGCACAAAGAAGGTGGGATGAGGTGGCATCCAGCCCCACAAGAAGCTGTTGGGGCGGTAATTGCCCGATTTCCAGCGACGAACGATTTTCTGGGTTTGCTGTGCATCTACGTAGTTCAAGTCGGCATACAAACCCTCAGGATTTTCCTTCGCAAAAGCCGTCGCTACCCATTGAAGCACATCGGGCCGGCTGTAAAAATCATCGGCATTCAACAAGCCTATCACATCGCCGGTACACATGGCCAGACCCTTGTTCATGGCATCGTAAAGGCCTTGGTCTTTTTCGCTGATCCACAGCACATGCTCATGCTCGTTGGCATAGGCTTCTATCAGGCCAACCGTACCGTCGGTAGAGCCGCCATCTACCAATACATGTTCAAATTTCACACCGCTTTGCGCCGCAACCGACTGCAAGGTGTCGGGCAGCGTGGCCGCGCTGTTGTAGCAAACGGTAATGATGCTGATGGTGGGTAGGGCGTTCATCGGAAGATGGTTCCGGATAATTGGCGAGCCAAAGTTAGCCGCAGTTGCAGCTGCTGCCAAAGGCTCAATTTGCTTTTGTCGCTGGTTGTGCTCGCATTATTACCGTGACGTCGATAAAGCACAAGCTTTTCGGAAATGAAAGCGGTTTTAAACCAGAGGGCAGCCACCAGTCCCAGCCAAATGTCATGCATGCCAATGTGCTTGGGAAAGGGCAGGGCCTTGGTCAAAACCTCGCGTTTGAAGCCCATGCAGCAGCCCAAATAACTGTTGCGTATGAAGTTTTTTACAAAACCGGCACCACTGCGGTGCATGATGAAAAAGCTGGGAACTTGTACCTGGAGTTTTTCATCGGTCACCGAACAATCGTGCACCACCAAGTTATACTGTTGCAGGGCATTGATCATATGTTCTACTTTGCCTGGCAACCACACATCGTCTTGGTCGGCCAGCAGAATATACTCGCCCTTGGCCGCATAAAGTGCTTTTTCGAGGTTAAAAGATGGGTTTCGTGCCGGTATTCCTTGCAAAATTCGAATGCGACTATCATGAAGCGATTGTATCCATGCCAAACCATTATCGGTACTGCCATCATCACTTATCACCAGTTCGTCGTTGGCTTCAAGTTGGATGAGAATGCTTTCTACCTGCTCCTTCAAGTAGGGCATGCCATTGTAAACCGGCATACAAACGCTTACTATGGTCATGAAGTGGGCGTTTGTGGGTCAAATTCAGGCTTCAAACTTATCAAAGCGATGGCCAACATACCCAAGCCCATGGGGGCGTTGATGAATGGGTTCAAAAACGATATGGCAAACATGAAGGCAGCGGCCATGAAGAATACAAAAGCATCGTCCTCAAAAGGTATTTGTCGCAAGCTGCGCCCCATCCTTCGAAAAAAGCCCTTCCACAAAACAAAAAACAATCCCGCCCAAATGCCCAATCCCAGCAATCCCTGTTTGTGAAAAATCTCGAGGTAGCTGATTTCCATGTGTATTTGTCGCGATTCGGTACCCTTACCAAAACCGTTGCCTACCAAAATGCTGGCCGGACTAGCTGCATCTACCACTTCACCCACTTGAATGATGCGGTCGATGATAGACGATTCGCGGTCTTCAAATCCCTGCGAAAACATATTGCCTAATTTGCGCTGCCAGTCTTTGAGCGGCTTGCGTTTATAGGTTTCGCGGCTGTTTTCCTGAAAAGCGGCCAATTCAGGGAAGTTTTGGTTGGGCACTTGGCTCACATACAGGCCCACACTAAATAAGGAAGTAAGCATAAGTACCACCGCCAGCCAACTCACCACGTTTTTTGGGTTATAAAAAAGGGTGTACAGCACATGGATGGTGAAAATGATGAGCCAAAATCCACGCGTAAAGGTGAGCAACATGGCCAGGTAAATGAGGAATACCCAAATGAACTTGCGGTAGTAGGTGTTTTCCTGTAACCAAAAGAAAATGCCTATAGGCAAAAAAATGAAGCCTTTGTAAAAGAAGCCCAAATTACCCCTAAAGCTCAGTTCCTCCGTGGGTAAAGCCCAAACGTACATGCCCCATCCGTAAATAATGTCGTATCGCCAAAGCAACAAAACCAAAAGGTAGGCCACCGCCATGGAAGCTGAACTCCAGCGGAAGCAGGCTTTTACAATCGAAATACGCTCTTTACTATCAATGATTTGGGCGTAAAACAGCAAATTTGCCCAATACAGCAGGGGTTTTACATCGGTGAAAATGGCCTTGACTGGGGCTTCATTAATCCATCCAATGGCAGCCGAAAATGCGGTGAGGCCCACCAAAGCTCCAAAAAGCTTCCAGATAGCGGCATCGGGCCGCCAGCTCCCTCGTAAAATCGACCACCAAACCACCGCTTGTGTTGCACCAAATAGGTACATGCGCAACGACAATGGGCCAATTTCAAACAATCGACCACCTCCGCCTACCAGCAATTCGGTGAGACTCACAACAAACAATACGACCTTCCAGTCGATGGTAGTTTTCTTCAAGGCCTGTTAAATTCTCGCCAAAATACACTAAAAAACTGAAGTCGACGGTACCGCAATGACAGCAGTAGTGTCCTCCAGGCTGCCCACCATATCAGCCAGGCAGTAGGGCCGCCCGACCGGGCAAAGGCTGCCGCATCTCTACAGTAATGCCCAAAACGGGTGATGCGCTGTTCGAAACTGCTCTTTTCTATGCCCGACAGGCTGTGTTGCAAGGAGAATTCGACCAGAAAAGCGTATGAATTTTGTTTTTTGAACTTGTGAAGGAACGCAAAATCGCTAAAATCAAGTTGCACCTTGCTCTCATGTCCCCCGCAGGCTTCATAGGCACTTCTTTGAATAAGCATGCCGGCGTTGATTGGGGCATAATGGTTTAATCGAAAGGGGCCTTTTGGCATAGGATTGTTGAGCCATCCTCGGTGCCATCGATAGCCGGCGGGTGATATCCATTTTTTGCCTGCTGGCACGGCCGGCACCAATAAAGTCGCATTCGGAAAACTGCCTAAAGCGGCCGCATATTCCTCAAACCAGTGGGTAGGGAAGTGGCTGTCTTGGTCGAGCAACAACAGCCACTGGCAGCCATGGGCTTTGGCCAGTTCGGCACCTCTTAAATAAGCCGCACTGACCCCTACATTCGATGCTTGGTGTTCGTAAACAACGTCGGCAGCCGGACTGCCTCCTGCCTCCGGGCTATTGTCTACTATGATCCAGTACATTTTTTTACCGGCTGCTGTTGCCCTTAGGCTGATCCAGCTGCTGCTTTCGGCCGCTTTTTGGCGATAGACCACCAAAACCGCTTGTATGTGCGATGGCTGCAGCATGCTCAAATATGCAAGTAATTGCGCACTTGCCAATAGGCCCAGCGCAGGCCCGATATTTTTGCCAAGGGTTTACCCAGTATTTTTTGCGCTGCATCAAACTCTCTGGCCAATACCAACTGGCTCGCCTGGCCTACCAATTGCCTACTGAGGTATTGATAGAGTGTTTTCTGGCGCTCAAAAGGCAATGTGCGACCAGCTTTCTCCAAACGGGCAATGAAGGGCCATTCTTTGGTGTCTACCCGGGCTTTGGTGGCCATGTCGGGACTATCTTGATAGTAGTAAGCGAACACCGCAGGGTCGAAGGCTACCG
The DNA here is from genome assembly GCA_013824115.1 of Sphingobacteriaceae bacterium. Lineage (GTDB taxonomy): Bacteria > Bacteroidota > Bacteroidia > UBA7662 > UBA7662 > PNNG01. The sequence goes on along the minus strand of PNNG01000010.1, from coordinate 32,169 downwards.
GATATTGCAAAGCAATACGCGCCCACAAATCCTGGTCTTCGCCAATGCGTTCGCCTTCTGCAAAACCGCCGACTTGTTGCAATACATTCGCTGGGAGTACCACCGAAGAGGCAGTAGCCACCATATCGCCTTGGCTAACCACCGCAAAATAGTCGGGCAATAGTCCGGCTGAAAAAGCTTCAAGCGTTGGATGACTGGGGGCTTTATCTCCATCCTCATATCTGAATGCATAACCGCTGGCAAACCAGCCTGCCTCGGGCTGTGCGGCAATTAAATCCTGCATGGCAGCCAAAAAGCCAGGTGCCCAGGCATCGTCGGCATCGAGCAATGCGATGTGCGTGCCAGTAGCAGCAGCAATCCCTGCATTACGCGCTGCCGAAACGCCCTGGTTCACTTGCTGTAGCAGGCGGATTCGGGCATCTTTTATCCCGTTAACCAGGCTGGCACCATCATCGGTGCTGCCGTTGTCAACTACAATGATTTCGTAAGCGGCTAAGGTCTGATGCAGCACACTTTCGATGCTTCTTACAATGGTGGTTGCCTTGTTGAACAGGGGAATGACTACAGAAAATCGAATTTCAGACATGCCATACCTCCTGTGCTGCCTGCTTGTAATGACTGCCTTTTCCGAGGAACCACCTGCTGCCGTAGAATAGACTAAGCATCACCCTGCAATACTGTCCAGCCCAGTGCCCTTGGGTTTTTACGTAATACAGAATCCGGCTTTTTTCAAAAATCCTGATTTTGTTGATGCTCACTTTGTGGTTGTTGGTGCCTACTTGGTGAAACAGCGTTGGTTTTGGAAGCAGCACGCGGGTTAAGCCGAGTTTCTTTAGTCGAAACTGCCATTCTGTTTCTTCGTAGTATAAGAAGAAGTCGGTATCGAATCCACCTGTGTGCACCCAATAACGGCGAGGCACAAACAAATCGGCCCCCGATACATAGTCAACTAGGGTAAAAAATGCCTCACTTTTTGTTTTTAATCGATGCGGAAACCAGCTGCCTGGCAGCAATAGCTCCTTGGTAAGGCTCCAAAGCGTGGGGAAATTACCTGCGCTTGTCTCGGGTTTTCCTGCGGCGTTTACGACCGGAAATCCGGCCACGCCCACTCCCAACGATGCCGGAGATTTGAAAAACGCCAGTCCCGCCCCAATAACATCTCCATGAAGTTCGGTATCGGGGTTCAGGAAAAAGAACCATTGACCCTGCGCATGTTGCGCTCCCAAAAGGTTGGCCCTGCCAAAACCCAGATTTTCACCGGCCTGCACAAACTTTACCCACGGAAAGTGCAGTTGCGCCTGCTTCCAACTTTCGTCGGTAGAGGCATTATCAACCACAATTACCTCTTCGCGCTCTTGTACAAAATAGCGTTCGATAGAGGCAAGGCAAGCCTGAAGTAGCTGCCCGCTGTTGTAGTTAACAATAATGGTACTTACTGCTACAGGCATGATGTGGCTACAATTCCATATTGCATGGGTAAAAAGTCGGCCGTATAGCCTGCTGTTAGCCAGCCCATTATTCGCCATTTGGTACTGTTGATGGCATTGAGAGGCTGGCAAACTTCTACCTGGTATTTGTTTTCTTCAAAGAAGCGCAAAATACTTTTGCGGGTAAAGAAGCGAAAATGGGTGCGATCGAGAATGCCCGAGTCGGTATACACCCAATCCTTGGTTTTGAATAGCCGGATGATGTTTTCGGCAAATAGAAAGTTGGGGATACTGGCATATACCTTTCCTCCTGGTGCCAATTTCAGACGAATGGCTCGCAAAGCCTCTTCAGGGGCGGTCATATGCTCCAGTACATCGTTGAAAAAAATGCAGTCGAAATACCCATCGGGCAGTTCAAGAGCAACTTCGTCGAAAGCACCGTTCAGTACTTTATGGATACGGGTGGTTGCTTGCTGGGCTGCTTCGGGTGACATTTCTATGCCCCAAACTTCGGCATTGAATTTTTGTTTGACGCTGGCCGAGAATATACCGGCACCACAACCAATGTCCAATACTTTGGTGGGTGGGGTTTGTACCAAGGCAAGTACCTCGGGACGACTGTGTTGATAGTAATTCATGTTTCTTTTGGACGGGTTTTCAGCCAAAGCCTGAGTTCGGGATACTTCCACTCTGTGCCTGCCAATAAACCCAAAACAATGAGGGTTTCGGCGGCCAATATAGAAATAGTAGTGCCTGTTTCGAAATAAATAGGAGCCAAGAGTAAATTGGTTGACACGCCTACTATGGCGCCAACCACCATTACACGGGCATACCATTTTTGGCGATGAGCAGCCAAAAGGGTTTGATAGGCGGGTAAATTGAGCGACAACAGCAACGGCACAGGCAGCGAAAGGCGAAGCAAGCCAATGGTTTTTGCGTCTCTCGACCCAGTAATGATTTCAACCACCCAAGGTGCAGTTACAAAAAGCAAAACCACTGCCGAAATCACCGCCAAAAGCATCCAGGTTTGTAAGTGCCGAAGAAAATGTTTCATCGCAACCAAATCTACTGCGGCCAATTGACTTACCCGCGGAAAGACCACCGAAAAGAGCGTGCTTAATCCCAATCGGAAGACCAAAAGCACTTTTTCGATTACCGAAAACACCCCCAAACTGCGAGCATCGCCAAAAAAGCCCAGAAAAAGCAAAGCACTGCTGCTATATAAGGTTACGCTGAAACTACTGATAAATACGGCCCAACCCGATTGAAGGGCCTGTGTAACTTCTGCCCAACCCGGCCATGAAAAGCGCAAATTCATTTTCAATCGCAAATATCCCCAGCCTACCAAGCCGGCCAGCAGGGTACAGCCAGCATACAGGAGCATCAGCAACTCTAGCTGGTTGGCCTCTTTGATCAATCCAAAAACCAGCACTACATACAATAACTTGTTGGCAAAAGTAAGCCAAGCTAGGGTTTTGAAGTTTTGCATACCTTGAAAGAACCAAGTAGGCAATAGTACATTGGCTGGCACCAATAAGAAAGCCAAAAAGTAAAGTCTGGGATGTAATTGCCAGGTGGGCATCCAATAAACCAAAAAAGATAGCAAGCTGAGCGCTACCAACGTCAGGAAGAACTGCAAGGCCCATTTGGTGCTAAAAAGGCGCTCTAAAGCGTGGTGGTCGTTTTTGAAAACAGCTACATCGCGTGTGCCGGTAAGGGTAAGGCCGTAATCAACAAATACCACCAGGAAATGCACTGTTGCCAATGCGTGGTTAAAAAGACCGAACTGCTCGATGCCTAACACCCTGATGAGGTAGGGGAAAGTCAACAGAGGGAGCACCGCATTGAGTCCTTGTACCACCGACATCGAAAATAAATGTCCGAGCAAGGGGCTCTTCAAAAGTTGGCGCAACGATGGCAAATTAATCACTAATTTGGTGGCAAACTTACCGATTTTCTGGCGATTGGAAACGGCACTCCTTTTTCTTGCTGCATTGCTGGCTCTTTTAGGGCTTCTGGGCAGCTTTTTGCCTGTTTTACCCGGACCTCCGCTTTCGTTTTTGGCCTTGGCGGTTTTGTGGTTCAGTGAGCAGCATCAGCCCCAGCCCGAAACACTGGGAATATACTTAGCTGGAGCAGCCTGCATCACCGCGCTCGATTATATGGTGCCCATTTGGGGTGCCAAATATTTTGGAGGAGGCAAAGCGGGCACTTATGGGGCTACCGCTGGTTTATTGATTGGACTATTTTTGGGGCCATTCGGAATTATTTTTGGTCCTTTTTTGGGTGCCCTTCTCGGAGAATTGGTGGTTGGTAGGCCTTCGCAGCAAGCCTTTAAAGCAGCCATTGGCGCATTTTTAGGTTTTTTGGCGGGAGTGCTCTTGAAGTTGGCTTTTTGCATTCTGGTATTTTACGAGCTCTATGAACTCTTATGATTTTTTGGTACAATCATTGCAAGCCGAGTCACGCCCCATGGAAATCATTGTGTAATTTTTCAAACCCATGAAACCCGCCCTACGTCTTTTCTCTTTTGCCCTTATGCTGGTGTTGGCTGCTTGTTCGGCTACCAAAACCTACACCAAAAAAGCCAATAAAATGGCCGAGGCTGGTCTGCACGATGAGGCCAGTACCTTATACATGCAGGCTTTGGGCCATGACCGCACGAATATTGATGCGCGGATTGGGCTCAAAAAATCGGGGCAATTGGCGCTCAATACCTACCTCGATCGATTTTACCGTGCACATGGTCAGCAGCAATACAAAGAATCGGTTTACGCCTACCGAAAAGCAGAGGGTTTTTATAACGATGTAACAGCTTTTAATGTGGAGCTCGAATTTCCTCCTTATTACAAGCAGAGTTACAATGAAGATGTAGAAGTTTACCTGAAACAATTGTACGACCAAGGCACTTCTCTTCTACAAGCACAGCGTTTTAAAGAGTCAGAAGCGCTGTTTAGAGAAATCACTACCCTCCGCCCTGGCTATCGCGATGTAGGCAATCTCAAGAAGATGTCGATAATCATTCCTGCCTATGAATCGGGGCGTCAGAGTTTTGAAACCGGCAGTTACCGCAAGGCCTATGGCCATTTTGACGAAGTTTTTAAGTTAGATGCTCAGTACAAAGATGTAGCTGAGCTGCGTAGGGTTTCTAAAGAGCGGGCCACACTTACCATTGCTGTAATGCCTTTTGAAAATAGCAATGCCTACTCTTTTAGCACCAATATTACCAGCTTTATTGTGAGTGATTTGGCTCGGGCAAATAATGAATTTATTGTATTGGTCGACCGGGAGCATACCGAAAAAATCATCCGCGAACAGAAGTTGAGCTTGCAATTCGATGAAAATGGAAAAACAGCCTCACGTGCGGGAGAGCTCATGGGTGCACGTGTGCTGCTTACCGGCAGGGTGCTCGATATGGGCATTCAAAATCCGAACATGCGCTCTCAAGAGAAAACGGGTTACGAATCCTACCAAGAAAAGGTGTACAATACAGAAAAAAAACGGATGGAGAACGTAACACGCTACCGCAAGGTGATGTATACCGAGTTTCAAGGAAGCAGTGCAGTACGTTTGAAAGTTCAATACCAGTTGATTTCTGCCGAAACAGGAACCATACTGGTGTCGGATGTATTCGAAGGCAGCGAGAGCGACGAGGTGCAATACATCAGCTACGATGGCAATGCCCGTAACTTGTTCGCAGGTACCTGGCGATCACGCAACGAACCGCATCCTGCCGACAGGGTGTTTACTTCCTTCAGCCAAAAGCAGGAGGTAGACCAGATGCTTCGTGGTAAACGCGATTTCAGGCCCATGAATGATATGCTCGTTGAGCTTCAAGGCAATTTGAGCAATCGGGTAGCGAGTCAGGTTTTACAGTATGAAATGCAACGTGGACAATGAGAAAATGGACTTTATTTCTGGCTTTGTTCGTTGCCCTGGGCTGTAGTCCAAAATCGAAACCCCAAGTGCAGCAGCCCGAACAGCGGCCCAGTTGGGTAATGCAGCGGCCCATAGAAAATGGCTATTATGTAGGTATTGGCGTATCTCGTAAGATGGGCGGAAATTTTGATCATTTGGAACAAGCCAAAAAGAATGCCCTCAACGATTTGGTTTCGCAAATTCAGGTGACTGTGCAGGCGAACAGCATTCAGTCGCAAATGGAACGGAACCGCGTTTTTTCCGATGAGTTCAGGTCGTTCACCCGCTTGTCGACCAACGTAGCCATTGAGTCGTTCGAAACGGTGGCCACCTGGCAAAACGAGCAGGAATATTGGGTGTATTACCGGCTTTCGGCTTCAGAATACCAGCGCCAAAAGGAGTTACGCATGCAGCAGGCCGTTGCGCTAAGCATAGATGCCCTGCAAAAGGCCAGGGAAGCCGAGGCAGAAGGTAGTTTGATGGCTGCTTATGACTTCTATTTTAGGGCACTGGAAGCAATCAAGGCATATACGGGTGATCCATTAACCTATGAAGAGGGAGGAAAATCACGTTTTTTGGGAAACGACTTGATGGAGTCGATGAACCGTTTGTCGCGAAACATCGCTATCAGGGTGAATGTATCCAATTTGCAGGTGAAGCCCGGAAGACCAGTGAATCAAGAGATTGTGGTCATGGTATCGCATCCCCGTACCAATGGCAAGCCCATCCGTAATTTTCCGCTGCATGTTCGCTTTACACAAGGAGCTGGCACAATAGTTGGGAATGCCACCACCGATGAAAATGGGGTGTGTCGATTACGCATTTCTTCCATCACTGCACGAGACGCGTTGCAGGAAATCAGTATTGGTCCCGATATGCAAAGCCTGGTCCGCAACGACAAAAGTCGTCAACCTTGGCTAGAGCTACTCGATCCCCAATCGTTACCCAACGAAAAGATAATCATTGAAGTGAGCCGTCCGGTTGTACTTTTGGTGAGCGACGAAAAAAGTTTTGGACAAGCAAGAGCTAACAATCAGTTGGAAGCAGCCACCCGGCAACGATTGCAACGCGAAGGCGTACGATTCACGGATAAACCCGAGCAAGCCGATTTTCGATTGGTGTTGAGTAGCGATGTAAGGCAGGGAACAGTGAACAACGGCATGTACACTTGCTTGCTTGATTTAAAGCTGCAGTTGGCCGACGCTGCGGGTCAGGAGAAATACAGCAAAGTAATTTCACCGGTTCGTGGGGTGCAACTCGACTATCAGCGTGCTTCCGATGCAGCTTATCGACGGGCAGCAGAAGACCTTGAATTAAGTATTATCCCGTCTATCATTCATATTTTATACGCATATTAACCTTTAAACCAAAATAGCATGAAACGCAACCTCCTTCTCCGCAGCAGCCTGGTAGTAATGGCTTTTGCATTGGCCTTGGGCAGCACGGCTTGTAAGTCGAAGAAAAAGGCCCAACAACAAGTAATTACCCCTTCTTCAGAGGGTGAAATTGAAGTTAAATTGTTCTGCTCTGGTTCTGAATTTTTCAGTACCAAAGAGGCTTTCAGGGCCAATGCAGTTGGCGAAAGTATGGACCAAAACACATCGAAGCGCAAGGCATTAAACGAAGCGCGTACGCAATTGGCTTCTTCTATTCAAACTACCATCAAGGCTACTACCGACAATTATGTGAACTCGCGCGAGTTCAATAATAAGGAAGAAGTATTAGAGCGATTCGAGTCTTTGAGCCGCGAAGTGGTAAATCAGGAGTTGAACGGTACCCGCACCATTTGTGAGCGTTTGACCAAAACCCCACAGGGAACATTTAAGACCTACATTGCCATTGAACTGGCTTCCGAGGATATGTTTAAGAAGGTGAGCGACCGCTTGAGCAAGGACGAACGTTTGCGTGTTGACTATGATTACGAGAAGTTCAAGCAGACATTTGATAAGGAAATGGAAAAGCTAGAGAAAAGCCGTCCTTGATTTTCGTTTTTGAGCAACAATATTTCATGAAGCAGCCTGAGGGCTGCTTTTTTATTGCATTAATCATCCATCGTTGTAATTTTAAACCATGAGCATTTTGCGGGTTCTTCTGGTTATGGTTGTGTTTGCTTTGCAAACGACTTATGCGCAAGAAGGAAAGTCGCTTTGTGAGTCGAATTATCAGAAGCGCTTGAATGGCAGAGAAGACGCCGACAGCTTGAGGCTCAATTTAGGCTATTTCACCTGTTTGAATAATGCCGATCCCGAACAGTCGAAACGCGAGTTATTGGCATTGCTACAAAAACCTTCGGTTCAGGCCGACTACAAAGTGCTGAACGATGTTCGCAGCCACTTGGGTGCGGTATATGTAAATCAATCGCTTTTTGATGAGGCTTTGGCGGTTTTTGGGGATGTTTTTCAATCGGCCAAGGCCCAAAACGACTTGTATCGGATGAGCCTTATAAAAATGAACGAGGGTATTGTTTATAGAAAGCGGTCGGTATTTGGGAGCTCTATGGAAGCTTACCTCGATGGCTTGCAGTTTGCCAGGGAAGTCAAAAACGAGCCATTAATCGCCACTATTTTGCAAAATATGGGTTCTTTGGCCAATTCGATGGAAAAATTCGATTTGGCTTTGACCTATTTGCGCGAAAGTTTGGAAATCCATACCCGTACCAAAAACGAACGGGGAATTGCAGGGGCATTGGCCAATATTGGCATCAGTTTGAAGCAGATGGGCCAGGCCGATTCGGCCATCAAGAACTACGATTTAGCGGCGCAGCGCTTCAAGCAATTGGGCGATGTGGTGAATCAAGCGAAGATGAATTCGAATATTGGGCAGTTATACATGGCCGAAGGACAGTTCGCCAAGGCCATGCGCTATTTGAATTTGGCCATCGACATGATGGAGGAGCAAAAGAACTACAATGATTTGGTGAATAGCCTCAATGCCAAAACCCAATTACATATCAAACAAGAGCAGTACAAGGCGGCCATTCTAACCGCCAAACGTTCTATTCAACTTGCCGAGCAACAAGGCTATTTGCTTGGAGCCAAAAACGCTTACGATTATTTGGCAGAAGCACAGTCGAAAGAAGATGAATACGACGATGCATTGAGCTCTTTGCGAAAAATGCAATCGTTTACCGACTCTATTCGACGCGAAGAGCAAGAGAAGTTGGTAGCCGAAATGGAGGCGAGATACGCCTCTGAGAAAAAGGACTTGCAAATCAGTCAGCAAAAAAATCAGCTTGCAATTCAAGCTTTGCGCATGAAATCGTCGTATTGGATTGGTGGCCTTTTGGTAATGCTCATTGTTTTTTTGAGTTTCACTTATTGGCGAATTAGCAAGCTGAATGCGCTGTTAAGAGCCAAACATGCTGATTTAGAAAAGAAGAACGAAGAATTGGCCCAGCTTTCGGCATTTAAAGACCGATTGCTCACTGTAGTGTCGCATGATGTACGAAATCCTCTGAGTGGCATTAAATCGATGCTGGGATTACAGGCCGCAGGGGCGATTGCCGTAGAGGAGTTCTCGGAGTGGAATGTAAATATGACCCAGCGGGTGGATAGTGCGTTGAGCATGCTCAGCAACTTATTGGAGTGGTCGAAATTGCAGTATGTTGGCCTGAAGCCCTATCCCGAAAAGCTCGATTTAAACTTGTTTTTGAGAGAAGTCATTGAGCAGGTTCAATATCAGGCCGCTCTCAAAAGCGTGTATTTGAAATGGGAAGTAGCACCGGGTTCCACAGTCTTGGCCGACAGGCACATGTTGCGTGTATGTTTGTATAACCTGCTGAGCAATGCCATCAAATTTTCACACAAGGGATCGTCGGTTTGGTTAATGGGTCGCCAAAGAGGCAAAGAAATAGCGCTGGAAGTAATTGACTTGGGAGTGGGGATGGATGCAGAAGCGAAACAGAAAGTGATGCAGCCAAGAATTAGTTTTTCGACCTACGGTACCGAAAATGAAAAAGGAAGTGGGATTGGTTTGGTGCTTGTTCACGAGTTGTTGACGCTAATGCATGCACAACTGGAAGTTGAAAGCGAGCCAGGAGAAGGCAGTGTATTTCGCATTATTTTGCCCGAATAGGCTAATTTTGTAGAATGCAAAATCAGTCAATCCTTATTTACGGCAATATCGACAACAATTTGGTGTTTTGTCCCGAAGCCGAAGCAGTTGCTTTGGCCAGGCGTTGGTATGCCATTCGCAATGCAACCACTTGGCAGGATTTCATCGATTTTACGTCGGAGGAGGTCTTCAATCAGTTGATTTATGAAATTCTTGAAGCATTGGAATTGGTTGATCTATATCCGAATTACCTCATGGGTGAAGATTTGAGCAGTTATATTACCGACTTGCATTTGCCTCAGCCCGAAGACCCTTTCACCACCGATGTGCTTCCCGGGTTCGACGAAGGCAGTTATATGCCTATTCCCGCCCAAGAAATTATCAGTTGGTTGCCCGAAGAGTTACACGACAATTTAGGGCAATTCGATCACCATGGGGTGTTTGAATTTGTGTACCGCATCGATCCTGCCAACGAAAGCATGGTGGTACAATCACTCGAAGCAGCTGGATTTATGTGCAAAAAAGACCAGGCGCTGATGGAGCAGGCTCATGGTTTAGCCTGAGGTTTTTGGGTGCTGGCCAGGCGTTGAAGCACGAGCCAGGCTAATAAAATAAAAAGGGCCGATCCATACATGGGCATTCGAATGTCGTAACCTACCAACACGCCTCCAATGAGTGGTGGAAGCAGTTGGGCGAATGCGCTTACCGATTGGTTGATTCCTAAAATTTCGCCCTGAATATCGCTTCCTGCTAGATTAGAAACGGTGGCCGTTATATTGGGACTGGTTAAGCCTTGGAAAATGCTTACAAAGGGCAATACCAAAAAGAGTTGCCAACTCTGGCTGGGCAGCAGGAGGGCCAACATGGCTGTTGCAAGCAATACCAGGCTGAATCGCAAGGTATTGAAGGGCGTGAAACGTTTTGAAACAGGACGGATGATCCCTCCTTGCGTTAATGCTATCCAAATACCCATATAGGCGAACAGTTTGCCAATATCGGATTGGGTGTATTCAAACGATTCGATGAGGTAAACCTGAATGAATTGCGTAAAGAAGGTAAAGCCAAAAATGAACAGGAAAGAAACCAAAAAAACCACCCGCAGTTGAGGATGGGTAAAAGCGGTTTGGATGTTTCGAAAACCCGTAGTGAAATTCAAACTTCTATTCACTTTTTGGCCAATGGTTTCAGTAAACCGAAGCGCAATGAGCAAAAGGTTGAACGCGCTTAAACCGGCTGCTACCCAAAATGGCGTAGCATAAGTAAACCAACTTACCAATGTGCTATCGGCCAACTGTCCGCCCATAAATGGACCTATCACGAAGCCCATGCCAAAAGCCGCGCCTACCATTCCGAAATTTCGGCTTTTTTGCTCGGGAGAGCTGATGTCGGCAATGGCTGAATAGATCACTGCAAGGTTTCCTGCGCAAAAGCCGTTGAGCATGCGACCCGCAAAAAGCAAAGCGGGCAGTCCGAGCTCAATGCCGGTTGCCAAAACAATGTATCCTATGGCTGTACCGGTAATAGAGGCGAAGAGTACTTTTTTACGGCCAAACCGATCGCTTAGCGTTCCCAAAAAGCTGGAGCCAAAGAACTGCATGAACGAAAAACTAGAGATGAGCAAGCCCATCAACATGGTACGTTGGCTGAAGCTAAAATGGTCGGGCAAGAGATGATGGCCTCCGTCGAGAAACAGGGGCGCTATGATGGGGATAATGATGCCTACCCCCAACAAATCGAGAAAGGTGGTAAAAAACACCACCCCCATTTGACTGTTCCTTTGAGCCATTATTACTCGAAGGTGGCAAGCACGGTTTCGCCTCCACGCACCTTTTCGCCGATATTTACATTCACTTGGGTGCCAGGCGGCAAATAAATATCGATACGGCTACCAAATTTGATGAAGCCGTATTCTTCTCCTTGCTTCACTTGGTCGCCTTCGCCAATGTACCAACGGATGCGACGTGCCAATGCGCCGGCAATTTGACGGTAGAGCACCGGAATACCCGCTTCGTTTTCTACCACCACCGTGGTGCGCTCATTGAGTGTCGACGATTTTGGGTGCCAGGCTACGAGGTAATCGCCCGGGTGATATTTGAAGTATTTCACCTGACCAGTTACCGGATTGCGGTTCACATGCACGTTTACCGGCGACATGAATATGGAAAGTTGCAAACGCTTGCCTTTGAAGTATTCGGGTTCCTCTACATCTTCAATAATTACCATTTTGCCATCGGCAGGGGCAATGACGTGTTTTGGATTGATAATGGTGGTGCGACTGGGATTTCGGAAAAACTGTACTATAAGCACCACAAATGCGAGTATGAGCACGTAACTGATGCCCGACCAAATTTTGTACTGCCCCAAATAGTACTGCACCACCCAGCCAAGAATTCCGGCAATTACCAAAGTGCCAGCAATGATGGTATAACCTTCACGATGTATCATAAAAAAAGAGCCGCGATTTTATCGCGGCTCAAATTTCGTGTTTTGAAGTGAAAAACGAACATCAAATACCACCACGCAGTTGGGTTACCTGGGCAACCTTGTCGATGGCTACAATGTAAGCCGCAATGCGGAGGTTGCAGTTGTACTTGAGCGAGGTTTGATATACGGTTTCGAAGGCCTCTTTCATATTGCGGTCGGCACGGCGATTTACGCGTTCTTCTGTCCAGAAATATCCCAATCGGTTTTGTACCCATTCGAAATATGAAACGGTTACGCCCCCTGCATTGGCCAGGATATCGGGTACCACCATGACGCCTTTTTCGTTCAAAATATCATCGGCAGAAGCAGCAACGGGGCCATTGGCACCCTCTACAATCAATTTGGCCTTGATGTTGGCCGCGTTGTGTTTGGTAATTTGATCTTCCATGGCTGCTGGAACCAATACGTCAACATCCAACTCGAGCAATTGCGCATTGCTGATTTTTTCGGCTCCGGGGAAGCCTTCGAGTTGGTTGGCATGTGCTTGGCTATATGCGATGGCTTCGGCTACGTTGATGCCATTGGGGTTGTAATAGCCCCCGGTTACATCGCTGATAGCCACAATTTTTAGGCCTTGTTGTTCAATGAGCTTGGCAGAAATAGAGCCTACATTGCCAAAACCTTGAACGGCACAAGTTGATTTGAAGGGATTGAGACCCATTTTAAGCATAGCCGAACGGGTGGCAACCATTACTCCCCGACCTGTAGCCTCAACACGACCTTTAGAGCCGCCCATTACAAGGGGTTTACCGGTTACTACAGCCGGACTGCTGTATCCTACAAGTTTCGAGTACTGGTCCATTAACCAAGCCATTTCGCGTGGTCCGGTGCCCATGTCTGGGGCTGGAATGTCTTTTTCAGGACCAAAAACGTCGATCATGGCGCGGGTATAAGCCCGCGTGAGGCGTTCGAGTTCGCCTACCGACATTTTACGAGGGTCGCATTTAATGCCACCTTTACCACCACCAAAGGGGATATTGGATACGGCGCACTTCCAGGTCATCCAGGCAGCAAGGGCTTTCACCTCGTCGAGGTGCACGTCCATCGAATAACGGATGCCACCTTTGGCCGGACCAAGGTTGATGTTGTGCACCACCCTGAAGCCTTCGAATACTTCGATGCGGCCATCGTCCATGGTTACAGGAAGACTTACAATCACCTGTTTGGCAGGCGATTTCAGTACGTTGTACAGTCCTTCGCTCAAATTGAGCAGTTTGGCGGCGACGTCGAAGCGCGACATCATTGAATCGAAGGGATTCTCCGCAGGCTTGATGATTTCAGCGGTTGCTGACATGGTAAGTTTTTTGGTGGATGATTAAGAAATCGTTAAAAAACAGCTCAAAGTTAAGTAATTGGTTAAGCTGTATGGCTTATGAGCATAAATTTTTGTGGAATTCTAAATGCCTGATAATCAAATCACCACACTTGAATGATACGGATATAGGCATATACCATGGGGGCCGAAAGGATAAGAGAGTCGAAACGGTCGAGTACGCCTCCGTGTCCGGGAAGCAAACTACCGGAGTCTTTTCGTTCGAAACTTCTTTTGAGCAGCGACTCAATTAAATCGCCATAGATGCCACTGATAGATACAATGGCGGCAATTACCAGCCAGTCGATGTGATTGAGTGTATCGAAAGCAGGAGCTACTGCAAACCAAGCAACAAGCATGGCAGCTACAATGCCACCTATACTTCCTTCGATGGTTTTGTTGGGTGAAATTCGTTCGAACAGCTTTGTTCTACCAATGAGCCTGCCAACTACATAGGCCCCGGAGTCGCTGGTCCACAAAAAAATGAAGATACCCAGAACCAGCTCGTAATTGTAAAAGCCAAAGGGCCAAAAAGCCATATAGTTGAGCAAGGCAAATGGCAGGGTGATGTAAATTAGCCCCAATACTGTGAGCCCAATATTTTCGAAAGGCTGTTTGCGGTTTTGGTAGAGTTCCACCAAAAAGAACCAAGCGCAAATGGGTATAAGCAGTTCTAACCACTCGAAGGCGATGATTTCGGAGGCTGTGAGTGCACACAGAATAAAAATGACGGCTCCTGCTAACAGTGGAGAGAGATAGTGCCGCTTTTTTACTTTAGGAGCAGCCATGCGGTAAAACTCATACAGTCCTACCAGGCTGATAAACAAAAACAAAGCGGTGAAGTAATAGAATCCTCCCACCAAAGTGCCAACAATAAGGCCTGTGAGCACAGCTCCTGTGATGATGCGCTGTTGTAGGTTATTCATGCTTCATCGGTTTTGGCCAGTAGCAGTGCTTCCGCAGTTTGTCGGTCTTGGCTGGGTACCATCAAGCGAACAGTACCAAAAACCTGGTAGGATGAATCCTGCAAATTGAGCACAATGGCTGGAATGCCATTTTCTTCGAGATAAACCCGATTCAAATCGGCCTGCCATGGTAAATTGCTTTCGAATACACAAACCCAGTCGCTCAAGGTGTAAATTTTGGTTTTAGGCGGTAAAAAGTCCACATGAGCAATCCGGTTGTAAACGCACTGAGCAATGTCAACCAAATGGGCAGCTGCATGAGCCAATCTTCACCTCCAGGTAGCCAGCCTTTTTGGGCAGCATGCTCGCCCAATAAGGCCATCCCATTGTTTAGGAGGTGCCCAAAGATAGCTGGGAAAAGGCTTCCCGACCAAACTACCAGATAACCGAAGCCAGCACCTAACAGCATACGTGGCAAGAAACCATACCATTGCATATGGATGGCGCTGAAAAGGATGGCAGCAATCCACACGGCAATATGTGAATTATTGGATGCTTGATGCAGTATGCGTTGGAGTAAGCCTCTGAAAATGAGCTCTTCACCAAAGGCAGGCAGCAAAACCAGAATAAGTATATTCATGCCCAGCGCGAAAAAGCCAGGCGTATCGAGCAGTAGGCCAATGGTTGCGGCAGCTTTTTCTTCTTGTAATTTCCAGCTTTTTTCCAGCTCTTCCCATCCAACCGGAAGGGTCAATTGTTGGTTGAATGCGTAGATGCCATACACCAAGGGTACAGAAGCCAGCATCAGCAATAGGGTCAAGATGTAAAAACGGGGTGCCCTTGCTTGCTGCAAGCCCAAGGGAGCCCAAGGGGTATCAAAATCCCAATAGTAAGCGAAAATGAGTCCGGGTACAACAAAAGCACCCAAAGCCGATAATCCTTGCACGTACCAAAGCATGGGAACAGCCGTTCGGTCCATGCGCTTGCCTGCTAACAGGTCTTGTACGTTGAAGTCGCCAAGCCAAGTGGATGTGCTCAATGCAAAATAGGCAAACAAACCTCCTGTCATCAAACACAGCATGAGCAAAAGCAGGAATTGCAAGAAGGGCGGATGCTCACGCAGGGGCTTGTAGAACAGCATTTTGCGAATTTTTGCGTAAATTTACAGCTTTTATGAGCTCGGTACGAATAGGCGATTTGGATTTAGGAGAATTTCCACTCCTTTTGGCACCCATGGAAGATGTGAGCGATCCGCCTTTCAGGGCAGTTTGCAAAGCCAATGGTGCCGACCTTATGTACACCGAGTTCATCTCTTCGGAAGGACTCATACGCGACGCCCGTAAAAGTGTTCAAAAGCTCGATATCTACGATGATGAGCGCCCCATGGGTATACAAATATTCGGGGGAGAGCTGGAGCCCATGGTACAAGCTATCGACAAGGTTGTGGAAGCCAAGCCCAATTTGATTGATATCAATTATGGTTGTCCGGTGAAGCAAGTGGTTTGTAAAGAGGCTGGTTCGGGCATGCTTCGAAACCTGCCCAAATTGCTGAAAATTACGGAGGCCATGGTGAAACGCAGCCCCTTGCCCATTACCGTAAAAACACGGTTGGGTTGGGATGAGGATAGCAAGCAAGTGGTTTATCTGGCCGAAGCACTGCAAGACATTGGGGTGCAGGCCATAGCCATTCATGGTCGAACTAGGGTTCAGATGTACAAAGGCGAGGCCGACTGGACACTCATTGGGGAGGTTAAAAACAATCCACGGATGCGTATCCCTGTTTTTGGTAATGGCGATATTGACAGTCCCGAAAAAGCCGTGCTGTACAAAAACCGTTATGGCGTAGATGGCATCATGATTGGTCGTGCCGCCATTGGTTATCCATGGATTTTCAGAGAAATAAAGCATTTTATGGTCACAGGGGCCCATTTGGCCGCCCCTACTACCGCTGAGCGCATTGATGTTGCTTTGCGTCACTTTAACCGTTCTTTAGAATGGAAGGGCGAAAAATTGGGCATGCTCGAAATGCGCAGGCACTATACCAACTACTTCAAAGGGTATCCCAATTTCAAAGAAATAAGGATGCAGTTGGTAAACAGTCTCAATCCGACCGAAATCAGGCAGCTGCTGCAGCAAGTGGAACAAACATACGCAGGCTACGAACCACAAGTGGTGCGCGGCTTGGGCGAAGTGAATTATGCCGGATGCGATTGACGCAATGCGTCGTTAAAAGTGAGTTGCGCAATAGAACGGCGTTGTTGTAGGCACAGCTGCCACCATAGCCTGAAACCCGGGTCCATGATTTCGATTCCTTTGCCAAAACGATCAATGATCTCCTTTTCTTCAAGGCCTTGAAGAGCACGCGTTACGTTGGCAGAGCTATTGAGCCGATAATCGCGCAGGAAAGCATGTGAATTCATGGGGCGTGGGTCGCCAGCAGCCAGTGCATACATGAGGTTAATTTGCATATTCGATAGGCTTTCGAACATGCGCTGGTAAAATGGAAGTCCTTGGCCAATGAATTCACGCATGGCTTTGTCGAGGCTGTTGAGCGTAACTTCCTTTTCGGTATGGTTGAGGAGCAAAAAAGCAAACTGTTGTACGTAATAAGGCTGATTGAGCATGAGCTCTATCACGGCATCGGCCTGATCGGGCGTAATGTACTTGTTTTGTTGGGCAAAGCCGGAAAGCAAATGCGCTCTAAATTCTACAGCTGGAATTTTATCGAGGTAGATGACTTGCCCAAATTTGAAAAAGGGGAACGATTGTTTTTGAAATAATTGAGAAAGCATATGACGCTTGCTGCCATAAAGAAGGTAGCTCACGTTTTTGTGCCTTTGCCAATGTGAGCGCAATAGTTTTTGGAAAGGAAGCGACTCGCTTAAATGTTCGATGTTTTGAAATTCATCGATGCAAAGCACCAAGCGGATGTTTTTTTCCTGGGCGATTTTTTCGGGTAAATCAAGCAAGGCGCCCTTGTCGATGGGTTGCATTCTGAAATCGAAGTCAATGCCTAATTCTTGATCGGGATATTGCCCCAGGCTGATGCGTGGCGAAATATGGCTGGCCCACTTGCGCAGATTATCAATGGCGTGTTCTATTTTACTATGGGTGGCATTGATCACAGAGCGGCTGAGGATTTCGAAAAATTCATTTTCCTCGCGCATGCTGAATAAATCAATGTGGCAAAAAACCAGCGGCTGGCTTTTATAACGGCGCGATAATTCGTGAACCAGCGAGCTTTTGCCCCAACGACGGGGGGCTATTAAAATGGTATGGATGCCTTGTGAAAGGTTTCGGTGAAGCCGTTCTAAGTCAGCTTTGCGATTCACAAAACTGTGGCTGTCCATCAGCTGTCCAAACTGAAACGACACTTTTTCCATACCCCAAAGTTATGAAACAAAAATGTTTGAAACAAAAATGTTTGAAACAAAAATGTTTGAAACAAAAATGTTTCATTGATAAGTTGCTATAATTCATAGAGTTCGATGGGTAATCCATCGGGATCTGCTAAAAATGTAAAGCGTTTTTGGGTATGCATATCTATGCGGATTTCCTCACAGACAACTCCAGCCGCTTGTAGTTTTTGAATGGCTTTGTTTATATCGATGACCGAGAAAGCAAGATGGCGGAGTCCGGTTGCTTCGGGCTGCGAAGTTCGGGGTGGCGGTGATGGAAATGAAAAGAGTTCGAGCAGGTATTTGCCTTGCAGTCCTAAATCGGCTTTCCAACTTTCACGGTCGGCACGATATACTGCCGAAAGTAGCTCAAGGCCAAGTACCTTGGTGTAAAATTGTAACGACCGCTCGTAGTTTGAAGCGATTATGGCCACATGATGCAGGCCCTCAAGCATCTTAGCGAAGCTCTTTGAGTGCCTTCTCCAGCGATTCTATGGCTTGTGGCACTTCCTCAGCGCGACAGGTTCCTACGCTGAGTCGGTACCAGCTGCTGTCGATACTTGCTCCAAAGGCATAAAAGGGGACTACCGCCAGGCCTGCAGCTTCCAGTACATAGGCCGTAATATCGCGGGTGCTGTTTAAAACCTGGCCTTTTGGAGTGGTTTTGCCATGCAGGGCCAAACGAATGGTAAGGTAAATGGCAGCTTGAGGATGAATACAATCAACAGGGTAACCCGCCGCTTTGAGTCGCATCATGCCAGTATAAAAGCCCTCCAGGCGTTGATAAATGTCGCTTTTGAATTGGTGGAGATAAGCATCCACGGCGGGCTTGTTGCCTAAGAACCGGGCGGTGGCTACTTGTTCGGCTTTGGGTGCCCAAGCGCCTACGTGACCTAAAATCGATTTCATTTTGTCGATGATGTGGCTTGGCCCAAAACTCCAACCAATGCGCACCCCGGTAGCAGCAAAAGCTTTCGATAATCCATCCACATAAATGGTGTATGCGCGCATGGCAGGACGCAAACTCACTGGATCGACATGCGTGGTGTTTCCGAAGGTCAACATCCAATAAATTTGGTCGTACATCAGGTATACGGGCTTTTGATCGTTTCCACGCCTTTCGTTTTCAGCCAAAATGAGGTCGCAAATTTTCTCTAATTCGGCACGTTCGAAGACCGTGCCTGTGGGATTCAGGGGTGAGCAAACCGCTACCAAGGTTGCCTCTTCCAAGTGAGCTGCAATCATCTCGGCGGTAGGCATAAAATTATGTTCGGCATCCACCTGCAATTCTATGCCTTGAGCGCGACTCAGGTGGCAATAGTGATTGTTGTTCCACGAAGGAACCGGATAAATGACCTTGTCGCCCGGATCGAGCAGGGTTTGGTAGATGGCATAAATGAGTGGGCGTGCACCTCCGGCAATAAGGTAGTCTTCGGGACTGTAATCGAGTCCCCCGTAACTTTTCATGAAGACGGATACGGCTTCGCGCAACTCAGCTAGTCCATTGGCAGCTGGATAATTGGTATGTCCAGCCGCATAGGCTTCCTGAATGCCTTGGGTTAATGCTTGCGGTATAGGAAAAACTGCGGGATCGAAGTCGCCAATGGTGAAATTGTAAATTTTTGCACCTGCCTTGATCTTTTGGTTGATTTCACCAGCGAGTTTGATGATTTCGGAGCCGATGAGATGTTCGGCCATCTGTGATACCTGCATGCCTGAAGTTTGCGTAAATATACCGATTGCTCGCTTTACAACTGTTGTAATTCAATTAAGCGCTGGTAAATGCCTTTGCGTGATAATAGTTCCTCATGCTTTCCCATTTCCACAACACGCCCTTGGTCAATTACTACAATCAAATCGGCATGTTGAATGGTGCTCAGGCGGTGGGCGATCACCAGGGAGGTTCTGTTTTCCATCAGATGGGTGAGGGCATCTTGCACCAGCTTTTCCGATTCGGTATCAAGTGCAGAGGTAGCTTCATCGAGGATGAGAATCGGAGGGTTTTTGTACACTGCTCGGGCTATGCTAATGCGTTGGCGTTGCCCACCACTTAATCTTGCGCCCCTGTCGCCAATCGAGGTATCGAATCCATGCTCGAGTTTTTCAATGAATTCCATGGCGTTAGCAACTTGGGCTGCTGCTTTCACACGGTGCATATCGGGCTGATCTTCACCGAAGGCGATATTGGCTGTGATGGTATCGTTGAATAAAATGCTCTCTTGCGTTACAATGCCCATGAGCGATCGCAAGTCTTTGATAAGCAGGTCTTTGATGTTTTTTCCATCAATGTAAATGCCACCTAATTGTGGGTCAATAAAGCGAGGCACTAAGTCGGAAAGGGTAGATTTTCCCCCACCAGAGGGACCAACCAAGGCCACCATACTGCCCTTGGGAATGCGCAGTTCGATGTTGTTCAAAACCCAGTCTTCTTGATAGCGAAAACCTACAGTTTTAAACTCAATCTCTGATTCGAAAGCTTGAATGCCTTGGGCATTGGGTGCTTCGGTAATGGGATTCCGAGTGTCGAGTATTTCAAATATCCGGTCGGCAGCGGCCAATCCCCTCTGAATGTTAGTCACCGAAGCCGTAATAGCCTTTGCTGGCACCAGCAATTGAGAGTACAAAATGATGTAGGTAATAAACTCGCTGGCTCCTAATTCGCTCTCACCGCTGATAACCAAGGTGCCCGCATACATGATGATGGCCAATACTACACTGATGCCCAAAAATTCGCTCACGGGCGAAGCCAGGTCCTTGCGATTAAATATGGATTTTAGGACATTTCGGTAGCCCGTATTTTCTTTTTCAAAGCGCCTTCTTTGACTTTCTTGTGCATTAAACGCCTTGATGATACGTATGCCACTGATGGTTTCTTCTATGGTAGAAAGAATATTACCAAGGAATATTTGTCCTTGGGCTGAATCACGCTTGAGCTTTCGGGTGATGCTGCCAATGACTACTCCTGAAATGGGTAAAACCAGAAAGCTGAAAATGGTTAGCTTCACGGAAATGGTGAAGAGCAGCACCACATAACCAATGAGCAGCAAGGGCTCGCGTAAAATTACTTGAATGGTGCTGATGATGCTGTTTTCAACTTCACTTACATCGTTTGAAACCACCGATATGAGATTGCCCTTGCGCTGGTTATTGAAATAGTGCACATTGAGTCCTACTAGGGCATTGAACAGTGCCTGGCGCATGCGCATCACCACCATGGTGCGAAGGCCGGTTAAAATGCGAGAACTCCAGTATTTGAATAAATTGCTCAAAAACACAGATGCCAGCACAATGACGCATACAAATTGTAGTGCCCCTTGCTTACCGTAATGCTGCAGAATATTGTAAAAATGGAAGTTGAAATACCCTTTCAAAAAGTCAATATTCAGGCTGAAAGCTGGAGCCTCTAATGCCTTTTCTGGCATACTGATATCACCAAAAATGACATTGAGTAAGGGAATGAGTAAGGCGAAGTTGAAAATGCCAAATACGATTCCCAATACCGAAATGAGCATATAGCGGGGCAAATAATTCCGCAGTGGCCTGGCAAAAGCCAATATCCTGAAATAGGTTTTCACTGCTCAAAGTTACATCCTTTTTGGAATGTGTGGATGCGCAATGGCTGATGGGTGTTATATTGCGCCCAAATGTTGAGTGTCATTACCGTGGTGCATAACCACAAAGCCATGAATAAGCTTTTTTGGGCTTACTTGAAAAGATATACCTACCACCCTTTTGAGTTGGTAGTCATTGACAATGCAAGCACCGATGGTTCAGGGAAACTGTTTGAAGCGGCCGGTGCCAAAGTATTGCGCAATGAAAAGAATTTCGCTTATCCGGTTACCCAAAACCAGGGTGCAGCACTTGCCACAGGTGATTATTTGGCGTTTGTGAATAACGATGTATTGGTGAGTCGGCATTGGGACAAACACCTACTTCACATAATGCAAGCACATCATTTGGATATCATTAGTCCTTCCAGCACTGATCGCGCCGAATCACGTGAGGCTACTTTGCAAATGAGGCGGCGTTGGAAGTGGCTCAGGTATTTGTGCTCGCCTCTTGGCAATGGAAGTTGGGGTTTACAAACAAAGCACCGGATGATGTACGGGCCATGGGATAAATTCTGCAGCGATAGACTACAAATGCATCAAAACGAGGTTCTTGAAGGTTTTGCGGGCCATACGTTATTGATGCATAGGTCGGCACTCACCAAGCTGGGTGCATGGGACGAGCGGATTCTCCAAGCTGATTTCGATTTGTATTTGCGAAGCCTTCAACGATGGGAATTGGTTGGTGATATCAAGCCTATAGCGGTGGCCAAAGGGGTTTTTGTGCATCATTACGGTCGCTTGACCATGAGAAGCCACCCGAACGCGTGGGTACCTACACAACCCATTATCGAAATTGAGGACAAATGGGGTGCACAAAATTTCATAGAAAAGACAGCCCATCTGGAGTTTTATCGCGCAATGGTCCCTTCTGCTGGCCGAACTTCAAGCTAATCGGGATTCAGCAATACAAAACAGGCGATTCCATTGAGAGGTTGGGGTTGATTGGTCGTTTAGGTAGATGCACCTCATTTTTACATCCTTGCCTATTCGTTTCTATTGACATCTCATCCAGCTCTTTTCGCTATTTTTGCGCCAAATTAAAAGCATGTTAGCCATCCTCTTGCTGGCCTTGGGCCTGGTGTTGTTGATTGTTGGATCGGATTGGTTGGTAAAGGGCGCTTCGGGCCTTGCCAAGCGCTATCAAGTACCCGACATCGTTATTGGATTAACCATCGTTTCATTCGGGACTTCGCTTCCAGAGCTATTGGTAAGCTTGTTGGCCGCGCTCAAAGGCAATTCCGACATTTCATTAGGCAACGTGTTGGGTAGCAACATTGCCAACATTTGGTTCATATTGGGTGTATCTGCCATGATTTTTCCCCTTGTGGTGAAACGCAATACCACATGGATAGAAATTCCCATCGCCCTCATGTCGGCAGTTTTACTGGGAGTATTGGCACATTTTGGTTTCGACAGTACACCCAAACAGTCATTTTTAGGACGTGGTGATGGTGTGATTCTCCTGGTATGTTTTGCGGGGTTTTTGTGGTACATCGTCCGCTTAGCGAAAAAAGGCAAAGAAGGTGTAATTCCGGATGCCGATTTTATACCTATGCATGGCGGAAAAGCTGCCCTTTTTATTCTCGGTGGTATAGCGGCCATGGGGCTCGGCGGTAAATGGTGTGTTGACAATGCTGTAATACTAGCACAATCATGGGGTGTAAGTGATGCCTTGATTGGACTAACCATCGTAGCTGTTGGCACATCCCTCCCCGAATTGGCTACTTCAGCCATGGCAGCTTACAAAAAAGAATCTGATATTGCTGTGGGCAATGTGGTAGGTTCAAACATCTTTAATATCCTCTGGATTTTGGGTTTCAGCACCGTGATTTCACCCATGCGTTTCCGAGACGAAATGAACTTCGATTTTGCCATGACCATTGGTAGCGCACTAATGCTGTTCATGTTCATGTTCATTGGCAAACGCCACCAACTCAATCGCTGGAAAGGCGCCTTGTTTGTACTTACTTATGTGGCTTACGTGGTTTACCTCATTCAAAGGGGCTAAATGTCGGTACCTACCGCCATACCTTCTC
This sequence comes from Sphingobacteriaceae bacterium, assembly GCA_013824115.1. Lineage (GTDB taxonomy): Bacteria > Bacteroidota > Bacteroidia > UBA7662 > UBA7662 > PNNG01. The sequence goes on along the minus strand of PNNG01000010.1, from coordinate 9,025 downwards.
ATCCCGAACAATTGCGCCAGCTCCCCGAGCAGGCACTGGACAGTGTAGCACAGGCGGTACGCATATTTCTCATCCATACCGTAAGCGAAAACGGCGGGCATTTTGGAGCAGGTTTGGGTGTGGTGGAACTTACCGTGGCCTTGCACTATGTATTCAATACCCCCAACGATCAACTGATTTGGGATGTAGGCCACCAAGCTTATGCCCATAAGATATTAACCGGACGAGCTGAAAACTTTCATACCAACCGCAAATACGACGGCTTGAGCGGATTTCCTTCGAGGGCAGAAAGCGCCTTTGATGCTTTTGGTACCGGTCATGCGAGCACCAGCATCAGTGCGGCTTTGGGCATGGCCATCGCAGCTCGTGCTTTGGGCAAAACCCAACAGCACCACATTGCCGTGATTGGCGATGGGGCGCTCACCGGCGGACTCGCTTACGAAGCCCTCAACCAAGCCGCCACCGAAAATGTGAACTTGCTAGTGGTGTTGAACGACAATGCCATGAGCATCGACCCCAATGTGGGCGGCATGCAGCAGCACCTCAACAAGCTCAGGCAGTCGGTTAACGAGCGACCAAGTCTCTTCGAAAAGTTGGGCATTCCGTATTTCGGTCCGGTGGATGGCCACGATCTTTCCGCCTTACTTGAAGCCTTAAAGGCCGCTAAAGCCCGTGGTGGGGTGCAACTGCTGCACGTACTTACCACCAAGGGCAAAGGTTTTGCGCCTGCCGAAGCCGAACAAACGCATTGGCATGCCACCGGACAGTTCGATAAAATAAGCGGCACCCGCCAGGCTGAAAAACCGCAGGCTGGTCCCAAATACCAGGATGTTTTTGGGCATACGCTGCTAGAATTGGCCCGCCTCGATGCCCGTGTCTTAGGTATTACCCCGGCCATGCCCAGCGGCTCGTCGATGTTGATTTTGCAAGAGGCCCTGCCCGAGCGTGCTTTCGATGTGGGCATTGCCGAGGCCCATGCAGTCACCCTGGCTGCCGGTATGGCCACCCAGGGCATGCGGCCGTTTTGCGCCATTTACAGTACTTTTTTGCAGCGGGCTTACGACCAGCTGATCCACGATGTGGCCTTGCAAAACCTGCCGGTGGTTTTTTGCATCGATAGGGCCGGACTGGTGGGTGCCGATGGTCCCACCCATCACGGTGCATTCGACTTGGCCTACCTGCGTTGCATTCCGAACCTGGTGGTAGCCGCGCCCCGCAGTGAACGTGAGTTGCGCAACCTGCTTTTCACCGCTTTGCAGCACGATGGTCCCTTTGCCATTCGTTATCCCCGGGGCAATGGCAGTGACCCTGATTGGCGGCAGCCCATGGCGGCAACGGAAATGGGTAGGGGCGAATGGCTAAAAACCGGTGAACATACCTTGGTTTTCAGCGTAGGCACTTTGGCAACCCATGTGCAGCAGGCCATTGAGGGCAGTCGGTATGCCCATGCCGATTTGCGATTCATTAAGCCATTAGACGAAGCACTCCTGCAAGAAGCCCTTGGCTTTGAGCGGGTGGTGGTGGTGGAAGACGGCTGCGTCAGGGGTGGTGCAGGCAGTGCGGTAGGCGAATGGCTCTTGGCCAACGGCTATAAAGGCACTTTTGTGAGTTTGGGTTTACCCGATCGTTTTGTGCCTCATGGCTCACCTGCAGCGTTGTATGCGGAGGCGGGTTTGGATGTTACGGGGTTGAGGAAAGTGCTCGGGATCTTTGCTTGAAATTTTGACTAAATTGGCTTTCCTGCAGGATTTTGGCGGGTGTCAAAAAAGCGATGATTATAATTTTGAGGTCGCGCTAGCGATACAATAGGCGTACCTGTTCTGTTAGTTGAAAGATACGAATATCGTTGTGTTCAGGTTCACCTAATTCGGGATATTTCTGCAAGATTGTAAAAGTATTGTTGATTTTTTCGAGAAATTTCTTTGCAACAGTTGTGCCTCATTTAGCTTTCAGGTATTGCATGATATCATTGAAATCATGCTCTGCCTTAGGGGCAACAAACACCTGCATTAGTACTTGCTCATCAAGCTTTGCCAAGGAATCAATTTTTCATCTGAGTCGGCATCTTCGGCAGATTGCAGTATTTCCTGCTTTTGTTCTTCTGGTAACGACGACCAAAAGGCGCCTTCTTTGGAGTTATTGGCCTGCTAGAGCATGAGGAACATCATGCGCAGCAATGACTCATTTTCAGTTTGGTCGACCAATGGATGCAACTCGTTTTTGAAGTTGGCTGTAGACATGATTTCCGACTTTACACTGCAATTTAATGAAAAACGCTTATTCATTCCACTCTTGGCATTAAGACAAGGTTGCGAAAGCACGATGAAAACAAGCGGCTATCACCATGTTTATTGATCACGAGCAGAGCAAGGGGTCATTTCTACATCATTCTTCATATTTGAAATGCCGCCTCTTGCGCTAGACTGCGCCAACATCAAATATGGTCACTTGGGCGTCGACAAACCCTTTGGCAACCTTTTCGATTTGAAGCTGAAGTTCAAATTAGCGCTGTTTATTAGCCATTGTGAAAAATATTTTTTAGGATTTCATATTCACTAAAAAAGACCGGCAAAGCCGATCTTTTTCATGGTCAAAGGCCATTCCCGAATTACTTTTTCGTAAAATCCTTCAGCGCGTTTCCCAAATTGGTCATATCGCTTTTCAATTCGGCCTTAAAGCTTTCCCAACCATCGCGTTGGTTCGCTTCGTAATTATTTAGTTTGACTTTGAGCTTCTCTAATTTCAACTGGAGCTCTGTAAGGTCGGCTTCGTAGGATTTCGATTGTGACGACGAAATCAGATTCCGATCAGATTTGAGCCTTTGTATTTCCTTTTCATTGTCAGCAATTTGTCTATTGACATCGGCTTTGAAAGAATCGACTTCAATTTCATACATTTTGTTTGCTTCATCGAGGTCGGATGTAGCTATATCTACTTTTTCCTGTGCATTTTCAACCTTTTCGGAAGGCGTATTGCAGCTTAAGGCAAGCAATATCAAAGGCCAGAACATATACCTGACTGGCGGTGCCCAAGCAAATTTTGTTTTTACAGGGCTGGTTGCAGGCGGTTTAACCATGTTTTGAATGGTTGTGCAGTTGTGAAGCTGGTTCGTAGCAACGGCACTGATGACATTTTTCAGGTTTTTCATTGTGTTGATTTTTAGTAAATGCTTTTTAGTTGGAATAATTATTTGCTTAATAAAACGCGTTATTTTTTGCTGTAAAATGCATAACCGATGGTGCCTTGTATCCATGTATTTCGATAGGTAGGTGTATTGGTTGTGCCATTTGCTTTGTTATTAATGAGATCCCAGCCTATGCGTGCACCAATTACTAAATTGTTTTGGTAAAGGTCTATACCCACAATGGCGCCTAAGATATTCTTGCGTATGTTATCGTTCTTAAATATTTCCTCTTGCAAAAAGCTGGTTAAGCTACTGGTGAATACATCCTTTTGTCTTAAAAGATAGGAGTATTGCGGGCCGATGACAATAGATAGGAAATCAGTGGGTTTGAGGCTGATTTGCAAGGGAATATCCAAGTATGTGCTGGTTCTAGAAAAGCTATATGCAGTGCCTAACAACGTACCAGTGCCTTGAAACCCTTTTTGAGAAATTATCATTTCTGGTTGCACTCCAATATCGGGTGTAATAGGAATGCGAATCACACCACCTGCAACTAAGCCAAAACGCGGGTTTGTTGAAAATACCTCGGTATTCGTATTGTATACATTGGCATAGTTTAGTCCTGCTTTTACGCCGAATTCCCACTTATTACGGAAAATGTTCTCGTTTATTTGTGCTACAGAAGGCGCAACGCACAGGAGCAATATACCTACGAGTAGAATATTTTTCATTTTGTTTGATATTGGGGGATGGGGAAAGGAATGGGTAGATGCCTTGTAAACCAAAATGATTCGATGTAAAGATTGCGCTATGTGCAATAGCGGATGCTATATAATTATGTCTTTCATTGGCATAATTAGTAGGAGTAAACAATGGGTTTTATACAATGTAACGGCGAATGAAATGCTCGAAACAAAGCCGATTGTACATCTGCTTTCGTGTTAGAACTACAAGATAGAAGGCAGGCTCAATGAAGAGAGGTACCAAAAGTGCATTTTTATACGAAATGTTTTTTGGTTGTACATTCGTAGTAGACCTTGTTTACAGCTTTACAGCATGTTGTTTCCATAAAGGTGGGTAAAGTAAATGGAGTTGCACGTACAGCCTTGCTAGGTGGTGTATGATGCGAATTGATTCGCTGGATTAGGTCGAGATGCAGGTTGTTTTTGTAGCGCTATACGATAGGTGGCATGCTGGTTAGAAAAAGATTGCATGCGCTCCAATGATAAACGGGCGAGCAAGTAGCTTACCGTAGATTCAGCTCCCTGGTTTAAGTTTACATTGTTTTGCTCTAGCCCGTCATAGCAGCCTCCTGTAGCAGGATTATACATGATTTTTTCGAGCTGGTTGTTCCCCAAGAACCATTCGAAACAAATTCGCGCTTGCTGGAGATAGTGTTCTGAATGGAAGTGTTTGTAAAACAATTCGAGACACAAGATGGTATAGGCTACTTCAATGGCTTGTTCCCCTCCGTGAATAAAGGGTTGCAAACGGTTGCGTATCATCCAGCCTTGGTTCGAAATTGCCTTAAATGTGCTGCCATGCAGTACTTGGGTCAGGAAAAAACCAAAACTTTCTGTGGCAATTTGCCGATATGACATTTTTCCAAGCCGTAAATAAGCGCACAACATGGCTTCGGGCATAACGCTGTTGCCATAGGTGAGGTAGGGTTCAAACCAGGCCCAAGCAACACCTTGCTCGTGTCGGTACATTTGCTGTAATCGATCGGCTAATGTTTCGAGTAGCTCAAGATTTTTATGATTGTTCTGGTAATAAAGGCCCTTAATGGCAAATGACATGGCCCTGGTAGAGTGCATTTTGGTGAGTCTCGGCAACAACTTTTCAAGCAAAGAATCAGCCGATTGAGAAAGGAATTCAGGAATTTCTCCCTTTAAAGAGCTGACATACCCCAAGGCCCAAATAGCTCTTCCTGTACTATCCTCGAGGTTTTCGGTAAAATTTTGGAGCGTAAATTGCCTGGCCTGGTCCACATAATTCAATAACTCTCCGTTGGGCAGCAAACAGCCCTCTAAAAAAATCAAGTAAATGCTGGCCAATCCTAAGTCGGTTTTGGTGCGGTACAATAAGTAATGTTGGCAAATGGCTATCATTGCCCGGGCGTTATCGTCGACGGTGTAGCCCGAAGCAGGGTTAGGGACTGCCAGACGCGAAAATTGTATCATCCCAAACTCATTGGTGAGTTGATTGATGTGGTTCAGATTGATTTTAGGCATCCTCATCCGCAGTGCGAATTTGCCCTGGGTAAGGGTGTTAAACAGATGTCCGTGCGCCAAGGCCGAATTGCTCCAAGCAGTTGACGCCATTTGACGAAGTCCGTGCAATGCCAATTGGCTGCAGAGCTTGTCATCTCCTAACAATTTGAGAATAGCACGTGCTAACTGGGCGGGTTGTTCAAAGTCGACAATAATGCCGTTGTCGTTGGCCAGTACTTCTTTGGCATGCGGAATGGGGGTAGACACAATGGGACAGCCACTGCTGACGGCATAGGCAAAAGTGCCACTTACTGCTTGGTTCCGGTCGTTGGAGGTGAATAAGTAAATGTCGGTCATTTGCAAATATTCGAGCAATACGTTCAATGGCAGGTACTCATTTACGAATTGCACATGGTCGGTCAATCCTAATTCATGCACCAAGGATTCGAGTTGCAGGCGGTATTGCTCACCTGCCGTGCGTACAATGCTAGGGTGTGTTTTTCCTAACACCAAAAAAACAGTATCAGGGAATTCCGACAAAACACGGGGAAGGGCTTGAAGCGTGGTTTCGATGCTCTTGCCAGGCCCTAACAATCCGAAGGTTGACAGTACCCGTTTTTTAGAAAAGCCATATCTTTTTTTGAGATCCTCGCGATCGATATGGGGCACCAAGTGGGTTCCATGAGGGATGGTGGTGATTTTGGAGGTCGGTAGCTCGTAGTCGTTTTCCAAAATACGAGAAGCATTTTCCGTCATAACAATAATGGCATCAGCCGCTTTCGCAAGCGCATGCACATAGGTTTTTCGACCAGCGTCGGGGGCAGGCAAAACCGTGTGGAACACCAACACCAAGGGCTTGGTGATGGTGTTCATAAACGCGAGAAAAGCCTCTTCATGTGATTCGAATAGTCCAAATTCGTGTTGAATCACCACCAATTGAATATTGGGGTTGCGGTTGATGCGAAAGGCAATTTTTGAATAGGCGTGGATGTCGTTGGTTTGAAGGATATATGCAGGTTTATTGAGGTAGTCGTGAAATTTTTCATCTGATTCGAGAGCGCATATTTCACAGCGAAAATGATTGTCGAATTGTATTTGCAAGGCACTCATGAGATCTTGGGTGTAGGTGGCAATACCACATTCACGCGGTGGAAATGAGCTTACGAACAATATTTCAGATACGGCTGACCGGATTGAAATAGACTTAGGTGGAGCTGAAGGCCTGCTGCGCAGACGTTCAAAAGTATCGGCAGTAGTTGGTTGTGAGAAACTAGCTGTTGGATGTAAGATGAGGTTCGACATGGTGAGGTGGATTGACAGAGTGAGCTTGTAACTCATCGAGCAGTTCTTGGAAGCCGATGCCTGCTACAGCAATACGCTTGTCGGCTGCTCCATAATAAATGTAGATGGTATCGTTTTCAATTATGGCACCGGTTGGAAAGCACACATTGTTTACCTCTCCTTTTAATTCCCAGGGTTTGTTGGGTGAAAAAAGCGGATAAGGGAGGCGGCTTAGTTCTTTGCGAGGATTATCCAAATCAAGCAAAGCAGCGCAGGCAGAGTACACAAATCCATTCACTGAATCGGCTACGCCATGGTAAATCACCAGCCAGCCGGCTTCCGTTTCTATAGGCGGACAACCACTGCCGATGTAACTGGACTCATGCGCATAACGGGGCTGTAACACGATATGCTCTTCGAAATGTAAAAAATACTGCTGCCAGTAATCTACGGTAAGTTCATCGAGTGAGCTTACTTCTACTACTATTTGCAAATCGGGACGGATGCGATGGAAAAAGCAAAACCGACCGTTAATTTTCCTAGGGAAAAAGACCAGATTTTTTACCCAAACCAGGGCCGTACGATCTTGTCGTGCGGGGCCGTGTTGATAGGCATTGAAGCGCACATATTTTTCATGCACTGTACCTTTGAAATTGGTAAAATGCACGAATTCCTGATAGGTGATTTGTGGCACTAGAACGCCATGCTTTTTCCAATGCACCAAATCGGTAGAAGTGGCCAATGCACCTAAGGCATTTTCGCCATTATAAGCCGTGTAGGTTAGGTAAAAGGTGCCTTCAATTTGCACAATACGAGGATCTTCAAGGCCTTGAAATTCATAATCGAATTCAGGAATTAAAACAGGATCGGGATTGCGGTAAGCCACTTCGGTGGGGCTTTTGAGTCTGCAATAGCCAATGGTAGAGTAATTGTCGTGGGTAAGTGCTCGGTAAAACAGGTGTATAGTACCATCCACCTTAATCGCTCCCGGATTGAGCACACCTACGCATTCAAACAGGAGGTCTGTTTTTTCAAGCAATATGCCTAGCTTATTTACCTGGACCATATCGGATGGGGGTTTCATTGACTGATTGACGCGCTATTTTTTTCTCTTTTTTAAGCGCCTTTTTTTCTTTGGCGTTGCGGGTAGCGGCTTTTTTTTGGCCGGTTTTGTTGCCCTCGTGCTGGTTGGCCATGGTGCAGGGATTTACAAGTTAGCGTTTGATTCTTGCTCTAGAGAGTTCGGTGCCGCGTGGGCTATCCAGATCACCTTGCTGCTCAACGGTAATGAAGATTTCGTAAAAGTCGAAAGCAGTAATGCTTTGAAAAGTAGTCTTTTCGGCATTTTTTACATTCAGTTGCCCTATGTTTTTAATGCCATGTGCTTTGGTTACAATCCAAACAGAGTAATTGGTTCCTGGGGGCGACAGTCGCTCGGGAGCGGCTAAATTCACGGCAACAATTTCAACAATAAAGTTTTTCTGCTTGTTAATGCGTTTGGTGACTGAAATATCGGCCGCAGGAACAACGGGCGAAACCGGAAATTTGGCATTGCTTACACAGGCTGTCAAAGCCAAAAATGCAACGAACATACTTAAGTGAAAGATCTTTTTCATAATGGTGTATTTAGAGAGGTTTATAGGTCAAATCCGCTTTTTATAACGGTGGTAATCATTTTGAACTGTTCTTTGGCTGCAAAGCTGTGTTTGGCGTGTGCGGGAATAATGATGCCTTCGCCCAATTTCACAAGCATGATTTTGTCGTTGATGGTAATTTGTGCCGAACCATCAATGATTTGCACATAAGTATCGAAGGCAATCGTTTTTTCGCTTAATTCTTCCCCCAATGCGATGGAAGTTGCCGTTACATTACCGGTCGTTTTTTTGATGATGGTACGACTTACCACGGCATCGGGTACATATTCAATGATTTGAACAATAATGTGTACTTGGGCATGCTTGAGGGGGGGGTTAATGTCCATGGTTGTGGAGAATTAATTCAAATATTTGACTGCTTTATCGGGGTAAAATACCGGATCTAATTCTGAGCTGTCCGTTGTTGAGATTCGCTTTCATCTGTCGCATATGTCTGCAGACAGAGGGATGTTAGCGGCGGTTTTGAGCTGAAACCGCTTCAAAGCATGGCTACTGAGGAGACGAATGTAACGATGAGCTGCTTTTTAACATCAGCCGAGCCATATACAAAGATGCGGATGCTATAGCAGCTTTGTGTTGCATCATTCGGCATTTGAATGGCATAATTGAGCAGCTTTTAAGGCAGATCTTCGAGGTTTCTGCGTGGCCTTAACACCGCATGTTTAAAGAAGGAGGGGGTTAAGCCAGTGACCTGTTTGAACTGCCGGGTGAGGTGCGATACACTGCTGTAATGCATTTTGTCGGCAATTTCG
>PNNG01000005.1 GCA_013824115.1 Sphingobacteriaceae bacterium | reverse complement strand
GTTGATGGCGCTGGGCTACCAACCCAAAATCAACCTCAAACAAGGCATTGCACTGGCCTATGCCGATTTTAAAGCACGCTACCTAAACGCCTAATCATGCACATTTTGCTCCTCGGCAGCGGCGGCCGCGAACACGCCTTTGTTTGGAAACTCCGTCAAAGCCCGCTCTGCGAAAAACTGTTTGTAGCACCTGGCAATGCCGGTACCGCACTGTTGGCCGAAAATGTGGACATCAATCCGAACGATGCTGCTGCCGTGGCTGCCTTTGTCAAGGCGAACAACATCCAACTGGTAATCTCCGGTCCCGAAGAACCGCTGGTGCGTGGCTTGGCCGATCAACTAAAAGCCGACCCCGAGCTTCAAGACTTGTTGTTTTTTGGTCCCGGTGCGATGGGGGCCCAGCTCGAAGGCAGCAAAGATTTCAGTAAACGCTTCATGGCCCGCCACGGCATTCCGACCGCGGCCTACCAAACCTTCTCACTTGATAGTTTGGCCGATGGCTTGGCCTACCTCGATGCACACAGCCTGCCTATCGTGCTCAAGGCCGATGGCTTAGCCGCCGGCAAAGGCGTGGTGATATGCACCAACCGCGAAGAAGCCAAGGCCGAATTCCGCGCTATGATTGAAGAGCTGAAGTTTGGCGAAGCCAGCGCTAAGGTGGTGGTTGAGCAGTTTTTGGCAGGCATCGAGTTATCGGTTTTTGCCATCACCGACGGAAAAGACTACCTGCTTCTGCCCGAAGCCAAAGACTACAAGCGCATAGGCGAAGGCGATAGCGGCCTCAATACCGGCGGCATGGGTGCCATTTCGCCCGTACCTTTTGCCGATGCCGCCTTCATGCAAAAAATTGACGAGCGCATTGTGAAGCCTACCATCGCTGGACTGGCTACTGAGGGCATTCCCTACACCGGCGTGGTGTTTTTCGGACTCATTCGTGTGGGCGACGAACCCTTTGTGATTGAATACAATGCCCGCATGGGCGACCCCGAAACGGAGGTGGTTTTCCCCAGGTTAAAAAGCGATTTGCTGGAGCACATCATAGCTGCCTGTGAAAGCCGTTTGGCAGGCCAACAAGTGGAAACAGATGCCCGCACCGCCTGTACGGTGATGCTTGTTTCGGGCGGTTACCCCGGCGATTATGCCAAAGGAAAGGCTATTTCAGGCCTTGATAAGGTAAGTGAGACGCTTGTTTTCCATGCTGGTACCAAAGCAGAAGCTGGACAGGTGCTCACCAACGGAGGTCGTGTGTTGGCCCTTACTTCTTACGGTTCTAGCCATGCTGAAGCTTTGCTGCAGAGTTATGCTGTGGCCAAGCAGTTGCATTTTGAAGGCATGTATTACCGCCGCGATATCGGGTTCGATTTCTAGAAACGAGCTCAGCGGCTGTTTTTAAATGCTTCCCACAAGAAGTGCAAATCAATTTGGGCGCTGTAGTCTTTAACATAAGCTTTCCGTAAGCGCAATTGCAAGGCATGTTGCGTAAGGTGATCGCCAATATACAGCAACGCAGGCTTGCTCCTTGGAAGCTGATTGTGAGGCGGATAGCCAATGAGCGTGCACTTTCCCATCAAAAGCTGCAGCAGCTTGATGGGGTTTCGCAAGGCTGAAGGATAAAGCCAAAACAAGAGTGGCAAAGCCAAAAGAAAGGCCATGCCCAAACCCAAATCGAGCAGGCGTTTATTGCGCTTACTGGCTGGCAGGTTGATACGCAAATTGAAATCGGGGGTGTAAGTATCGCCTGGATAATCGACCGAGGAGCTGCCAATAATAAAGTCGGAACCCGCTGGAACAATTTTCAACTCACTCACAAGTGGCCCTAAGGTTTCGAAATAATGGATGATTTCTTTGTTTGAAATAATCGCTCCACAGAAAATCAACTCATCGGCACGCAAACTTTTTACAGCCATGGCCAAATCGTGCCGTCGGCCAGCAAAAAACTCATTTTCTTCATCGCCTTGAACATCCGACACAAAGCCCAAAAACTTATGCGACACCCCCGCACGCTGAAGCAGGGCATGTACCCTATTGGTTTCCTCACTGCTACCTACCACCAGAACGCGTTTTTGTGGAGGTGCGCTCAACCCGGTTCGCCCGTCAAGCACCAGATGCAAGAAGGTTCGCGCAGCCACGGTGAGAAAAATACTCCAAGCAGCGCCCGCCACAATTAATCCGCGCGAGTAGCGCCAATCGGGCGGAAAAAACCCATACACTGCCGCTATGGCCAAGGTGCCCACCAATAAACCGCGTACCAGTCGCGAGGCACGGAAAGGCTTGTCGTATGCCCCGCTGAAGTAGGCTCCGGCAATCCACAAAAGCACGTAAATGGGCAAAATGAGCTGCACAAATACATCGGGATACACCGTGCCCTCATCTATTTTCACGTTTTTCTCCCAAAAACCCACCAAAAGCAACATGCCTACATACAGCAATACAGCATCGAGCAAGGGGTGGAAGGTGCGTTTCGACCAACGACGCAGTAACGCAATGATGGCCCGCACCAAGATGCCTCCTTCTATGAGCAGGCCGAATAAACGGGCGCTTCTCGGACTAAAATACTGCCTGGCGAAAATGGCCATCGCCTGGTAAAACACCCGCACGTACTTGATTGAGTCCTTTTTGGTGCTTTCGCCCTTGTAATGAATGATGCTGCTTTGGGCAAAGTACCAGTTTTCGTAGCCTGCCAAGCGGATACGGTAACTGAGGTCAATGTCTTCGCCGTACATGAAGTACTTTTCGTCGAGCAGACCTACTTCATCGAGTACCGACCTACGCATACACATAAATGCGCCAGCCAAAATATCAACGGGGTGGTTTTGCTTCTCCGAAAGAAAGCTGAGGTGATATTGTCCGAAGCGCCGGCTGTTTTTGAACATCGATGAAAGGCCAAACATCTTGTAAAAAGCCACCTCAGGCGTGGGCAAGCCACGTTTCGACTCTTTGAGAAAATTGCCCGAACCATCCATCATGCGAATGCCCAATCCACCAGCTTGGGACCGCTGCTCCATGAACTCTATGACTTTGTGGAAAGTGTCTTCGGCAACCACCGTATCGGGATTGAGCAGCACAACATATTGGCCCGTACTGGCCTTGATGGCTTGGTTATTGGCCCGCGAAAAGCCCGTGTTTTCGGCATTTGCAATCAAACGAACTTCCGGAAAACGCTCCCGAAGCATTTCCACCGAGCCGTCGGTTGAGTTGTTATCAACCACCCAAATATCGGCATGAAGTCCGATAGAAGCTTTTTGGGCCGCCAGAATGGCTTGCTCCAAAAAATACTTGACGTTGTAATTGACAATGATAACCGACAGCTGCATGTTTAGAAAAGCGAGTTGCCAAAGGAAATGGAACTGATGTAAACGCCCTCTGTTGGTCGTGATAAAGAAGCACTGTATCGGATGAAATACGCCCTTTGGGCCAAGGTAAAGCGAAAAGTGGCCGCACCACTTAAACCAAACTGATTGAAGCGATTCAGCAGGTTAAATTCGGGCCCAACCCCCAACGAAAGCCCCACCCATTGCTGGTTAAAGAGGTTGCTTCCTTTGCCAACGGTGCCCTCTATGAGTACGGGCATATTCAGCATGAAAAATGTACCAAAAAAGGGATCCGCCTGAAAGCCCAAACTGGGATGTGTGCTCAAGGCCAGTCCGAGAATGTCGTTTTTTTCGTAAAGGTTGTATCGGCCGATGTACTGAATGCCTGGCAATAAAAAGGACCCGCCTTGTTCGTTAAATGCATTAAAACTCGCGCCAATGTCCTGCATATATCGGTCGGCAAAACCACCCAACGACTGTCTACTGTTTTTGCTGCTCGGTTTACTGCGCCTGCCCTCATTGAGATAGCTGTTATAGGGGTCGTCTTGGGCCTTGGCAGCGGTGGCTCCTAACAATAAAATCAAGCAAAAAAGGATGCGAAACATAGGCGCGAAAACGCTCAAAAATAGCGAAAATTACACCCCAACGCTTCCCGCTGTCGGTTGCGCCTCCAAAAACCGTATCTTAGAGCCCGTTCAACCCGATCGCTTATGCAGTTTACCAAGCTCAAAGAGGCCCATTTACAGGTTAAAAATCTCCGGAAAGCCATATCGTTTTACCAAGATATCCTTGGATTTCGCACCCAGAGCTATGTGAAAGAAAAACATGCTGTATTTGTAGCCGGAAGCACCATGCTGGTGTGCCATTTAGCTAAATCGACCAACGAAGACGGACAATCGCTCATCCAGTTGTCGTACCCCAACCAACATGTGGTATTAGAGTCAAAGTCGGGCGAATACGAAGCCAACAAAGAGGAAATGGCCTATTACGAAATTGAAATATTGTCGGAAACGGTACGTGAATCGGGAAAACGCGCCTTTTTCATCCACGACCCCGACATGAACCTCATTGAAATTACCGAATACAACGCCTGGGAAAGCTGAACCTTTCAGTCAGAAACAACCTTGATTCAACAATGAAAAAGTTTTTACTCGCGCTGGTTTTTCTGACCTCAGGACTACTGGCCCAAGCCCAAATACTTCAGCCCGTAAAGTGGAAGTTTGAGGTAGAAAAAACCGGTCCCGACGAAGCCCTCCTCAAAGCCACGGCCAGCATCGACAAAGGCTGGCACTTGTACTCGCAATACATGAAATTTACGGAGGACCAATTCGGCCCCGAAATCACCGTTTTCACCTTCAACTTGCCCAAAGGCGTTGAAAGGGTGGGCAAAACCGAGGAATCGGGCAAACTCACCGAGGAAATCACCCCGCTTTTCGACAATTTATTGGTGCGCTTTTTCAGCACCAAGGCGGTATTCACCCAAAAAGTGAAGCTGCGTGTGCCCGATGCCAAGATTACAGGCAATGTGTACTATATGGTGTGCGACGACAAACAATGTCTGCCCCCCGATGAAAAAGAATTCTCCTTTACCTTAACCGGATTTACACCTACCGATACATCGGCGGAAGAAGCCGCTTCTATTCAGAGCACCGAAGAACAACCCGACGGAGCCGACACCAGCACCATCAAAGAAGAAGTAAAAGCCACGGTAACGCATGAGCCGCAAGCAGCTAGCGGAGGCAGCGCTTCCGAAGGCTTGTTGGCCATTTTTATTGCGGGCTTTTTAGGTGGTTTGGTGGCGCTGTTAACGCCCTGCGTTTTCCCCATGATTCCACTTACAGTGAGCTTTTTCACCAAACAAAGCGGTTCACGCAGGCAAGGCGTGATCAAGGCTTTGGGCTACGGCTTCAGCATTATCCTCATTTACGTTACCCTGGGCCTTACAGTTACGGTATTTTTCGGATCCGATGCGCTGAACGCCTTGGCTTCCGACATCTGGTTCAACCTGGCCTTCTTTGTACTGCTGGTGGTTTTTGGTGCTTCATTTCTTGGGGCCTTCGAAATCACATTGCCTTCGAGCTGGGTGAATAAAATGGATGCCAAAAGCGACCGCGGAGGCGTGCTCGGCATCTTCTTCATGGCGTTCACCTTGGCGCTGGTATCGTTTAGCTGTACCGGACCAATCATCGGCACCTTGCTGGTAGATGCCGCTACGCGTGGCGCACTGCTCGGTCCGGCTATTGGCATGACCGGCTTTTCGCTGGCCTTGGCGCTTCCTTTCACCTTGTTTGCCATCTTCCCGGGTTGGTTGAAGAGCTTGCCCAAATCGGGTGGCTGGCTCAATAGTGTGAAAGTGGTGTTGGGCTTCCTCGAACTGGCCTTCGCCCTCAAGTTTTTAAGCAATGTAGATTTGGCTTACCACTGGGGTCTGCTCGATCGCGAGGTGTTTTTGGTATTGTGGATCAGTATTTTTCTCATGCTGGGTTTGTACCTCATTGGCACCATCCGTTTTTCGCACGATTCGCCCTTGGCTTATTTATCGGTGCCGCGTTTGTTCTTCGCCATTGCCGTCTTCAGTTTTACCTTCTACCTCATTCCCGGCTTGTGGGGGGCGCCGCTCAAGGCAGTAAATGCCTTTTTGCCGCCCATGGCTTCGCAGGATTTTGATTTGAGCAGCGCCGGGGGTGGACATACACCTTCAGCCACGGCGACTGAGGCATTACCTCAACGGAAATATGCCGACATTTTGCACTGTCCACACAACCTTTCTTGCTTTTTCGATTTGGAAGAAGGCCTGGCCTACGCCAAAAAAGTAAGCAAGCCGGTGATGATCGACTTCACTGGCCACAGCTGTGTGAACTGCCGCAAGATGGAGGCCACTGTTTGGGCCGATGCAGCCGTACTGCAGCGCCTGCGCGACGATTACGTGCTCATTTCGCTGTATGTAGATGATAAAACGCCCTTGCCTGCCGACGAGCAATATGTGAGCAAATTCAGCGGTAAAAAAATCAAGACCGTGGGCAATTTGTGGAGCGACTACCAGGCCAGCACCTTCAACATCAACTCACAACCTTATTATGTATTGATGGACCACGACCAAACCTTACTGGTGCCGCCTACTGCGTATGACCCAAGTGTGGCCAAGTACATCGAGTTTTTGGATGGTGGCAAGCAAGTATTTCAGCAAAAGCACAGCAAATGAGCGAAAGGCACGCCTGGGTAAAGCAAGAATTGGGGCAAGCGCAAGAAGTGCTCAACCGTTTTTTGGCCGATGAGCAGCAGCTCGAAAAGCTGGTGTATGCCACCGAACTTATGGCCCATGCCCTTCGACAGGGCCGCAAAATACTCAGCTGCGGCAACGGCGGCAGCATGAGCGACGCCATGCACTTTGCCGAGGAGTTGAGCGGCAGGTTCCGCAATGATCGTCCCGCCTATGCCGCCCTTGCTTTGAGCGACCCGGCCTACCTCACTTGTGTGGCCAACGATTTTGGTTATGCTGCCGTTTTTGCCCGCGGGGTGGAGGCTTTGGGCCAAAGAGGTGATGTTTTGTTAGCCATCAGTACCTCGGGCAACTCGGCCAATGTATTAAAAGCAGCCGAAGCGGCCCGGCAACGGCAAATGAGCGTGATTGCGCTCACCGGCAACAGTGGTGGACAGCTGGCCGCCTTGGCCGATGTGGAGCTTAGGGCACCCCATACCGGCTATGCCGACCGCATTCAAGAGCTGCACATCAAACTCATTCACTGCTTGGTAGGCGGGGTTGAGAAACTGCTTGCCACCCAATCACCCACTTAACATTTGGCCTCTGGGCCTTAAAAAGATGTTAGATTTTCGTTGTGGCGTGCTACTTACCTTGGCCGCACGCTTTTTTTAAGTATTTTCGACGCCAATAAACCTATTACGCATGAATCTATATCAGCGCATCAACAACCTCACGGGTTGGATTGTCTTCCTCATCGCTGCGGTTGTTTATACCCTGACGCTTGAGCCTACGACCAGTTTCTGGGACTGTGGCGAGTTTATATCGGCCTGCTATAAAATGCAAATCATGCACCCTCCCGGGGCGCCATTCTTCATGCTCACGGGCCGCATGTTCACTTTGCTGGCCAGCGACCCCATGCAGGTGGCCTGGATGGTGAACTTCTTCAGCGGATTGGCAAGTGCCTTCACCATTCTGTTTTTGTTTTGGACGATTACGGCCTTTGGTCGCAAAATCATCGAAAAAGCCGGCGAAGAAGTGGCTGGTGGCCGTTTGTTCGCCCTCATGGGTGCCGGTATGGTGGGTGCCTTAGCCTACACTTTCACCGATTCTTTTTGGTTTTCGGCGGTAGAAGGTGAAGTTTACGCTTATTCGAGCTTTTTTACGGCTATCGTTTTTTGGGCCATCCTTAAGTGGGAAACCGTTGCCGATGAAGCCGATAGCAACCGTTGGTTGTTGCTTATCGCTTACCTGATGGGCTTGTCTATTGGCGTTCACTTATTGAACTTGCTGGCCATTCCGGCTATCTGCTTTGTATACTACTTCAAAAAGCATGAGGTAAACCGCACGGGCATCATTTATACGGTGCTGGCCTCGTTGGGCATTTTGGTTTTTGTACAATACGGCATCATTCCCGGCGTGCCTACCCTGGCTTCAAAGTTCGATTTGTTGTTTGTAAACAGCCTTGGTTTGCCTTTTGGAAGCGGTAATGCTTTCTTCCTCACCTTGTTGGTGGCAGGCGTAGTTTATGGCATTTGGTATACCCACAAGCATGGAAAGGTTTTGTTGAATACCGCCTTGCTTGCTACTACTTTCATCCTCATTGGCTACAGCTCGTATACCATGATTGTGATTCGCTCGCATGCGAATCCATCCATCAACATGAACAATCCTTCGAACATCTTCTCGCTGGTAAGCTATATCAACCGCGAGCAGTATGGCGACAGGCCTTTGTTAAAGGGGCCCTATTTTACGGCAGAGGTGATTGACCAAGAGCAGGGTGCTATGAAATACCGCAAGGGCACCGACAAATACGAAGAAATTGGTCGCGATATCGTGCCCATTTATGATCCAGCGCACAGCACTATTTTCCCACGTGCTTACCGCAGAGCTGGCACGCAACAGCGGCACATCGATTTCTACAAGCGCTGGTTGAATTTGCGCGACGGGCAGAAGCCTACCTTCGGGCAGAACCTCGATTTCCTTTTCTCCTACCAGTTAGGCCATATGTACTACCGCTACTTCATGTGGAACTTTGCAGGTCGCCAAAACGACGTGCAAGGGCAAGGCATGGACTACGAGCGTGGCAACTGGGTAAGCGGCATTGCTGCCTTGGATGAAGGCCGTGTTGGTCTGCAAAAGAATTACCCTGTTACCAAAAGCAGCAATAAAGGGCATAACAAATACTATGGCTTGCCGCTTTTGTTGGGCTTAATTGGTCTCATTTACCACTACCGCAAAGACCAAAAAGATTTTTGGGTAGTAACGTTCTTGTTTATCCTCACAGGCATAGCCATCAACGTGTATTTGAATCCCGAGCCACTTCAGCCGCGCGAACGTGACTATGCCTATGTAGGCTCGTTTTATGCCTTTGCCATTTGGATAGGTTTAGGCGTTATGGGCTTGTGGGATTTGCTCCGCAAGAAAGCGCCCGAAACTGTGGCAGCAGCAGCCGTAACTGCGGTGTGTTTGGTGGCCGTTCCAGGCATTTTGGCTGCCGAAAACTGGGATGACCACGACCGTTCGGGCAAATACACCGCCCGCGATTTTGCCATCAATTATCTCGAAAGTTGTGCCCCCAATGCCATCATCTTTACCATGGGCGACAACGACACCTATCCTTTATGGTATGTGCAAGAGGTAGAAGGTTTCCGTACCGACGTACGTGTGGTGAACCTCAGCTTGTTGGGTACCGATTGGTATATCAACCAATTGCGCCGTCAAATCAACAATTCGCCAGCCATCAAACTCAGCATTGCCCCCGAAAAGATTGTAATGGGTGTGCGTGATTATGTGCCGTTTTACGATCGTAAAATCCAAGGGGCTGTTGATTTGCGCCAGGTATTGCAATTTGCTACCAGCGACGATAATTCGGCCAAATTGCCTACCCAAGGTGGCGAAATGGTGAACTACTATCCAACCAAACGCTTCCTCATTCCGGTTGACAAAGCAGCTGTATTGGCACAAGGTGCCGTTACCGCTGCCGATACGGCGAATTTGTTGCCTGCGGTTGAGTGGGAATACCCGCGTAACGCCATCCTCAAAAACGATTTGATTGTGCTCGACATATTGGCCAATAACGGCTGGGAAAGACCCATCTATTGGACGGTGAGTATGGGTGCCGAGCAGTACCTCGGCCTCGATGATTTCTTCCAACTCGAAGGTCTCGCCTACCGCTTTGTGCCGCTGTACAATCCGAGCAACGGCGGCCAAACCAGTCGCGTTGCCGACGACATCATGTACGAAAACATGGTGAAGAAATTCAAGTGGGGCGGCATGAACACTGGCATTTACATCGATCCTGAAACCAACCGCATGACCATCAACCTGCGCAGCAATGCTACCCGCTTGGCCGAATCGTTGTTGGCCAAGGGCGATAAGCAGCGTGCTGTAGAAGTTTTGGATGTGGTGATGAAAGAAATGCCGCACAGCCATGTGCCGCTCATGATTTTCAACTACCGGATGGTGGAATTGTACCACATGGCCGGGGCTTCCGAAAAGGCCAATGGTGTTGCCAAAGACCTGTTCGATATGTTTGAAGACGAGGCCAAGTACTTCCGCACCTTGCGTGGCAAGTATGCTACCTTCTACGAGCGCGATATGCAAAATGCCATGGCCATCATGCAGGAAATGGTGCGCATGGCCAACCAATACGGACAGACCGATTTGGCCAAAGATTTTCAAGCCAGGTTCGATGCCATAGGCCGAGCCGGATAAACCTTTAAACAGCGCCCCGAAAGGGGCGCTTTTGTTAGTATGCGACCACCATTTGAAAAAAGAGAACCTTTGGAGTTGGCTTTTGGCGTACATGCCGTAGCCGAGCTGCTTGATTCGGGAAAGGAAATCAATAAGTTATTGATAGCCCGTGAGCGACGCGACGATGAAGTGAAAGCACTGATGCTGCAGGCCCGCGAAGCCGGTGTGCCCGTGCAAGAAGTGCCCAAGGAAAAGCTCAATACTTATACCCGCAAAAACCACCAGGGGGTGATTGCCTTTGTGTCGCCCGTAACCTATTACCGCCTCGAGGATGTGGTGGCCGATTGCTACGAACATGGCGAAACGCCCCTATTGGTGCTGCTCGATCGCATTACCGATGTGCGCAACCTGGGCGCCATTGCCCGGTCGGCAGTGTGTGCCGGTGCGCATGGCCTGGTGCTGCCGCAACTTAACAGCGCGCAGGTAACCGGCGATGCCATCAAAACCAGCGCTGGTGCCTTGGCCAACTTGCCTGTAGCGCGCGTACAAACCATTGCCCATGCCGTTGATTACCTCATTGAAAGTGGATTTACAGTGATTGCTGCTTCGGAACATGCATCTGAAAACTACTATCAACTCGATATGACTGGTCCGCTGGCCATTGTAATGGGTTCGGAGGAAGATGGACTGAGTCCGGCTACCCTGCGCAAGGCCTCGCACTTGGCGCGCATCCCCATCACCGGATCCGTTGGCTCGCTCAACGTATCGGTAGCATCAGGTATTTTATTATTTGAAGCGGTTCGCCAACGTTTGGCAGCCGGATTAGCAGATTTTTCCTAAATTTACCCCGTTCGAAGGTTCCCGGATTAACGCCCGGGATGAAAAGGGAACTCCGGTGTAAGTCCGGGACAGTACCCGCTGCTGTAAGCTCCACATGCACCTGCCGACACAAGCCACTGGGAAACCGGGAAGGCGTCGGGTAAAACAGGAGGAGCAAGTCAGAAGACCTGCCTACGAGCAATAAGATCACAGGCTTTCGGGAATAAAAGTCAGAAGATCGGAATAGGTAGCCGCTTTGCGTGCTGCACGTTTCGTTTTTTAAACCCCCAGAGCCTGACCCGTTATGAAAAAGTGGTCAGGATTTTTTGTTTTAGGGCTCTTCGTTGGGCCAGCAGTATGGGCACAAACGGCCGATACCAGCTTGCGTTTGCCTTGGGTGGAGGTGGAAGAAATTCGTCATCCGGCCGAAAGGCAACCCGGTTTACAGCGCCAATCGCCCGACTCGCTCCTGCTGCGTGCCTTGCCAGCAGCCAGCGTGGCCGATTGGCTACAGTGGCAAGGGAGTGCCAGTTTGCGTACTTATGGTCCCAATGGCCTGGCTACCCTCTCCTTGCGTGGAAGCAGTGCCCAGCAGAATACGGTTTTGTGGGAAGGATTGCCTTTGCTCAACCCCATGAACGGCACGCCCGATTTGAACCTCTACCCCATGTGGTTGTTGGGTGGCGTGAGTTTACAAACCGGAAGCACTGCCAGTGATTTTGGAAGTGGTGCCATTGGTGGGGCTTTGCATTTCAGGCAGGGCATTCCACAAAGGCACGAGGCAGCCGTTTTTACCGAAATCCGTTCGTTTGGCGATTATGCCGGGGGTGTTTCAGCATCGGTGCGTGCACGCAAAGGCTGGTACCAAATCAGGGGCTTATACCGTACGGCACAAAACAATTACCCTTACACCAACATAGCCCGCTTTGGAAATCCCACCGAGCAAATGGCCCATGCGGCACATGCCCAGGGGGGCCTTTTGCAGGAAGCGGGCTGGCAGTTGCACCCGCGTTGGCGCTTGCGGGCTGCCTGGTGGATGCAGGCCCATCGGCGTGAATTACCGGCCAGCATGACCGAGCAGCAAAGTACGGCAGTGCAAGCTGATACTGCGCATCGTTTTGCGCTAAGTTTGACCGGTCAAGCAGGCCGTTGGCAGCTGGCTTTCAGACAAGGCTATTTGCGCGAGCTCAATCACTTTGGCGACGAACGTTTGGGCTTCGACGAAAGGCACCGATTCACAGCCCTATTACAGGAAATAAGCGCGGTGACTACATCAGGCCGGCATGAGTTCAGTCAGTTGTTGCAACAGGCCTACTACACAGCAAGCTCGCCTAATTTCAACAGCCGAGAGCGACAATACCGCCTGGCTTGGGTGCCGGGTTGGCGCTACAATGGAACAAAAACCACCGCCCGCTTGCAAATGCGGGTAGAAACGGTAGATGGACGACTGGTGCCCATCACGCCTTCATTGCAAGCCGAGCATCAGATCAACAACAAATGGCAATGGCGCTTGGCGGGAAGCCGCACCTACCGCTTGCCCGGCTTTAACGATTTGTATTGGCAACCCGGAGGCAATGCCAATTTGCAGCCCGAAAATGGCTGGCAAGCAGAATCGGGTGTAGGGTGGAAAACCACGTTGCGTTCCTGGTCATTTGTTGCCGGTGGAGGGGCTTTTTGGAGCGACCTGAGCGATTGGATTATCTGGCTACCAAACAGCAGCTTAGGCTATTGGTCGCCACAAAATTTGAGGCGCGTTAGGAGTATGGGCTGGGAGCAGCAAGCAGCGGTGTTGTGGGCGTTAGGCAAGGTGAAATTGCGGCTGCATGGCGATTATGCTTATGTATCGACAACCCACCGGGAAGTAGCAACGGGAGAAGAGTCTTTGTTAGGCAAGCAACTCATTTACATTCCCCGCCACCAAGCCCGGGCCCGCTTTTTTGTAGAATACCCATCCTTTTTTGCGGGTTGGCAGTACAGCTACAACGGTTTGCGCTTTACCAGTAGCGACAACCGCTTTTTCCTGCCCAATCAGCACTTGCACCAAATCATGCTGGGCGGCAGCAAAAGGCTGGGCCCTCATGTGTTGCTCCTCACCGGCACCATTCACAATGCCTTGAATTTACAATACCAACAAATCGCCTGGCGCCCCATGCCTGGCCGACATTATCAAATCACCTTACAATTCAATTTTAACGCCCCATGAAGCAACACTTTCAACGTTTCAGCCTGCTCGCCTTGTTGAGCAGCAGCCTTTATTTCACAGCCTGTAAAGAGGAAATCACCACGCCCCCCGTACCTGACCCGGCAGCAGCCTACGGCAGTGGCATTTTTGTGGTTAACGAGGGGCCTTTCCAAAACGGAACGGGTACCATCACTTTTATCAATCGCACCAACGCTGCAGTACAGCAGGATGTTTTTCAAGTCGCTAATAACCGGCCCTTGGGCAATGTGGCCCAAAGCATGGCCAGCTACCAAAACACGGGCATGCTGGTGGTGAACAATGCCGGCAAAGTAGAGTTTGTTGACCTAAAGGATTTCAAAAGCACCGGCGTGATTGAAAATATGGCCCTGCCTAGCGGCATTGTAGTAGCTGGCAATACCGGAAAAGCCTATGTAACCGAGTGGGTGAGCTTTACGGGCAATGGCCGTGTGGCGGTGATCGACATAGCCAGCAAGCAGGTATTGCGCCGCATTACCGTTGGCGCGTTTCCTAATGCTGTGGCTTGGCACAACAACCGCATTTTTGTGGCCAACAGCAACCAGAACACGGTGGTAGAAATAGATGTCCAAGCCGATACCATTTTGCGAACCCATACAGTGGGTGACCGCCCGAACGGATTGGTAAGTGTAGGAAACAGCCTTTTTGTGTTGTGCAGTGGCACCCCTTCATGGGCAGGTACCGAAACGGCAGGTGCGCTGGCAGAAATCGTGGGAAGCCAAGTGAGCATCCGCAACTTCACGGCGGTTACCATGCACCCAAACAACCTCACTTTGCACCCCAATGGTGGTAGTTTGTTGTACCAACTTACCGACGGGGTGCATAGCCTGTTGCCCACAGCGAGTGGCAGCATCAGTCCCGGAACACCCGTTATTGCCCGAAACTTTTACCATTTTTCAGCTGATCCACAAGGCTTGCTTTATGGAACCGACGCCAAAGATTTTGTAAGCAATGGTGTAGTGTTGCGCTACGAGCGTAATTTTACCCTCAAAGATTCGCTTTCGGTTGGCATTGCCCCCGGCAGCATCCATTACCGCTAAACCTGTATGAACCAGCCCGTACCTAAGTCGCCCCAGCGGCTCGTTGAAAACGTTGATTTTTATTTCAACGAGCTGGGTTTGATGGTTTTCACCGCCGAATACCACCGCAAAAGGGGCTATTGCTGCAAAAGCGGTTGCCGGCATTGTCCGTATGGGAATGCCCCCGGCGATGCAAACGCAAGCTTGCGCAAAGCCTAAAAGGTGCGGCTGTAACCGATCATCCAGCGGAAAGTGCTGGCAGGTTGACCGGTTCCAATAACCTGATATACGGGTAATTGAGCCAATAAGTGCAAGGCGCTTTTTCCGGTATAAATATCTGTTCCGCCACTGAAACCATAAATTTGGCCTCCGGTGGCGGAATTTTTTTGTCCGTACAAGGTTTCGGCCTCCGCATAATCGGCCGTGACGCCACCATAATGCATCCACCGCACCCGCTTGCCTTGGCGGTTCAAAAAATATTGTAGCGAGCCTCCCCATTGGGTGCCCATCTTAAAGTCGAGTTCGTTGGTGGTAAAGCCTCTCCGTCGCGCTTCGAGTTGCAAGCCACTGTTGCCTTTGCTCAGGGTATAAAACAATTGTGGCTGTAGGCTCCAGCTTCCTGTGCCTGTTTGAAAGGCTTCGGGCAGCATGCGCATTTGTTGGTCGCGCTGCTGGAAAAGGCCGGTTGGGGCTCCCAATTGCAAACCAAGGCTGCTACTGTGCTGCCAATCGCCCGTGCTTTTGGGCTTTAACCATTTGTAAAAGGTGGTGAATTGCACATCGCCCATGCCGGCGATGGAGCTCAGCACGCCGTTGGTGCTCATGCGGTCGTGAAAGCGGTAAGGCAATTGCAAGAAGTATTGCCAGCGTTCACCCTCCTGCCAACGCAGCCAAAGTTCTACCGAGTGCATGCGGTCGTAGGTAAGGGCTTGGCCATCTATTTGGTTCAAACTGGTTTGGGGATGCCTGAACCATTGTTGTTGCGTACGAAGGCTGGCATATCGACCTTGCAACAAAGGGAGCATGCCAAAAAACTGTCCACCGGCACTGCATCCGCACATATCACAAGCTCGTGAAGGTGCAGCAGGCCATAAGAGGAGAGCGGATATGGTGAGGATAAATAATTTTTTCATGGTTGAAAAGGGGAGCTAAGTCGCTCGTTTTGCAAAAAAGCTGGATCAGTAAGGCTTTGCAGAAAGGCCTTGAGCTGGTTTTTTTGTTGGGAATTCAGTGCTATGCCCGTACCAATAGGGGCATCGGCCGGGTAATCGGGTTGGGTGTAATGTTCAATCACCGCTTCGAGCGTTGGCAAGCTGCCGTCGTGCATGTAGGGAGCGGTGAGGGCCACATTGCGCAAGGAAGGTATGCGGAATTTGCCGAAATCAACCTGATCACCAGTAACGCGTTTGCGCCCTTCGTCGTTGGTGCTACTTTGATGTCCGTTGCGTGCAAATGCAAAGTTGCTTGTGAGGGGCTCGCTGTGACACGATGTACAATGCGTGCGGAACAAAGCATATCCGGCAGCTTGGTCGATGCTGAAAGTGGCTTTTTGGGTCAGCACCTGGTCGTAAAGGCTGCCGGCCGACACCAATTGGGTCATGAATTGACTCATGGCCAAAAAGAAAGGGCGGTCGCTGACGGTGCGACTCCCGAAGGCTGCTTCAAAATCGGCCGGGTATTGCGGATGGCGGCGCAAACGATCGAACAAATCGGGCAAGTTGAAGTTGTGTTCGGCCGAATCGGTGATGGGTGCGAGGGGTTGTACATCGAGGTGCAAAATCCCTCCGTCGGCATTAAACCAAGGCACCCAGGCCAGGTTTTGGAGGGCCGGGCTGTTCCTTACCCCCAACTTTCCTCCTACCCCGCGCGAAATGGACTGATTGTGGGCAAAAGCGAGGGTTTGAACATGACAGCTGGCGCACGAAATGCTACTGTCGACCGAGGTAATAGGGTCGTAAAACAGCTTGCGACCCAAGGCAATGCCTGCCGGAATGGGCTTGTTGGAGGCAAAGTTGTAGTGTGGCGCCGGAAAATGGGCCGGCACCGGAAGCGGCTGCTGGTCGGCAGGGGGAGGAAGTTCCTCCTGCCGACAGGCTGTAAACAGCAACAGCAGCCACCACAGCGAACGTGTTTTACGCACGGTTCGGTGGGTGTGCATCCGCTTGAATTAGTTGTGCAGGTGGTCGAAAGTGAACGCGTCGCGGAAGTTGGTAGCGAGGGTCGATGCGTTTGCGCCGGGCATGTGCACATTGCTCAAAGAAGAGAGCAAAATGCCGCCATGCCAAAAACGAGCTACGTTCACAAACAAGTGAATGCTTGGAAGTGCGTTGTTGCGAACGCGGAGGGTTCCGCCACCAAAATTGAGCATGGTAGTTCTGATGGCGTTGTTGGCACCGCTGAAACCGCCCAAGTGATATTTAAAGGTTCCGTTGGGTGCTTGTGGCGAACGTCCTTCGGCTTTTACAAAGATGTAACCTGTATTCCAGCTCCAAAACATGCCTTGTGAGGGGGCGAGGGCACCTTCTTGGGCACCGCTTACGTTGCGGGCCGAGTCAACACCAATGGTGTAAGTGATGCTGGTATAATCGCCTTCGGGGATGTCGTTAAGCGTGAGGGTAGCCAATGCGCCAGCACTCAGCTTCACCAAGTGGTAGCTGTTGGGTTGCACCCACTCCGAACCATCGGCCTTGGTAAGCTTTACATTGGTGATGTAATAGTTGAGGAAATCAAAAGTGATGGTATCGCCGGTGGAAGGATGGCGCATGGTTTGTCCAACGCTCCAAGCACCAAAAGTAGGTCCCCAAACGTGATCGAATTTGATTTCGGCGTTTCCTTTGAGCTCGGGTTGCGGTTCTGGCTCAGGCGTATTTTCTTTGGTGCAGGCAGTAAAAGTAGCCCCTGCCAAAAGGGCAATAAAAAGATATTGAAATTTCATTTTGTTGTTGTTTAATGTTTGAAAACAGAAACCACCGCCATACATGGAGCGATGGCCTTTGGGAAGGTTATTCCCGGGTTTCGAGACACATTAAACGGTTTCGGGGGGCGGGCAAAGGGCCGCCAACGCAGGCAGTGGCAAGCCCGATGCACAGGGTTCGCCAAACAGCCAATGGCTGCATTTGGTGTGGATGGTGAGCGGGGTGAGCGGCCTGCCCAAGTCAAAGGCCGACAATTCGAATTGCATCACCTGACCGTGGGGTGCAGCGGGTGGGCTGGGTTGTGTAGCAGCCAAACGCTCGGCCAAAATACAATGACCATCGCAATTCATTTCGGGCTTGTCTTGGTTGCGGCAAAGCACCTCTTTGTAATAGCGCAAATTGGCTTGGTAATGACCCCATACGGCTAGCTTGCCCAATACAGGCATGAGCAAAGCAGTTATGAGTAAAGCCACCAAGAGTGTACGCATCATGCCACAAATATACGGCTGAATAGAAACAAAAGATTCCTTTATTGTGCTTTACTGGTGAATATGCTCAAAAGCAAAGGCACCTACAAAACGCTGCGCAAGTGCTGCGGCTTCTGCGCCGGGCTGTAAAATGCTGTGCCGGTGCGAAGGTCCTGCACCAGCGCCCCAAAATGCCGCTGTGTTTACGTACAAACCCAATTCGGGTTGGCGGTGGGCAGCAATTTGCAAGCGCTCTTGACCAAAAAGCACTTCTACACGCCGGTGCACCGGGTGCAGGGCATCAAAACCATACAAACGGTATTCAAAACTATCGTTGGGGGCAGCTGGCGTAATTCCTGTTGCCCAAAGAAAGTTGAAACCTTCTTGCGCATTTCGGTGCATGCCATAATCAGGATGAAGCTCACCAGCAAATTGTGCGCTGAAATTGTTGGCCGAATCGATGCCCAGGTAAAAGCCCATGCCCGCAAATTGTCCGGTAGGTACGTCGTTCAAATCAACGCTAAACACACCCCCATTCACAGCTACCAAGCGGTAAGCAGCAGGCAAGGGTACTTGTTGGCCGTCGGCTGTCAGCAAGTAAAATCCACTCAAATAATAACGCAGCTTATTGAACAAAAAGCTGTCGGTAGTGGCGCTGTGTACATACCAGGTTTCGGGATAAAAAGTGTTGGCCGGATTCTCCCAAAAGTGCTGCAGTTTAAGGCTCAAACGGCCAGTAGGTACGGGTTCGGGATTGGGAACAGGCACCCCCCCTTCGGGCTTGCAGCTTGCAAAACCGAGCAAAACGAGCAGAATGAAAAGGCGCATCAGTAGTTTACCACTTGCAAAGTGTCTAATTGAAGCCGCAATTTAAGCCATTTGGCGAGTTGTTGTTCCTGTGCTTTTCCTGGATTTTCTTTCCAATGCACCAAAATAGTGGGAATGGTATCGGTTTGCATCCGGTCAACACGGGTTTCGGCCAAACGCGAAAAACCAATGCGTTCAATGCGTGGGTACTGCACGCTTATTTCGCGGGCAATTTGGGTATAATCGGCATTTCCCAAGCGATAGCGTTGCAACTCGCTCTCCAACAACTGAATGCGTGCATCTTTATCTTCCAAAACCTGCTCATTGCGCCGGTAAAGCTCTTCAATGATGCCGCTTTTCACCTCCGAAGCCATATCGCTCGAAAATGCCCCCGCCTGATGAATGATAAGTCGGGTGCTCAACATGCCCCTTTCATGGAGCTTGCGATTTAACCCAGCAATTTCATCGGCAGCCAGGGGCTTACCTAAGAGCGAAAGCTCAATGAAAGAAGAATCGATACCATATTTCAACTCGGATTGAATGACTTGTCGGTGCGGAAATTCGAGGTAATCATTCACAAAGCGGAGAGCTTTGTTTCGAAAAAGCGATTCCTGAACCACCTTATATCCGATAAAAATGCTGGGGGTTATGGCGATGATTAAAAACAAGTAAATGCCCGCCTTGGCACGTTTCTCGGTGCGGGCATTCATAAAGCCCACCCGCTCGAATTTGAGATAACGCACCATCAAAATGGTAGCAAAACAAATGAACACCGAGTTGATGAAAAACAGGTAAAGCGCCCCAAAAAAGAAGCTCCAATTGCCGTTGGCAAGTCCATAGCCTGCGGTGCACAATGGAGGCATCAGGGCCGTTGCAATGGCTACGCCTGGTACTACATTCGTTTTTTCGCGACGCGATCCTGCAATGATGCCTGCCAAGCCGCCAAACAGCGCTATACCAACATCGTAAATGGTGGGCGTTGTGCGGGCCAACAATTCCGACTGTGCCTCTGAAAGCGGGCTGAGCGCGAAATACAATGTAGATGTGATGATGCTGATGCCTACTGCGATGCTAAAGTTCTTCAGCGACTTCTTCAAAAAGGCAAAATCCATGATCCCCACCGCCAAACCGGTACCGATGATGGGGCCCATCAAGGGTGAAATCAACATGGCACCGATGATTACCGCTGCAGAGTTGGTATTGAGCCCGATGCTGGCAATAAAAATAGAAGCGACCAAAATCCATACGTTCACTCCTTTAAATTCAACATCACGTCTGATGCCCTCAATGGTGCCCTTTTCGTCGGTACCTTCTTCCAGGTTCAATAAGCGGTGGAGGAAGGCGTTAATACTCGCCACAACCCCACCGTTTTGCTCCTTTTCGGGCAAGCTCGAATTTTCCATGGCTTTAAATTAAGGCTTTTCATGCAAAAGGTTACCTTCGTAGCATGTCTGCCCTCTTGCTAGCCATCGAATGGACGCTCCCGCTGAAGTCGCCAGTGCTTATTTTTTCGCTGGTACTCTTCATCATTTTATTTGCGCCCCTACTGTTGGCACGCTTGCGCATTCCGGGCATCATTGGTTTGATTTTAGCGGGTGTGGCCATTGGCCCTAATGGCTTTAACCTGCTGCTGCGCGATGCCAGCATACAGCTATTTGGCACCGTGGGTTTGTTGTATATCATGTTTTTGGCCGGACTCGAAATCGACCTCAAAGACTTTAAAAAGAACAGAAACAAAAGCCTTGTTTTTGGTGCCTTTACTTTTGCCATTCCCATGATTTTGGGCACCTTGGTGAGTTTGTATGTATTCAAATTCAGCATGGCCTCCTCCATCTTGTTGGCTTCCATGTTTGCTTCGCATACCTTATTGGCCTATCCCATTGCTTCGCGTTATGGTGTAAGCAAAGCCTTGAGTGTAAATGTTACTGTGGGTGGCACCATCATTACCGACACCCTGGCACTTTTGGTATTGGCAGTCATTGCCGGTTCTACCAAAGGCGAACTAAACCAAGCGTTTTGGGTGAAGCTTTCTACATCGGTATTGATTTTTGGTGCGGTGGTGCTTTTCGGCTTTCCCTACCTGGCGCGTTGGTTTTTCAAAAAGTTTGAAGACGCTGTAAGCCAGTATATTTTCACCCTCGCCATGGTGTTTTTGGCGGCCTTTTTGGCTGAAGTAGCCGGCATTGAAGGCATCATTGGTGCGTTTTTAGCCGGCTTGGCATTGAATAGACTAATACCGCATACTTCCGCTCTTATGAATCGATTGGAGTTTGTGGGAAATGCCTTATTCATTCCGTTTTTTCTGATTGGTGTGGGAATGCTGGTTGATTTGAAGGTGCTTTTCCAAGGGCCAGAAGCGCTCTTCGTTGCAGCTACCATGACCGTTGTTGCCATCGTTGCCAAATGGTTGGCCGCCTATTTTACACAAAAGAGTTTTGGCATGCTCGCTGTTGAAAGACAAATGATGTTTGGTTTGAGCAATGCCCAAGCGGCAGCCACCCTGGCTGCGGTTTTAGTCGGCTACAACTTGGGATTGCTCAACGAATCGGTACTCAATGGCACTATTGTCATGATTTTAGTTACCTGCCTAATCAGTTCGTTTGCGGTTGAACGGGCTTCGCGGCAAATGGCCTTGCTCGAAAGCACTGCTCAGGAAAGCCCTATCGACGAAGCCGGTGAACGCATTTTGGTGCCGCTATCGAATCCCGAAACCGTGGAATCGCTGCTGCAACTCGCACTCCTTGCCAAAGACACCCAAAGTCGCAATCCGCTTTATGCCCTTACCATTACCCGCGAAGACGCTCAGGTAGATAAAGGCTTGGCCGCTTCCCGCAAATTATTGGAAAAGGCAGTAAAAGTAGCCGCTGCCACCGATCAGCGGGTGGAAACGCTCAACCGCATGGACATGAACGTTACCAACGGCATTGTTTATGCCGCTCGCGAAAACAACATCACCCATTTGGTCATTGGCTGGAATCCCAAGCCACAGGTAGCCGATAAGTTTTTTGGCAGCATTATGGACAACCTGCTGAGGCGCACCGAACAAGCCATTATGGTTTACCGGGGCGTACAGCCGGTCAATACCATCCGTCGTATTTTGGTGGTGGTACCCGAGAATGCCGAATTCGAACCTGGTTTTGTGGGCTGGGTGAAAGGAATGCGACAACTCATCAAACAAACCAACGCACAAGCGCTCTTTTTTGGAAGTGAAAGTCTGCATGATAAGCTCAATCAATGGAGCAAGCAAAAGAAAAATGCCTTCGAATTCGGTTTCCGAACCTTTACCGAATGGGATGACTTTTTAGTGCTGAGTCGCGAAGTAAGCACCAACGATTTGTTGGTAGTGGTAAGTGCACGCAAGGGTACGCTTTCTTACCAGCCAGCTTTAGACAAGGTGCCTAACCAGTTGGGCAAACATTTTGAGTTGAACAGCTTTGCCATCATATTTCCCGAATGGAAAGGCTATGCCGACACGAATTCGATTTTACAGGTGGATGCTACCATGCCGTCGCCCATACAAGAAAACCTCGACCGTATTGAAAAGATGGGCAAAATGGTAAAGAAAGCGCTGGGGGGCGATTAAACCAACGCGGCAACTCCTTCCGGTTTATGGAAGCAGCTTGCGCCACCAAGGCTCGTTTAAACGCTCATCTTCGGCATAACCATAACCGTAGCCGTAGCCGTAGCCATAACCATAACCATACGCGTAGCCATAACCCTCTCCAAACTCGGCTTTATAGTCGTTCAATACCAAGGCAGTATTTGGCAATTGCCCGCTTTGATGTAATTGTTCTACCATTTCCACAAACTTGCGGCGGGTATAATGTTGACGCATCACATAAATATTCGCGTCGCTGTATTTGGTAAGATCGAGTGCATCGGAAATCAGACCTACCGGAGGTGTATCAATCACAATGTAGGCATAGCGTTTTTTCAATTCCAGCATCATGCTTTCGAATGCTGGCTCGAGCAGGAGTTCACTCGGATTGGGAGGTATAGGGCCTGCGGCTAATAAATCAAGCTGCCCTCTACCAGTGGGCTGAATGGCCTCGTCCAATGTATGAATGCCTTCCAAATACGAAGTTACCCCCCGATCATTCACCAAGCCCAACTCTCCAAAAAGCCGGGGTTTCCGTAAATCGAGGCCCACCAATACCACAGGCTTTTTGCCCAATGCCAATACCGAAGCAATGTTTAACGAAATAAACGACTTGCCTTCACCTGGCATAGACGAAGTTACCAAAATCGTTTGCTTCACCTTGGCCCTGTTGATGTGTTGCAAACCCGAACGCAGGGCCCTAAACGATTCGGCCATAACAGACCTGGGTTTATCGAAAACCACCGTATCGGTGAGGTATTCGTTTTGACCAACAATCCCTAAAATGGGAACATCCGTAAGGGCTTCCACATGATTTAGGTCGAGAATGGCTTGCTGCAAAGAACTGCGGATAACGAGTATCACTGCAGGAATTAACAAGCCCAAAAAACCGCCTAACCAAAACATCAAGGCCTTCTGCGGAAAAACTTGCTTGATTTGACGGGGCTCATCAATCACCCGGGCATCGGGTAATCCTGCAGCTCCCGCCAAGCCTGCCTCCGCTTTTTTTCGGTAGAGGTACAAAAAAACGTTTTCTTGTTGTTGGCGTGTGCGCTGTTGCGCTAACCAAGCCCGCTCGGTGGCTGGTAATTGGCCCATTTCTCCATCGAGGACGTGCATCTGACGATCCACTTCTCTGGTTTCTACTTCGTTTTTAGAGAGCAACTGACGAACGTTTTCGTCGAGCTGGTTGAGGGTACTTTGTAATTGCAAACTCGCACGTTGAACGGCAGGGTTGTCGGTTTTGCTGCTTTGCTTGCTGCTTTGCAATTGGCTGTAAGCATCAATGGTTTGTACCACCAATTTTTGCAAAACCGGATCATTGATTCCCAATGGCGAAGGAACCAAAAGCTGATCTAAATCGCGTGGAGCCGAAATATACCGTTGCAGGTACAAAAAGTACTTGCGCTGACCCATCAGCTCGGCTTTGTGTTGGCTGAGGTTATCAAGCCGCTTAAAAAGCGCACTTCCTTTTTCGCTAAGGTTGAAGAATTTATTGCTCGATCGCAAAACGATGGCCTGGTTTTCTTGGACCTCCAATTCGGTGGTAACCGTCTCCAGCTCCCGCTCGATAAACCGCAGCGCATTCATGGCCGTGCGTTGCTTGAGTTGGGTGTTCTGTTGAAGGTACACCTCTGTCAGCTTTTTCAAGAGAACAATGGCCTTTTCGCGGTTAGCGGCATTAAAGGTGATGGGAATCACCGTGGAAGGATACCGAGGTGTTTGAATATCTATGCGGTTGAAATACCGCTGCATAAGGTTGGCGTGGCTTAACAAAATGGCCTCGTACCTCAACGTTGAAGGCAATTTATCCATCAAACGCAGCACCCTGAATCGGTGTTCAGGCCCTTCTATCCACTGCCCAAAGGCATAATTCGACTCCTTGATGGGGCGCAGGGTTTTACCACCACGCATATCCAAATCCTTTTGCGAAACAGGATCTATAAGTTTGCCTGCAGTGAGGTTGGTGGAGAGCCTGAAGCTGTCAATACTCAGCATCTCTATGCGAAGGCTTACCTGGTAAGGCTGCGGATGGGTAGAGTCGACCTGTACAGCAAACGGTCGTTCATTGTAAATTTCGTCGTCATGCAGGAGCTCTTTGCGGTAATATTCTACGCCAAAATCGAGCTCGCGAAGGGTTTCCGACATCAGGCTGTACGATTCGAGCACAGCCACTTCGTTTTCTACAATGCTGTTGCTACCCGCTAAAGCACCGGCCTCTTTCCCTAAAAAGCCGGCTACATCGCCCCCAGTTTTAAACCAAGGGGTGTTCTCAATCACCAAGCTGGTTTCAATGCGGTAAACGGGGGCAACGTTTTCATTAAATATATGTGCGCCAATAAGTCCCGCAAGCAGTGCAACCAAAAACCAAGGCCAATTTTCGTAGAATTTGTAGGAAAAGAACCGCCAGTTAAACGCAGACGATTCTTGTTGACCTGTACTAAGTTGCTGAACACGCATAAATCAGGACAAAATAACAAAATTCGGCCGACAAAAGGTGAGGCTTTTGCTGGGGAGAAAAAGAATGAAACGAATGAGGCGTTTTCCAAATGGAAAGTAGAACATTATGTCTTAAGAACCATCTTGTGTTTAGTAGATGCTCCTCTGTTCGATGTTAACAACATGCCGAAGCTGCGTCCAAAGGCGCAAACCCTGTAGGCCGCTTTCGTTTAGCCTAAAGCCAACGCCCTAAAACACCATAGGTATATTGTATTCAACATTCACTGCTTCACCCCTCATTTTACCAGGGCGCCAAACCTGATTTATTTGGCTTATTGCTTCCAGCGCTGGCTCATTCAGTTGTTCATGGTCGCTTCTAAGTATACGATGATTCACACATTTTCCCGTTGAATCAACTAAAAAAGTCACAACTACCCTGCCCGTCTGCGTGAGGTCGTACTTTGCCTTAACTGCTTTCATGGCGGCTTTTAAATCCGATACTAATTTCGCATCACCGCCTTCGTACAGTGGCATTTCTTCTGTGATTCTATAATAGGGTTGACCATTCTCGAGAAAGTGCTGGTAAATGCCTGTTGATTTGCCTTTCTGATAATTGCCGAGTTCACGTAATTGGCCACTTTGGTAGTAAATGGCATATCTTCCATTCAAGGCCAATCCGTCTTTTTTTTCGTAAGTCTGAACCGTCAGAAAATCTGTCGGGGGATGCCTTTTTTTAGCGCTCGATAAATAAGTGCATTCGAATTTCAAATTGCCATTAGCATAGAAGTCGGTCACATGCACCATGCCATCCCCATCCTGTTTAATAACTCGTAAAGCACCGTAGTTGCTTTCTGACGTTAATTTCCCGCTTTCATCAAGGTACAGGGAGTCTGTTTGTTGTGCAAAAAGTTGTTGTGCAAAAAGCACATTCGAAAAGACCAGCAGACAGCAAAACAAAAGGTATTGCAAATGAACTTTCGGCTTCATGATGTTTTCAACAATGGATTTCGAAAGACGAATATAAGTCAGATAAAATTCATAAGCGGCCGCAGTTGCATTTTTGCAAATTTCAATTCCGCTAAAAGAAAAAGGCCGACCCATTTGGATCGGCCTTGGGTGAGGGCAATAATTGTGCGTTCTTACAAATCAAACTTAATCCCTTGCGCCAATGGCAACTTGGTGGTATAGTTGATGGTGTTGGTTTGACGACGCATATAGGCCTTCCAGCTGTCGGAGCCCGATTCGCGGCCACCGCCGGTTTCCTTTTCACCGCCAAAAGCACCGCCTATTTCAGCGCCCGAAGTGCCGATGTTCACGTTGGCAATGCCGCAATCGCTACCCGCTGCCGATAAAAAGGCCTCGGTTTCGCGGATGTTGAGCGAGAAAATGGCCGACGACAATCCTTGAGGCACATTGTTCTGCATGGCAATGGCCTCGTCGATGGTATCATAGGGCATGATGTAGAGGATGGGCGCAAAGGTCTCGTGCTGCACAATCTTGAAATGTGACTGCACTTCGGCAATACATGGTTTTACGTAGCAGCCCGAAGCATAATCGCTGCCACTAAAGGCGCCGCCATCCACCAACATCTTGCCGCCTTCTTCCTTCACAGCCGCTATGGCGTTGAGATAGGCTTGAACGGCATGGGTGTCGATGAGCGGACCCACGTGGTTACTTTCGTCGAGCGGATTGCCAATACGTAGCTGACCGTAGGCTTTCACCAGGCGCTGCTTCATTTCTTCGTATTTGCTGCGATGGATGATCAAACGGCGGGTGGTGGTGCAACGCTGACCGGCTGTGCCTACCGCACCGAACACTGAGCCAATGATGGCCAAGTCGAGGTCGGCATGCTCGCTGATGATGATGGCGTTATTGCCACCCAACTCGAGCAACGAGCGGCCCAAACGCTGGGCAACAGCAGTGCCTACGGCCTTGCCCATGCGGGTTGATCCGGTGGCCGAGATGAGGGGAACGCGGGTGTCATTGGTCATCAGCTCACCTACTTTGGCATCGCCAATGACGAGGCACGACAGGCCTTCGGGCGCACCAAAATCGCGAAGCACGTCTTGGATGATGTTCTGACAAGCGATGGCCGAAAGCGGGGTTTTCTCCGAAGGCTTCCAAATGCACACATCGCCACAAACCCAGGCAATCATGCTGTTCCAGCTCCAAACGGCAACTGGAAAGTTGAAGGCCGAAATGATGCCTACCACGCCCAGCGGATGCCACTGCTCGTACATGCGGTGACCCGGACGCTCAGAGTGCATGGTGAGGCCGTAGAGCTGGCGCGACAATCCCACGGCAAAATCACAGATGTCTATCATCTCCTGCACCTCGCCCAAACCTTCTTGCAAGCTTTTGCCCATTTCGTAGCTCACCAGCTTGCCGAGGGGTTCTTTCATCTCGCGGAGCTTGTTGCCCATTTGACGCACCAACTCCCCACGCTTGGGGGCCGGCACATTGCGCCACTCCAAAAAAGCCTGCTGTGCCTGGCGGATTACCTTTTCGTAATCGTCTTTGCTGGCTTGTACCACGCTGGCAATGAGCTCGCCGTCAACAGGCGAATAACTTTCGAGGCGTGCACCTGCTGGTTTCCAGTTGTTTACACCCGTGCTGATGCCGTCGTTTATGTCGTTGATTTGCAGCGCCTTGAGCACTGCTTCCATGTCGTTGCGGAGATTTTTTGTCGCCATTATTTAGCCCAATCTTAAATTTCGCACAAGATCGTAAGGATTTAACTTTTTCAAGTCAACCGACCAGCTTAAATATTCGAACCAGCGAGGCTGGCGGGTTAAGTTGTAGGCGTTCGGGCGCAATAAAGGCGATTGTAGGGCATTGAAGTTCACTTTTACGTTTCCGCCCAAAAGCACCAACGCCAAGCCTGCTTCACCCAAAAAATTGGGGTTAGTGAGCACTTGAGGGGCGCCATCGGCAGCAATACGCACCAAATTGTTGGCTGGATCCGCAGCAAATTGACGGTAAGCAGCATTGGCAAAAACCTCCACGGGTATTTTAGGCACTTTAATAGCGAAGTTGTAAGCAAACAAACCGCTTACGGCATTGGCCTGGCCTTGGGCCAATAAGCGCCCATCCATCACCGAGCGCAAACCGGCATCACGTAGAACCACTTGGAACGGACCATACACTGCACCGGGTTGTGACGCAGCACGGCTGTAGAAGACTTCGTCAAAACGGTAGTCGTAAGCCCCATTCACTGCGGCTCCTTGTGAGAAAAAGCCCACAGGATTGTTCACATCGTTGTTCCAAGCCAATCCGGCGAATACGCGATGATCGAGGTAGCTGCGTTTTTTTTCGGCTTGGTAATACCAGCGGTACCTCAGCTCGCCCGATAATCGACCATTCCAATTGCCGCTTCCCGATAATGCGCCTGTTTCTGCATCTGCCCTCCAGCTCCAAGGGTTGCGCAAATTGCGGTATTCTTCGCCATAGGAGGCCGAAAGCAACATCAGGTTCTGGGTGGTGAAGGCGGGTAGCATCAAACCTACCGGTCGCACCCATGGCACACTTGCCGCAGAAAGATTGAAACCACGGGTGCGTGGCGATGAAAGTGCATCGCGCAAGCGGGCTGAGGCAGTCAGGCGAATGGCTGGAGCTGCGTTTGAACCAGCAATGGGACTGAAGTTATCGTAATGCTGAATGCTGGTTCCCAACTGAATGCGACGAAAAGCACCCGCCTCGGGATGGATGTTGTAGCGCATAAAGCCCTGACCTACCAATTGATCTGAACCAAAGGCCCACATGGGCAATACAGCATATTCGAAGTCTTGGGGCAAGACTATGGGACTCATCACACCCAAACCAAGCATATAGCCGTCGTTTTGGTTAAAGCCCATGGTAGGCAACACAAATACGCGATTTTGGCGCGTCACCAGGCCTACCACGCCTTTGACATCGGGTAAGGCTGGAGTCAACTTGCCTACTCGTGCCTGCGACAAACCACGGCGGTATAGCGGCATGCGCTCCTTAGCATCGATGGCAAAACGGTGCGCGGGCTGATCGAGCTGCCAGCTGATGCGGGTGCTTTTGTCAATCGGCTCAAACCATTCCTGGCGGATGATGCCGCCGGTATCGTTCAAAGCAGCCAGTACAAAAGGCACCTGTTGGCCACGGAGCTTCACGGGAATCTCGTATTTGTTTTCACCCGTAGTACGGATGCGGCCCAAGCGATAATCGACTTTGCCGGCCGAAGCCAAACGCTTTTCGAACCACCAACTGATGTCCTTGCCTTTGGCTGCCGACTGCAAGGCCTGGCGCATATCGGCAGGTTGAGGATGTTTGAATTTCCACGTTTCGTAGTACGACTGCATCATGGCATCAAAAGCCTCGGTACCCAAATAAGCTTCGAGGTACTTGAGCTCCAAAGCCGTGCGCTTATACACCAAAGTGCCATAGGTTTCGCCATCGAAGCCGGTGCTGTGGGTGTGCCAAAGCGAGGCGTCCTTGCCACGGCGCTTCGAAATCAAATAAGTGAGTTCGGTTTCATTGATGTTGTCGGTGCCTAAATCAAGGCCGGCAACGTTGATGTTGATGGTTGGACTAGCGCCGGGATAACGTTTGGCCATGTAACGGTCTTCGTAAAAACTGTTGAAGCCTTCGTCCATAAACGGGTGATCGCGTTCGTTGCTGGCCAAAATGCCATAAAACCAGTTGTGGCCAACTTCGTGGGCAATCACCAAATCGAGCATGCGGGCCGAACCAGCGCCGGCAATCACGGTGATGGTGGGATATTCCATGCCGCCACCTGCCGTGAGGGCGCCATCAACGGCTGTGCATGCGTCGTAGGGATAATCACCCAGCCATTTTGAATAATAGTATACCGAGCTGTCGACGTAGGTTACGGCATCTTTCCAGTATTCGGCGTCGCGACTAAAGAATACCGCGGTTTTTACCTTGCGGCCGCTGTGAGCAAGGGCCACTTCGCCCTGTTTTACATAGTAATTTTTGCCGCAGAACCAGGCGAAATCGTGGGCGTTTTCGAGGCGATAATGCAGGGTTTTGAAGGTTTTGCTGCTTTCGGGAATGGGCAATTTGGGAAAGCTGTCGAGCTTGCTGGCGTGAGCCGATAGTGAATCGAGGTAGGCTACTTCGGAGGGAGTAAGCAAGTTGCCGCTGGCTGCTACCTGGTAGTTGTCGGGCACGGTGATGTGCACATCAAAATTGCCGAATTCGCTGTAAAACTCACCCAAATCGAGGTAAGGCATATAGTGCCAGCCGTTGCGGTCGTACACCGCCGGCTTGGGGTACCACTGACACAGTTGGTATTGCTGGCGTGAATAGCCCAAGCGCGAGAAATTGCCTGGCACCTTTACGCGGAAGGGGGTGCTGAGTACCAAACTGGCACCAGGGGCCAAAGGCTGAGCGAGCCAAACCACGGCCACGTCGATGGTGTCGGGCAGCAGCTCCCAGCGCATTTTTTGGCCGTTCACCACAAAATCGAGGCTGTCGATATAACCGCGTTTTTCGGGAGGGGCGGTGTAAAAATCCCAATCGCCGCTATTGGCCTTCTGTTTGGCCAGGGCCGTTTGGTTGTTTTTATAGGCATTGGGCCACAGGTGGATGTAAATGCGGTCGAGGGCGTCGGGTGAATTGTTGCGGTAATTCATCTCAACTTTACCCAGCAGCATTTCGCGGCTGTCGTCGAGTTTGACGTCGATGCGGTAATTTACTTCCTGCTGGAAATAGGGTTTTTGGGCTTGCGCTCCAAAAAGGCATAGCAATAGCAGCGCAGTTATGATTTGTTTGAGCATGGGTTTGTTTTAGGCCTCGCAATTTAAAGATTCTGGGCTTGGCATGCACACGTTGTTTTGTTAGCAAATGATAAATGCACATCAACGCCCATACCGATAAGAAGTCGCTTTGGAATTCAGGGCCGATACACATCCCATAACATCATTCGATGGCACGCAGTGCATTTGCACATAAATTACAACCCTGCTTGGCTGCCTTCCCAAATGCCCCAAGCGGCCTCTGCCTGTGCATGTAACATGTACAAACCATTTTGAGTGCTTGCCCCGCGCACATGGCCTTCATGCAAAAAAGGCGTTTCCGCTGGGTGATATACCAAATCGTATAAATAGTGTTTTGGAGTGATAAGATTATATGGGAGCGGCGGAAGTTGCCCAGCATAGATGGGCTCCATGCCTAGGGGAGTGGTATTTATCCAAAGCTGGTGGTATTCCAACGGCATCTGCCTTAAACTTTCAAAGGTAACCACCTCATCTGTAGCTTGCCGACCTACTTTGATGAAAGCAATACCCAACTGTTGCAGCACGTACCATACTGCCCGGGCAGCACCTCCAGTGCCCAGCACCAAAGCGGGTGGACGTGCATCGCCCAAAAAAGCACAGAGCGTATCACGGAAGCCCACTACATCGGTATTGTGCCCAATGAGCTTGAGAGGGTTGCGCTGTACGGCAATGGTATTTACTGCCCCAACGGCCCGTGCCTCGGCCGTTAAGTCATCGAGTTGGGCCAAAACAGCTTGTTTGTGGGGAATAGTGACATTTAAACCGGCCAATTCGGGCATAGATTCCACCCACGAACGCAAGTCGTGCACGCTTTCACGAGCAAACAGCTTGTACTCGTGATCGAGCTGCAAACGCTGGAACTTATCGGCAAAATAGGCTGGCGAAAACGATACAGCCAGCGGATAGCCCAGCAGGCCGTACGTACTCATGCTGTTTTGCGTCCAGCACGGTCGAGCAAAATTACCCCACCCATGCCTACTAGTAACAGCAATATTGCCATGGCTAACTCTGGGTTTTTGCCGGTTACCTCCGCATACGTCCATGGCAATAAATTGCGCTCAACCAACGGTTGAATTTTACCATGACTGTCGGTATAAACCTCTGTAGGAATTTTCCAGGGCCAAACTTTATTCAGCGAGCCCAACATAAATCCAGCGAGCAAGGCCACCGTTAAATCGTGGTAGCGCTTGAGCAGCCAGTTCAATAAATGCGAAAAAGCCAAAATACCCCCTGCCATGCCCACACTGAAAAAGGCAATAACTTGAATGTTAAAGGCCTTAAGAGCACCCAAAATAAACTTGTATTTGCCCAAAAGGAGCAATATAAAACTTCCACTGATGCCTGGTAAAATCATGGCACAAATGGCCACAGCCCCACTGAGCATGATAAACCACCAGGTTTCGGGGGTGTTGGCCGGAGAAACCGAAGTAATCCACCAAGCAATTACTGCCCCTATAGCGAACATGCTCACGCGACCTGGCTGCCATTTTTTAATGTTCCTGCCTACGCTCCAGATAGAAGCAAGGATGAGCCCGAAAAAAAACGACCACAACAAAATGGGCTGGTGCTCCAATAGCCAAAGTACCAAGCGCGACAAGCTGAGTATGCTTACCAATATGCCCGCCCCCAGGGTAATCAAAAAATTACCGTTAATGTGCTTCCAAACGCCTTTGAAATCGGCTTTCAGCAAGAGGCGAAGTGCGGTTAAATCAACCGAACGAATGGCGTTAATGAGCGTTTCGTATATGCCCGAAATAAAAGCAATGGTTCCGCCCGATACACCAGGCACCACGTCGGCAGCGCCCATGGCTATGCCCTTTAAAAACAAAACAATGCGCGCAGAATACCGGTCCATCTTAGCTATTTAAAAAATGATGAAAAGTGTCGCTGCGCAAACCCAAACGCAAGGTTTCGAGGGGAATCACGTCATTAGGCGCAATGTTTCCGAGGTTTACATTGGCGCCCAGCAGCTTCACAAACCAGGTTTGCTGGGCTTTTTGGGGGGCTTCCCAAATGATCTGTTCAGCAGGGATTTGTGTTAAGATTTCATCTATCAATCCCGAACGCACTTCCCCAGTGCCTCTAAAAATGCCCACATTACCTGCTTCACGCGCCTCTGCAATCACTTTCAAAGAACCCGCCTCCAACTCGCTTTTCATCATGGCTATCCACTTATAAGGTGCTATAATTTTTTCAGCATCCTTGGAGCCCACTTCCGAAAGCACATGAAAGTCTTTGGCCAATGTTTCAATGTAGCGGCATTTTTCGTCATGGGGAATTTCCAACGAACCATCCGACACTTCCACATATTCTAACCCAAACTGATCGAGCACCCTGCGGTAAGCGTCAAAAGCATTGCGGGCAATAAAAACCTCAAACAAGGTGCCTCCAAAATAGGCCGGAATACCTGCCGAACGATATAAAGCGAGCTTTTCTTTGAGGTTAGGACTTACATACGAAGTAGCCCAACCCAGCTTGATGACGTCGGTATAGCCACTGCACATGGTCAAAAAATCTTCGGCCTCGCGGGTGCTTAAGCCTTTGTCCATGACCATAGTCATGCCTTCTGAACGCGGTTTCACACTGCGCTCAGGTATTTGTTCTAAATGATAATTCATGGTTTCTGATTATGAACCAAATCCAGAATGCGGGTATCATCGAGGGCATCGGGCACCTGCTCAAAAAACTGGGCGTGGCTATCAAAGTCCAAAGTTAAGGCTTGCTGCAAGTGCACCAAGGCCTCACCCACAAAATTATGTTTGTAATAATAGGCTGCAAGGTGATACATAAAATCGGAATCATCTCGATGCAAAGCACAGCCTTGTTCTACCAAGCTGTCGGCAGTGACCTTGTCGCCAGCCCGCCAATGCAGTGATGCCAAGTCGAAACGCGCTTCAAAATAAGTCTCATCCACCGCCAACGCTTGTTTATAAGCATCTACTGCCCCTTGAAATTCGCCCATTTTCGCGTACACTTCGCCCAAACTGTACCAGTATTCCTCCGATTCGGGCATATACTCCAGCGCTTTCCTCAAGTGCAGCACACTGCTGGGATAATCACCATCCATTTCGTCGCAAATGCCCAATCCATACCAAGCATCACTTAAAATGGGGTCCATATCCAACGCCCTGCGGTACCAAATCCGCGCTTCGGCAATGAGGCCCATTTTTTCGTGACATACGCCAATGCCGCAGCGGAGCACCGGATTGTCTGTTTCTACATCGTGGGCCTTGTACATACAATCGAGGGCTTTGGTGTATTCCTCCATGTTGATGTATGTATTGGCCTTGTTGAACCACGAAAGGCTGTTCTTGTCGTTAATCAACAGTGAGTAGTCGAAAGCTTCTAATGCCCGTTCAAAAAGCATTTGCTTGTTAAACAAGGTGGCTAAGTTGTACCAAGCCACATCCGAAAACGGATTTTTATCGATGTACTCCTGGAAAAAAGTGATGCCGCTGTCGAGGTCTTCAAGCTGGTGGTAGCAGAAACAAATGTCGTACAGCGCATCGGGCTGGTCGGGCAAGAGGTTGAGCACTTGTTGCAAGTAAAAAATCGCCGAATTGTACTTCTTCCAGTTGATAAGCACTCCTGCGAGCGAGCTATAAACCACATCTACCTGATCTTCCGCAAAACCTTCGGCGGTTTTCAGATGCTTCACCGCTTCTTTCGGATTGCCTTGTAAGTCATAAATGCTGCCTCGCAACAAATAGAGCTCGTAATTGGTAGGTTCAAAAATCTCGGCTTGGTTCAACTGTTCGAGTGCATCCGCAAATTTGCCGTGACTCATACAAATCTGCGCTCTTTTTACAAAGAACACCGCCGAGTACGGGTTTTGAAGGATGCCAAATTCCGCTACCTGTGAAGCTTGCTCTAATTGACCTTGGTGGTAGTAGTACTCGAAGATTTCTTCCAGCTCATCGGACTCAAAAAAATAATGTCCCTTGTTCTGCTGCATCTCCTCAAACCGCTCTACCGCCAATATCAGTTCCGGGTCATAGCCGTTTTGGAAATCATCTTCGTTCAACATAATCGCCTTTTTAGTCGACTTACAGCCTTTGATAGCCAATGATGGTTTCAAATTACCAAAATGAATGTCAACTCGATGCAAAGTTACGATAAAAATTATGCACCCCTCTGTGGAAATACCATCCGTGGCCTTTTCGAAAAAATTTGGCGGCCCTCAATCCAAAGCCTATAGCAAGCTCGTAAGTAGGTCATCAAACTTATAAAAATGTTCAAAAACACCTTTTTTGCAAGCATGGCTGTAGCAGCCCTGTTTGTTTCGAGCCACACCGCCGCACAAACCGTTCAAGTAG
The DNA here is from genome assembly GCA_013824115.1 of Sphingobacteriaceae bacterium. Classification (GTDB taxonomy): domain Bacteria; phylum Bacteroidota; class Bacteroidia; order UBA7662; family UBA7662; genus PNNG01. Next base: position 171,307 of record PNNG01000005.1, on the reverse strand, counting down.
GTGGAGAGGCCATGTACCCTGCCAAAAACATCGTTCAAAATGCGGTGAACTCCAAAGACCACACCACCTTGGTGGCTGCTGTGAAGGCAGGTGGATTGGTAGAAACCTTGCAATCGGCAGGTCCGTTCACCGTTTTCGCTCCCGTGAACAATGCCTTCGAAGATTTGCCTGCAGGTACCGTGGAAACCTTGTTGAAGCCCGAAAACAAAGCGCAGTTGGTAGGCGTGCTTACCTACCATGTCATTCCTGGCAAAATGGACTTTGACGCTTTGGCCAAAGCCATCGCTGCAGGAAAGGGGAAGGCCACGCTCAAAACCGTTCAGGGTGCCGAACTGACGTTCATGATGAACGGCAAGCGCAACATCACGGTAAAAGATGGCAAAGGCCAAATTGCCAACATAAGCACTTATGATGTTTACCAATCGAATGGGGTCATTCATGTAATCGACCGCGTGCTGTTGCCATAAGCGCAACTCTCAGAGCCATCAAGCCGGGGTTTCGCAGCCTCGGCTTTTTTTTCGAAACTATTTTTTCACCTCATCGTTTTTACACCATGCGCACACTCACTTTTCTCGGCCTTACTTGGCTTATGCTAGGCAGCATTGCCTGCGAAGCGCAAACCAAAGTAAAATCAACAAACACCACCGCCACTACACGCAACATGAACGACAGCATCGATTTCCTTAAGCTTTCCGACGACGATTGGAAGAACAAACTCAAGCCCGAAGAATTCAGGGTTCTTAGACAACATGGTACCGAACGCCCCTACACCGGCGAGTACGACCAACACTGGGAGGCCGGCACTTATGTTTGTAAAGGCTGCGGGGCCGAGCTGTTTACCTCCGACACCAAATTTGACGCCGGCTGTGGCTGGCCGAGCTTCTACCAAGGCATCGACAAAAGCAAAATCAAGGAAGTGATCGATAAAAGCTACGGCATGATGCGCACCGAAGTGCGCTGCGCACGATGCGATGGTCACCTGGGACACGTTTTCAACGATGGCCCCAATCCCACTGGCCTACGCTATTGTATCAACTCGGTGAGCCTGGGTTTTGTAAAAAAGTAGTTCTCTTAGTATTGTTTGTTAAATGCAAGAGGCCCCGAAAATCGGGGCCTCTTGCATTTCTGTGATTTGCTTGATTAACGCACTACCTGCAGTCGCAATTGCTGTACTTCACTGGTTGCACCTTCGTACATCACGGTGATCTGGTAACTACCTGCAGCCCACTTCTCGCTAGGCAATGCCATTTGCTGGCTGCCTGCTGCTTGGGTTTCATAACGCTCATATACCAAGCGACCTAAAGCATCGGTAATGCGAATGCTCACTTTACCTGCATCAGGCAAATTCAAGCTTAAGGTAGCTGCTTGCTTCGTAGGATTTGGATAAGCCTGGACTACAAACAGCCCTTTACTGTCGTCAACCAACCGTGGCAAACGCAACTGCGCAGGGCCATGCACTTCGGCCCAGCCGTTGGCCAGTTCGCTTTCGCTACCCGCTTGCCAGCTTCCTGAAACAGCACCATTGCTGCGAACCAAAAGGTCTACTACCGGACTGCCTTCGCGGGCGTCTACTGCCAAGAGGCTATACCAGCTCAACAACAGTACACCGTTTTTCACATTCCAGCCAAAGTCGCCACCGGCCAAACGCGATTTCACCTGCAAAACTTCAACGCCTTGAGGCAAAAGCATATCAAGCGAAACGGCACCCAATTCCAAGTTATGGCCCATTTCTACGGTAATCCAACGAGCCTCGCTGCCCAAGCGAACGCTGCCGTTTTCTTGCAAAGCAACCAAGGGCGAGCGGCGGAAATTGCCAGGAATGTACGATCCATTCACGTCGCCTACTGCCAAGGCGCGCATGTTAACAAAGGTTGGCTGGGTAACGGTATGTGTGAAGCCATCGGCCTTGAAAACCCAATCACCCAAGGCGAAACTGTTGATTTGGTTGGTAAATCTGCGAGCAACCTGTAAGGCATCGGTAGCATTCACCGTTTCCGATGCATTTACGTCGGCTACTTCCAAACGCAAGCCTGCTAAAGGAGCCGCACTCGTGAAGTGACGGGCAATGGCCAAGGCATCGGTTGAGTTAACACCACCCCAAGCTTTGGTGGTGAAGGCACGAACGGTGTAGGAACCGGGCGGAACCAGACCGAAATCAAACATACCTGCGCCATCGGTCATCGTTTGTTGCAACATGTTTTGCTGCTCAAACAACATCACCATGGTGTTGTTCATGGGCGTGCTCGCATTATTGTCGTAAGTTACTACACCGGTAATGCTGGTGTTCGCTGGTCCAGCTTCGCCAATAACGGCAGCAATGGCGAAGACAATTTGAGGGCCAAATCCAAACTTGTTCCAACCCGTTCCATTGGCGTTAGTGGAAGATATGAGCCTCGTAGTATTGCGAGTGGTGCCTGCATAGTTTGAAGAAGGATCACTGGCTAAGAATACACCTTGGTTGCTTCCGTAATAATAAACTCCTAATAAATATTTGTTACCTGGAACAATATCCACCCCGGGGGCACCTGTCAAGCTATTTTGTACATCCACTTGGAGCGACCTATTGGCATCGGTGGCCAATAAGGTATATGACCCACTACCCAATAAGGTGGTTTCGTTACCATTTACTTCCCCATCATTGTTAGTATCGTCCCAACGAAGTACTTGGGCTTCTACCAGTTCTCCCGCGAAATTAACACCAGCATTGGTCGTGAAACCAAAAAGAAGTGCATTCACCCTTCTTGTTGCATTGCCTTGGTAATCGAGCCATACTGCCCCGCCAAAGTCAGCTGCACCCATGGGCCTATTACCTGTAGTAAAAATCACAGCCCCAGTTGAATCCAAGGTCGATTTTGAATAAATAGAATCTGTAATGCTGAATCTTCTTTCAACCACATTGTCTTGTGGGAAACCCTCTGTTGCGCCCGACCACGGCTGAACATTGTATCTGATCGTGTAGTTACCTGCGCCAAAGTTGGTTCCTCCCCAGTCGATGGCAGGCATGGTTGCCAATCCAAAATCGCCAGGCAGAATGCTTGGTGGAAGCTGTAAGAAGTTATTGTAAACCTGCTGGGGATTTTGTCCAGCCACATCCTTTAATACCGATACCTGCAAGTAATATTGGCTAATTGGGTCTTTGCCAGCGTTGTAAACGTAAGCGCCCATAGGAGTTATGTATTGTCCGGGCTGACTCGCCATGGCCGAAACGATGTGCGTAGCATCGGGGCCAACCAATTCGCTCGGAATCAACACAAGGTCGATGGCAAATTCACCATTTTTATTACCCATGAACGCCATTGCTTGCCCATTATCTATGGCCGCACGGAGTTGTGCACCATCAACGGCGCTAATCATCACTACTGGAATGGGTACTTGCGAACCAAATGTTGCAGCAGCCAAGTTTATCATTCCTGGTTGATTATTAATGATGACTACCCCCACCGCACCGGCCTGATAGGCTGCAAGGGCCTTAGCTCCAAATTCACAGGCACCTCTATACACTACCGCGATTTTCCCACTAACCACAGAAGCATTTAACAGCGGCCCTTCACAACCCAAAGAGTCGGTTTGTGGCGAACGACCTATTACCAATGGCGCTCTTACTGCTAAAGTATCATATACAAATCCCCAGCCCGAATTATTGGTAGCTTGACCAACAAATCTGGAACCAGCCAAATTTGTTGGATTTTCCACTATAAAGGTTGGAGATACCGACGTTGGTGACATTCCACCGAAGGTTTTAAATTCCAGCTCATTGCTGTATGAAATCTGACCCGTATGTGTTTGGGTATATGCTCTTGCATAATAGGTGGTTCCTGGCAGCAACAAGCCCTCTACTCGCGCAACCAGATTATTGTTGGCGTTTGCATCCCAATAATTGTTGTTAAGCATGGTGGGGTTGGGCGTGGTTCCATATACCACCCCCATCGTTCCCTGAAAGGCAGGATTGTTATGCGAAGCTGCAATAACTACAGAGGTAGTGCTTCGGCTTCTGAGCTCGGCCGTTATTACTGTCGGAATTTGTGTTTGAATAGATAAATTATCTAAATCCAGAAAGTAATCGCCACTTGCCCACTGTGAGCGCAAGCGGATAATCACATTTTGACCGGCATAGGCAGCCAAAGGTAGGTTTATGCGTACCCAATTGGTGTCAACCACGTGTGTGGTCGCATTTATGGTATACAAACGCTGATAGCTGCTTCCACAATCAGCCGATATATCAAACCAAATGCTATCTGCTGGGCCGGGCGCGTAAGCTGCTTGTGTGGCAGTACCATAGCCCGACCAATTCACCAATCGATAATCGAAGGCAAAGCCGGTATTGGCCGCTACCTGGCCTGTAATAGGTAAGGTAAATGAGGGGGTCAAATTGTTAGCTGTATTGTAAATATTTACATACAATCCGTTACCTGTATTTCCATGGCCATTCGCGCCCACTATCCAAGGAGTAGCAATGGTCCAGCCTTGGTTTAGAAGCGCTCCGATGGTGGTGCCGGTTGGCCCATCAAAATCAGCTGCAAACGGAATGGCGGTTGGTATTACATTCTGCAGGCTCAATGCCCCAAAAGCATTGTTGCTAGCCACACCGTCGTTCTGTTGGATGATAATACCGTTTACTGAGTAGCTACCAAATGCCATCAAATTCACTGGCCCAAGCAGCACATGCAGTGTGTCGTCTGGTGCCAAGAAACCACTTGAACGAGTAGCATTCAGGTTCGCATTTACTGCACCCGTTACGCTAACAGAAACGCGCAAGGTGTCGGTTCCAAAGAATAAGGTATCTAAGCCTGTATTGCGAACTATGGCACGGATGCTCTCTGCAGTACCAAAACAACCTGCACCCGCACGGGCCAACGAAACAGCGGCCATATCTTTCGTGATAGGAGTGAATTCATAGGCACCCAAGTCGGGCGTGGTTGCACTGCGGATGGCGCCTGTCACGTCGGTAGTGATACCAGCAATGGGCGCACCCAAGTTGTTCATGGCAGTGGCGTTTGGCACACCGCTGTTAGGAGCAAAAAAACGTGGATTCACCGCCACCGAGTTGGCATCAACCGACGAAGCCGTTTGCCATGCAGCCAAATCGGCAATGGTATTGGTGGCAAAAGTTGTTCCGCGCTGAGCGAAAATATGATACGGCTCCGAACCCAAGAAGTAGTTGTTGTTGTTGGTTCCGGTGAGGTTGGCAAAAACGTAAGAAGCAGGCAACCACAAAGCAAAGATGTTTTTGTTGCCGGTAGCATTGGAAGTAATGGTGTTTGAGAAATTATTGTTCCTTAGCTCCGCCGTAACTGCAGCAGCAGTGATGCATAACGATGCGGCTCCCGCCGTGGTGTTGGTACCAGTATACGCACCCGACATATTTACCGTATTGTGGTAAATGCGGTGACCAGTACCTACTGCAATACGAATACCAAAGGCATTGAAAGCAGTGGAAGTAGCTGAAAAGTTGGTCGTAGTAATATCGGAAACATCGTTGTTTACTACCAAGTGACCATTACCAGCTCCCAAGTTGATGCCATAAGCTCCAAAACCCGCTGTAGATGGGTTTCTAACCCCAATTATACGGTTAGCCGAAATTGTGGCAGAGTCCGATCCTGTCAAAACTTCAATACCAGCATTGCTTACGCTCAAAGCATTGATGACGTTAAAGATGTGGTTGTTGCGGATAACCGCCGAACGCGACTGGTTTACCTGTATACCTCGATGAATTACATACTCCGTTGGATCGTTCGATCCAAATACATTATTGGTAATCTGCAATCCCAAATAAGGTGAGGCAGGCACACTAGTTCCAACAAATACACCACGAAAGGCACGCTTGAACTCGTTATTGGTAATTACTAGGTTATTATTGGGGGCTCCCGTGCCTTGCGCTTGGATACCTGCAGTAGCCAAAGAAGTAGTGAGGGTAGGGCCAGCCATCAATACGCAGTTGCGAATAGTTACGTCATTGCATCCACCAGGAGCCGTGGTCACACCTGCAATAAGCACGGCCACGTTAATGGCAGTATTGTTGTCGTTTCTAATGGTCAAATCGCGACTGTTACCAATTCCATCGAGCCTGCCATCAATGACCACCCTGTCGGCACCAACCAAAGAAATAATACCGCTGCTAGGCACATTGCCCGAAATCACACGGCTCGCTCCCGCCGGACGAATAGTAAGTGTGTATCCACCTACGCTCACCTCTGTCCATTGATTCAAAACGGCAGATACTGGTTCGGTGATATTGCTCACTATGGCCAAACTTGTATTGCCCGAAAGACCCAGAGAATTTACATCTGCGAAAGCAGCCCCCAAATTGGGATATGCGGCCCCATTACCAACCGTAAATGTACCCGATAGTGGTAAGCGTACAATCCTGAATGCAGACGCGCCTGAGAGTACCGGCGTTCGGTTTATACCAGCCAAGGTTACATTGCCAAATACAGCACGTACGGTATCTCCAAAAGTAGCAGTAGAAGGAATATCGTAGGTTACCCAAAAGAAATTGGAACCAGCTAACATAGTGCGGCTACCTGTAACCGTGTTGTTGGCTGCAGGCGATACAATGGTTGAACCAAACTGAGCAGTATCAGAAAAACCCGGATTCGACCCCGTATAAAACACTTTCAAATTGCTGATTGCAGAAGCATTGGTACCGGCAGTGCTCAGTTGAATAGCCGTTAAATCAAGCGGGGTAGCCGTGCCCGTAGTAACCACCTCTAAACGCGCTATGGTTTGATTAACGCCACCAACGGGTACCGAACTCGCGAATTGCACGAAGCTAGTACCCAGCAATTGTTGTGGGAAAGGCGTTGGTGAAAATTGATACACCCTGCGCGTGGTAGCAGTGGCGCCGGCAAAAGGAGCAAGCGGACCAACCACGTTAAAAGTATTGGCAAAGCTCGCATTTGGAACCGTGTGGTTAGAAAAGTTGATGTTTAGGTTTTCTGCGGCGGCTGAATTGGTAGAAAACCCGGCACGAACTGTAGTGGAACTACCTGCTCCCAAATTCATATCGCCATACACAAACTCAATCAAATTGCCATTTTCGTAAAATCGAACTTGGTGCGTGATGTCTCCATTCGTGTTGGTAGAAGTATTAACAAATCTCAACTTGTCAAATTCAACCACAAATACCTGGTTCGGTGACACCCCAAAAACCTTGGAGCGCACAGCCCCCGATTCTGAAACACCACCATTGTTTAAGCCTGTTATAAATGAACCCATTCTAAAACCAGCTCCCCCTGCAATGTTGTTGCCAGAGGTTATTGCAGATGTGGCTGTGTTGCTCAAACCCATACAACCATTGGTGGCTACCGACCAAGAAACAACCTGTGCGCTGGCCGTATTGGTTGGATAAACAAAAGAGAATCCAGCAGGCCATGCAATGTTGGTGGCATTTGAAGGCGAAGGTGTAGTGCCACTTGCTGGAGAAAGCGCCGCCAAATGCACCGTGGCCCCAGTGGTCATATCTATCGGGTTTCCGTCTTTGTCGACCGCCAAATTTCCATTTGTTAACGTTCGGCTAAATAGGCCGGCTACGGTAGTAGGTGATTGGGCTTTAAGTTCTGAACTAACATGATTAAATAGTAATACAAAAGCCCAAATGCTGGCCTTCCAAAATGGTAATTTACCCCAACGGGAATAGAATTGGTTATTCATATCAACAGGTTTAGTTTCTTCCTATAAAATGCCACATGAGCACTTTAGATGGTCAAAGTAGTAGAGAATTGGAAGTTGAACAAACAGCCGTGTTTGTTTCTCCTGTGTTTTTACGTGTTAGTACGTAATTTTTTTTCATGACAGATTAAAAAAAGGGGCCGAAGCCCCTCTGTTAATCCGTACCACTGGGTATGCGATAACGAAAGCCCACATACACCATCCGCTCAATGGCCGGACCCCAAATCATACTAGCATCAAAAAAGGGTGAAAAGGGCTGCTCAGCGGCATTGATAAGCTGTGTCTGTCGAAAATCAGCCAGGTTTTCTACCCCTATATACACATCCCAACGCTTAAACCTTTTGGTCACCTGGCCATTCATGATCCAATAAGCGGGCGATTGCTCAGGAAAACGAAAGCCCTCGGGATTACTAGCCGTAACGGGCAAGCGCTTGGTTCCGATGCGCGAAACGGTATAGTCAAACATCCACTTGCTGCGCGTTTCGTAAGCCAAATTCATGAATACGCGGTGGCGAGCTACCAATGGTCGGGTGAAAAAGCCCGTTTGATATTGGGTTTTTACGTCCAACCAGCGGTAGGCAAGGCGCACATCAAACCTGCGTGCTGGCTTTAAATCCACCTCGGTTTGAAAACTGGTGCTGTAAGAGGCTCCTTGCAAATTGTAAAACAACAGCTGCTTTGGCGAATAATCGTAATCAACCACCACCTGCTGGTCGAAACGCGTATGATGCAAATCCACATTCAAACTGGCGTCGCGATAACGGAATTTGAATGCTTGTGTCAAACTCAAGCCAAAATTCCACGCCTTCTCCATCTCCAAGCCATACGCACCCGCACCATTCCCCAAAATCGCTACTTGTCGAGAACTGATCAAACCACCCATGTTTTCGGCAAATACATTGGCCACACGGTAACCGCGGCCAGCAGCCAGGCGCAGTGCCGTTTGGTCGGTTACATCGTACTTAGCATGCAAGCGTGGGGTGAACAACCAACCATAGAGGTTGTGGTGATCCATCCGCAAGCCACCTACCAGCTGAAGACGCAGTCCTGTGTAAGTGTACTCATAAAAAGCACCTGGAATCACTTCGCGGCGATTGAACAAAAATTGCTTGTATGTTTCGCCATACGATTCGGTCATGAGGCTAAAGCCTGCTCGGTATTTATGGTTGGTATTGCCTATGATATCCTGAAAAATCAGGTTCTGGTACAACGAACCCTGTCTTCCTGAATAATCGGCCCTGCCAAAAAAAGCATCGGTGCGGTGATTCACGTATTGGGTCATATAGCCCAGTGAGCGGTAACGCCGCTGCGGAAATACATAACCCACCTTGCCGTAAACCTCCATGCGGTCGACATTAAAGCCGGTCCCGTAAGCCCCCTGCTGCTGCCTATCGATGGCAGGATCAAAGCTGTTTTGGCCACCCAAGCGGCGATCACGCACCAAGGCCCAGCCTCCCTGAACAATCCACCCTTGGCCATTATCATATTTCCAACGGTTGTGGAAATTGATTTGGTTTCCCGTTGGTATATCCAAAAAGCCGTCGTTGTTCACGTCGTTGAGCATGCCCTGGCGGTTGCCATGCAGCAAAACCGCCGTGCTCAAACTCCCATTTAGTTGGTGTCGACTGTACCAATTGATTTCCGACCGTCCCATTTGGTTTTGGTAGCCGTTCACAAACACACTGTCGCCACTATCGGTCTTTTTGAGCTCCACATTCATCTGTCCCGAGATACTCTCAAAACCATTCACCACCGATCCAATACCCCGGGTAAGCTGGATATTGTCGATCCAACTGCCTGGAATAAAGGTCAATCCATAATTGGCCGAGAGTGCTCGCACATCAGGCAGGTTTTCGCGCTGCATTTGGATGTAGCTGCCCGAAAGGCCCAGCAACTGTAGTTGTTTCACCCCCGAAACGGCATCGGTATAACTTACGTCTACCGCTGGATTGGTTTCGAAGCTTTCCGACAAATTACAACAGGCGGCTTTGAACAACTCCTGTTCGGTCATCACCTGCGTTTTAATGGGGTTCAACGAAGATACATAAGTAGCTGCGCGGTCGGCCTCAATCTCCACCGTTTGGAGTTTCGATTGACTTTTGAGGATGACTTTCACCTCCGTAAAACGTTCAATTTGCAGTGTATCGGCCTTTTTTCCAATGTAACTGATTTGCAATTGCCGTGTTTTTGGATGGGCCGGAATGGCAAAATAGCCTTTTACATCGGTAGTGGTACCCACCGTGGTGCTTAACCAAACCACATTGGCAGCCACCAATGGTTGCAGCCTACCTGTTCCGGTTTCTTCCAATACAAAGCCCCGCAAAGTATCCTGCGCCGCTACATACTGACTTGCCAAAAACAAGCCTGTAGCCAGCAAAAAAATGCGCATGATCAATCCCAGTGGGTATTGTCGTTCTCACGGTAGAGGCAACAGCCGGGAAGTTTGCTGTAAACCGTGGTATCGGCCTTTACCTTGTTGGTATCATGGCCCACGCCCGCAATGAGTTCGTGCAGCTTTTGCTCCGAAATTTTACGAGGCTTATATACCACAGTAGCTGTTTTGCTAACGCGATCCCAAGAAGAAAAAATGACTCCAGGAACGTCTAATGCAGCATTGATGCGTTTTTCGCACATGCCACAATTGCCCGAAACTTGGATTTTAGCCTCGGCTTTTTTAGGAGGCTTTTGTGCTAAAACAGGAGCGGCTGCAAGAAAGAGGATAAAAAAGGTAGCCAACAGGCTTTTGATTGCAATTGATTTTTTCATGATTTCAGATTTTTGATTTGAAGGATAGGGAGTGCGTGCGGTTCCACGAACATAAAGCTGCGCCAAGACAGCCCCTTCTCACAATCTGAAATTACAGTTCATCAGGTAAATACCTACGCATTTAGCCGAAGGGGGCGGACCACGTAAGGATGTGCTTACCCTGGTTTGAGAAATTGCCTGAGGCATTTCATACACACCAAGAGGGGCAGCAACCACCGAAAATACAGGCTCTAATGCCGCTTTTGCAAAAGGAGTATGATCATCTTGAAAATCGAGAACCGTATGCTCGGTCGCGCAGCAGTCGCGCAAATCTTCGTCGGCCGGACATACACAGTTTGGATCATTTACCTCATAAAAGCTGATTTGCTTCACACGGCCAAGACAATAGTGGTAACTGGCCTGCACAGGCAAGCTGCTCATCACATAAAAAACCGGCAGAAACAAACGTAATGCACGCATTACTACAAAATAAAGGAAAAAAACGGTATACTTGTGTAACTACAATCACCTTTATCTATTTGGTTATGAAATCTATTCGTCTTTTCATACTGCTCATGCTATGCACCACGGGCGCCTTCGCTCAGTTTTTTCAATTGGGTATTCGTGGCGGACTCAACTCCTACAACGTGCGTTACGACGCCATTACCGTAAACAACATTTCCATTGAATCGGCTTCCAAAAACGGTTTGCACCTTGGGTTTTACAGCCGCATACAAGTATTGGGCTTTTATGTACAGCCCGAATTGCTTTACACCCGCATGGGCTCAAGCATTACTACCACCACCAACGGCAATGCCTCTACCGCCGATCTAACCTTTCAGCGAATCGACATTCCTGTTTTGGCAGGCAAAAAATTCTTCGGCCTGTTGCGCGTAAATGGCGGTCCTGTTTTTTCGAACTTGCTCAAAGCCGATTTAAACGAAAACAACCTCACCCAAAACATTACCGATACCTACCGCAATAATACCGTTGGCTTCCAAGTGGGGCTTGGTTTAGATTTTTGGAAATTGGTAGTAGATGCTAAATACGAAGGTAGCTTGATGCGCTTTGGCAATAGCATCAGCACCAATGGCCAGACGTTCACTACCGATGCGCGACCCAGTCAATGGATGCTATCAGTAGGTTACAGGGTCTTTTAAAAAGTATAATTTCGCGGGATGAAAACCCGCTTGCTGGTTCACGGGTCGTTATTATTAACGGCCCTTTTTTATGGCGCTTCTTACACCGTAGCCAAGGAGGTGATGCCTCGGCTCATTCAACCTTATGCCTTCATTTTATTGCGGGTGGTCATTGCCACAGCCTTTTTCTGGTTAGCGCATCCGCTTTTTGAAAGCAAGCGAGCCAAAGTGAACAGCCGCGATTTAGCATACCTCGCCATGTGTGCTTTTTTTGGTGTAGCGGGAAATATGCTGTTGTTCTTCAAAGGACTGTCGTTGAGCTCGCCCATCAATGCTTCGGTAATCATGATTACCAGTCCCATCTTTATTCTGGCCTTCGCCTCCTTTTACCTGAAGGAAAAACTAGGGTGGAAAAAGCTTACGGGCATGGCTTTGGGCAGTGCGGGTGCCTTGCTTCTTATACTCAGTGCCGAGAAAATTTTTGCCCGTGGTGGTGCAGCCAACAGTACCTGGGGGAATTTATTGGTGATGCTCAATGCCATGCTTTTTTCGGTGTACTTGGTGCTCATCAAACCCATGATGGCCCGTTACAGCACTTTTACGGTAGTAAAATGGCTCTTTCTGTTCGGTAGCGTAATGGTTTTGCCCTTTGGACTTCCGCAGTTATCGGCCATACCCTGGTCGTCGTTTGCAAGCACCGATTGGGCTGCTTTTTGGTTCATCATCGTAGGCATAAGCATTGCCGCGTACTGGCTCAACGCCTGGGCTTTGCAACATACCCGCGCCTCGGTGGTGGGCACCTACATTTATTTGCAACCACTATTGGCTACCATCATTGCTTTGTGGGCAGGTCGCGACAGGTTGTTACCCGAACAAGTGCTTTACGGACTGCTCATTTTCGCTGGGGTGTATCTGGTGAGTGAGGCCAAAAAATAAGTCGTACTTTTGCAACTTATTCGCTTTTTATGATTCGATCGATGACCGGCTATGGCAAAGCCAGTGCGGCCTTGCCGGCAGGGATGGTAACCGTTGAAATACGTTCGCTTAACAGCAAATTTCTGGATATGAATTTGCGACTGCCGCGACTGCTGCAAGACAAAGAATACGCCATCCGGAATTTGCTCAACGGTCCGCTCGACAGGGGAAAAATCACCGTCAACATCCAAATCGAAAGCAGCGGAACCGAGCGTGAATCGGTAGTAAACGCTTCGTTATTCAAAGCGTACTACCGCGAGTTACATGCGCTTTGTTCGGAGTTGAACCTACCACAACAAGGCTTGGCCGAAGCCATCATGCGCATACCCGAAGTGGCAGCAGGTGAAGGAGCCGCTGAAATTGGCTGGTGGAGCGATTTGGAAAAGTTGATTAAATCAGCGGTCGAGCAGTTCAATCAATTCAGAGAAGAGGAAGGCCGCAAAACAGGCGATGATATGCTGCTGAGTGTTGCGCGTATAGAGGCCGATTTAGCCGCGGTTGCCCCTTATGAAAACATCCGTATCGACAACATCAGAAACCGCATCAAGGCCGGATTGGAGCTGTTTGTAGAGCAGGAAAAAATAGATATGAACCGCCTTGAACAGGAATTGGTTTACTACCTCGAAAAGCTGGATGTGAGTGAAGAGAAGCAGCGCCTGGCCCAGCATTGCTCTTTTTTCCGTCAAAATCTCAACCAGCCTTCGGGAGGCAAAAAGCTTGGGTTTATAGCCCAAGAGATGGGCCGCGAAATCAACACCCTCGGCTCAAAATGCAACCAGGTAGATATCCAAAAACTGGTGGTGAATATGAAAAACGAGCTCGAAAAAATCAAAGAGCAAGTCCTCAACGTTTTGTAGGTATGCCAGGCAAACTCATCATCTTCAGCGCGCCCTCCGGATCGGGAAAAACCACCTTGGTACATCACCTGTTGAGCCAGTTCGATGAGTTGTGTTTCTCTATTTCTGCTACTAGTCGCGATAAACGGGGAAATGAACAAGATGGCAAAGATTACCACTTCCTGAGTAAAGAGGCCTTCGAAGCGAAAATCGCAGATGGTCATTTTATCGAATGGGAAGAAGTGTATGCAGGAACCTACTATGGTACCCTGCGTTCGGCTGTTGAAAAGCTTTTAGCAGCCGGTAAATCGGTCATTTTTGATGTAGACGTAAAGGGTGGACTGAATATCAAAAAACAATATGGGCCGCAGGCCCTCGCGATTTTTGTGCAGGCCGGCTCGCTCGAAGTATTGCAGGCACGCCTCAGCAAGCGCAACACCGAAAGTGCAGAAAAATTGCAAATGCGTCTCGATAAAGCCGCTGCTGAAATGGAATTTGCTAATCAATTCGACTATATACTCGTAAACGAGGATTTAGATACCGCCAAAGCTACCGCCAGCCAGGTGGTAGGCGATTTTTTGCGCGACGCATGAAAAAAACAGGACTCTTCTTCGGATCATTCAATCCCATTCACATTGGGCACCTCATTTTGGCCGAATATTTTGCCACCCAAACCGAACTCGACGAAGTATGGTTAGTGGTAACCCCACAAAATCCGCTGAAGAAAAAAGACAGTCTGCTCGATCAATACTTGCGTCTCGACCTGGTGAACCGGGCCATTGCCGATAATACCCGACTGAAAGCCAGCGACATCGAATTTCAGCTGCCCAAACCATCCTACACCATCCATACGTTAATTCATTTGGAAGGGAAGTACCCCGACAGGCAGTTTAGCCTCATTATGGGCGAAGACAACTTGGTGAGCTTACCGCGTTGGAAAAATTACGAGGAGCTGATGCGCCGTTTTGAAATTTGGGTATATCCACGGGTAGGACAAACACAAACCCATTTGGCCGGTCATCCGAACATACACTTGGTTCAGGCACCCGTTATTGAAATTTCTTCAACCCAAATACGTGAAAATCTGCGCATTGGCAAAAGCGTTCGCTACTTATTGCCCGAGCAAATTCACCAATATGTTCTCAAGGAACAGCTCTATCAATAAAACTACTCGTTGTTAGCAGGTAGCAGAACAACGATGTTACCAACCTTGTGGATAAGGGTGCATAAGGCCGGCATAAGCCTACTTTATTGGTGAACAACGGCAAGTGCATAACTTTTGAACTTGAAGTTATCCAGTAGCAGGGGCAAAACTCCCCGGTAATCCACATGCTATACACGCTAGCAAGCATCCATGAGCCTGTGAAAAAAGCTTGTTAACGTCTGTGGAAAAGCAGCAAGATTACCTGAAATTAAGGAACTTTGAAGGCTTTGGAATGTTGATAAAGGCGTTAATGAATGTTAGCACCATCAAAAGCAAGGGCTTCAAAAAAAAGCTTCTAACATATCCACGGCCCCAATAACAACAACAAACCTTTAAAAAGTAAATTATCATTATTTGCTGATGTTTAACGAAGACCTGAAATTTGCCACTGATCAATTGCATGCAGTTGGCTTCCTCGAGCTGGATGTGGACCCCACTTTAGATTTGGTGGGCGAAATCAACGCACTGAAAAAACAAAAAAACGCAATCATTTTGGCCCATTATTACCAAACAGGCGATATTCAAGACGTAGCCGATTATTTAGGCGACAGCCTGGGGCTTGCACAACAAGCTGCCAAAACGGAGGCCGATTTGATTCTATTTGCAGGGGTGCATTTTATGGCCGAAACTGCCAAAATCCTTAACCCAAGCAAAAAAGTGCTCTTGCCCGATTTGAAAGCTGGTTGCTCGCTTGCCGATAGTGCTCCTGCTGCGCTTTTTGCCAAGTTTAAAGAGGAGCATCCCGAGCATTTGGTGATTTCATACATCAATTGTACTGCCGAAATCAAGGCCATGTCGGATATCATTTGCACTTCATCGAATGCAGTGAAGATTGTAGAAAGCTTGCCAAAAGACCAGCCAATTTTGTTTGCACCCGACAAAAACCTGGGTGCATGGATCAATAAAACCACGGGAAGAAACATGACTTTGTGGGATGGCAGCTGCATGGTACACGAGATTTTTTCTTTGGAGAAAATCACTGCGCTCATGCACGAGCACCCCGATGCCGAGTTTATTGCCCACCCTGAATGTGAAGCTGAATTGTTGGAGTTGGCGCATTACATTGGGTCAACCACCGCGCTGCTGAACTATACCCAAAAAAGTGCGGCTCAAAAATTCATTGTAGGAACGGAAACGGGTATCATGCACCAAATGGAGCTGGCATCTCCCGATAAAACTTTCATTCCGGCGCCTCCAACCAATAATTGCGCTTGCAACGATTGTCCACACATGAAGCGAAACACCCTCGAAAAAGTATACCTCGCCCTTAAATACGAGCAACCCGAACTGTTGATGGATGAAAACCTGCGAATGGCTGCGTTGAAACCCATGCAGCGGATGTTGGATTTGTCGGCCTCCTTTGGACTCTAACCTAAACTCCATGCTAAGTAAACTGCCCCACACCGGTGATAGCATTTTTTCGGTGATGACCCGCTTGGCCAATGAGCATGGTGCTTTGAATTTGGCGCAAGGCTTCCCCGACTTTGATCCAGATGAAAAGCTGCAGCATTTGGTTACTCAAGCCATGTCAGAACGCAAAAACCAGTATGCACCCATGCCTGGGCTTCCAGCTTTGAGCGAACAAATTGCCTTAAAAACGCAGCGTTGTTATGGTTTTTTACCCGATGCCAATACTGAAATAACCGTAACTGCCGGAGCAACCCAAGCCCTTTTTACGGCCATCATGGCTTTGGTGCATACTGGCGATGAAGTAATCCTCATTGACCCGGCTTACGATGCCTATGCACCGGCAGTGCAGCTGGCAGGAGGAATTCCGGTTAGGGTAGCCATGCGCTACGAAAACTTGGCATTTCATTTCGATTGGGACGCAGTGGAAAAAGCGCTATCGCCGAAAACAAAGCTGTTGCTGTTGAACCATCCCAACAATCCAGCGGGAACCATTTTGCAAGCGAATGACGTAGCGAGGCTGCACCAAATTATGGAAAAGTCGCCGCTGCTCTTGTTGAGCGACGAAGTTTATGAGCACATGGTTTTTGATGGGAAATCCTTTTTATCGGTGTTGCGATATGGGCATTTGCGCAATCGTTCGATGGTAGTGAGTTCCTTTGGTAAAACCTACCACAGCACGGGTTGGAAAATAGGTTATGTAGTTGCCCCCTCGGCATTGCAGCAAGAGTTTCGGAAAGTGCATCAATTCAATGTGTTTTCGGTAAACACCCCTATGCAACAGGCTTATGCCGATTTTTTAATGAGTGACAGAAGCGAGGAAAAGCTTCCGGCTTTTTATGAACAAAAGCGCGATTTATTTCTCAGCCATTTGAGTAAAACACCATTTCGATTTATTCCAACCGCTTCCACTTACTTCCAATTGGCCGATTTTTCGGAAATCATTCAGCAAAAAGATATGGATTTTGTGGTGGATATGGTGAAAAATAAAGGAATTAGCCTCATTCCGGTGAGTCCGTTTTTTGATGGAGAAATAGCCCACCGTTTGGTGCGTTTCTGCTTCGCCAAATCCGATGCATTATTAACACAGGCAGGAGAAAAATTATGTCAGATTTACGCATAGCAGCCCTGCAAGCTAGCTTGGCTTGGGAAGATAGTGCAGCAAACTTGCTGCATCTCTCTCATTTGATGGATAGGCATCAGCCTGCTTGCGATTTGTTAGTGCTTCCGGAAATGTTCAGCACCGGTTTTTCAATGCGGCCCCAATTGTTTGCCACCGACGAAACTGGCCCCGAAGTATTATGGATGCAAGCACAAGCAGCCAAATGGAACTGCCAGCTGGTAGGTTCGCTCATGATGAAAACTGCAAAAGGTTTTGTGAACCGACTACTGGTAGTAGGTGCCGAAGGAATTGTGGCGCGTTACGACAAAAAGCATTTGTTCGGCATGGCAGGTGAAAGTGAGATGTATCGGTCGGGAAACGAAAGGGTCATTTATGAGCTCAACGGATGGCGCATCCATTTGCAAATATGTTACGATTTGCGTTTCCCGGTTTGGGCGCGCAACCAAGGCGATTACGATGTGCTGTTGTATGTTGCCAATTGGCCAAGCCGCAGGGTGTATGCCTGGAAACAGCTATTGGTAGCCCGAGCTATTGAAAACCTGTGCTATGTTGCAGGTGTTAACAGGGTGGGTACCGATGGTAATGGTATTCCATACAATGGTGGTAGCCGTTTGATAGATCCAATGGGAGAAGTGCTTGCAGAGAGTGTAGATCAAGAAGCTTTGCTCACGGCAGTTTTTAGTAAAAACTACCTAAGCGAAATCCGCGAAAAACTCCCATTTTTACAAGATAGAGATGATTTTAACTTAATTGGATGAATACTGCACTGGAAGCAAGCTGGAACACTTTGACCGAGCAGCTAGAAAAGGATTTTGGAAAAGCACCCGATTTGCAGTCGGTGCTATTTCTTATTGGCGTTAATGTACTGGGCCAGGGCCACCGCAAATATTCGAAAGAAGAAAAACAAGACCTCATGCACATTGCCATTTGCGAACTCATGAGCTTGGCTGGTTACTATGAACTGGCCGGTAGAGATGCCGATGGTTGGCCACATTACAACTTGCTAAAAACCTTGCCTGCCATTAATTTGCTGGAGCAGGAAGACTTGCTGAAAGCATACAGCATTCAGTATTTCGAAGAAATAGCATATTTTTCACCAAACGAAAACGCTTAATAGCATGAAAAAAATAGGATTGGTATTGCTGGCTATGATGGTCATGGCTGGAACTGTTCAAGCACAAAAAGGAAAAAAGAAGAAAGAAATGTTGATAGAATTCCAGACTACAGAGGGCATCATGATGGTGAAACTGTACAATGAAACCCCACAGCACCGCGATAATATGGTGAAACTGGTAAAGAGCGGCTATTACGATGGCTTGTTGTTCCATCGGGTTATCAAAGATTTTATGATTCAAGGGGGTGACCCTGATTCGAAGGGTGCCAAGCCCGGACAAATGTTGGGACAAGGTGGGCCGGGTTATACCGTACCAGCCGAGATCATCGATACCTTGATTCACAAAAGAGGTGCCTTGGCCGCCGCGCGCATGGGCGATCAAATGAATCCTACCAAAGCTTCGAGTGGTAGTCAGTTTTACATTGTGCATGGACGCATGTTCAATGAAAACGAATTGAATAGCATTGCAGCCCGTTCGGGACGAAAATACACCGACCAGCAAAAACAAATTTATGCTACTGTGGGTGGTACGCCCCATTTGGATGGAGGTTATACCGTTTTTGGTGAATTGGTGAGTGGTTTCGATGTGCTCGACAAAATTGCCCGTACCCAAACAGCAGCCGGTGATCGTCCGGCAAAAGACATGGTTATCATCAAAGCCAAGATGGTTGACTGATGAAGCTGCTTTCATACAATGTGAATGGCATCCGTGCGGCTGAAAACAAGGGTTTTTCCACTTGGTTGGCCGATGTTGCGCCTGATATCATCGGACTGCAGGAAATCAAAGCCATGGACGATCAGTTCGATTGGCAGGTGGTTCGTAACCTGGGTTATGAAGTATTTACGTACCCAGCCGAAAAGAAGGGTTATTCGGGCACAGCTATCTTGACCCGCAAGAGGCCCAATAAAGTAACGAAAGGCTGTGGCGTTGATTGGATAGATGCTGAAGGGCGAATCATACGTGCCGATTTCGATGATTTTAGTTTCATCAGCGTGTACATACCTTCAGGTTCAAGTGGTGATGAACGTCAGGCCATGAAGATGCAGTTTTTAGATTTTTTTCTTCCATATATTAAATCCCTGAGCCAAGAGTTCCCGCGCTTGATTATTGGTGGCGATTACAACATCTGTCATCAGGCGATTGATATCCACGACCCAGTAAGGAACGCTGGTATGTCGGGATTTTTGCCTGAAGAGAGAGCGTGGTTCACTTCCTATCTGCAAGAGGGCTTGGTTGATTCGTTTCGACATCTCGATAAAACACCGGATAATTATTCGTGGTGGTCGTACCGTGCCGGTGCACGAGCCAACAACAAGGGCTGGCGGATTGATTACCATGTAATTACCGAGGCCTTGTTGCCCCATCTGAGGTCGGCTGCCATTCTTCCGCAAGTACACCATTCCGACCATTGTCCCGTTGAATTAGTGCTACAATTCTAATGAAATCTGCCTACCAAGAACTGCTCGAAAAGCTGGATGCATACATCAACCGCTATTATCTCAATCAGGTAATCAGAGGTCTATTGCTCTTTTTGTCATGGGGACTTGGATTATGGCTACTTATTTCGGGCACAGCTTTTTATATGGAGTTAAACAGCGCGGGTAGAACCGTACTGTTTTTTGGTTTCGCAGGCGTTAGTGCTTATTTGCTAATCAGTTGGATACTTGTCCCCTTGTTCCGCATTCAAGGATGGCTTCCACGGATGTCGTATCAAGCGGCCGCAGTTAGAGTGGGCAATCATTTTGCCGATGTTCGCGATAAATTATTGAATACCATTGAGTTGGCTAATTTTAAGGAGGAGGGAATTTCTCGCGATTTATTGTTGGCCAGCATTGAGCAACGTACTTTGGCGTTGCGGCCAATTCCTTTTTTCAAAGGCATCAATTTAAAGGATAATAGGAAGTATCTGCGCTGGTTAGTTCCGGTAGCCGGGGTATTCGGATTGATTTTGCTTTTTGCTCCTGCTGTAATTACCGAAGGTGGTGCTCGTATTTTAAAGTACAACCAAGAGTTTGATCCCTTTAGGCCGTTTGATTTTGTGTTTGATGAAACTGCATGGGCTACTGAGCAAGGAAGCGATTTGAATATTGCGGTTGGGTTAGTAGGTAAAGAATTACCAAAAGAGGTACAAATTGAGGTAGGTGGCTTTCAATACCGCATGGATGCAAAGGGAAAGAATGCTTTTGTGTATGCGCTTAAGAATGTACGCAAAGACTTGAAAATCAAATTTATAGCGAATAAGTTTAAGTCTACCACCTACACTATCAAAGTGGTTCCGAAGCCCGTTATCGATCGGTTTGAAGTAAAGCTGAACTATCCGGCTTATTTGGGTAAGTCGAGTGAAATTTTGACCAATACAGGTGATTTGTTGGTACCTGAGGGCACTCAAATTCAATGGAATTTCAAGGGGTCTTCCATTGATGACCTCTCTTTATTTTTGAATTCGAACGAGAATCTCATTCAGCCTACAGCAAAGCGTGCAGGAAATTTTGAAGTACGATGGAGAGCTATGGAGTCGCTCATGTACGGAGTGCACATCAGAAACAAGAAGAATCCTAAATCAGATACCTTGAATTTTGGCATCAGGGTAATTCCTGATTTGTGGCCCGAGATTTTGGTGTCAGAAAGCAGAGATTCGGTACAGCGGCAATTGCGCTATTTTACTGGTGAAATAAGCGATGATTATGGCTTTACTGATTTGTGGTTTGCCTATACTTTGCAAGATGCCGAAGGTAAGCCATTGGGAAAGGAAGTAAAGGTGCCATTGGTTTTGGGCAGTGGAGTACGGCAGCGCTTTTACCACTATTTCGATTTATCGACGCTCGATTTGAGAGATGGATCGGCAGTGAACTATTGCTTTGAAATTGCCGATAATGATGGTGTAAAAGGCCCAAAGAAAGTACGAACCCAGAGTTTTGTTTATAGAAGTCTAACCGCAGAGGAGAGCAAAGAACAAATCGATAAAAACACTTCTGAAGTAGAAAAGCAGCTGCGTGAATCTATCAAGGATATCAAGCAGATACAACGTGATGCTGAAAAATTGAATAAGAAGCTGAAAGAAGGTAAGGAGTTGGGATGGGAAGATAAAAAGCTGCTTGAACAACTTCAGCAAAAGCAACAGCAGCTTCAGCAAAAATTGGAATCTAGCAAAGAACAGCTCAAGGAGAACGAGCAATTGCGTGATTCCAAAAAACAAGATGAAAGTCTACGTGAAAAGCAGCAAAAACTGCAAGAAATGGCGGAAAAGCTGTTGACCGACGATTTGAAAAAGATGATGGAAGAGTTGAATAAAATGATGGAGAAGGCAGCCAACAAGGACCAACTTCAACAGCAACTCGACAATATGAAGCTCGATCAAAAAGAAGTAGAGCGAGAGCTCGATAGGATGCTCGAGTTTTTTAAGGGGATGGAAGTGGAGCAGCGGATGAACGAGGCTGCCAATGAATTGGAAAAACTGGCTAAAAAGCAGCAAGAACTGCAGCAAGACAATAAATCGTCGGCAGAGGAACTCTCAGCCAAACAGCAAGAATTAAACAAACAGTTCGAACAGCTCAAGGAAGATTTGAATAAGCTGGATGATTTAAATAATGACTTGCAACGTCCGAACGACTTGGGTGATTTGAATAAAGAGGCCAATGAGGTGAAGGACAACATGGACCAAGCCAAGTCGGAACTACAAAAGAACAAACAATCGCAAGCCAAACAACAGCAGCAAAAGGCCAGTAAGCAAATGCAGCAAATGGCTCAGAAAATGAGAGATCAAATGCAGCAACAAGACATGCAGCAGCTCGACGAAAATATCCAAAGTCTGCGCATGATATTGGAAAATCTGGTGAAGTTTTCGTTTGGTCAAGAGCGTTTGATGGATCGTTTGCAGGAAAACAGTAACTATTCACCGGTGTATGTAGAGATTGGTAAGGATCAATCGAAGTTGCGTGAAGAGGCTCGTTTGATAGAAGATAGTTTGGTTGCTTTGGGCAAACGTATCATGCAACTGCAGAGCAGCATTACCAAAGACATGGCTCAGGTTAATGATAACTTGCAAAAGGCAGTAGAGCATTTAGGTGCACGTCAAACCCCCCAAGCCAAAGCAAGGCAGCAATATGCCATGACGGGTGTAAATAATCTCGCGCTATTACTATCGGAATTACTTAATAGTCTCCAAGAGGAAAAAGCTCAGAAAATGGACGGCGATCAGCAATGCCAGAAACCTGGAGGGGGTAGTCAAAGTAAAATGAGTAAACTCAGTCAAATGCAGCAATCGCTCAATCAGCAAATGAAGCAAATGAAAGAGCGCATGAAGGGTGAGAATGGAAAGCCCAATGAGGGCAAACAAGGAAAGAATAGCGAAATGAGCAAGGGTTTTGCAGAAATGGTTGCAAAGCAGGAAGCTATTAGACGTGAATTGCAGAAGCTGTCGCAGGAAATGGGAAGAGAAGGGCAAGGTGGACAAAAAGGCGAGTTGGAGAAACTGGCGAAAGAGATGGAGAAAACCGAACGTGAATTGGTGAACAAAATCTTGAGCAGTGATGCTTTGAAACGCCAAGAAGAAATTTTAACGCGCATGCTGGAGTCTGATAAAGCCGATAAGCAGCGCGAATTTGAAGATCAGCGTGAGGGAACTACTGCCAATGACAATCAACGTTCAAGTCCTCCTGGTTTTGAAGTCTTCAAGAAACAACAACGAAAATCGCTGGATATGTATCAAACGGTGGCGCCTGAATTGAATTCGTATTACAAGCGAAAGGTGGAACGGTATTTTCTGGAGCTCAACCCATGAAAGGCAGGTTTATTATTCAAAGTAATCCCAACAACGTAGAGGTTGTTGAGGAGATACTTCAAACTTTGGGAACAGAGTTTGAAGTATCGGATGCCTGCCTGTTTAATGTAAGATTGGCTTTGTCGGAGGCAATTACCAATGCCATACTGCACGGAAACCATTCAAATCCACACAAACAAGTTATTATTGATGTGGAAGCGTTGAATGGCCGGTTGTATTGTTGTGTGGCCGATGAAGGCACTGGTTTTGATATGGACGCTTTGTCGGATCCCCGATTGATGGGCAACAGAGAGAAGGAAGGAGGCAGGGGTGTGCTTTTTCTAAAGGAAATCACGAGGCATTTCCATTACTGTAATGATACGCATGCGGCAAAATTCTCAATCGATTTGAAATGATCCGTTTTTACAGTGCCGACACGGCAATACCCTTAAAAGACAGAAACGCACACAAGCTTTGGTTAATGGCTGTGGCTGAGAGCAGAGGGATTGAAATCGACGACTTGAGTTATGTGTTTTGCAGCGATGATTATTTGTTGGATATGAACAAACGTTTTTTGAATCACGACTACTACACAGATATAATTACTTTTCCTTTGGCCGAAGATCAAGCTAAGGTGAATGCCGAGTGCTATTTGAGTGTAGATAGAATTAGAGAAAATGCTCATCAAAATGAAGTTACCTTTGCAACCGAATTGAGGAGGGTGATGGTTCATGGGCTTCTACATCTCATTGGTGAAGACGACAAGAGTGAAGATACAGCCGCGAAAATGCGGGCAGCAGAAGGAGAAGCATTAATACGCTGGTTGTTCCACGTGGAACAGGACAAACAGAAAATAAAATAAGTTCCACGTGGAACAATAGAATATGTATCAACAATACGATATCATAGTAGTGGGGGGTGGTCATGCCGGCTGTGAAGCTGCTGCTGCTGCCGCCAATATGGGCTCAAAGGTGTTGCTCATAACCATGAATATGCAAACCATTGCACAAATGTCGTGTAACCCCGCCATGGGTGGCGTGGCAAAGGGACAAATAGTGCGCGAAATAGATGCTTTGGGCGGATACAGCGGCATAGTAAGCGATCGCTCTGCTATACAGTTTCGTATGCTAAATCGTTCTAAGGGACCCGCCATGTGGAGTCCGCGTACGCAAAACGACCGAATGTTATTCGCTTCTGAGTGGCGACAAATGCTCGAAGAAACCCCGAATGTTGATTTTTGGCAAGACATGGTTACGGCCATCGAAACCGAAGGGAACAGGGTAACGGGCGTGGTTACATCTATGGGCATAGTGTTCAAGGCCCGTGCAGTAGTACTAACCAATGGTACTTTTCTAAACGGCATCATACATATTGGTGAAAAACGGTTCGGAGGCGGACGCACAGGTGAAAAAGCCGCACATGGCATTACCGAGCAGTTAGTTTCGTTGGGCTTTGAGGCCGGACGGATGAAAACAGGCACACCCCCACGCATCGATGGCCGTTCTTTGAATTATGCTAAGATGGAAGAACAGGCCGGCGATGCAAATCCTGGTAAATTCTCTTACACCAATACAGAATCGCTAAAATACCAACGCTCGTGTTGGATTACTTACACCAACCCCGATGTGCACGAAATTCTGAAAACCGGATTCGATAAGTCGCCCATGTATGCCGGCCGAATACAAGGACTGGGACCCAGGTATTGTCCGAGTATTGAAGACAAAATCAATCGTTTTGCAGAACGCGAGCGACACCAAATTTTCGTGGAACCAGAAGGTTGGAATACTGTGGAAGTGTATGTGAATGGCTTTTCTACCTCTTTGCCCGAGGATGTTCAATACAAAGCGTTACGAACCATACCTGGTTTCGAGCAAGCCAAAATGTTCCGTCCGGGCTACGCTATTGAGTACGACTATTTCCCGCCCACCCAGCTGTATCCAACCCTCGAAACAAAGGGAGTGGAGCAGTTGTACTTTGCCGGACAAATCAATGGCACAACCGGTTATGAGGAAGCCGCTTGTCAGGGCATGATGGCAGGCATTAACGCACACCTCAAAATCAACGAACAAGAGTCATTCATCTTAAAACGCAGCGAAGCCTATGTAGGCGTGTTGATAGATGATTTGGTAAATAAAGGCACAGATGAGCCCTACCGAATGTTCACCTCGAGGGCTGAATACCGCATTTTGCTTCGCCAAGACAACGCCGACGTACGCCTGTCGGAGCACGCCAAGCGCATGGGGCTCATATCTCAAGAGCGCATGGAGGAAGTGCATCGTAAGGTGAGTGAAGCAAACGAATTGATTAAGTTTCTGCAGAAAACCGCAGCGGATCCCTCAGAAATGAATCCGGTTTTAGAAAGTGCAGCATCGGCACATATACAGCAGAAAGTGAAATTAGAAACACTTTTGTTGAGGCCACAACTGCACCTTGCCGATTTAAAAGCAGGGTCTAAGCTGTTGAGCGAATACCTTGAGGGCATGGGGAGTGATAGTGCCGAACAGGCGGAAATCAATTTGAAATACGCGTCCTACATCGCCAAAGAAAAGGAGATGGCAGATAAAATGAGCAATTTGGATGATGTGTTTATGAAGGAGGATTTTAACTACCGCGCCATTACCGCATTGTCGAAAGAAGCACAAGAAAAGCTATCGGCAGTAAGGCCCAGCAGTTTGGGACAAGCATCACGTGTGAGCGGCGTATCACCATCAGATATCGGTGTTTTAATGGTTTACGTAAACAAAGGTTTGGCATGGAAAGATTGAGTGTTTGTCCGGCATGTGAATCCACCACCTTTAGCCCGGTGATGCACTGTATTGATTATACAGTGAGCAAGGAATCGTTTAGCATAGTGAAGTGTACCTCCTGTGAATTGGAGTTTACCAATCCCCGCCCGGCTCAGCAAGAAATTGGCGCGTATTATCAGAGCGATGCATACGTGTCGCATACTGATGAAAATGCGCCAGGATTAATAAATACCATCTACCGTTTGGTACGTAATTATACACTGGGCAGCAAGCGAAAGCTCATAGAAAAGCTTCAATCGAAGGGAAGCTTATTGGATATAGGCTGCGGAACCGGTGCTTTTGCAGCCAATATGCAAGCAGCTGGTTGGAAGGTGCAAGGGGTAGAACCCGATGAAGGTGCTGCTGCCAGAGCCAGGAAACGAGGTTTGAAGGTGGAGCCTGAGCAATGGCTTGAGGGGTGCAGCGAACAATTTGAGGTAATAACCATGTGGCATGTGCTCGAACACGTTCACGATCTCAAAACCAGGTTTAGTCAGCTATACAGTTTGTGCAAACCCGGTGGATGGGTAATCATTGCCGTACCTAATCCCAGAAGCATAGATGCAGCTCATTATGGGAATTTGTGGGCCGCGCACGATGTTCCGAGGCACTTGTATCATTTTCCTCCAACTATGCTACGAAAGCGGATGCAAAATCAAGGATTTGACGTGGTTGGTACCAAAGGCATGCCCTTCGATCCGTTTTATATCAGCATGCTCAGTGAAAAATACAAGCGCGGGAAGGATGCGCTTTTGACCGCCATTATTAAAGGCAAGTATTTTTGGGTGAGGTCTTTTCTGGGCAAAGATTTGTGGAGCAGCCAGATTTATTTGTTCCGAAAGCCATTGTGAGCTTCATGAGGTTGTTGGGCTGCCTTTTGTGCGTGTTGATTTTGTATGGATGTGCCAATATTGTACCTCCAACAGGTGGCCCGCGTGACGCTGAGCCGCCGGTATTGGTGAAATCAACCCCCGAACAAGGATCAATTCATTTTAAGAGCCGGTACATCAAATTGGAGTTCGATGAATACGTCAAGCTACAAAATCAGGCAAATGTTCGCGTAACGCCTGCGTTGCCTGAGAAACCGGTATTCATTGAGCGCTTTAACACCCTTACTATCGATTTAGGAGAAAAGCCACTCGAGCCAAATACAACATACACCATCAATTTCGGGGATGCACTTACCGACTTGAATGAGAACAATAAATTTCAAAACCTGAGGTATGTATTTTCAACAGGCAGTTATCTCGATTCGCTGATTATCCAAGGCAGGGTAGTAGATGCTGGCAAAAGGCAAGCCTACGATCAAGCCTTGGTTTCGTTATATCCTGTTGATAATGAAAGTGATACTGATTCCATGGTTTTCAAGCGTAAGCCGTTTTATTTCCTGAAAACCGATAAAACGGGCGCATTTTCTTTGGAAAATTTGCGTGCCGGTAATTACATCTTGTTGGCATTCGACGATAAAGACAACAATTTGCTTTACAAGTCCATTGAGCCAGTTGCCTTTGTCGACAGTTTCATTGAAATAGATACCACAAAGCAATCCCGCGCTTACGATTTGGTGCTGTTCGAAAATACGGCAGCCCTTTTGAAGCTGGTAGAACGCAGAAGCCTCGATGCGGGCACTTTGCGTCTTCGTTTTTCTGTGCCCATTGATAGCTTGAGGCTCGAGTTTGTAGATACTACTCAAGGTAAACTGCAGTGGCATTTGATGGGCGACAGTGCATTTGTATTTCACCAAGCGGTGTATAAGGATACTTTGCGCTTGTTGTGCTATTATGACGGCAAAATCGATTCGCTTACCATTGCCAATAGAAAGGGAGGTGAAGCAGGTCTAAAGCCCGTAAGCATAGGCTTGTCTGCAGGAAATCAACCCTCGGTTTTAGAACCTTTAAAATTGATTGCCAGTAGACCTATTGAAAAAATAGACTCGGCGCTCATTCATTGGAAAGAAGATACGGTGATCATTCGAAACCTGGCCATGAGTTGGAAATTTTCAGCCAATCAGTTGCAATTAACGCCGGCATTGCGCCCTAATAAGCGATATGAGGTGTTTTTTGAAAAAGGCGCTCTGGTAGATTGGTTGGGTACAGCCTCCGATACCTTCCGATTTACGTTTAATAGTCAGTCGACAGAAGGTTTTGGTGATTTGATTTTCGACGGAGTGGATAGTATACCTGCCTCCTTTACGCACATTCAATTACTCGACGAACAATACCAATTGCTCTTAACGCTGCCCATTAATAAAA
The DNA here is from genome assembly GCA_013824115.1 of Sphingobacteriaceae bacterium. GTDB lineage: Bacteria > Bacteroidota > Bacteroidia > UBA7662 > UBA7662 > PNNG01. The sequence continues at coordinate 143,298 of PNNG01000005.1, read as the reverse complement.
CGGATAAAATGGCTTTCCGCCAACTTCGTCCAGTTGGCTACCGACTTCGCTTATTGGCCGATACCAATGCCAATGGAAGATGGGACGGCGGAGACTATTTGAGCCGCCGACAGCCTGAATTACTGTGGTACTACCCCGAAATTGTTAAGCTGCGCGCCAACTGGGAAGTAGAGGTGAACTTGGGTGGTGCAGGCCGGAAATAGGCGGTTAACATTTTATTCCCTACCTTTGGGCATTGAGTATTCAGTAGAGGGCCTTAAAATCCTCGTCATTCTGGTGGTTGCGATTGCTTTTTCCGGGATGCTGTAAAGCCGCAGACGATGCGGAAGCTCGGTTAAAAACCACTAGTAAATGCTATTTAACGAATTAAAATTGATTGAGCCGGTGCTTAAAGCATTGGCCGAAGAAGGCTATACCCAGCCTACACCCATCCAGGAACAAGCTATTCCACCTGTATTGGCCGGACGTGATTTATTGGGCTGCGCTCAAACAGGAACAGGCAAAACGGCCGCTTTTTCGCTGCCTATGTTGCAACAGCTTTTTCAAGCCCAAGGAGGGCACAAGCAACAACATCGCATCATAAGGGGTTTGGTAATTACGCCCACGCGTGAATTAGCCATCCAAATTGGCGAGAGTTTGGCGGCCTATGGCAGGTATTTGCCACTTCGTCATACCGTTATTTTTGGCGGTGTAAGCCAGGTTCCTCAAGTAAATGCACTCAAAAACGGGGTGGATATTTTGGTGGCCACGCCTGGTCGCCTGCTCGATTTAATGCATCAAGGCTATATTGCCTTAGACGGTATCCGCTTTTTTGTGCTCGATGAAGCCGACCGCATGCTCGACATGGGATTCATCCACGACGTACGCAAAGTGATAGCGGTGCTACCAAAACAGCGTCAATCGTTGTTCTTTTCGGCAACTATGCCACCCGAAATTCAACAGTTGGCCGAAACCATTTTGCGCGATCCTCAGGAGGTAAAGGTGAACCCGGTGAGTTCGACCGTAGAAATTATCCGTCAGGAAGTGTTCCACGTGGACAGGAACAACAAACCAGCCTTGCTCATGCATTTGCTGGAAGAAGAAAACATGCCGTCGGCTTTGGTCTTTACCCGAACCAAACACGGGGCCGATAAGCTGGTAAAAGTACTGCAGCGCAACGGAATTAAAGCCGAGGCCATTCACGGCAATAAAGCGCAACAGGCACGTCAACGGGCGTTAAATAACTTCAAATCGGGGCAAACCCAGGTGCTTGTAGCTACTGATATTGCTGCGCGAGGCATAGATGTGGATGACTTGCAGTTTGTAGTGAATTATGAGGTAACCAACGTGCCCGAAACCTATGTACACCGAATTGGCCGTACAGGTCGCGCGGGTGCCAGCGGAAGCGCCTATTCATTCTGTGAGGAAGAAGAACTTCCTTATGTATGGGATATTGAAAAGCTCATCAAACAGCCTATTCCAGCGAGAATGGACCATCCGTTTCCACCATCTTTCCCTACCCAAAAGCCCCTCAAGCCGGCTCCCAAACCCAAACAAGCGAACGAGTCTAAGCCACAACGTCGCAAGTTTTTTGGCAGAGCCAACGCCAGGAATTAAAAAATCATCACTTTTTCTATGCGGTTGCCCCGCTTGAAAAGGTAGGTGCCTGCCTTTAATGTGGGCTTTTCGGTGGTTTTTTCAACCAACCGGCCGAGCATATCGTATACTTCCAGCGGACCCTGCGCAGCCTCGTCATAAAGGTTTCGCAGGCTGCTGGCCTGTTCAATGTTGATTTGAAAAGCGGCTTCAATATGCGAAAGCAAAAAACTCGTACCATTTACCATGGTATTTGTTTGATATTGAAGGTTGAATGCCAGATTACCAGCTTCGGGGGCCAAAACAGTGAGTTCATTACCATTCAGCAATAATTCACTGCTCAGCGGTAAACGAGTGCCGCTTACTGCTTGCGGTTGTCCATTTACCAATGCAGCTATGGGCTCACTTATGCCCACAGTAGTGGTGGTGTTTGCCACGGGATTTTGCCATGTCAAAACCGCGCTTTGTGATACGCCCCGGGTGTAGTTCATGGTGGGGAAAGCGGTTATTCTCGTGCTGGCTAAAAGGTTGCCGTTCATGCTTTCGGGAAATACACGTGTAAAAGCCACCATTGACTCATTGGAGGCCGTGGTGCTTCCATTGAGCAAGGCTCCTCTACAACAGGCATTCCATGCAAACAGCGTAGCTGTGTTTCTGATGGGTATTTTTTTTCTGAACACAGAGAAACGCAATTGAGCCGAATCGCCCGAGTTCAACCTATCAAGTTGAATAGGAGGTAAAGCACTCACCGTGCCATTGGCGGCTATGTCAAACAGACTAACTGTTTGAGACATAGGAAGCAAAGCGCCTTGCTTCGAAAGCAACATCAAACGAACTTCCAAACTATCGTTTAGCGGATGAACTTCAATCCATGCGCCGTAAATATTGCTTACTTGCGCAATGACCAAGGAATGAATGGAAACAAAAACAAATAATGTAGTGAGTAATGCCTTTTTCATACAAAATGTTTTGCACAAATTTAGCGCTTCAGTAACAACCGGTCAATCTTGATTTGTCAAATACTTGTCAATTATTGTAGGCAATGGGGCTTAAATGGCGGGTATAATCACCCGCTATTTTTATATATTTGGGCCTTTAAATCCAAATATGGAGTCCAGCCCCTTATTCGAACGCTATAACACCTCTATTCCACGATACACCAGCTACCCAACGGTGCCTCATTGGGAAGCATGGCAGCACACCCAGGAATGGCAAGTGCAACTGGCACTTCAGGCAACGAAGGCGAAAGATGGAATAGCCATTTACATTCATCTACCCTATTGCGAGCACCTTTGCACCTATTGCGGCTGCAACAAAAAAATCACCAATAATCACAGGGTTGAATCTCCCTATATCGACAGGTTGTTGAAAGAGTGGATGTTGTACGTGCAGGCATTTAAAGGTCATGCTATTACCATCAGTGAGTTGCATTTGGGTGGCGGCACGCCTACCTTTTTTGCACCTGAACAACTGCGGCGTTTGATGGAGGGCATTTTCGCCCAGGCAACACCCCATCCCCAGCTCGAAATGAGTTTTGAAGGGCACCCAAACAATACCACCTTGGAGCATTTGCAAGTGCTGCGCCAACTGGGTTTTAACCGGGTAAGTTTTGGGGTGCAAGACCTCGATGTCGAAGTGCAACGCCTCATCGCACGCATTCAGCCCCTCGAAAATTTGGTTGAAGTCACGGAAAACGCCCGCAAACTGGGCTACAACTCGGTGAACTATGATCTAATTTACGGCCTTCCTTTGCAAACACCCGAAAAGCTGGCCAACACCTTGCGTGAAGTCATTGCCCTTCGCCCCGATCGTGTGGCATTTTATGGCTATGCACATGTGCCTTGGAAATCAAGATCGCAGCGACTTTACGACAAATCACACTTGCCCAGTCCGGCCGAAAGAATGGCCCTCTACGAACAAGGCCGCGAAACATTTCTAGCTGCGGGATACGAAGATGTGGGCATGGACCACTTTGCCCTACCAAACGACAGTCTGTTGAAAGCTTTGCACAACAAACGCTTACACCGGAACTTCATGGGTTATACCAGCAACGCTACTCCCTTGCTCATTGGTTTGGGCGTATCGGCCATCAGCGATTTGGGAACGGCTTTCGGACAAAACAGCAAAGAAATAGCTCTTTGGGAACGCATGATTGACGACCAGGAGTTCCCCGTCGACAAAGGATTGGTGCTCAGCCAAGATGACCGCTTGCGCCAAAAACTCATTTTAGATATGAGTTGCCAGGGCAGCGTAAACCTTCCTGCAGATTGGAATTTTGACTCCCATCAACTCAGGATGCTCCAACAAATGGAAGAGGACGGTTTGCTCGAAAAGCAACAGAACAGGCTGCAACTAACCCCTACCGGAAAGCTATTTACCAGACACGCCTGCAGTTTGTTTGATGCCTACTGGGTGCCCGACGGCACATCAAGCCTCAAACGTTTTAGCCAAGCAGTTTAAAAATCGAGGCTCAACGAGAAATACCAAACCGGACGCAAAATTTGTCCGTCATCGAGCCCCCAAGCCCGGTCGATGCGTAAGAAATAGCCCAGCAAACGCATCCGGGCGCCCAAGCCGTAGCCGGCAATAATGGGGTTTTTATTGGTTACCACCGTTACTTTTACCGGGCCATCTTCAAAGGTGGTTACATTGAAAGGATTGTCGAGGCTGAAAGGGTTTCTGCCGCTCCAGGCAGTACCCACATCGGCGAAACCGACCAAGGCCAAATTCCGCCAAAACTCAGAAGAGACAGGTGCGCGTGAAATGACCTGAACAAAAGGAAAGCGCACTTCCGAATTAATCAGGAAGAAGTTGGCACCGTTACGTGCGTTTTGTAAGAAGCCACGCATATTGGTTCCAATACCGCGATAAGCAAAGTTTTGGTTGGCTGGTGGAGCCAATGAATTATCGAACCTAGGATTGAGCCAATTGTCAACCCCGCCCAACATGAATAGCGTTTTGCGGTCGCCCAAGCTGATATTCGAAGCGATGCGATTGGCCCAAATCATGTTTTTATGAATTTGCGTGTAGCTGCGGTAATCTAAGCCCAGCACGGCCATATAGTCGTTCGAGTTATTCAAAAACCGATAGCCTTCTAAATAAACCTTCCAACGTGTTCCTCTCAAAATATTCAATGCCAATTCTTTGGTATTGTCTTGCACAAACTCCGCTTTGGCTCCAGCCACATGGTTAAACACCCCTTCTCGAATCAAACGACGGCTATCTGTGGCCAAATAGGTGTCGTTATCGCTTCGGTATATGCCTGCCAAACGAATGCTTTGAAAGCGATTGAGCGGATAAACGAATTGCGCCATCCCTTCGAGGGTGTTTGTTTTGATGACATCAAAGCCTTCTTGACGTTGAGAGCGACTTTGAACAAACAGAAAACGCCGATCCCAGCGCCTGCGCAAGTACTCGTACATCAAATAGTACTGGTTGTTGCTGAAGTCGGAGTTGATGAGCATACCGCCCGACAGCTTGTGGTCTTCAAACAAATCAGATAAGCCTGCTTTGAGGATGATGCCCGCGTTTTGGTTGAGCGCATTCACCGTGCTCACCGTAAAACTGGGCATATCGTTCTGGAAAATGGTATTCCCTACTTGCGAAACCATATAATCGATGCTCATATTGGTGGTGTACAAGCGGGTTTTGGCCAAACGGTAGGGGTCGCGACTTACACTTTCCAAACGTTTGCGGAAAGGCTCGATTTCGCGCACCACGATGGCGGAATCACCGTTTTTTTGCTCTTCGAGCAGGGGGAAGCGGTAAGGCGACTGAAAAGTATAGCCGCTTTTATTGAACTTGCTTGAATCGGCTTTGCCTTGAAACGATTGATTATCGAGCATGCCCACCGGTACCGATAAACTCACCAGTTGTTTGTTTCTTTCAGGTTTTCGTGCCACTTGTTTTTCAAAAAGCAGGCGGTATTGGGTGCTGGTAGCACGTTGTTCAACGGCTGCCAAACTACCAGGCTGTATTTTGCCACGAAAAATCACGGGTCTTTTGCTTTTGAAATCAAGGATTTCGAGGTAATCGCCACTTCGGGGCCGGGTATCGTGCCAAACGATGTTTCTTCTGTAATTGCTTGCTGAAACATGGTAAGAGGTGTCGCGGTACAACTGCAAGGTATCGTAATGGGTTTGCAGCAAACTGTCGCCTTCGGCCGAAACGAGATAATAGGTACTGTCGCGCACCAGGGTGTAGGCAATGCTGTCGATATAACCCAATTGTCGGTTTACAATGCCATTCGCATCGCTTAAGTAGCTGAAATAGCGCCCAAATTGCCATTTTGGAGAGCGCTCGGCTACTTGCGGGGTTTCGGTGAGACGAAGTACCCTTTGCCTGTCTTTGCCTTCAAAAGAGAAAGAGAACAGATCGGTTTTTGCCTGTGGCTCTAAGCTATCGCCGCTAAATTGAATCAGGCTGTCAATCGACCGATTGGAAGCAAACAGCAGCCGCTTGCCGTTGTCGTAAAAGCGCGGTTCATAATCATCAAAAGGGTCGCTTGTGATGGGTAGAATGCGCTTACTGGGCACATGGTACAGATAAATATCGGTTTGACCATTGCGTGCACCCGCCAAGGCGATGTGTTGCCCATCAGGGCTATAATCGATGTCGTATACCTGATCGAAGCGGAAAAGCGGGTATTCGTTTACTTCAAATTTCCCTTTATCGTCGAATTTGATGGTGCCAAAATGCACGCGCCCTTTGATATCGAAAAAATAGCCAATGCTTCTGCTGTTGGGGTGCCATGCCAGTACGGGATATAAATTTCCGCCGTAAAGCATTTGCCATTTTACACCGCTTTTGTGGATGCGCTTGCGTTTGTTGCTGGTAAGATCGTGCACATACATGCGGTGAATGCCCTTGCGGTGTTCTACATAGGCGAGGCGCGTGCCATCGGGACTGAGCTTGAGTTGGGTGAGTTCCGATTTTTTCCGGATTTTCTTCAGCACCAAAGTATCGCTTGGCCAGCTGCGCTCGGCATCATCGTTCTGGTATCGTGCCCGGTAGTAGCTCAGCCAATCTTTGGAAAGTGCCTTCATCTTTTTCTCGGTAACCATGCGCATTCCGGTTTGGAAATCGCGGTTTACGCGGGTGAAGTACAACATATTGGGCACCGCGGTACGGCCATACTTTTCGCTTACAAAGTGCCAAAAGCTGTGCCCTGCCAATTCGGGATTTTGAGCTAACAGCTGGTTGAATTTTTTCACGCGCTTTTTCGAAAGCAATTCGCGCAGCTGATTGTCTTGTTCGGTACCCCATTCGGTATGTACAAAAGCAAACAAGCCATTCAAATACCAATCGGGTAAATAAACCAAGGCCGCGTTTTGAACACGCTCGCCAATATTACCACCGTACATCATGTCGAAAAGCAACACTTTGGCAATGCCCACCCGCAGTTCTCGTAAAAAGGCATCTCTGCTATCGGAGAAATGTACCAATACCTTGTTGCCACCCAAACGGGTTAAACCGCCGGTATTGTACTGCTCCAAGTCAAAACCCAAATTGGTTTGGTTAAGGTCGCTGATGTTGTTGTAAATAAGTATTTGGTATCTGCCATCGGCCCGGTAGTTCAAAAAATCTTCCATTTGGCGGATGGTTTGTTCGGCAATGGTAGCGGCATAAACGCCTAATTCGCGACCCCCCACGCTGTAATACACTTCAAAATTGGGTCCGCTCAGCGACGACCACTCAAAGTCGCGGTATTGAATTTTGTTCTTGCCGAAAAACGTTTGCGACGATTGGTTTTGGCCATAAGCGGTACCTACCGCCAAAAGCAGCCACAAACCAAACAAACGCCTACCAAAATGCCCTAACATCAATGCATTTAACAAGCCAAACCACAGCTGGTTCTGTGGATGACGAACAACCCTTAAAAATAGCAGCTTTTGGGCAAACGACCAGCATGCTGTGCTATTGTGCAGCCGTGATTCTAAAAAGCTTACATTTTACTGAAAAAACGGATTGTGTCGCTTTTCGTCGCCAATGGTCGTAGCAGGCCCGTGCCCGGGATACACTGTATAATCGTTTGGCAAGCTGAACAGCTGCTCGCGCACTGAAGTGAGCAAGGTGTTGAGGTTACCGCCTGGCAAATCGGTTCGGCCAATGCTGCCGGCAAAAAGCACATCGCCTCCAATCACGTAACCATCGGTATGGTTAATAAAACAAATACTTCCGGCCGAATGACCAGGCGCTTCGCGAAGCTCTATCGCTTTGCCGCCGAATTCAATGGTTTCGCCGTGTTTGAGCCAACCTGCCGGTTCGGGCGATGCCTCGGCTTCGATGCCAAAAACCGGTGCATAGGCTACCAGGCGCTGCAAATCAGCCAAATCTTTTTCGTGTAACCAGGGCTGCAGCCCATATTGCTCAAAAACGAAAGCATTGCCCAATATGTGGTCGATGTGCGCATGGGTAAGCAACAGCCGCACAGGTCGAATGTTGTGCTCCTCAAACCATTGCTGCAGCTGCAGGCATTCGTGCTTTCCGTAACATCCGGGATCGAATAAAAGCGCTTCTCGGCTGCTTTCAGCAACCAAAATGTAGGTGTTCTCGGAAAAAGGATTGAAGGTAAATACGTGTAACATGGCAAAAAAATACCCGCCTAAGCGGGTAGATGGTAAGTGAATAGGCGTTATTTATTCGACCCGAACGCTGCCAAATCGAACATGAGGCTGAAACGCAAGGTGTTTTCCAGTGGATTGCCCCCCTGCAAACGGGTGGTTGGCACCAGATAAGCAAAGTTGATGTTGAACACCTGGTACTTTAAACCAGCACCGAAGGTCATGAACTGGCGGCCGCCTTTGGTGGGGTGCTCGTAAAAATAGCCCCCGCGCAAAGCGAAAACATTGTTGTACCAGTATTCAATGCCGGTAGAAATGTTGATTTCGCGCAACTCCTCCAAGGCCCCATCGGGTGCATCGCCAAACGAGCTGAATGCACCTTCCAATACAGCCAACTGATTGGGATCTACTCCACGTTCAATCAAAGGCACCCCGGTAATGGGATCAAACTGAATTCTTCCGTTATTGTCGCGCTGGTAAATGGGGTTAGAAGGCACCAGCAACTTGTTCAAATCAAGCGTGAAGGTGATGCTGTTGTATTCGTCGATTTGCGATTTCACTGCGGTACCTAAACGCAAGTTGGCAGGCAGGAAATTGGCATTGCCCGACTCGGTGTAAGCAATCTTAGCGCCCAAATTGCTGATGTTGGCACCCATTGAAAACTCGCCCTTCTTGCCAAAAATTTCAGCGGGCTGGGTGTAAAAAGCCGAAATGTCGGCAGCTGCCGATTGACCGGGAATGGTTTGCTGGTTTTGGTCGAGGCCGGCAGCCAAGTTCGAATAAATATAGCGCAACGCAATACCCATACTGAATCGATCGCTCAGCTTTCGGGCATAGGCCCCGTCAACGGCCAGCTCGTTCGGCCTGAAAGTGGCAATTTGCTCGCCATTGATGTTGGTAAAGGTGATATCGCCCAGAGAAAAATAGCGCAAGCTCAAACCCACGGTTTGGCGATCATCAATTTTGGTATAAGCCGAAAGATACGATAAGCTGATATCCGGCACCAAGTTGCGCAACCAAGGCGTATAGTTGAGCGCAATACCCGTTTTGTCTTTGGCGAAGGCCATTTTGGCGGCATTCCAGTGGATGCTGTTGGCATCAGCCGAAAGTGCCACACCCGCATCGCCCATGGCACCCGAACGTGCATCGGGAGAGATCATGAGAAAGGGCACAGCGGTGGTTATGGTATTGAGGTTGGCGCCACCTAACTGTCCTTGGTTGATTTGTGCTTGGGCAGCAGAATTACCTAGCAAAACCGCGGTACTCGTAAGGGCGACAATCGTTTTCAGATGCATCATAGTGAAATGAATAATGGGCAAAGATAATGGATTCGGTTTGGAGGCAATCATTAACGTAAAATTACCAGTTTTTGTGTGTCTTGCACGCTTTCGCCATCGGCTGCGCGCAATCTTAGCCGATAAACATATACACCACGCCCAATGCGGTCGCCAAAATCGTCGAGCCCATCCCATTCTAATTCGCTGGCGTGAAAGCCCGAAGTCACAAAGGTCTTTTTAAGCGTTTTCACCAATTTGCCACTTACCGTGTACACTTGTAAGATGGCCTCCAGGGGTTGGTTCGGACGGTTGTGGTCGAAATGGAAGGTGGTTTGCGTAGTAAATGGATTCGGATAATTCAACAGATTGGCGATGGCTAACTTGGCGTTTTCGGCTACAACGAAGTCAAGCGAACCTTCGGCGGAGTTGTTGTGTACATCCCAGGCCTTCATCCGCAAGGTATAGTTGCCCGCCGCCAACTTAAAGAAGGGATAGCGGATCTCTCCTTTGGTATAATCGTCGAGCGAGGCTTCGTAAAACTCATTGAGAATGATTGGACTGTTTACCTCGTTGTTGCGAACCAAGGTTATATCCCGTCCAATGCCCGACCCCACTGTGTTGATGCCGCTGCTGTCGGTAAGTTCGGCAACAAACAAGGGGTTTTGGTCGGTAATGCCGCCATTCACAAAACTCCGGTCGTTCATGTATAGGCGCAATTGTGGCCCCGTATAATCGGGCACAAAATTGGTGTCGGTTCCGCCAACTATAAAGCCCCTGAAATCGCCCGCTGCATCTATGGTGCGGTTGGTGGCATAGAGGTTCACGCGGCCTACTCCAAAATTGTAGGCAATATCGCGTGGAACAATGAAGGTAAACGACCATTGTCCGTTAGCAATGGTGGCCCTTCCTCGATAAATGATATTTCTGAATTCGGTGTAGGCGCGCGGAAAGGACGAAAGATCGTTGGCCAGGGTGGTGATTTCAGAAGGCTTGTCGAAAACGGTGGGAGTTAGTACCCCATTAAAATTACTTAGCGTTTGATTGTTGGCAGCATTGCGCACATCGCCCGATATGCGCACTTTGGCCAAGGCCCGTAGCGTATCGGGCAAGGCACTTACCTCAATGTTATTGATGTGTGTAACGGCTGCCGCTTCTTTGGGATAGGCCAAGGTCAATGCCGGATCGCCTAACAAGCAAAAATTGCGGGTGTTTACCTCAAACAAAAGCGGATTGGCTGCATTCATGAATATTTCGCCCAAAGTCTGAAACTTGCCGCCCACTTTTCTGAACAGCTGATCTCTCAAAATATTGGTGCTTAAAGCCATGTTTGTATTAGTAAAAGTTACCCGGGTGGTGGTCATCAAAGCCACCGCTCCTCCCCGGGGGTTTAGCAATACCCATTCACCGGCACTGGTAAATGTGGGATTGTCGTAACGCGTAAATTCACAAGTGGCCGTAATCATCAATGGCAGCTTGCCGCCACTGTTCCAGGCCTGTATTTCGGGAATGGTCAATACCCGCTCCTCTGCCCAGCCGTTGATGCCGCCATGACCCAGGTAGCTCACCAAAAAGCTGCCTAAATTCATGCGGGCATTGATGTCGCGGTTGACGTTGGGATAACGGGTGCCGCCAGGGCGTGATTCCTGTCGATATGCATCGAAATACACCTTTTTCACCACGCCATAGGGGAAAACAGTACCAATCATGCCGGCCAGTTGCTCCGAGTCGTTGATGTGAATATTATTGTCTTCGTCGTCGGCCACCAACATGAACTGGTTTTTCCAATCGCCATGGGTGTTCGGATCGAGGTAGGCCACTATTTTATTCACCATGTCTTGTGCTTGTTGCACGCTCTTCGCGGGCATCCTGCCGATGGCAATGTCCATGCGGTCGGCACTGCCCACCGAAAAAGCGCCTTCATTGTCGTCTAACAAGCCGAAATAGCTGTCGGCACAATACGATTGAATGGGATTGTTCGAATTGGGACTCTGGAAAGTAGGCACCCAGTTGGCGTTGCCAGCAATGCGGTATTTGTAATCGAACGACGAAGAGCCGAGTAGCAAAAGGTAGCGGGGTTCTTGTCCGGCAGGAGCCCGGTCATACAACATCTTGGCAAAAGAACGAATGGCGGTAATATCTTGCCGGCCCGACGAAAACTCGTTGTAAATCTGTTGAGGCGTAACCACTACTACAGTCAAACCATCCATGTTTTGGTGGAGACTGGCGAGTTGATTGGCCGGACCCGCGAATTCTGTGGGCGACACAATGATCATATCGGCGCGTTGAATGCCATGCAAGTTTTGGTTAGGCACTGTACCCAAAGGAATGGGGGTTGGAAAATTGGCTCCGTTGAAGGCAATGAAGCTGCGCAAGCTGTCGGTAGCGGCATCAAAAGCGGCACCTCTGCCAGTGCCAATAAGTGCCATCCGCGATATGCTTTCTACCTGCGTAATCTCCCATACCTGCTCGGTGGTGCTCGCCCCGGCCAAATCGAAACGGGTAACCCTGCCCGACGCGATGCTGTTTTTATCGCGGATGATAAGCTGTCCACCATGCCCATTCAAATTGAGGTCGGCCCGGGCCTGCACTTCAATGAAATCGAGCCAGCCTTGCGAAAAGTTATTGGGACGGGCATAGCTGAGCGTAATGGGCAGGGGATTGATGTTCGAAAGGTGATTCACCTCAGCCCTGCCTTCGTGCATATGGGTATCTAGGTAGTAGCTGCTGGTGGAGGCCACATTGATGTTGCTCAGCAAAACTCCCCCGCTACGCAGCTGAAAACTGGCAGGAACGCCCAAGTTGCGTGCGGCTACTTCGGCTCGAATAAAAACAGGCACGTTGGTAAGCCGGTTGGGCATATTGAATGAAAAATCGCGACTACTTACCAAGTCAAAAGTTTCGCCGTACCATTTTCTACCACTGCGGATGAGGTTTTGTTCGTCACGTTGGTGGTACTGCAAAATATCGAAACTGGTGCTGGTAAAATCGGCCGCAGCCGCGGGTGGTGTCTGGTTGGCAACGCGTTTTCCGGCACCCAAGCTTACGGTGATGAAGTAATAATTGGTGTCGGCGTAGAGATTAAACTGGTGGTTGTAGTTGCCGCTGGTGGTGTTGTAGCGCCATTTGTGCGGGCCTTCGGCATAAAAAAGCACATAATCACTGGCATCAAACCTGCCGTCGCCTTCCCCTACCACCTGTATGGGGTTTTCAACCAAATCGTCGTATCGGAAAACACCATTGGCCTCGGGCAACATGCCGCCCCCGTTTCCGTAGATGCGGATGTTGCGGGGGTCGATATTGGCTGCATTGATGCCAATGCTGTTCAAAAAGGCCGGGGTGATGCGGTACATACCGTCGTTGACGATGCCGATGCGGTACCAGTCGCCGGTTTGTAAAACCGAGTTTTGACTGCTTACTCTAAAGGCAGCGGTATTGTTAACCACTTCTTGGGCGGCGGGCTTGCTGATGATACGGAATGCCAGAAGGCGTTCGACCCTGCCATCGGCCGTTTTTCGGATGGCTTTGAGGTGGTAATGGGTTTCGGTTTGTTTGCGCACGCGCACCCGCTGCTGCACCATTTCAAAATCTTGAGGCCAGCCAGCCATTTCTACGTTTTGGAGCGCGGAGGTGGGGATGATTTCTGTTTCTAATACCTCCAGCTGTAAATCGAAAGCGCCTTTGAGCCCACCTATATAATAAGGCGTTTCGGCTTTGGCGCCAGAATAGCTGCAGTCTAAACAGTTGATCCTGCGGAGCGCACTGCTTTCATCCATCTCGTGCCGGGTGGGTTCTCCCCAGCGCAGCTCCACTCGGTTTTGGGCTCCCACTGCAACAGAAAGCAGCAAAAGAACCGAAAGCACTACCAATCGCATCATCAGGTAAAAGTAATTGAACCTGCTAATAACTGCATCTTTTGTCTTTTAGTGTATCAACAAAAGCGACCCAAGCCCAGTTTTTCATTTTTTTCGGCCAAAAACATAAAAATACGGCTGTGAAAATTGGTTCATAACTTAAAAAGTATAAAATTTACGTTTCCGATAATCTGTAAAAATGCTTCGCAAGCTATCATTCGCTCTCTTACTGTTGTTCACGGCTTCTTTGTCGGGAGCGCAGGACGTTGCTTTTTCTCAGTTTTACGCCAATCCACTTTACCTCAATCCAGCCTTTGCTGGAAGCGGCGTGGGTCCGCGTATCATTCTGAATTATCGGAACCAGTGGCCCAGCCTACCCGGAAATTTTGTGACCTATGCGGCCTCTTACGACCAGTACTTCAGCGCCATCAGCGGTGGATTTGGTATTCAAGTGCTGTCGGATCAAATTGGCGACAATAATTTCCAGCACAACCAGGTAGCCATCATGTATTCGAACAACCTCACCATCAACCGCAATTTGGTGTTGAAAACCGGTTTTCAATATATGTTTGCCCAGCGGTCGTTGAATTGGAACGGCTTGGTATTTCCCGACGAAATTGATGCACGTCTCGGCATCCAACCGGGCACTACCCAAGAAATTCTGCCTTTTCAAAATGTAACCAATGCCAATATGCACGATTTCAGTGCAGGGGCCATTTTGTTTTCCGATCAATTTTACGGTGGATTTGCGGTGCATCACCTTACCCAGCCCAATCAGTCGCTCATTCCTCCCGGCGTAGTACCCTGGAACTTGCGCACCACTTTGCATGCAGGCGCCAATTTTGAGGTGGTTCGCGGCAGCCGCAACGTACCCGGCACCACCCTGTCGCCGAATATCATTGCCATTTTTCAAGGACCAGCCACCCAGGTGAACATTGGCTCATACATTACCCGCGGCCCTATTGTGGGTGGCTTGTGGTACCGTTTGGGTGATGCCTTTATTGTGTCGCTGGGCCTGCAACAAGGCGTTTTCCGCATGGGATACAGCTATGACATCACCACTTCGCGACTCCGGGCAGCGGCCTTGGGAAGCCACGAGATTTCGTTTGCCCTGCAGCTCGAATCGAAAGAAAGGATTCCCCGTCGCAAGATGGTTAAAATAAAATGCCCTACTTTTTAGTTAATTTAGCCCCGGCTTTGAATAAATAATTGCTTCCACAATGAAAAGCAACATGCGCACGCTTACCGTAGCAGCCTTAGGAGCCTCCTTTTTATTAGGAGCTTGTTCCCAAAAATCCAGCAAAACAGGCTGGAACTACAACGACCCCAAAAATGGCGGCTTCGAGGTGTCGAAATACACCGAACAAGAAACCGGTCCAGGATTGGTGCTCGTACAAGGCGGTACCTTTGTGATGGGTGCCACCGAACAAAATATCGCTCACGACTACGACAATACCCCTCGCAGGGTGACGGTAGCTTCGTTTTATATGGATGAAACCGAAGTATCGAATGTTGACTGGTTGGAGTATTTGTACTGGTTGGGCCGTGTGTTTGGCGAAACCTATCCTGAAGTTTACAATGCAGCTTTGCCCGATACCACGGTTTGGCGCAAAGATCTTGCGTTCAACGAGCCATTGGTTGACAATTACCTGCGCCACCCCGCTTATCAAAATTATCCTGTGGTGGGTGTGAGTTGGAAACAGGCCAGCGATTATTGCGTATGGCGTACCGACCGTGTGAACGAGCAAATTTTGGTGGACCGCGGTTACATCAAACCCAATCCGAACCAGGTAGGTGAAGAAAACTTCAATACCGGCGCCTATTACGCTGGTTTGTACCAGCCCGAAGTAAAAAAGGCACGCAAAGACCTCAATCCAAACAACGACACCCGCAACATCCGCCCGGAGGATGGAATCATGTTGCCGTCGTTTCGCCTGCCTACAGAAGCGGAATGGGAATATGCCGCGCAAGGTTTGATAGGCAATTCCGATCGGGAGAATATCAGCGACCGTCGCCTTTATCCTTGGAACGGACATGGCATTCGCTATGCGAAAGGCAAGAGCCAAGGTAAAATCCAGGCCAACCTCAAGCGCGGTCGTGGTGACTATATGGGTGTTGCCAACCGCTTGAACGACAATGCCGCTCCTACGGGTCCGGTGAAGTACTATTGGGCCAACGATTATGGCTTGTACAACATGGCTGGTAACGTAAATGAATGGGTGGCCGATATTTATCGCCCTATGACTTATACCGATGCCGAAGACTTCAACACCTATCGTGGTAACGTGTACACCTTGCCTAAGAAAGATGCTGATGGCTATATGGAAAAAGACAGCTTAGGTCGCATTTCTACCGAATTGGATTTCAAGCGCTACAGTAACCCGAACGTGATTGATTACCTCGACAGCTTGGCCATGTACAACGAGCGCAACAGCTTGGTGTCGAACCAAACCCGCGTGTACAAAGGCGGTAGCTGGAGAGATCTTCCTTATTGGGCAAACCCAGGTACTCGCCGTTACCTCGACGAGAACATGAGCCGTGATGATATTGGTTTCCGTTGTGCCATGACCCGCGTGGGCAGTCCCGGAGGAAAAAAATAAGATGACCGAAACACTGCTGGCAGCCACCGAAGCTTATGTAAAAGCACAGTTGGCAGAAGCAGAAGCGGGTCATGATTGGTGGCACATCCACCGTGTACACACCCTGGCTTGCAAGCTGGGGGAAACCGAAAGAGCCGATATGCTGGTAGTACAGCTATCGGCTCTTTTGCATGACATAGCCGATGCCAAATTTCATGGAGGCGATGAAGAACTGGGTCCGGCCCGGGCTGCGGCCTACCTGGCGCAAACTGCGTTGGATGCTGAGCGTCAAAAGCACGTAGTAGACATCATCAGACATCTATCGTTCAAAGGTGGCTTCAACGAAGGCAGATTTTACTCGCTCGAATATGCCGTGGTGCGCGATGCCGACCGCCTTGATGCCATGGGCGCCATAGGCATTGCCCGCACCTTTCATTATGGCGGTTTCAGGAACCGGACCTTGTACGACCCGGCCATACCTCCCGTGCAGTACGCCGATAGAGAGGCGTACAAAAGCAGCACCGCCCCTACGCTGAATCATTTTCACGAAAAATTGCTGCTGTTAAAGGAGGGCATGCTTACCGAAAGCGGCAAGCGCCTGGCCGAAGGACGGCATGCGGTTTTGCAAGCCTATGTGGATCAGTTTTTAGCCGAGTGGCATGGAGAAGCCTGAGCCTTTGCTTGTGGTATGCGCCCTTTTAGAGCACGAAGGCAAGGTGCTGGTAGCGCGGCGCGGACCTTCGATGCGAATGGCTGGATATTGGGAATTTCCCGGAGGCAAAGTAGAGACGAATGAAAGTGCGGAGGCGGCGTTGGTTCGTGAAATCAAAGAAGAATTGGGGCTAGAAATAGAGGTTGGGGTGGCACTCCCCGCCAGTGATTGGGACGACGGCAAACGCCACATCCGTTTGTTGCCCTTTCTTTGCCGGTTGCTACGAGGCGAGTTGCGTTTGCTCGAGCACGATGCCATCGAATGGGTGGCGCCGCACGCTTTAATGGATAGAAATTGGGCGCCTGCCGACATTCCTGTTGTACAGCACTTCCTAAAAATGCAACAAGCGCCTCCCGGCGCCAGTTGACCAAACTAAACCTATGATCGGCGCATGTAGCGCCGGTTATCGTTATACACTCTTCAAACAGATGTGGGCATTGAAAAGCGGCATAATATTGCGTATGTAATACATCCAGCGGATTCAACGGTTAAACATCGAGCCGTATGAAGCTGCAAGCTAAGCAATTACATATTTGTATGAAACAATGTGTCTAAGAAGTTATCAACGGAACAAAACCAGCGGTTGGCCTTTTTCTACAGCATTTCCGGTGGTTACCAGCACTTTATCAACAATGCCGGGACCGGGTGATTTCAACACATTCTCCATTTTCATAGACTCAAGTACCAAAAGGGCGTCGCCTTTTTTCACTTCATCGCCTGGTTGGGCCACTATGCGGAGTACCAAGCCGGGCATGGGTGCTTTCAGTTCGTTCACTTTGCCTTCGGCCCCGCTGTTGATGCCCATTTTTTCGAGCATGAGGTCGAGTTCGGTGCGCAGGCTGCTTTCGAAGGCCTGTTTGTTCACCAAAATGCGGCTGTCGGCACCGTCGGCATTTTGCCGTTCAATGGTGTAACCCTTGCCATTGATGAGTAGGTGCAGGCGGTGTTCGTCGATGCGCACCAAGTCGGGGTTCACTGCTTTGCCATTGATGGTAAAGGCATTGCCTTGTTGCTCGATGAGGTATTTTTTGCCTTGCAGTTGCACTTCAAACATGGGGACGAGGAATTAATGAGTTGTCAAAGCTAAGAAAAATGGTTTAGAGTGGTGGGGGTTGGGGGCTGTGCACCAGGTTTTTTCACCATAGGGGGTAGATGTTCCAACTTTTCTTTTTACTCCCAGGTAACCGGGCGTTTCAATACGAAGGAACGGGAGGAAAAGAGGGGGTGCGGCAGGTGGTCAAGGAAAAATTTCGGCTCATGTGCGCAATGGCTGTTTGCCCATGCTCCGCCGGGAGGGCGCCCTTTTGCAGGAGTGCCACTGAGCAGGCAGTTGATGTGTGAAAAGTACGTGGTTATGATTAGCTAATTCCTTAACGGGATGACAGCACCTAGCGGAGCAACAGCTGGGATTCACCACCTCAAGCAATAACGAGACCGCAGAAACTGCATAATCTGCTATTTTTACGAGGTCGGGCTTCATTTGGTCCGTTTTTATGCGCTACCATTTACTAATTATCTGCACCTTCTTGGCCTTAACGGCTGCGGCACAAAATCTGCCGAACGGACTGAGCTTCTTTTACGAAAACGGCCTCAAAGGCATCAAAACCAAAGACGGCAAAACCCTCGTACCCGCCATTTACGATGAAATTGAGGCCTTTGAAAAAGGACGTGCCCGGGCTTACCGCGAAGAAAAAACGGGCTTTTTGAACCTGGCTGGTCTGGAAGTGATTCCCGTTAAATTCGATTTTATAGATGTATTTGTAGATGGCCGCGCGCTAGCCATTCAGGGCAATACCATCGGCAATATCGACGAAAGCGGCCGTTGGAAGAAGAAGCTTGAAGCCGAGTGGATTGGTCCGTTTGAAAACGGCCGTGCCATGGTGAAACAAAAGGGCCGCTGGGGACTCCTCAACAGCGAGTTAAAGTGGGTGGTGGCCGCCCAGCACCAATCGCTGGTCGATGCTGGCTTTGGCTACTATATTTTTGGCAATAAGGGCAAATTCGGATTGCTCGATGAAAATGGACATGTTTACCTGAAGGCCGAATTCGACAGCATCCACCCTTTTGTGGATGGTCTGGCGCGGGTGCAGCGCAAAGGCAAATGGGGCCTCTACCACCAAGCCGCGCGCATGCAAGTGGAGCCCCGTTTTGAGCAGCTGGGCGAATTCAAAAATGGCGAGGCACCGGCGAGGTTAAACGGCAAGGCCGTGCGTATCGACATCGACGGCGAGCCGCTCACCGATTAAATCAGTGCTGTTGTACCAAAATGCGGCTGGTAAGTGTAATACTGCCCGATTGGAAATGGACAAGGTAAAGTCCCTCGGCCCTTCCTTGTAAATCTAATGTACCCACGGCTGGCATACTGCTCGATTGCTGTACCAAGCGGCCTTGCAGGTCGGTGATGCGCAACTGTACCTCCTCCCATGGATTTAATCCCGCAATGCGATAGTTTAATTGGCCCTGCGTAGGATTGGGATACAGCTGCAAGCGCGTTTCCGACCCCAAGCTGCGTACCGAAGTAGGGAAAGGCGATGTAACCACAAAAGCGCCCATCATGCCATCGTCTTCGTGGGTAAGCATGTGGCAGTGGTACATATAGGGCAAGGTATCGTTCCAAAAGGTTTCGAACTGGGTGATAAAACGTACCGTGCCCATGGCGGGTACAAAAATCACGTCTTTGCGGCCGCGCAAATGGGTGGCAGGAGCAGCGCCATTCACGGTAAGCACATAAAAGGGAACGTTGTGCAAGTGGAATGGGTGACCAATAGGGGTTTGGTTGCGCAATTCCCAAATCTCGGTATTGTCAAAAGGTACCCTTTCGTTGATCACATTCATATCGAAATGAGCATTGTTGATCATGAATGGACCTTGAATGGCCGTAGGGCCCATATTGGCCGACATAAAGGTGAAAATGCGGGTGGTATCGGCCTGCGCAACAGTAGGAATTTGATGTGCTGCCAAGGTGGTGGGAATGGTAGTTACCGGCAAATCGGTGGGGGTGCCTACATTGATTTGCAGCAGGGTATAATTGGCGCCATTGCGTGGATTTTGGCTATAGCCCGGTAGCTGTTGTCCGGGTCCCATGCCCGGTTGAGCAGCGCCATAAACCGCATTGGGCAAAGTACTGCCATAATTCATGAGCTGCAGGCTTTGTCCGTTTTTACCCGATAAATTCACCAGCAACTCGGCCCTTTCGCCGGGCGCCAGTTGAAGGCGAGTCATGGCTACGGGAGCGGCCAACAAGCCGCCATCCGACGCAATCATGTGGAAGGTTTCATTGGTGCTTAGTCCGAGATTGTACACCCGTTCGAGCGAGCCATTGAGTACCCGTAAACGCACCACCTGCGCAGGAAGCTGTACAAAGGCGTTCCGTGTGCCGTTAACCATCACCGCGGTATCGAGGTGCTGCTTGATTACAATTTGGTTGTTAGCGTCGAACTGACGGGTTTGGATGACCAGGGGAATATCATCTACCCCATAGCGACGAGGCAGGTTGAGGGTGGCTTCGAGCGAATCGCGCACAATGATAAAGCCAGCGGCTCCTTTGGCTACATGCAGGGTGGTTTTGTAATGCAAGTGCGGATGGTACCAATACGTCGACGCCCAATCGAGTACCGTAAACTCTGGCGACCAGGTGGTTCCGGACAAAATGGTCACATACGGACCCCCATCGTTATGCGGAGCTACGTGCAAGCCATGCCAGTGGATGGTAGTAGTATCGTTAAGCGCATTGTTTACAACCATGCGTACCTGTTGACCCTTTTGCAAAATCAGCGTAGGAGCCAAAAAAGCCCCATTGATGCCCATGGTTTGTGTTTTGGCCCCGGGGTAAAAGGCCATGCTGTCGTGCCTGATTTGCAGGTTGTAAACCGGACCGTGCAACGTATCGGGTATGTGCAGCGGTTGCTGTGCTTGTGCTACAAAGCCGAGTAATGCCAAGAAAAACAATGCGCCAATGTGCTTCATACAAACAGGTTAGACGAACAAAGGTAGTCGCCACCTTCTATCCGTTTGTAACCGAAGTCACATAAGTAAAGCGCACATCAATACACCCAGCGCAAACTCAGCAGCAGGGTTCTGGGGCGCAGCGGTCCGTATACATAGGCCGCATCGCGAGCGGGACCCACATCCAAATCGCGCTGGAAGCTGTTGAACAGGTTTTGCACGCCTAAGCTGCTTTCGAGGCGCATGCGTTTGGTAAGCACCCAGTTCCTTTCTACGAAAAGCCCGGCATCCACAAAATGGGGGGTACGCTTGAGCTCGGTATAGGCTGTTTCGGCATCCAACACATGGGGTACCCACATGCGGCCGGTATAAAGCAGGCTGCTTTGCAGGGTCCAGCCTTGGCCCAGCGGTTGGCGGTAAGTGGCATAACCATAAACATCGGGGGTACGGAGCATGCGGTTGGTGGTAGTGATGGTATCGCCATTGGCGCTCTGCCACAGCACTTCGGCTTCGCTCAGCAGGGCTTGTTGTGCGGTAAAGCCCATCTCGAGGGTAGCGCCCCCATCGAATGCCAGTTGCTGGGTGAGGTTCATGCCAAAAACCGTGGCCCCACTGCCGTTGCGCTTGTTGATGACCTGGGTTCCGCCGGGCAGCACTTCGGCATCGAGCAGCAAAAAGGGATTTTGCAGGCGGGTGTAAAAGGCTTCGAAACCGAACCGCTGTTGGGTTCTTCCAAATGGATGGTCATTTTCATAAGCCAGCGAGAGGCTGTTGGAGCGCTCGGGCACCAAATCGTCGCCCAGGCGCACAAAGCGGGCCGAGCCACCCACCAGGGCAATGTGCAAATCTTCGTCGAAGGCTTGCGGTGCGCGGTAGCCTTGGGCCCAGTTCAGGCGGAGGCGATTGTGGTCATCGACGCTGAAAAGCAAGCTGGTGCGGGGCAACAACAAGGGGAAAACGCGGTCTTGCAGCACCACATCGTTGGCCAAATCGTAACGGCCCTGCAGGCGCACCTGGTCGAAACGCAAGCCACCCAACAACTTCAAACGCTTATTCAACCGGTATTCGGCTTGCACAAAGCTGCCCCAAACGCGGTATTCCTGGTCGAGCAGGCGGCGGTAACCGGGCATGGCATCGGTAATGCGGTTGTGCCAATGCTCAAGGCCGCTCACCAATTGGAGCCGGTCGCTGGGGTTCCACTGCCAATTCACACCGCTCACCAGCGAGCGGTCGTTGGCCTCGCCATAGGCGTTGAGGGCCAGCAAATCGTCGTCGGTGAGGCTGTCGCCCGGTGCCAGCACCCTTCCTCCTCCGCCGTAATAGCTGTTGCGGCGGGTAAACTGACTGGCGTTGTACACTTGCAGGCGGTGGCGGTAATCGGCGCTGTACCAACTCAGCTCGTTGCGGAAACCAAAAACGCGGTGTTCGAGCTGTTCGGCTATGGCCGATTGGTGGGGCAAGAGATCGAAATCGCTGCCTCCGCGGCGGAATTCCTGCATGCCATACACATGTCCTTTCCAGTGAAGCCTTTTGCTGAAGCGGTGGAAGCCGTTGGCGCCCACATTGCCCCCGTTGAGCAGGGTGAGGTCGCTTATTTGGTCGGCATTGTGGTCGTACCACTCGCGAAAACGCCGGGTACCGTAAATGGTTACGCCTGAGCGGAGGTCGTCGCTCACCAAATCGAGGTGAAACTGGGTGTTGCTTTCGAGACTGCGGCCGCCGATGAGTCCGTTTTGTTGCCACAAACTAAAACCATTGGCCACCGGTTCGCGGGTGATGAGGTTTACGGTGCCCGCAATGGCATTGCCGCCGTAGAGCACCGAGCCACCGCCGCGTACCACTTCCAAACGGCCAATCATGGCTGTAGGCAATTGGTCGAGGCCGTATACCCCGTTCAGGGCACTGAAAACCGGCCTTCCATCGAGCAGCAATTGGGTGTAGGCGCCGGGCAAGCCGTTCAGTCGCACCGAAGTAAAGCCGCAGCTCTGGCAATTATTTTCGGTACGGATACCGGCACCAAAGGGCAAGCCTTCGGTAAGGGCTGGGGCCTGCAATTGCCGCATTTGGGCAGCTGGAAGCACTTGCACGGCAACAGTGGCCTCGCGGCGATCGGTTTCTACCCTGCTGGCACTTACCACTACCTGCGATAAGCCAAGCTTATCGGCTTTTAGCACCAACTGATAGTGAAGGTGGTTGGTTTCTACGAGCGTGTCGAGGCTTTGAAAACCCAAATAGCTGATGCGCAACCGCACTGGCAGCCGTTCGGTGGTGATAGAGAAGCTGCCATCGCTGGCACTGATGCTTCCTGCATCGTCCTGCAAGGCGCGGATGTGTGCCCCGGCCAATGGCTGTTTGCCATCGGTTAAGCGCCCTTGAATAACGATTTGAGCTTGCGTTTCGAACGCCAACAGCCAAAACAAAAAGAAAAAGCACGTTTTCACGCCACAAATATAGCAGTCTTATTTTTAATTTAGGCTCGTCTAAATTTAAAATCCAAAATGTTCTAAATTCAGCTGCAACTACTTGTATAAAAACAGCCGCCGATGGCTTTTTCTCTGCGTGCTCCGCCGGTAATGCGAAGCATCCCGGCGAAAGGCTCCGCTAACTCATGCCATGGCAGGCGTTTCTAGCTGCACTGAAAGTAAGCTAGGTTCGGAACGACAGCCTGGCCTCCAGCAGTGTAGCTTAAAGTGAGCCACAAAAAACTCCTTCATCTCCGCGGTTAAAAGAGAGCAGCTTTTGTGGGTACATTGCGCATCAGGTCGAGTTATTATACCTTTTCCTCGAATTTTCTCTTTGCATCTCAGGTTTGAAACAAAAAATGCCGCAAATTTGAATTATGCTTAGTCGCTTCATCCTGTTTGCCGTTGTGCTGCTCACCTGTCCGCAGGCTTCCAGCGCCAGTCAACCCGCCCAACGCTTTCCTTACAGCACCAATGCCTCGCACCTTACCGTGTGGGATGGCGAAAAATACGTGCCCTTCACCGTGAAAGGCACCAATTTGGGCATAGCCGTTCCGGGCACTTTTCCGGGTGAATTGCGGGCTACGGCTGCCGACTACAGCCGCTGGTTCACCGAAATACAGGCCGCAGGTTTCAACTGCATCCGCTTGTACACCCTCCACTTTCCGGTATTTTACCAAACGCTCGACAGCTTTAACCGCGCCAATCCAAACAAACCCCTGCTCTTTTTCCAAGGCGTTTGGCTCGAAGAAGAAATCCCGAACTACGACCACAAACTTTACAGCCTCACGCCCTTTTTTAGGCAAGAAATACAGGAAAATGTAGGTGCTGTGCATGGCAACCGCTTTATAGCGCCACGGGTAGGCAAAGCCCATGGCACCTTTACCACCGATGTGAGTGCCTGGAATATCGGCTATATCATCGGCCGTGAGATTTATCCCGAGGAAGTGCTGAACACCAACGCTTCCTTCCCTGCCGATACGGTATACGAGGGCACCTACCTTAGTCTGCGCGGCGCAGCGCCCGCCGAAACCTGGGTAACGGCGCAAATGGACTTCCTGCTGCAGTACGAAATGAACAACTTTGGCACCCAAAGGCCCATCAGTTGTTCGAGCTGGCCTACCCTCGACCCCATCAGGCACCCCAGCGAAGTGAACAGCCTCGAAGATTCGGCACAAATCGATTTGAGTAGGGTGGATGTGTCGCAGGCCCCGGCCGGACTTTTTGTGAGCTATCACGCCTATCCCTACTATCCCGATTTCATGAGCAAAGACCCGGCTTACCAGTCGGCTTACGATGCTTACGGACAAAACTCTTACCTCGGTTACCTGCGCGACCTCAAATCGCACTACCCCAACCTGCCCCTGGTGATTGCCGAATATGGCGTGCCCAGCAGTTGGGGCATTGCGCATTTTGCCCAAAGCGGCATGCACCATGGGGGCTTAAATGAACTCGACCAAGGCAAACTCAACCTGCGTTTGTTCGAAAACATCCTCGAAACCGGTTGCGCCGGGGGATTGCATTTCGCATGGATGGACGAGTGGTTCAAACGCACCTGGATCAACGACCCCACCGATTACATTGCCGATAGCCGCATCATTTGGCACAACATCACCTCTGCTGAGCAAAATTTTGGCCTCATTGGCTACCGCCGGCCCAACAGTGTGCCGCAAAATTGGACCAATTTCGGTGCAGGCAATGCCGTTGAGAAAATCGATATAGTGGGCGACCCCACCTTTTTGCAGCTGCAATTGCGCCTGGGCAGCTCGTTCCGCAACAACGACACCCTCTGGCTGGCCCTCGATACCTACGCCGATGCCTTGGGTGAACGCCGCTTGCCCACGGGCGATACCCTGTCGCACGGTGCCGAATTTGTACTGCGCATTACCAATGCCCGGGCCGATTTACTGGTGAACGAAGCCTACGATACCTACGGCATTTGGCACAACGTGGCCGGTCCGCAACAGCTGTTCAGGAGCATTCCGAGTACTGGCGCGCCCTGGAAAACCGTGCGTTGGCGCAACAATACGGGCGAGGCCGAGATCCAATACATTGGCCACCTGCGCATGCGTGAGCCCTTGGCGCCTTTGATGAGCGATCATGCGGTGCAAAAAGACGGACAAGACCTCCGCATCCGCCTGCCTTGGACCCTCTTGAATGTGGTAGCCCCCGATGCCCACAAAGTGCTGCACCGCCGCGCGGGGGGCAACGACACCATTACCGATGGCATCAAAGTAAGCAGCTTGTACCGACAGCAGCTGCAAGTAACGCCCACCCGCTATTTGTGGCCAACCTGGACCAATGTGCTCGACGTAGTGCCTTTCCAGAAACAGTCGTACGCCATCATGCAAGAACGCCTGCCGTTGTACCCGGGCATTTTGGCGCCACGCACCGACACTTATGCGGTGGCCATGAACGAATCGTTAGAGGTGGGCCCCAATCAAGGGCTGTTGGCCAATGACCTTCGACCCGAACCGGGCATGGTGACGGTTCAAGTAGATAGATTGCCTCGATTTGGCAGGCTTTTCCTCCTTGCCGATGGCAGTTTTTCATACCATCCGCAAGTCGATTTCAGCGGT
The DNA here is from genome assembly GCA_013824115.1 of Sphingobacteriaceae bacterium. GTDB lineage: Bacteria > Bacteroidota > Bacteroidia > UBA7662 > UBA7662 > PNNG01. The sequence goes on along the minus strand of PNNG01000005.1, from coordinate 117,755 downwards.
ACCGATGCGTTCAGCTACCGACTGCAGCAAGGGTCTAACCGCTCGCAACCCGTAACCGTAAGGATTCAGGTAGCCGAAACGGGTACACGCAAGGGTTTTGTGCAGGTGTACCCCAATCCGGCCAACAGCGAAGTGTACATCGAATCGGCAGTGCCTATACAGTATTTAGAATTGCTCGATGGCAGCGGGCGGTTGTTGGAAAGTTGGGACCGTCCGGGTTTGATTTTCAGCCTGCCGGTGACCCAACTGCCTGTTGGCATGTATTGGTTGCGTTTGCAATCGGCCGATCAAACCGTGGTGCGCAAGTTTGTGAAAAGCACTTATTGAGTTTTGGTGGGGAAGCTCAGCAAAACCCGCATTGCCCCCACGCCCAGCGGCTTTTTGCATGTGGGCAATCTTTACGCCTTTTTGCATACAGCACAACTGGCCCGGAAGCACGGCTGGCGTTTGCGTTTGCGCATCGACGACCTCGACCGCAGTCGGTTCCGACAGGCTTATTTGGAAGATATTTTTGCGGTTTTGCGCACCTTGGAAATCCATTGGGAGGAGGGCCCAGCGGATGCCGCCGATTTTTTAGCCCACTTCCGGCAGGAATTGCGGATGCCGCTCTACCAAACCTACCTGCAACAATTGCGCGATGCCGGCTTGGTGTATGCCTGCAGTTGTAGCCGCTCGCAGCTGGCCGGACACGCACAGTATCCCGGCACTTGCCGCGCCAAACAGCATTCACTCGATGATTCCAACCTGCCTTGGCGCTTGCGTATTGCTGAAGATGCCGCCGTGCAGCTGCTCGACTTACACGGCAATGCCCAAACCATCCGCTTGGCTGGCTTGCTGGGCGACCCGGTGGTATTGCGCAAGGCCGAAAACGACCTCCGCTGGCCGGCTTACCAATTGGCTTGCGTGGCCGATGATGTGTTGTACGAAACCACCCACGTGGTGCGCGGGCAAGATCTCTACGAAAGCACTTTAATTCAGCTGTATTTGGCGCATTGCCTGGGTTTAACGGCCTTCACCCAAATCCGCTTTGAGCACCACCCCTTGCTCACCACCCCCGATGGCCGCAAGCTCAGCAAATCGGCCGGCGACCAAAAAGGGCGCTCGTTGTTAGAAGCCTACCCCAGTCGCGCGGCTTTGTTGGCCTTGGTAGCGCGCTGGGCAGGGAAAAATGATACGGTATGATACGCTATGATACGATGGTGATACGCAAATGGAGGCTGCTTGATACCCCTTTGCAGTTCAATAAGGTTCCCCTGCCGTATGCTTTCAAAGGCTTTTGCTTATTCTCGAGCAGGGTCACTTCACCACATAACTCACGCCACGCCCTATGCCTTGTTTTTCAATCAAGCCTTTGCTGCTTAAGTCGGCCAAGAGGCGTTTTACAGTAGGCAAAGGCATGTTGAGCTTCTCGGCCATTTCGCCCGATTGTATGTTCGGACGGCTTTGAATGAGGAAGTAGATGGCTTTTTCTTTGGGCGAAAGTTGGGTTTCGATACCGCTTTGATGCAGTTTTTGGAGCAACTGCTGTTGGATGTTCCTCAAACAATGCAAGAAAAAATGTATCCAGCTGCTCAGGTCTTCATGGGGGCGTTGTGCCTGGCAACTTCTCAAAACCTGGTAATATTCGTTTTTTCGGTGCTCTATTTCGTGCTCAAAGCTTACGTATTCAATCCACTTGTAGCCGGTTTGTAGCAAGAGCAGGGTAGACATCAGCCTACTCAATCGGCCGTTTCCATCTTGGAATGGGTGAATGCTCAAAAATTCATACACAAAGGCGGCTATTTTGATCAAGGCATGCACCTCGGTTTCGGCTTGGTACCAATGGAACAAGGCACGCATGGCATCGTGGGTAGCAAAGCCGGCTTCGGTGGTTTGAAAGATGATTTGCTTGCTTCCGTCGGCAAACGAGGCTTCAACAGCGTTGTTGTGTTGTTTGTAATCGCCCTTGTGCCATTGGTCTTTATCGCTGTACTTCAATAAGCGGTGGTGCAGGCCCTTCAATTGGCTTTCGGTGATGGCAATGTTTGGGTAAGACTCCGAAATTAAATCCATCACCTCAAAGTAACCAACCACTTCCTGCGCATCGCGGTCGGTGAGTTTGGTTAAATCTAATTGCTGCAGCAATACATCTACCTCTTCGTTGCTCATGCGGTTGCCTTCAATGCGGTTCGAAGCACCCACACTCCGCACGGTGGCCATGCTTTTCAGCTCTTTGAGGCTTTGCCCTTCTTTGCGCTCCATGGCCGTCCAATGGGCATCAAAACGATCGATTTCGCTGATGAGGTTGATCAGCCTCCAATCGATTTGCAGCTGAAAATGGTATACGCTTTCCTTCATTTTGATACGCTATGATGCGCAAATATACGAGAATGATACGAAAAGCCATGCAAAAAATGATACGCTATGATACGTAATGATACGATGGTGACACGGAAAAGCGGAAGGCTTTAAAGCTGCTTATCCGCAGCATTGCAAGTGCCACTAGAGCGGCGTAGTTTTTTCACCGCAGAGGCGCAGAGGATTTGGGTTTTTCTGGTTGATTACCAGTATATATTAGCCGAGTAGCTTGTATTAGCCTTTCAAATCAGTGCTGCTAGAAGCAGTGGCTGGCCGCGCACTTCGGCTATGCTCAGTGACCGGCGGAGCCTTTTGGACTGCGCTGCGAATGCAGCTCGTCCGGTACCGACGATGCTGTCGGCATCTAATGAAGGGCGCTGAGCCAAGCCTTCGGCTTAATGCTAAGAAGCGGATGAACAGAAAGCTGCTTTTGAAAAAGGCACCATCCATAGCCGAGGGCGTTGGACGGCTTCCTGGCCAACCCATCTGAGCATTACTCCAACCGAATCCAATCTATCAACAACTCAAAGTCTTCCTCTCGCTTGTTGGCAATTAAAAAACTCATTTGCTCCATATTCGAAAAGTTGAAATTTGGGCTGTTCAATTTGCGTCCCCGAAACTGCGGGTAAAAGTCTCCTATTTCCAATTTGATTTCTTCCCATGCTCCCGAGGTTCCGAATGCATGCACGTACGACTCTGCCTGGCCAAGCTGGCCCTTTAAACGAAATTCATAATTTTTGCCGTCTCCTTTAACGCGCAAAACAATAACCGACTTTTTGGAAGGCAATTCCACCCTGGTGTTTAACTGTACCGAGGCAAAACCCCCGTAATTGGCCAACGAAACATGCCCTGCAAATTTGCCGTGCCCATCTGGAGTTAACGTCAACGCACTGCTCGATATGCCTCCCATAACGCCATCATTCACAATGCGCCATGCTTTGGTGTTAGATTGAGCTGAAAATTTATAGATCACTTTGCCGTCGGAAATGGGGTATACAAACATCATTAAGAGGAGAAGGGTATATTTCATAGGTTGTGGTTATTGGGCAACAAGGCCCGTGGGGAAGGCTTGTATGCCCGTCATTACTGCGGTTGTAAGTCTTAAATGAGTTAAGAAAAATGCCTCTGAAAGCTGGCCAAACGCGGTTACGAAAGCATGGAGGAATACTACCTCAAGATTTGCCCATGGTTTAATGAACCGCTGTATACGTGAACTCCCGCACGTGCGGGATACAGTGGTGTACTCAGCTGTGCTTATTTTCAAAAGTCTTCGTGATACGCTGCGCTTGATGGAGCGCTCCCAACTGACGACAGTCAATTGGGCCGTCTACTCGATTATGCACAGGGCTTGATAGTCATCTGTTTCTTGCGATTCTTAAAGTATTCCAAAATTTCTTCTTTTGTCATTTTCGATAACTTTTCGCTCATTTTGTCTCTTTGCTGTCGCATAAATTCAACAGCGTCAAAAGTTTTTTCAGTCGTCTTCATATCTTTCAAATTCTCGAGGTGAACGAATTTCTAATTGTTTGTAGCCGTTTTTAATGTTTATAGCGTTGTAACCTCTTATTCTTTCAATGTTTACTATATGCTTGAAGTTCCAACTGACTAAAAAGTCGGCTCGGTTTATTGTAGCTAAAGCTATATGCAGACAATCAGCAAAGCTTGTTTCTCCAACAACTTTCTCGGTAATGTATTCTGCCGCCAGGTCTAACGATTCGTCACTTGTATCTAAAAACTCTGTTTGATCTGCTCTAAAGCTTTTAACAAGTTCTTTTACTTTTTCAGGTGCATTTTCGATTTCGTCTTGAGTGACCGTTGAGTATAAAACAATAAACTCACCTGCCCTAATTCTATCAAATAGCGGGATTGTATGTTCTTTGAATTCTTCGTCAAAGTAACCGCCGAATACGGATGTGTCTATGTAAATTCGTTGTCTCACCTTACTTTTTGCTAAGTACTACTCAATAATACGGATTTTTGTTTTGACGTAGTAAGCAGAATTCCTAGACAGTGTTTGTCAGCCTTGTGCAGAACTTTCTCGCGCTTGGCGCAGTGGGAGATTAGGAGCACCTCACTTGATCGCCAGTACGATGTACTAAAGTATGAAAAGGTTTCAGTTTGGCGATTAAGCCCCCATTGCAGCCAAACGCGTATTATGTGCTTCCCACTTCAATCAAGGTCAAGCTATCAGTTGTCCCAGAATGATTATGGAACTTACAATTATGACGACGAGTATTGCTGTTCCACTTAAACATCCTGATTTGACTTCATCAGGTTTTAGCATCTTTCCTAGTTGGTTTGAGCCATTTGATTTGAGCGTGATAGTTTTTGATTTCTTGACGCCAAATTTATGATTTAAGAATTCAGCACATGTTTTATAGGCAATTGTGTTCTCACTACCCCCATAAGATTCACCACCATCATCAAATTTGATCAATCCAAAAAATCTAAGTTCTGAGCCTGAGTATTTTGTCATTGACTTCAAGAATTGATTATTTGACAATTGCTGATTCGCAAACTCGTAAAACACCTCTTTATGTTGATGTTTTGAGAGATTACCTTTTCGATCATCAGATAACCATCTATAAATTGAAAAGACGAAGAAGGCTATTTTGTCTTTTAGCTCTAAATTGTGAAAAATGAAACTGTAAAGAGATTTCTTACCTATAAATTTTGAGAAATGCAGTCCCATTTCATTTGCAAATTCAATAAGGTCAGGATTTGGGTCAGAGTCATGGTCTAAGCTTTTTTGAATTAGAGCACTTAAATCTTCCTTAGTTGCATCAGATGGAACTTGAATTTTCAAATTGTTCGCATAGTTCAATTGTGCTTCTGTCGGTGGTTCCGGTGGCAATTCTTGAATTTCAAAGGGCTCTATATATCCCATTGTGTGCAATTTTTCCTTGACATCAGATTCGTCTTTGGCGCTAATCGTAATGTTCCTTTTTCTATTGGTTGCAAGGAATAAAGCCTTAACCTGAAATTCTTTGTTCATATTTTGACTTTGGGTTGCACATAACCTCAGTTTGTCTCAAAACCCCCGTTTCATCCCCCAATATAACGCATTTCGGCGGGTTGTAAGCGTAGCACGAAAATTATTCGAACGATTGTCCTGCTTGGGACAGCTTCAGCAGATTGAAGCCTGATGCGTGTAGCAATGCGTTTACAAAGCGAAAAATGTGGCCAAGCCCTTTTAGCTAAGCTTGGAGCACGTTTCGGGGCAATAGGTGGATGATCTGGCGAAGGTTAACGGCGGTGGTAAATTTTAGTCGCACCGGCAGGGCCTACCCAAGGGCATATATGTGTCGCACTTCATTGTCAGCCTCCATGACCTCCTCCATTAATCCCACAAAAAAGGAATCTTCTGGCGCTCTTCACCGGTGAGCAATTTCCATGATTCGAAACACGGAAAACGAACGAAATAAACGACAACAGACACTAAATAAGTGAAGAGGTTTTTAGACAGTTTTCAGCTTTGCGTAGTGGCGCTCTTTTATCACAAAAGTTCAAACAGGAATCTGCACCTTGATTAAGCACTACACTGTAATAGAAACACGTCAGCCACCATTTCGTCAAACAGATGTTAAAAGCCGTTTATCTTTCCTTTAGTCCGGTGTGATTGATCATTTGTCAACTAATTTAATTCTATTGCTTTCTCTTTTCACTTTCCCTTGTTTTACGGCTATGTCAATGGTGTAACGAAGTAAAGTGTCAATCTGTTTGCCCAGCTTGGCAAAACCGAAAGTTCTTGCTAAGTAGCGAAGGAGTTCATCTTCTTCTATACTAAAATTGTTTGTTACTACTTCCACTAAAGCTACAATGACTTCTTCCGGAGCAATGTCTTCCATATTACGTTTTTCAATGTCATTGCTACGGTAGTAGTCTAATGTAGTGTTGTTGCCCCAATAAAAGGGTTGATGATGAGTAGATTCAACCACATTCATTTCTTTGATTATTCCTTCTAAATGTTTGTCTAATCTTGCTCCTGCACGACTTGTGTTCCATGCCTGCAATACCTTTTTATACAGCAAACTTTTACTGATAGGCGCTTCTGTGTCTATTAAAGTTTGTAATTGTTGCTTAATAGTGTTACGGTTTTGAAACTCAAAAATAGTTTCACTGCTTGCAGAAGAAATCGAAGTTAAAGAAGCAGCTTCATAAGGTTTTTGTCTGCTTGCATTGTTGTTACTTAGAACTTCATCAGGAATGGCTTTTATGGGTTCAAACACAGGTTCAACAACCGGTTCAGAAACTATCTCTTCCTTAATATCCGGCTGTGTTTGGAGATGCTTTACCTTTTCAATTATTGTATTAATAATCTTGTCTGAATTTTCAAACCAATCCATTGTCCAAATACGGTGAACGTTCCAACCTAATGCTTTTAACACAGAAGGCATTACCATTTCTCTGTCATTGGTTGTTTGTGCATTGAAATAGTAATGACCGTCAATTAAAATGCCCAAAATATATTGTTGTGGTTTGTCGGGGTGAACAATGCCAATGTCTACTTTAAAGCCTGAAGTTCCAATATTGCATTTAACATCAAACCCTTTCCCCTGTAATTTTTTGCTTATAGTTGCGGACAAATGCTGTTTGCTCATGGCTTCTTGAACATCTTCGGGGCGAACACTCAAATGACCTTTTTCGGCAAAATGCAAAAATGCTTTTAATCCAGCTACACCCTCTGCCGATGTGCGACTTAAATCTATTTGGTCGGCATGAAGTGTAGCGTAAATGTGCATTTCGTAACGGGCACGTGTAACAGCTACATTTAATCTTCGCCAACCACCATCCCGATTTAAAGGCCCAAAATTCATGCTCATTTTACCTTCTTCATCAGGAGCATAACAAACTGAAAAAAGAATAACATCACGTTCATCGCCTTGAACATTCTCTAAGTTTTTGATGAATAAAGGTTCATCACTTTGGTTTGCATATTCCTCTAACTTCGGGTCGGACATAAAAAGTTTCTGCAATTTATCTTCAATCAAATTTTGTTGTGTCTGACTGAATGTAACTACGCCTAAACTCAGTTTTCTTTTTTGTGGATTGTTGTAGTGCGACTTTACAAATTCTACAATTTCATCAGCCTCAAACTTGTTTGTTCGTGTTTTCCCCTTGTCGTAAAAGCCTTTTACTTGATGGTATTTTACCTTACGGTTTAAATCATCTGATGATGGGAATGTGAGCAGCTTGTTTTCGTAATAATTTACATTGCTGAAAGCAATTAAACTTTCGTGTTTGCTACGATAGTGTCGCAATAAGTATTTTGAAGGAACAGACAAGGACAAGCAATCATCCAATATGCTTTCTAAATCTTCAACATCCATATTTTCCTCATCTAACTTAATAGTGCTGAAAAATGATGTAGGGGGCATTTGTTTTGGGTCTCCAACAATTACCGCTTGTTTCGCTCTTGCTAAGGCACTTACTGCTTCGCAAGTCGGTAATTGGGATGCCTCATCAAAAATCAAAATATCAAAATGCTTCTTGCTTACATCAAAATACTGTGCAACCGAAATGGGACTCATAAGCATACAAGGTGCTATGCGTGGTAGCAAGGTTGGAATTTGGTCAAATAGTTTCCTAATGCTTAAACCTCGTCCTCTGTTTTTAATAGCACGTTGCAGTATGCCAATTTCAGAACTTTGCATTGCTTCGGTTGTTGTGTTTGGCAACTGGGCAGCCAATTTTACACGCAACTCCTGTATAGTGAGATATTGAAAGTCTTTTGCAATCTTTTTATACTGTTCAATTTTACTTTCAAGCAAACCAACATTAAACAAACTTAGTGCCTCATGTTGTGAAATAATTCTTTGAGCAACAGAAGTATGAACGGTGTAATGAAAATAATCTGCTAACTTCTCAATGCTACAGATTTTGTTTTCATAAGCACTTATAAGCCATTGCAACCGCATAGATTCGCCTTGTTTATGTAGTTGCACATAGTTCATCCAGTTCTTTAGGTGTGGTAAATTCGTTTGTATATTTTGTAACTGCGTAATGGTTTCAGAATTCCAATTTTCTGTCTGTTGAAAATGAATACCTGTTAGTGTTTCATAGCTTTTTCTTTGTTCGATGAATGCGGTTGAAATTTCAATAAAAGCAGTAATTACAGATGAGTTGTTTGTTTTTATCTCATCTGAATAGTGCAAGTTTTTCTCTTGTAAAATCTGAACCCATTTAACGAGTGCGTTCCGTTCCCATAAATTTGTCAGTGTGCTAATCTGTTGAACTAATGCAGCTTTGTTCCCTATATCAGTTAAATCCGTCTGTTCGTCTTTAAACAAATTTTTCAACGCCTGTTGCACAGGAGCAAAACGACTTAGTTGTAAAAGCCTTTTAACTTCTTGTAACTCATTGTTGAAGGAAAAGAGTTGCTCAACTTCGCTGTCATTATTAAATGGAGCATTTCTAAAAACAGACAACTCCTTTTTTACTTTTCTTGTTTGTAACCATTTGGGTAAGAACCAACTTTGCTGAGCTTGTTTCCATTGTATTTCAATTGCCGAAACATCTGTGTTTAAGATGTTGCGATTATAACTCTGTAAAATGCTGCTTAAAACTTTCTGATATTGGATATACGTCTTACTCCATTCTTCATAAATGCTATAATTCTCCTTGTCTGCCAAATAACGAATAAGTTCTAATGGTATGTCTGGGAGTTGTTGAAGTGTGGAAACAATATGCACAAAATGTTCCCATTCAGATTTTGCTTTAATTGAAAAAGGAAAGTGTATTGATTTAGCTAAACTTTCAGAGTTGCCTTGCAAATTAGGCAATTGTCTTAATAGTTTTTGGGTTTGTAATAATATTTCATCGTTTAACGTAGGGGAATACAGCGATAAATTAAGAGCGACTAAAGGATTTTCTGACGGATGCACTATTAAAGCAGCAATAGAATGGTATTGAGGAAGCCAATCCGTCCATTGTTGCAAAAGTGATGCGTTTAAATTTTGAAGAACTGATTCGGGTATAAAGTTCTTAGGAAAGTTGTATTCCTGATAGTTTTCTAAGGCTGTTATGTTGTCATATAAACTCCAGCCTGTAGGTTGCTTTTTATGTAAAACATTCACATAGTCGCTGATAGCTTTTTTAGCAGCATCTAAACGTTGGGCTTCTTGTTGAAAGTCGGCTGTTCTTGCAAGTTTTGCCGTTTCAATTGATTTTGCTAACTGTTCTAATGCATCTGATTTTTTTGACTTGTTGGAGTGTAATTCTAATGTAAATGGAGCAAGTCCGATTTGCTCCAATCGTCTATGCACAACATCTAATGCAGCTTTTTTAGCAGCAACAAACAAAACTCTTTTACCACGATACAAAGCGTCTGCAATGATGTTCGTTATTGTTTGTGATTTTCCTGTTCCGGGAGGACCATGTAAAATAAAACTTTGTCCTTTTTGTGCAGCAAGCACAGCTTCCATTTGTGATACATCTGTAGGAATTGGCAACACTACCGACTGAGAAGCGATGCTGTCAAATTCGCTGGCTGAATGTGGTTCATGATTTTCACTAAGCACTAATTTTCCATCAACCAAACTTCGCACCATGTCGCTTTTTAGCAAATCTTCTTGGTGAGCAACAATGTCTTTCCAAAGAATAAGTTTGCTAAAAGAGAAATTGCCTAATACAAGTTGTTCTTCAACATCCCATCCTTTCAATTGCATTACAGCCCTGCGAAGAATACCCATTACTTTAGCAACATCAACACCCTTATCATCCGTTGGAAGTTGCTCTAAAGCACTTAAGTTGAGTTCATATTCTTGACGAAGAAATTCAACCAATGTAATGTTTATCATGGTTTCTTCTTCACGACTCTTTAATGTAAACTTGCTATTAACTGACCTGCGACTAATTTCAACTGGCACTAATAGAATAGGTGCATATCTCGGTTGTTCAGGAGTTTTTCTATCGAACCATTTCAGAAGTCCAACCGCTAAATATAAAGTGCTTGAGCCGTTTTCTTCAATGGCTTGTTTTGCATTCTTATGTATATATACGAGTATGTTGTCTAAGTCTTGTTGATGATAATGTGTTAGTAAACGATTGTGTTTTAGTTCGTCATTTGCTAATTGATATAAGGGTGATGAATGATGAAGCGGTTGAGTAAATACATTATACTTCCTTAAAACCTCGGCATTCGGATTAGGCATAATTGAAAAACTTTTGCCGTCAGACAGGGTGTCTTCCAAATGACTGATATCAATATCAACCAATTGGAGCATATTTCGGGTGATATGAAGATTTAATAAGTTATTGCGAAGCGATAAGTCTAACAGTTTACGCTCCCATATTTTTTGTTTCGTTTTTGACTGTTTTCCTTGGAGTAACTCATCTTGATAAATGGTTCCAATTTCAAACTGCTTTTCCATTGCAGCCGTTTCAGTCTCTTTTAATGCTTCTATATCCAACTGCGCTCCAGTTGAGTTTGTCAGCAAAGGCAGTGGGCGAATACGAAGTGTTCTTGCACGTTTTATATCTACTGAAAGCAAAAATTCTTCTTTCTGAACCAATTGTGCCTCACCTGCATTAAGTGCATCACTGAACTTGATGTTATTGCCTTTGCAAACGCTTGTTGCTTCAACGGCTGCCATTTCACGGATGCCCTTAGAAAGACGTTTTGTAATGGCTGTTTTATCGTCATTAATTACTTCGGGAAATTTGTCGTCTTGTAGCCAACATCCTACAAAAGCATGACCGCGAACAATAATTAAAATTGGATTAAGGTCAACGGCTTCTAAACACGCAGCAAACAATAAACTTATGTCAATGCAATTGCCAAATTTTTCTTGCTGAATAGTGTTTAATAAGCGTAACCTTTGTCCTGTTTCTTCATATCCAGGAGGCAATGAACTGTAAACAATTTCTTCGCTTTGTATAGCTGAATAAATTGCTGACATGATTTGTAAAACCCGTTCTTGGTCGTTGCTTTGATAGCCCTCAAAAGCCGTTTTCAAACCTTGCCTTTCAAGGATTTCAATTGCTTTTCGCTTGATATGGTATATGTATGGGTGATTCGGTGTAATGTAAGCAGCAATTAGTTCAGGTAGAATCTGTAATCCACCAAAATGCTCCAACGGATGAACATTAATCGCAATTTCTTCTTTGATTAATACCTTTTCATTTTCTATAATCTCAATAGTAATATTTGCTTTTTCGGTTTCTGAAAGTTTATTTAAAAAATCACGATTTACTTTCAAATTCTCAAGTGGAATTTTTACTTCTTTCTTGGCAGGAACAAGCGAAACATTGAAATCAAATATCTCTATACAAGCAAGGTCAGCCGTTATCTTTATTTTAAGCGGAGCAGAATCAGTATCGGAAGTATTTTCAATTACCAAAGACTGAATCGGCTTGATGTCGTTCAGATATAATGAGATATTTAAAAAGGGCAGTGTTTGCTTATGTATTAAGAGATTAGATTGTTCTTGCATGACTTGAATGAATTATTTTAGTTCGTCAAATTTGGCTTTCATTGTGGGATTACCGTGAGTTAACTTTTTAATGGTTAAGTCTTCGGCTTTTTGATTGGCAAGGCGAAGATTGTTGTCAGATGAGAGCAAAGCATCTTTTGTCTTTTGTAAGTGGTCTATGGTTTTGTCTATTTCTTCAATTGCTGTCTTGAACTTTCGACTTGCCAATTCGTAGTTTCTTGCAAAACCTTCTTTGAAGTTATTTACCTTCTCTTCAAAATTTGTAATATCTATATTTTGATTTTTTACTAATGCGAGTTCTGCTTTGTATTGCAAGGAGTTCATAGCTGCGTTTCGAAGCAATGTAATTATAGGGATGAAAAACTGCGGACGGACTACATACATTTTGCTGAATTTATGCGATACATCAACAATCCCTGAATTATAATATTCGCTATCAGCTTCTAAAAGCGAAACAAGTACAGCGTATTCACATTTTTTCTCTGTTCTATCTTTGTCGAGTTCTTTTAGAAAGTCTTCGTTTCTCTTTTTTGTTGCAGTTTCATCCCCTTCGTTTTTCATTTCAAACATTATTGAAATGATTTCATTTCCTGCTTCGTCAGTTTCTCGATAAATAAAATCGCCTTTGCTTCCAGATTTGGAATCGTTGTCCTTTTCAAAATATGCTCTTTGAAAAGCCGTTGCACGAAGTTTATTAAATTCAGTTTCGCAATGTTGTTCAAGCGTTTCACCTATCATTTTGGTTGATAGTTTCAACTTCATATCTTTTCTTAATGCAATTTCTTCGTCCTTGTGTTTTATGATTGCATCTTTCTCCTTTAATTCAGCCAAATATTTTTCGCTTAGCGATTTTCCAAGAAGTTCTTTTTCGGTGTCTTTAAGTTTTATAGCGTTTGCTAACTCGTCTCTTTCCTTTTCAACTTTTTGAGTGGCTTCGGTAACAGCAAGTTTTTTCTCAACTTCTATGTTTTCAAGTTTCGCTTTAAGTTGAAGTAATTCCGATTCCTTTTGAGTTAGTTTTTGGGAAAGTTCTGCGTCTTTTTGTGCTTTTAGTTCAGTTAATTCTTTGTCTTTCTTTGCAAGTTGTTCCTGTAAAGAGTTTCTAAGATTTGCTTCCGCAAGTTTTACGGCACTTTCCTTTTCTTTTTCAGCAAGTGCCAATCGGCTAAGCAATTCTTCTTCAAATTGATGGTCTCTAACTTGTTTTAAAATGTCAGCAAATCCTGCTTCATCTACTTTAAATGCTTTCTTGCAATTAGGGCAAATTATGTCGTTCATGTTGTTTATTTTTTAGTCTTAATGTCCAGTATGTTGAATAGTTGCACATTAGTCAATAAAATGACCGATTCGTGTTCATACCCACCAAAAACTTCCGCCTATTCTCCCCACTCGGAATGAAAGGCGAAATTTTCTTAGCTGTAGCAAGTTAACAAAGAAAACACACGAAACCGCACCAACCTATATTATTTTTTGAGTTGGGGCTAGGTGGCTGAACAGCGGTCAGTTGTACTGCGATTTGCCTACAGCGGTCAGCCGTCAGCTCAACAGCGGTCAGCGATTAGCAGAAAGCCGCCCTTCGACTCCTCCCTTCGGCTCCTCCCTTCGGCTTCTCCCTTCGACTGCGCTCAGGTAACGCAGGGAACGCAGGGACCGGCCAACCTCCAATCACTCCCCCGCCAAGCGGTTCACCAGCGCCCACACCGCTTCGCTTTCGTAGCCTTTGCTTAGCAGGTAACGCACCAGTTTGTGCTTGCGCACCAATGGCGTTTCGGTTTTTAGCGCTTCCCATTTGCGGGTGGCCGCTTTTTGGAGGGCATCGTTGTATTCGTCGGCCACTAGCTCTTTGAGGGCCTCGCGGATGCAGTAGTCTGAAACCTGTTTGGCTTTGAGTCCCTGCTTGATTTTTTGCACGCCCCACTGCTTTTGCCGCATTTTGCTGCGGGCGTAGAGTTTGGCGTAGCGCAGTTCGTTGAGGTAATTTTCGGCCACGAGGGTAGCCACCAGTTCATCGTGTTCTTGCCAGGGCACTTCCCAATCGCGCAATTTGGCCTTTACCTCGCTGTGGCAGCGTTCCTGGTAGGCGCAGTAGTGCCGCAGGCGGTCGAGGGGCGAGGCGTTTTTGGGCGGGCGGGGCATGGGTTGTTTAGGGCAATCGGCAAATCGGGTTGTATTACCGTTGTTTTTTCTTTTTCGAGGCTTGCTGCTTTAGAAACGCAAGGTGCTTGATGGGATCGAAGGTTTCGTCTATCCCACTGTCAATCCCTGCTTGAATGGCTGACCTTAGCCATTCCAATTGCTTTGCTGAAAACACTTTTGCAGCACCGTCTTTCATGTCTATTCCGCTTAAAAGCTTACAACGTCCCAATCACATGCAACTGCTCTAAATTGGGGGTTGGACTGCCGCCTTTGCGTTCGAGGGTGATGGCAAAGGCCTGGGCCTTACCAAAATCCTTCATCTTGAGGCTGCCCTGGCCCAGGTCGAATACGCCGGCATCTTGTGGCTGACCATCTACAATGGCCCAGAGTTGGTACTGCTCATCGGCAGCTGGTTGCGGCAAGTCGTTCACCCACAGGTATACTTCGGCGCTGCCGGGGTTCCAGGCCACCAATGCCGAGGCTTCGGGGTGTTTTTCGGTGCCTTTGAGGTTTACCAGGCGGAAATCGGGCTGGGCAATGAGGGCCAGCAGCTCGCTGCTTTCGCTGGCGCGGGCTTGCAGCACATCGCGTTCGGCAGCCAGCTGCGTTTTTTCTGCCAAGAGGCTGTTGGCCAAAGTAGCGGCTTCTTGCCAGCGCAAGTAAAAATTCACGGCTGTTAAGGCACTCAGCAAAAAGAGCGCAATACTGGCGGCAATGGCCACGCGGGCGTATTTCACGCTGATTTCGGCTTTGCTGATCATGGGTACCACTGGCAGTTCTTCGGCGGCCACGGCGGCAATACTTTCGAGCACCTTGCTGCGCAAGGCGGGTGGAGGACTTTGGGCATGCAGGGCACCAAATTCGCCCAGGGTGTCGCGTATGTCGTTGATGGCAGCAAGCACCTCAGGGTGGCGTTGTGCCATTGCTTCCACTTCAGCCATTTCTTCGGATTCAAGCGAACCCATCACGTACAGCTCAAGGATGCCGGAGGATATGTAGGCTTCGGGAGTCACGGTTTTTTGTCGATTAATATTTTTCTCAATACTTGAATGGCCGTTCGGGCACGGGTTTTAACCGTGCCTAAGGGAATGCCCAGTTCCTCGGCAGCCTGCTCCTGGGTGAGGCCATTGAAGTACAATAAATCGAGCACTTCTTGCTGCTCGGGCTTGAGCGTGGCTAAAACGTCTTTTAATCCTATGTGGTCAACAGCCGTGGTTACCCGCTCGGTAACAGGACTATATACGTCGAGTTCGTCGGTTTGGATTGACTCTTTGTGTCTTTTCGACCGCAGGTAGTCGATGGCGGTATTCCGTGCCACATTGATCAACCAAGTGAACAGGCGTCCTTTGCTGGCATCGTACTGCGCACCGGCTTTCCAAACCTTTACAAAGGCCTCTTGCAGGAGATCTTCGGCTATGGCTTCGTCGGTCACCACCTTTTTAATCACCCCGTACATAGCAGCAGCATAGCGGTCGTACAAGGTGGCCATCACCTCTTCTTTGCGTTGCTGTAGTGCCAGCACCAGTGCCGATTCGTCTACAAATCCAGGAGGCATGCGTTGGTGTTTATGTTGCTAAGCTACACAAATGTGGTTAAAAGGCACACCGCTAAAAAATCGGGCAGCCGGTTGTACAGGTGTGAAAAGCCCCTATCTTTGCCCCACCCAATGAGCCGGCAATTGCCGGTTTTTTTGACCGCCGCCGAAGTGGTGAAATTGGTAGACACGCACGTTTCAGGGGCGTGTGTCGCAAGACATGCCGGTTCGAGTCCGGCCTTCGGCACCCAAGCCGTTTAGTTCGCTAAACGGCTTTTTTTATTGTGAATACGCAACATGTAGCTTCACAAAAAAGGCCGGTATTTCTACCAGCCTTTTTTCATGCATGCCTTTGGCTCAATTCACCACCGGCAAATGCGCGTTTTTCTTGCCGAATTCGAGCATTTGTTCAGTGAAATTATCGGGGTATTCCACTTTTACATCCACCAACTTTTCGCCTTCGTAAACCGGCACCAATTTGGGCTGGATGAAGCCTGAATAGGGTTTTGAGCCAATTTTGGCATAGCGCGCCTTCACTTCCTTCAGCAAAGCTTGGTCTACTTTCACCCCGTAATTTTCAACCAAGGCAGCACCTGCAGCAAAATCGCCTTCGCTTTTGATGCGTTGGATTTCGCGGAGCAACTGCCCGAAAAGCTCGCGCAAGGCTTCATAATCGTTGATCACAAAATAGGTCTTGCCATCGCGCACCTTCTTTTCGATGACTTTATTGGCCAAACCCTTTTCATAGGCCCAGCCGGCATTGAGCTGTCGGTTGCGCATATGCGATTCTTCGAGGTTGTCGCCTTCTTCCAAACGGCGGAGTTGTAACATCAAACCGTTGCGGATGTAACCATCATATTCGGCTTTGCCCACTTCGAGCGAGGGCATCACGCCCAGCTCCACCATTTTAGGGTCGAGTATGAAATAGAGTGCCACCAAATCGGCGCGGGCTTCTTCAAGCGTTGAAGCATATTGCTTGAGGGTTTCTTTAGGGGTGCCAATGCCGGGGTTAAGCTGACCGCTGGCGTGGCCAATTACCTCGTGCAAATCGGTGTGCAGGTCGCCAGCCAATGCGCCGTACTGACGTGAGCGGTCGATTTGGGTTTGGTCCCAGGCAAATTCTTCGATGGCGCTGCCTTTGCTGGCCACCTCGTTGTAGGCATACACAATGTTGCCTAACGAAACCGATTTGGAGCCGTGGTCTTTGCGGATCCAGTCGGCATTGGGCAGGTTGATGCCGATGGGGGTAGCCGGCGCGGCATCGCCCGATTCCTGCACCACCGTGATTACTTTGGCTGAAATGCCCTTTACCTCCTTCTTTTTGTGTTCGGGCAAGATGGGCGAATTGTCTTCGAACCACTGCGCTTCATCGCCAATGGCTTTGATGCGGCGGGTAGCCACCATGTCGCGCACCGATACCACCGATTCGTAGGAGGCCTTCATCCCGAGGGGATCGCCATATACTTCAATGAAGCCGTTCACCACGTCGATCATCGATTCGGTATCGGCCACCCAGGCGATGTTGTAGGCATCCCAATCGCGCAAATCGCCGCTTTTGTAGTATTTCACGAGCAGTTCGAGGGCTGTTTTTTGCTTGTCGTTTTCGGCAACGCTAACGGCTTTTTCGAGCCAATATACAATCTTATCGATGGCTGCGCCGTACATGCCGCCCGCTTTCCAGGTCTTTTCAACCAGCTTGCCGTTTTCTTTCACCACTTTGGAGTTGAGGCCGTACCAAATGGGGGTAGGGTCGTCTTTCACCTTCTGCTTGGCATAAAAGGCCTCCACCTCAGCTTGGGTTACGCCCTCGTAGAAGTTGTTGGCGGAGGTGGTGATGAGGTCTACACCGGCATCCTGGTTGACGCGCTTGGCAGCCACATTGGGGTCGAACAAAATCGGGTTGAGGAAGGCCAGCAGCTGTTTGTTGTTTTTTATCTTTCCTGCGATTCGGGGGAAGTTTCCTTTGGGTGAACCGTTGACTAGTGTGGCAAAGTATCTAGCATCGAAACCAGGTTGGAGCTTTCGCATGCTGTAGTGGTGGTGGATGCCATTGCTGAACCAAACGCGCTTGGCGTATTCCATGAAGGCATCCCAATTGGCACCAGAGCGCTCGCCTTCGTAGTTGGCTACAATGCCTTCGAGGGTTTTGCGCACGAGGAGGTTGTATTTGTAATTCTGGTCCCAGATGATATCTCGACCGGCGGCTGCGGCTTCGCTCAGATAATAGAGCAGTTCCTTCTGTTGGAGCGTTAGCAAATCGAAGCCGGGAATCTGATACCGAAGCACCTGAATGTCGGCAAATTCGTCTGCCAGTACTTTGAACTCCATTTTAGTTGTTTCGGTTTGCTGAGCTTGTGCGTGAGGTCCAAACAGCAGGCTGCTGCCAAGGGCAAGTCCCATCATAAGTCGGTTGGTTGACATGGTTTTTTGGGGTGTGTGAGTGGATAGAATACGGCTAAAATACGAGCTTCGCGGCGCATCCGCAAGGCAAACGCCAGGTTAAAACCGCAGAGGGGCGGAGGTTTTTGGTCGTTTCTTATAACTGTTTTCGTGTAATTCAGCCAATGTGCTCCCTAGCGGCCCTTATATTCAGTGCTACTAACAGCTTCGGCGGGCCCCGCACTTCGACTTCGCTCAGTGGCCGCCGGAGCCTTTGGCTGGGGTATGCTGCGCATTTCCAGCGGAGATCGCAGAGATGATGATCGTCAATCCATGGCTATGCAGCCAAATGTGCGTGCTTGAATGTGCAGCTGCAAGCAAAAATTACATAGATTTGCCCACATCTCATGGAAAATCAGCCCGACCGTTCGCTCCTCAAAGCCCAGGCCGAAGCCTTGGTTTTTGCTGCCGACAAGCCCCTTCCGCTGGCCGAACTCACCCGCCTGCTGGGTTTGTTTCATCAAACCACTTTGGAGGAAGGCGATGTGGCTGAGTTGATGCAGTTACTCATGGCCGACATCGCTGGCCAAAACCGCGCTTTTGAACTGCGCATGGCAGGTGGCGGCTACGCTTTTTACACCAAACCCGATTTCCACGATTTGCTGAGCCTGGCCCTGTCCGAGCGCTCCAAAAAGCGTCTCTCCACCGCCGCGCTCGAAACCCTCAGCATCATTGCCTACAAACAGCCCGTAACCAAGGCCGAATTAGAAGCCATCCGCGGCGTGAGCTGCGATTACAGCATCCAGCGCCTGCTCGAAAAAAACCTCATCGCCATCAAAGGCAAAAGCGACGGTCCGGGCCGCCCCACATTATACGCTACTTCCGACTTTTTTATGGAGTATTTCGGCATCAATGGCTTGCACGAGCTGCCGCAATTAAAGGAGTTGCAGGGAGAGGGGAGTGAGATTGGGGGGGATGCGTAAGGGTAGAAGGCGTAATTGAAGCAGCGTTTAGTGAGTTGCTAATTTTCGGCCTCCGTTGCGGACCTATAACTTAATCCGCAATATCTATCGCCAACTTTTTACCCAAACCCGTTTCTACAATCTTTCGGAGTGTACCTAATTCAATATCGGCATGGTCGTTTTCAAGCCGTGAGATGTACGAACGGCTGGTGCCGCTCACCTTGGCTAGCTCTTCTTGGCTTAAGCCGGCTTTTTTCCGAGCCTCTCTTACCTTGCGCCCAATGCGTGTTGCAGTGGGGAGCGGGTCGGGTGTACTAAATTGAAACAATACATCTGCTCCAATTTCAAACGGATACGACAGTTTTTGCCCGTTTTTACCCGTGATAGTTGTCACAATGTTTGGCCAGCGTAAGGTTCCTTCCCCCAGTTCTACTTCTTTCAACTTATTGGGCTGTACAAGTACGTGGCCCGGATTGGATGCATTGAGCGAAAGGCTATTGAGCAGCGCTTCAAATTGAATGCTCCGCGATTCGCCATTGTTAAAAACCACGGAGATGGCCATTCCTTTTATGTGATTCACTTTCAAAATGCGGGGTATTCTTTTGGTTTGACTCATTGCAGTTCGGGGTTAAGTTCGAAAAACACGTTTAGTGCCCATGTTGAATGCTCATGAAGCCATTCATTCGCAAGTTTCATTTGCTTAATCGGCAAGCTTCCGGCGTACACCTCGCCATCTTCAATTTTTAACAAGACCTCAAATTCGTTGTACTTCACATGTATGTGTGGTGGCCGATGGTCGCCGCTGTACAGGTGAATGGTGATGCCTTGTATTTCGTCGATTTTAGGCATATGAAACGCGAAATCAAATGTACCTAATTAGATACATATTTCCAAAACGCTTTTCTCTTTGATGACTAATGGGAAAGTGGTGGCGAGCAAATTCGCACTATCCCAACCCCTTCCCATACACCGCATACGCGGCCCTTTCATACGGAAAGGGATCGGTGAAGCGCAGCGAGGGGTTGTCGTGCCGCATGAGGCAAAAAATGATGTCGTCGTAAAATTGCCTAAAGCTGAGCATGCCGTAAGCGCCGAGGTAATTCATGAGGCCCTGTTGTCGGTAATGGGGGTGCACGCCTTGGGTTTTGGCCAGCAAGGTGCGGTGCTTGAGCAAGGGGTAGTGTTTTTCGAAGACGGCTGGCTCCGATAATTTCAGGGGACTGTAATTGGGGTGACACAGGCTGATGGCTACCAGGCGGCCGCTGCTGCGTTCGGCCAAGAGCACCGAGCTGTGCCGACACAACATGGCGGCATATTCGGCATTGTAAAGCAACTCAAATTCGGCCCGCGAAATGGCCTGGTAACCCGGATTTTGGCCAAATATTTCGCCCACAAGTTCGTAAATGGCAGCTGCGTGGGTTTGCCAGCTTTGGGCATTGAGTGGAATGAAAGCAAAAGGCAGGTCCTTCACACTGTCGACCAACTGTTGCTTGCTGCCATACACCTCGGGCACTACCGATGTGCTGATTTTGCGGCTTTCGAAATGATGGAGCACCTCAAAACCCAAAGCTTGCAACAAGACTGGGTAATAGGGCGGATTCACAGGCTCTCGGTTGAACTGCTGCCACGATGGTTCGCTGGTGCGCAAGCGGTAGGCATGAAAGGTATTGAAGTTTTTGGGGCCTTCTACCTGTTCGCAGCCTTGTTCGAGCGCCCATTGTTCGAAGGCGACAAACAGCTGGGCATGACTTTCCAAATCATTTTCGCCTTCCCAAAAACCAAAAAGGGCGGTTTTACTGCCGGGCCTAACCATGCCCAGCAAGCGGGCTTTGCCGGGTAAGAGGAACATCCGCATGCGGGTTTGGCCGTGCTGCAGGGCTAAAAGTGCGTGTACTTTTTCGGGACTTTCTTCGGGTTGATAGGGCAGCTGCTGGTAGAGTGCTGGCACCCAATCGAAAAAGGCTGGTGGCAGCTGCCGCTCGATGTCTTGTACCATCATTGTCATAGACGTTGAAGGGTTCCGGCCTGGCCGTCGAGCTGCACCCGGTCGCCATCGCGTAGGCTGGCCGAAATGCCCCGCACATTGATGATGGTGGGAATGCCCAGCTCGCGCAGCACGATCACCGAGTGCGACAGGCTTGAACCGCGTTCGATGATTACACCGCGGCAGCCGGGGAAAAGGGGCGTCCAACCCGGATCGGTGCGCAAAGCGCAAAGAATTTTGCCGCGCAGGTCTTTGAGGTCGCCCTGACCCGCAATGCACACCACTTCGCCTTCTACCGTACCGGCCACGGCGGCTTGTCCCTGCCAAAAATCACCCGTTGGCTGCACATGGGAACTGGCTTGTCGGCCCGGTAAATACACCCGTCCCGGCGGTTCCGATTGGACCCATTCGGCATGCTGCTTTTGGCGCAGCTGAAGCGTTTCGGTTGTAACCACAGCGCCTTGTTCCCAATAAGCTTCCAACTCTTCCAATTGCCAATAAAAAATAGCCTCCGCTTCGGGCAAAGTGCCTTTGGCAGCCAGCAATTCGCCCATGCGCCTGAACAAACTCCGGTACATGCCAAACAAACGGGTGCGTTGCAGGCGCAAGGCTTCGCGCCTGAAAATGCCTGCACGCAGCGGATCGAGCCATTTTTCCATCGGCACATCGGCCTGCTTGCTGCTTTGGGTGGCTTCGCGCTGCAATAGCGGCCGCAAATAGCCGATGGCCAGGGAAGGATGGGTGCGCATGGTATGGCTTTCGAGCTTGAGCTCGCCCATCACCCGGTCGCCAAATTGGTGGATGAATGCCTGCAACTGGGCATGAAAGTGCGAAAAACGCTGTGCCAATGCGTTGAAATCGAGCTCCTTTTCTTCCAGCAAGAGCGCCAACAAATCGGGTTGTTGGCGGGCTACTTGGGCCAATGCTTGCAACCCATGCAAAGGCGCCAACGAGGGCAGGGCCGCTTGTTGATGCAGGCGCTCACGGAGCCAAGCCTCGGGTTCGGCAATGCCCTTGGCTTGTAGGCGGCGGTGGGCACCACCGTTTTGCATCATCACATAAAAATCGTTCACAATGGGCACCTCCCAGCGATGCAGCAGTTCGCTGTTGAGCTTTTGAAACCAGTTGTGACAGTCGGTTTCCGAAAATTGCGCAGGTTGGGCGGCATAAAATGATGTAAAAACCGCATCAAAATGCTTGTTGAATTGCTGTGTTGCCGACGGAAGTCGTTTGAAAGCCCAAAGCAACCGACCCAGGTTGAGCAACAGAGCCGGCAAGCGTCCAGGCAGCTGGTACCAGGGCAGGCGGCGGTCGTTTACCAGGGCAACCGGACTTTCGAGCCCCATCATGCGCTCCATATCGGCCTTGTTTTGCTTGAACGACGGTAACAATTGCAAACCCCGGTACCAATGGTTGATGTTGTAGTACACCCGGCCCTGGTGGTGGTAAAGCAGGTTGTTCACTACTTCTTTTTGCGCTTGCACCTTACTCTCGGGCAAGCCGAGCGCCCGCATGGTTTGGGTATACACTGTAGCATAGGCGCGACGGGCAAAGCTGAAACCGAGCTCAGAGGTGGGTCCGCAATAACTTTCCTGGATGTTGGCATTGTCGAGCACCAACTGGCTCACGGGTGGGGTGGTGATGGGTCGCATTTGCAGCCAGAATATTTCGCCATGAACCACACAAAACTCTAGGTCGAGTGGCATGCCCATTTGGCGCTCAAGTTTTTTGGCTGTGTCGAAAAGTTCTTGCAGCAGCGCCGCATCAAGGTAGGTTTCGTCTGTAGGCAGCTGCTGCCAGTAGCACTTTCCGCTGGCTTTGTCAAAGGCGTATTCGGCAGGTTCTTTTTGTCCCTGCACCAAAGCTTCGCCGGCCCCGCTGACCGTATGAATGAGCATTTCGTGCGGATAAAGTGGATTAGTGCTAAAAACCACGCCGCTCAGGTCGGCCTGGAGCCATTGCTGCACCATCACGGCGGGCAGCAGTCGGCCTGATAAGCCCTTCTCGCGCCGGTAAGCTTGCACCCGTTCGCTGTTGGCGCTTTTCACCACTTGGGCAATGGCTGCATGCAACTGTGTGGGCTCAACGGCCAACACACTATCGAGCATGCCCGGATGGGCGTGTTCTTGTCCGTCTTCACCCAAAGCCGACGAGCGTACGGCCAGCACGGCTTCGTTGATGCCCACGGCGGCCAGCATGCCGGGCAACAAAGCCAAATTGCTGCTGTTTTCCCAGCCCGGGCGCAGGCTGTAATCGTTTTCGAGCCAAGGAGTGAACCAATTCGCCGGAAGGGTTACGAAGGGCGGTACCCTGCAACCTGCATCGCGCAGTTGCCGCAATCCACGCGCTTTGCCACCCAATTGTTGTTTTTGAATCAAGCCAAACATCCTACAATCAGTACCAGGTAACTTGCCAACATATATACCGAACTGGCCAATTCGGCCTTGCGGAAATGCTTTTCTTCGTTGGATTGAAGTGCTTGCCGATAAGTGAAAGTCACCCAAAGGGCACAAGCAGTCGCCACTCCATAGGCCCAAAAAGGCAAATGGAGCGCAACAAACAACCCTAATTGCGCAGCCAAACCCGCAAACAATACTGTCAAAATGAGCATTACTGCCCTTTTGCTGCCTAAAAGCGAACTATAAGTGTCGATGCCCGGGCGTTCGGCAGTGGCGGCATGGGTTTTTCGTGCGAGCTCAAACACAAAGCCACCCAACAAACTCAGCAGCATGAGCAATAGCAGCACAGGCGAAAATGCCGACTGCCAAGCAAACCACAGCCAGGCAATTACCAGCGGCATAATGAGCATGTGGCTGAAGGCATACAATACCAAACGTTTGCGCAACCAAGCACCCACAAAAAATTCGTAACGCATCAAAAAGGCGTAGCCTACCGCTATCAACCAAAAGGTCAGACACCAGCCGCCTCGGAGGTACGACCAGCCGATTTCGGAAAGGCTCAACACGGCTGAAAAGCCCATCAAAAACCGCAAACTGATGCCGCCCGATTGTAGCACCCGCTGCGGATGATTCACCGCATCTTGTGCATAATCCTTGATTTCGTCCATCACCCGCAGCCTGAAAAAGAAGCTGATGGTGGCCAACATGCCGCCCAGGAGGGTAAAGCTGGCCGAAAATTGTTGAATGGCCACACTGTACACCGCCATAAACAAAATGGCAAACAGCATCATATTCACCGGCGGAAAACGCTCTTGCAAATAGGCTCCCAAACGCATGCGTTTCATATGGCTAAATTTAGGGTAATTGACCCGCTTTTAGGGCAGGCCCTGCCCGAAAAAATCGCAGCGATCATCATGGCTATCATTTGGGTTTCGCAGGCATGGGCACAGGCCTTTCACCGCTAGTCTAGCAGCTTGATGTGTTTGCCCAAAGCGCCGTAAGCCTGCCATACCCTCGGCAAAAAAGGATAAGGTGCCACGGCATGTGCCATCGTGTACATGCCCAAGCGGTGCCAGCCGAACGCATACCAGGCGAGTTCCAAGGCATTTTGCCACAACTCGTCTGCTTCCCACACCGCCCACAACCTACACAACTGCCGGCGGTAATGCTGCAAAAAATGCCCGATGAGGGGGTAGCGGTCGGGTTCGAGTACAAAGGAAAGCAGCTCTATGACATCGTAAACAGGTACATGTCTACAACTGAGCTCCCAGTCGTACAAACAAAAACTGCCATCGGCACGGAAACAGCTGTTGCGCGGATTGGCGTCGTTGTGTATGAGTGTTTTGGGCATTTCGTTAAAACGGGCTTGCAGTGCCTCTATTTGTTTCAAGCCCGCAGCCAATACTTCTGGCAGTTGCGGGGCATAGCAGTCGGCAAAACGCGCTGCCCCTTTATCGAGCAGCACCTGCCACAAGGGGGCTTCCTGCTGCCAATAATGCGGATGGTCGGTATCGGCCCAGGCGGCAGCTGAAAGCGGTTGGAGTTGGTTGCGGGCAAAGGCGTGCCAAGCGGCCAAATCGCTCAGGGCGCGTTCTATTTGGCTGTTCGTCCAGCTATGTACCGCCATCACCGAGTTGAGCTGCGCAAAGCCCGTTAGGTCTTGCATCAGCAGCTGGTAGGTATCGGTTTCGGGCTCGAGCAAATAGCCCGCAATCTGGGGCTGAATGGCATGGGGCAAGTGCTTGTAAACCTCAATTTCGCGCACATGGGTTTGGTAAAAGCCTGTATTGTGGCTGTGGGGTGCGTAGGCAGCACCCAAGGCGGCATCGCTCAGCTGGGCCAAACCTGCCAGCATATCGGCAATTTCGCGCCCGTGTGGCTTTACCTTGAGTACCAATGGCGCTGTGTGCAGTTGGCCTTGGGCTTGCCAAGATAATTCCAATCCAAAATGCCCCATTACACTGTCGGTTTGCTGGGAGGTGAGCGTCACCAAAATGCTGGCACTGTTGTCGATGGGGTAGGCCCGCAGCTGGCAGACGGTGGCATCTGCCCCGTATCTGCTTTGCAAAAGGCGGTTTACATGCGCGGCTTGTAAAAAAGGATGGTCTTTCATGGCGTTTGGGTTTCAAAAACATGCAAGGCATCAAAGTAAAAACAGTCTTCTCGGGCACTCAATGCTGCCGATTTTGCTTCCTGGTAACTGGGCAAATGCAGCAAGTCTTCGCCTTGGTTGTTCAATAAATTCCAATAAACGAAGCGCAATTGCGGGCGCTGCAGCAGCTGGTGAACGGTTTGGGCGAAAATTTCGGGACTGGTATACTCAAAAATGTTCGACAAACTGGCTTTGGTCACCCGACTGCCTGCTTCGCTGTTCAGAAAATCGATGGCTTCGCCATTGTGGCGGTGCAAGCGGTGCAACTGGCTTCGCAGCCGCTGGTGGTTTTGCGCTTGGTAGCACGAGGGTCGGAGGTGCATGGGCATGCCGGCCGGACCGTAAAAAAAGAAGCGTGAGATGTAGCTTTCGCCCAACAGGTGCTGCTGCAAGTAACGGCACAAACGCTCGTAAAAACGCTCTCCACCGGGGTCGCGGGTGTACTTGAAAAGTCTTTCGTCGCGGCCCTTGCTCAACTGCTGCCTGCTGAAATAGTCGATGAACGTGGCCTCAAAGGTGGTTTGCTGCAGCTCCTCAAACACCGCATTTTGTTCGGTGAGGCTCGTGGCGGCAAAAAGGGCATCCATCAAGGCTTGTTGATGCGGTGCCAAGCGGGTATAAAACTGGCAAATGTAGGCTTCGAGCCTGCCGGCTAAGAGCAATCCCTGGGGGTATTGTTCAAAAAGCGGTTCCCAAAAGGATTGGTCCTCGGTGGGTAAATCGGCCAAAACCTGGCGGGCAGCAGTGGCTATGCCTGCTTCCCCGTCAAAACCCATCAAACCGCTGAAAACCTCATAGGGAAAACGCTCTATGACCCTGCATTTGAGGTTGAGTAGGCGAATTTGCAAGGGGTTGAGATCCACCGCCCACACCTTATCGGCCTCGCTCAGCAGGGTATTAAGCACATTGCAGCCACCCGAGCAAATCACCAAGAGCTCATCGCCAGGCTGGGGCTCGAGGGCAGCTAACAAACTGCTTTGTCCCTCCCAAACCATGGAGTAGCGAATTTGATCGAAAGAGAGGTAGCGAAACTCAGTTTCCATACTGCAATTTATGATACAACACCTTGCTTCGGTGCCTTTGGTCGAGGGGAATTGCTTTTTGTCGCTTTATGCGCATTGCCTGAATTTCAGGAAAATGCTGTTTAACGAGCCCTTCAACCTGTTTTTCACTGGCTTCACCACTGTAAAATACCGCTATGCCCGTGCTGCGGCTGAGCACGGCCAGCTGGACAATGCCTGTTTCCGACCGCAGTACATGTTCTACCATATAATGCTGGTAACCTGCACAAACTTCGGTATTTCCGCGCCTAGCACTGAGGTAGAGTTGTCCTTCCAAAAAATAGCCAAAATCGCCCGTGCCATGCCAGCCATCGGCGGAAGCCAATACATGTTTGCCCCGCACAAAAATTTCACCTGCCTGCACCCACTGCTCCCCAGCGCGAATCATTTGTGGTTGGCGAATCTCCATGCCCTCCAGAAGCTCCACCGGCTTGCCTACACCATAGCCCAGGCGT
This sequence comes from Sphingobacteriaceae bacterium, assembly GCA_013824115.1. Classification (GTDB taxonomy): domain Bacteria; phylum Bacteroidota; class Bacteroidia; order UBA7662; family UBA7662; genus PNNG01. The sequence goes on along the minus strand of PNNG01000005.1, from coordinate 90,922 downwards.
TTGTTTGCTGGGCTGCTGTAATGCCGCAGCGCCATGGGTTCGGCCTCGGTAGCTCCATAAATCACATAGAGCTGGGCGTTTGGAAAAAGCTGTTGAACGGCCGCCAGCAAATCTTCATCCACCGGAGCCCCTCCAATGCCACAGGCTTGCATGGCGGGGAACGGCCCACGTTGCTGGGCCAACATTTCCCTAAAAAAGTAAGGATTGCCCGTAAAGGTATTTGTCTCGCCCCGCTGCCAACTTTGGGCTACGGCTTCCAAAGGCCATTGCGCCAAAGGGGTGCCTGGTTCAAAAGGCAGGCGGCTGCAAGTAGCCGTAGCCAGCTGGTGAAGCAGCACATTGGGAAACAAGGAGCTATCGATTTGCCCTTCAAAAGGCGGAAAGCAATTTTTGAGGCATTGGTGCTGGGCCTCCAGCAGGGCATGCGTGCGCTGCAGCATTTTGGGAGCGCCCGTACTGCCCGAACTGTAGCTGATGAGGGCCGTGGAAGCGGGTGTCAAATCGGGCAGCAGGGGTTTGCCCGGCAGCATTTCTGCTTTCAGCTGGTACACAGCAACGCCCAACATCTTGAGCATCAAGCGCAGTACCCATGGCGAAGTATCTACCAACAATACTCCGCCAAAATGGGGCTGCTTGCGCCACTGCCACAATAGCGGAAGCCATTTGCCCGGCGGCGGCACCACCACACTTCCTCCCATACCCATGACCGATAATAGGGCCATCAAACGTGGCGCCGTTAAGGCCTGTAAAGGCATGTAAACTTGGCCTTGCACCGACTTCATCGGGCCTATTTGCAGGCAAAAGCCTTGGGCCAGCGACAAAAGCACATCGGCACGCCAGTCTGTTACCATGCCAGCTGCGGGCCAACGGAGCAAAACGCGTGTACCGGCTTGTGCCATGCCATCGAAGAGGGTGCGAATGAAGTTGGGCATATGCAAAAGAACACGATTTTCACATGCAGTCACCCATCCGCCATGCTTGATTTTAGGGCGATAAGTACCCATTTTTTAGGAACCAATAAGCGTTTCTGACTCAGTCAATGCAAGCATGGATGCCTGAAGTCGACATAAAGCCAGGAAGCAAACACTGAACGAAGGGAATTTGCCTAACGGTTAAATACAATGCTAGCCGTCACCGCTACCGCCTATCGAACACCATGTATCTCGCAAGACGCTCTTTTCAATCAATTCTCCTTCCAAATTTTAAAGCAGAAAAACATACTTTTGTGCTGCTTTTCAAAACCTTCGGGCCTCCAAAAGCATTTAGTTTCAAACCTGGTTTTTCACATGACAAAAATTGCAGGCAGCGCCGAGTTTCAGGCCCGCCACATTGGCACCCACGCCACCGATTTCGCCCATATGTTGAGCACCATTGGCGTTGACTCGCTCGAGGAGCTCATCGACCAAACCGTGCCGGCCAATATCCGCCGCAAAGGACTGATGCAAATGCCACCAGCCCTCAACGAGTTTGAAATGCTCAAGGCCCTCCGTGCCATGGCCAACAAAAACCAGGTGTACAAAAACTACATCGGTTTGGGCTATTACGATGTGATTGTGCCCGGCGTGATTCTCCGCAACATCCTCGAAAATCCGGGTTGGTATACCCAATACACGCCTTACCAGGCCGAAATTGCCCAAGGCCGCCTCGAAGCCCTGCTGAATTTCCAAACCATGGTGTGCGACCTCACGGGCATGGAAATAGCCAACGCCTCGCTTTTGGATGAAGCTACCGCTGCCTCCGAAGCCATGCTCATGCTCCACAGCATGAAGGGCGCCAACAAGGGCAATAAGTTCTTCGTTTCAGAGAAGTGCTTCCCCCAAACCAAGGCCGTACTCGAAACCCGCGCCGAGCCCCTGGGCATTGAGCTGGTGTACGGACTCATCGAAAACTACGATTTCAACAACAATGACTTCTTCGGCGTGCTGTTCCAGTACCCCGACGGATATGGTTGTGTACGCGATTATACCGACTTCTGCAGTCAGGCCAAAGCCGCAGGCATTTATGTGGCTGTAGTGGCCGACCTCATGTCGCTGGTGCTGCTCAAGTCGCCCGGCAGCTGGGGCGCCGATGTGGTGATTGGTTCGGCACAGCGTTTTGGCGTGCCCATGGGCTACGGCGGTCCGCATGCCGCATTCTTCGCCACCAAAGACGAGTTCAAACGCCAAATTCCCGGCCGTTTGATTGGCGTTTCGGTAGATGCCCAGGGCAATACCGCTTACCGCATGGCCTTGCAAACCCGCGAGCAGCACATCCGCCGCGAAAAAGCCACTTCCAACATCTGCACCGCGCAGGTATTGTTGGCCATCATGGCCAGTATGTATGCGGTGTATCATGGTCCGGAGGGACTGCGCACCATTGCCGGTCGCATCCACCGCCGTGCCGCTCTGTTGAGCAAAGCTTTGAAAGAGCTGGGCTTCAACCAGGTGAACGAGCAATATTTCGATACACTGCAGGTAAAACTCTCGGCCGAGGAGCTCGAAAAGCTGCACAACATTGCCGACAGCAAGCACTTAAATCTCAACTATTTTGTACCCGGACAAGTAGGCATCTCGGTCGACGAAACCACTTCGGTTGCCGATGTAGCCCAAATTGTAAGTGTATTTGCCGCCATTACCAACGGCCGCCAGGTGAATGTGGCGGAGCTCGATCAGCAGTTGAACGACGGCATTGCCGGCCACTACCTCCGCAGCGACGACGTCCTGAGCCACCCCGTGTTTAACCGCTATCACAGCGAACACGAGATGCTGCGCTACATCAAATCGTTGGAGGCCAAAGACCTTTCGTTGTGCCACAGCATGATTCCTTTGGGTTCGTGCACCATGAAGCTCAACGCTACCACCGAAATGGTGCCCGTTACCTGGCCTGAGTTTGGCAATATCCACCCCTTTGCACCTTTGGCGCAAACCCAGGGCTACCGCCAGCTTTTTGAAGAGTTGACGGCCGATTTGAAAGAAGTAACCGGATTTGCCGGCATCAGCCTCCAGCCCAATTCTGGTGCCCAAGGCGAATACGCCGGTTTGATGGTGATTCGTGCGTACCACCAGAGCCGCGGCGACCACCACCGCAACATCGCCCTCATTCCATCGTCGGCACACGGCACCAACCCGGCTTCAGCAGTAATGGCTGGCATGAAGGTGGTAGTGGTGAAATGCGACGAGCACGGCAACATCGACATCGCCGATTTGCGCGCCCGTGCCGAAGAGCACAGCGCCAACCTGGCATCGCTCATGGTCACCTATCCTTCTACCCACGGGGTGTTTGAGGAAGGCATCATTGAAATTTGCGACATCATCCACCAGCATGGCGGACAGGTATACATGGACGGCGCCAACATGAACGCGCAGGTAGGCTTAACCAGTCCGGGTTTGATTGGTGCCGACGTTTGTCACCTCAACCTGCACAAAACCTTTTGTATTCCGCACGGCGGCGGCGGTCCTGGCATGGGCCCCATCGGTGTAGCCGAGCACCTGGTGCCCTTCTTGCCCGGTCATCCCATTGTGAACATTGGAAGCAAAAGCGCCATGAAGCCTGTTTCGGCAGCACCTTGGGGCAGCGCCAGCATCCTGCTCATTTCGTACACCTACAGCCGCATGATGGGTGCCGAAGGCTTGACCAAGGCCACCGAGCATGCCATTCTCAACGCCAACTACATCATGGCCCGCCTGCAAAAGGAGTATCCTATTTTGTATACCGGTGCCAACGGCCGTTGCGCCCACGAAATGATTGTCGATTTCCGTCCGTTCAAGCAAAGCGCCGGGGTAGAAGTTGAAGACGTGGCCAAGCGCTTGATGGACTACGGTTTCCACGCGCCAACCGTATCGTTCCCCGTGGCTGGTACCATGATGATTGAGCCTACCGAATCGGAAAGTTTGGCCGAGCTCGACCGTTTTTGCGAAGCCATGTTGAGCATCCGCGAAGAAATCCGCGAAGTGGAGATGGGCCTGGCCGACCGCAACAACAACGTGTTGAAGCATGCGCCCCACACTGCAAAAGTAATTGTTGGCGAGTGGGACCGTCCTTACAGCCGCGAAAAGGCTGTTTTCCCAGCTCCTTATGTAATGCAGAACAAATTCTGGCCTTCGGTAGGCCGGGTAAACAACACCTACGGCGACCGCAATTTGGTGTGTGTTTGTCCGCCTATAGAATCCTACATGGAAGTCTGAATTTAGTGCTATTTTTTACGTGCCCGAGTCTGTTTTTTGCGGATTCGGGCTTTTTTTATAGACCAAAAGGTGTTATTATTTGGGTAAACGGGCTTTTTTTATGAACTTGCGTTTTGATTAAATCACATACATGAAGAAGTTATTACTCCTTGCCGTTATCGGCACCATGGGTATGAGTGCATTTGCGCAGAATACCCGTCCATTAAATGTACGCCAAGAAGTGCGTACAGAAGACATGACATCATTTACCAGTCGCAATGAAGTGCGTCCCGAATCAACCTCTGCGTTGTGGACATTCAACTTTAGCACTGGTACAGGCATGACAGTAAGCCGCGGTACCGGCGGTGCCAATAGTTCATCATGGTACCGTACCAGCGCCATGCCGCCTAACCTGACGGGTTTCGCTACCAGCTTGAATTCAGAATCAGGCGCTCCGTTTGCCATCATCAATTCAGACTCTTTCGACACAGGCACACAAGACGACTATCTTACTTTGAAAGTGGGTGTCAACCTTACCAGCAACGTAGGTGTTCAATTGCGTTTCCAGCATTTTTTCCGTCGCTTTTTGGAAGAGCATATCGTTCAAGTTTCTAACGACTCAGTTAACTGGACTACTGTTTATAATTCAGACCTTATTGTTCCTGTAAACACCACCATTACCAACGTTACTAACCAACGCTTCAATATTTCAAGTGTCGCTGCTGGCCAGGCCAATGTTTGGGTTCGTTTTCATTACATTGGTGCTTGGGACTGGTTTTGGGCTATTGACGACGTTGTAGTTGACAACCTTCCTGGCAATGACCTTACACTTGAAAACTTTGCTGCTGTAAACCAAAATTTCATTGGTTTTTATGGTCGTTACCCATCAAATCAGCTCGCAACTGACTCTTTGTTTTTTGAAGGAGCAATTCAGAATTTTGGTCTGAACAGTCAACCCAATGTGAAAGTTAATTCAAAAGTTGAGCGTGGAACCAACGCGTTGTTCAACAACAACTCAGCGACACGCAATATGGCTACTAACACACGCGATACTTTGGTTTCTTCAGCTAGATTCCCTCTTGCCGCTATGAATATGGTAGGTAATTATAACATCACTATTGCAGTAAGCTCTGATTCCACCGACGGAACCCCATTAGATAATACCACTACTTTTCCTATAGCAGTTACTGATACAGTGATGAGTGTGTTGTCACCCACCATCAACCGAGCCACTACGTTAGGCACTCTGTCATTTACAAACAATGCTGATGGAGTTGTATTAGCATCTCTAATAGAACTTGGTCAAGCCGACACCATCACTGCCATTCGATTGAATTTGGGCGTATCAGTTCCTGGTGCTGTAATTACAGTTGCTGTTCGTGACACCAACGGACTTGCTGCGGGCCAATACGCCAATCCGCTTTCATTCTCTACTTTAATCGAAAGCGAGCCTTATACCTTGACAGCGGCTGATACCAACGCACGTGTGGTTGACATTCGTATTCCAGCAAATCTTTTTGGCACAGCTCAAAACCGCGTATTACAACCTGGTGCCTATTTTGTTTCTGCCGAATTGATTTCTAATGCGGGCGCTAGTCATGTTCGTGTAATCGATGATCTGACCTATGAAGCATTCATGCCCTTTTATAGCTCCATTATTTTCTTACCTACTCCTACTACAGGAACTTCGCGTTGGTTCACCAATGGTACTGGCGTGGGTGTTAGTGCCGTATTTGGCCGTGTTCCTTCAACCGTTTCTGTGAATGAGCTCGACAACCGCACTTTCAAGTTTAACCACCTCTACCCTAACCCAGCGAACAACGAAGTGAACGTAAGCTTCCGCTTGAAAGAAGCTGCTAACGTAACTATTCGTGTGCGTGATTTGGCTGGTCGGGTAGTTGCTGAAAGCAACGAAGGCCTGTTGACCGAGGGCGGTCACAAGTCGGTTGTAGCTTTGAACAGCCTGAACGCAGGCATGTACTTTGTTGAGCTCAGCGCCAATGGTGCAGTTGCTGCTCAAAAACTCGTAGTTACCAAATAAATCCAACACATACAGACGGATTAAGGGGGGCTTAGCCCCCCTTTTTTGTGCCCAATGCGACAAAATCTACGCCCCTTGGCTAAGAAATGTCAAATGATTGACAATGGGCTGCATGAATTGGTCAAATCCTTACATTTGAGATTCAAACAACAGGAAAGTATGAAAAAAATCCTTTTACTTGCTTTGGCCGTAGCTTCTTTGGCCGGTACAACACAAGCGCAGTATGCCATTCAACCGGGCGAACCTGCATTTTCGCCTGTACACCTCCCCAACTATACCCCACAGGGTATTAAGTACAGTAGCCGCACTTCTAACAACATTTTCAAAGCACGGATGAGTCAAACCGATGCTATTGTGAATGCTTTGGGAGCGGCTTCTTTCGGTTCAGTAGGCTACATAGGTTTCTATACCGACAGTACCGTTGACTACAAGCTCAGCGGTACCCGTCAATCGGCCAACTTCCATGGTTATGGCGGCATGTTGAACCCTTACCATGCTATTTTCGACAATCCACTTCCGCTTAACACAGTATATCGCGTTGACACCATTTGGGTGGGTGGTTTTTATGACCGTCGTCAAACCGGCAACATCCCCGATACCCTCCGTTTGGAAGTGAACTTTGGTACTGCGGCTCAAAATGGCGGTAATGGTTCAGGCCAGCCTTGGGTACGTTTGGTATTCCCTAGCTTGCAAAACCGTCCTGCTTTGGGTCAGTTGTGGGTGCCTTCACCTCAGCATGGTTTTGCCGGTGGTTTGAGCGCACGCGCTGTAACCGTAACCCGTTTGCTCACCATTGAAGACACTGTTCGCAACCGTCCCGATGGTCCTTACTGGCCTTTCGTAATTCCCGGCGGCTTGAGCATTCCTGCCAACGCCTTTGTAAGTGCCAGCGCTCGCTTTAAGAGCGGTCAGGCTACCACTGCTGGTCAACTGAACTTCAGCGACGATCCACTTGACGCTGCTGCTTGGACCATGGGTTATTTCCGTCCGGTTGCCTTCCGTGAAACTGCCAGCCCTGCCTTGAACGTATTTTACATCGATTCATCGGGATTGAGCATGACCACCCTGAAAGATGGTCGTTACAATTTGAACGGTCGTTTCTGGGGCAGCCCAGCATTGAGCCAAGGTTACCTCATCGACTTCTCTATTGAGGCTACCCTCACCACCAGTGTTCAAGGTTTGGATGCCCGCGTAGCCCGCATGGGTAATGTATATCCTAACCCTGTAAATGCCGGCAACAGCATGGTACTGCCTTTGGAATTGGTGCGCAACACAGAAGTAAGCTACAGCATTTCGAACTATGTAGGTCAGCAAGTAGCTGCCGAAAGCCTGGGCAATATGGCCGAAGGCAAACACCGCATCGAAATTGCCACTGCTGGTTTGAATGCAGGTATCTACCTCTTGAACGTACAAGTAAATGGCAGCAGCCAAACAGTACGTTTCGTAGTGAACAAGTAATTTCTCTTTGATTCAATTGTGAGGCCGGTGTCTGTGATTGACACCGGCTTTTTTTTGCCTTCACTGGTCGTCCTCGCGTATCTTTGCAAAAAAATTATCGGCATGCAGTCCATCCAAATGGTCGATTTGAAGACCCAATACGCACAACTCAAGGAAACTATCGATAGCGGCATACAGGAAGTGCTGCAATCGGCCGCTTTTATCAATGGTCCGGCCGTCAAACAATTTCAACACGATTTGAGCAGCTATTTGGGTGGTGCCGAGGTAATTCCTTGTGCCAATGGTACCGATGCCTTGCAAATTGCCATGATGGCCCTCGATTTGCAGCCCGGCGATGAGGTCATTACTGCCGACTTTACCTATGTAGCCACTGCCGAAGTGATTGCCTTGCTCAAACTGAAGCCGGTTTTGGTAGATGTTGACCCGCTCACCTTTAACATCAATGCCGAGCAAGTGGCCGCCGCCATTACACCACGCACCAAGGCCATTGTGCCGGTGCATTTATTCGGACAATGCGCCCACATGGAGCCTTTGCTGGAGCTTGCAGCCAAGCACAAGCTGTTTGTCATTGAAGATACGGCCCAGGCCATTGGTGCCACCTATACCTTTGCCGACGGACGCCAAGCCAAAGCCGGCACCATGGGTACCATTGGCTGCACCAGCTTTTTCCCCAGCAAAAATTTGGGTTGTTATGGCGATGGCGGTGCCCTGTTCACCAATGATGCTGCCTTGGCCCAAAAAATCCGCATGATTGCCAACCACGGCCAAAGCGTGCAGTATTACCACGATGAGGTTGGCGTAAACTCACGCCTCGACAGCCTGCAAGCCGTGGTGTTGAATGCCAAATTGCCGCATCTCGACCGCTATAACCAAAGTCGCCGTTGGGCTGCCGATTATTACAGCGCGGCTTTTGCCAGCACCGATTGGCTTACTACCCCGCGCATTGCCCCTTACAGCAACCACGTTTTCCACCAATACACCCTGCAATTGGCCGAAGGCATGGATAGGCAAGCCCTGCGCGATCATTTAGCGGCCAAGGGCATTCCATGCATGATTTATTATCCTGTTCCTTTGCACGAACAGAAGGCCTACCAACAAGAAGGCAACTACCCCGTTACCGAAAAACTCTGCCGCACCGTGTTTTCATTGCCCATGCACAGCGAGCTCAATGAGGAAACGTTGAATTATATCGTTGAGGGGGTGAAGTCGTTTAGGGCAATGTAATTAATTTCAGCCTTCACTGGTCAATGTTAACTGTCACCACTTGAGCTTCGGAGTACGACCCCTTCAGGGTCGATTTGATCTCGGTAAATATTAATGCTACCCACATGGCACCCCTTCGGGGTGCTAGTCGATTGTTCAAGCCACAAAATCATTCCTAGAATACGAGAATTACAGAATCGTGTTTGCCCTTGACCCCGAGGGGGTCAAATGTGGGTAGTAATTCAGTACACCATGTAATGCCGACCCCGAGGGGGTCGCACCCGACGAATCATTGATTTGACCGCCATTTTGCTTTTTACAGGCCTTAAATTAATCATATAGCTTATCTGGGCCAACATTCAATGAGCAGAACCACAACAAGCCTGCTCCCCATTTTAATGGATTTCGATGGCGTTAAAACACCGCGGTTAGCTGGCAAATGCAGCACGTTGAACGACCCGCCATTTGTCGCCCATAAAGCGCAACGGTGCAGCCAATCAGGCCAAACTTCTCCGTGACCTCCGTGTCCTCTGTGTTAAATTTTCCGCCCTCAAGAACCAAATCGAATAATCCCAGGTCTAAAAACACAAAAGCCGCTCCAATTTCTCAGAACGGCTTTTTCCAAACAGGCGTGGTTCTTACAAACCGAATGCCTTTTTCACTGGCTCTACCATGTCGAGCTTCTCCCAAGTGAAGAGCTCTACTTCCACGGTCTTGCTGTCGGTAGCACGACTGCCCCAGCTGATGGTCTTTTTGATTTTCTGTGAATCGCGACCCATGTGGCCATAGGCTGCAGTTTCGCTGTAAATGGGGTTCAACAAGCCCAAACGCTTGATGAGCATGCCCGGACGCATATCGAACAAGCCAGCGATTTTTTCGGCAATCACGCTGTCGCTCAGCTTGCGGCCTTCGCCATCCTTAACCTTGGCAGTGCCATAAGTATTTACGTATAAACCTACTGGCTCAGCTACACCAATGGCATAAGCTACCTGCACCAATACCTGTTCGGCAACTCCTGCAGCCACCAGGTTTTTGGCGATGTGGCGGGTAGCATAGGCCGCCGAACGGTCAACCTTTGAAGGATCTTTACCCGAAAAAGCACCACCACCGTGCGCGCCTTTACCACCATAAGTGTCTACGATGATTTTGCGGCCGGTAAGACCGGTATCGCCATGGGGTCCGCCAATTACGAAATTGCCGGTTGGGTTGATGTGGAACTTGATGTCGGTAGTGAACAGTTTGCGAACTCGGGCAGGCACCAATTTTTTAATGCGTGGCAAAAGGAATTTGTGGATGTCGGCGGTAATGCGGTCTTGCATGGCCTTTTGGTCGGCTTTGGCATTGCCGGTATTCACAAAATCGTCGTGCTGGGTTGAAATTACGATGGCGTCGATGGCCTCGGGCTTGTGCTTTTCGCTGTAGCGGATGGTCACTTGGCTTTTGGCATCGGGGCGGAGGTACTTCATCACCTTGCCCTCTTTGCGGATGGCCGCCAATTCGCGGAGCAAGAGGTGGCTCAACTCGAGCGCCAAAGGCATATAGGTGTCGGTTTCGTTGGTGGCGTAACCGAACATCATGCCCTGGTCGCCTGCACCTTGTTCTTCGGGCTTGGCCTTTTCAACGCCTTGGTTGATGTCGGGCGACTGCTCGTGGATGGCAGAAATCACACCGCAGCTGTCGGCATCGAACATGTATTCCGACTTGGTATAACCAATGCGGCGGATGGTTTCGCGGGCTACTTTTTGTACATCCACATAACCATCGGTTTTCACCTCGCCGCTCAATACGGTGAGGCCGGTAGTTACGAGGGTTTCACAAGCCACTTTCGAGTTGGGGTCTTGCGCCAAAAAAGCATCGAGGAGGGCGTCGGAAATTTGGTCGGCAACTTTGTCAGGATGCCCTTCCGAAACCGATTCAGAGGTGAAAAAATACGACATGCGTTTTCTATTATTAAGGGTGAATGGTGGGCTTGACCGAACCGAAAGCGCTACACCCTAAACAAGGCGACCTTTAGCACTTTTTTTAACGTGGTTGCAATCGATACAAATCAATCCACAGCGGCACAAAGAAAGTGATTCTACGGCATTTTCCAAAGTGCTTTGCAGCCAAAGCTTTAGTCAAAAGAATAGAAAACACGCCCATTCATAGCCTGGCATTTCGACTACCGCAAGAGAACGGCGCTAAATATATCATGTCTGCATATTTTCGGCCTAATGTTGCGATATTTTGGCGGATGTAGGCCATTTATTTAAGTTTGAACAACAAACTGCCATATGAAAACACTGACCAACAGCCGCTGGGCATTGCCCTTTTTACTTTTGCTAGGCATTTCATTGGGTGGCCTAATCGCCGCGCAAACCCCAACGCCTACCCCCGATACCCCTTTTGATGCGGCCAACCTGGCCTGGATGCTCACCGCCACGGGTCTCGTGCTGCTCATGACGCCCGGTTTGTCGTTCTTCTACGGCGGCATGGTGAGCAAAAAGAACGTGATCAGCACCATGTTGCAAAGCTTCATTGCCCTGGGTGTGATCAGCATTTTGTGGGTGGTAGTAGGCTTTAGTTTGGCTTTTGGTGATAGCATAGGTGGTTTGATTGGCGACCCTCGGACCTTCTTCTTTTTCAAAGGAGTTGGTTTGCAAGCGCACAACCGCATTGGCGCCGGTTTGCCCTTGCTGCTGTTTGCGTTATTTCAATTGAAGTTTGCCATCATCACCCCCGCTCTTATTACGGGTAGTTTGGCCGAACGGGTGCGTTTTTCGGCTTATTTGGTGTTCATGGTGCTGTTTAGTCTGCTCATTTATGCACCCTTGGCCCACTGGACCTGGCACCCTGACGGGATTTTTTACAAAATGGGCATTCTCGATTTTGCCGGAGGAACGGTGGTGCATATGTCGGCTGGTTTTGCTGCCCTCGTGGGCGCGCGCTTGCTTGGTCCACGCCGCCACAAAGATGAAAACGGTCACCAGCCGGCCCGCATCACTTATGTGCTACTAGGCACCGGCATGTTGTGGTTTGGCTGGTTTGGATTCAACGCGGGTTCAGCCCTGGCGGCCGATACCGTGGCCGTGCGTGCCTTTGCAACTACCAATACCGCTTCGGCAGCTGCCATGCTGGCCTGGATCTTTTTCGATGCCATCCGTGGCATCAAAGTGAGCGCCATGGGTGCTTGTATTGGGGCAGTGGTAGGTTTGGTGGCCATTACCCCGGCTGCTGGCTTTGTTGATGTTGGTCCGTCTATTTTTATTGGAGCCTTTGCTGCCATCGTGAGCAACCTGGCCGTGGGCATCAAAAACAAATCGCGCCTCGACGATACGCTGGATGTATTTCCCTGCCACGGCCTGGGCGGCATTGTGGGCATGTTACTCACTGCTGTTTTTGCACGCGAAGTGGGTTTGGTGCATGGCCAAACCGCCACCTTTATTGCCCATTTAAAGGGACTGGCCATTGCCGCGGCCTTTTCATTGGCCGGTGCTTGGTTGCTCTTTAAAATCACAGCCTTGCTCGTACCTCTACGGGTGAATGCCGAAGACGAAAGCCTGGGCCTCGATTTAAGTCAGCACGACGAAAAGCTCTGATCAGCGAACCAACAACTTCTGGGTATAACTCTCGTGTCCATTGTCGGTAACCACCAAATAGGTACCGGCTGGTAGAGGCAAATCGATTTCCAAACGATGTTCGGTAGCCGGCTCCAGCCAGGTTTCGTAATGCTGGCGGCCATCGAGGCTGAAAACGCGTACACTGGCCGGACCATAAGGCACCGCACAACCGCTGATTTGCAACACAAAACGGCCGCTGTTCGGATTGGGAAGCAATTTCATTTCGCAATCGGCATGTTTCTCATGTCCATCTACTCCCAAGGCAAAACCATACGTGATATCGGCCTTGGCAGCACGCATGGGTTTGGCAGCAGAGGCTGCTGCCGCTACTGTGGCTTGCACTACCTGTTGCATAAAACGGTAGTTCAAGGTGGGCGCAGTGTCGGCCGGGGTGTGGTAGCGGCTGTTGCGGAAATTGGCCCCATCGGTGAGCATGAGGGCCTGGTAGCCGCGGTCCCAAAAGCTGGCGTGGTCGCTGCGGCGCAAATCGGGCGCGATGGCGCCGTTTCCGGGTACGTTGAGCGAGCGCACTTTTAGGGAAGGCACATAACGCGCAGCTGCTGAGTCGAAAATGGCCGTGAGTGGCAAAGAAGTCACATTGCCTACATTCGATAAAAAATCGCCCCTAAAACCCTCTGCCTGGATTTGGTTGTACAAGGCTGGAAATAGCTGATTAAAACCTGCCGGTAGTTGCTGGCTGTTGACCGTGGTATCGTAATAACCAATCATCTCAAAATTAAATACCCCTTTGATGCGGTCGCCTGCAGGAATGGCATTGATCGTATAGCGATTGCTGCCTACCAGGCCTTCTTCTTCCACATCAAAGCCAATGAATTGAAGGCTTTCTTCAAATTCGTATTGACTGAGAATACGCGCCGCTTCGAGTACTCCGGCCACGCCTGAGGCATTGTCGTCGGCCCCGGGCGAGTTGCTTACCCCATCGAAATGCGCATCGATGACCCAAACAGAGGTGTCGCGCAGGTGTCCCGACTGCCGGGCCACCACATTGCCGCACAAAAAGTTGTTGAACATAAATTCATGGCGGTAGGTGGGGAGGTTCAGTTGCGCGAGTCGGGTTTGGATGCTGTCTCTCACCCTCGCCAGCGTTTGCGTTTGGGCGTTGTAATTGCGGGGAACTGCAATTGCGCGTACATCCTGCTTCAATCGGTTGCTATCTACCTGTGCCACCAGCAGGGCAATGTCAACCGCTTGTCTATCGCTAGCCACTACCCTGAACTTCACAGGCAAAGCACCTACGCCTTGTAGTTGGGTGGTATTGAATTGGATGTTGCGGCTGCCAGCACTCACCGGAAAGCCCACATCGCCTGATGCGCCGGGCACGTTTTTGTAAGTCCGGCCACCGTCTACCGAATAGCGCAACCAGACTTCGCAGTTCAAGCTTGCAGGATGGCTGAGGGTATACTGCAGACTTACCTGTGTGGTATCGGCCATTTGCCGGTTAATGAGCAGGTTGCTGACTTGTGGGCTTTGGGCATGCACTGCAGTGGCCAAAGCCATAAGCAGGGAGGCAAAGAAAATTTTCATAGGCGTGTGATGGTCTGCTAAAGTACCAAACACCTATCAAAACACAAAACCTCAGCCGTGCAACAGCGCATCCAAGCGTGCCTGCACCTTTTCGGCGGTAGGCAACATCACCTGTTCAAGCCGATTGTTGAGCGGAATGGCCGGCAAGTTTTCGGCACCCATGGCATCCACAGGTGCGTCGAGGTAACGGAAGCAGGCTTTGGCAAGGCGGTGTGCCAGTGCTTCGGCAAAGCTGTTCTGCAATTGCTCTTCGGTAAGCACGAGGGCTTTGCCATGGCGTTCAACGGCAGCGCGGCACAGCTCCTCATCTACCGGATTGAGCGTACGCAAATCGATGATTTCTACCGAGCCAGGGAAGTGTTTGGCCGCATTCAACGCCCAATAAACACCCATGCCGTAGGTGATGACTACGCAGCTTTCACCATGTTCGATTTTGTGCGGCATGGCTTCTTGCACTACGCGGCCTTTGCCCAGCGGAACAATGTAATCTTCGTCGGGCTCCACTGTTTTAGCGCCTTCGGTGCCGGGCACTTTGCTCCAGTACAAGCCCTTGTGCTCAAACATCACCACAGGATTGGGGTCGTAAAAAGCCGCCTTCATCAGGCCTTTCATATCCGCTGCATTGCTGGGGTACACCACCTTGATGCCGCGTACACTCAAAATAGCTGATTCAATACATCCGCTGTGGTAGGGTCCGCCTCCGCCATACGCCCCACAAGGCACGCGGATAAGGCTTTGCACCGGAAATTGTCCGTTGCTGAGGTAACAGCTTTTGCTGAGCTCCACCACCAGCTGGTTTACGCCGGTCCAGATGTAGTCGGCAAACTGAATTTCTACAATGGGTTTGGTGCCCACGGCCGACATCCCTGCCGTGCTACCTACCAAATACGCTTCTTGAATGGGGGTGTTGAATACACGTTCATCGCCAAATTTGTCGGCCAAAGTGGCGGCTTCGCGGAAAACCCCGCCAAGGGTGCGGCCCACATCCTGACCATAAAACAGGGCTTCGGGGTGCTTGCGTAAAATTTCTTCTACGGCATGCAAGGCTGCATCTACCATCACTACTTTTTCACGACCGGCGGGTTGGCGTTCGCCTTGTTCGGCGGTAATGGGGGTAGGTGCAAATTCGTGTAAAAAGAGGGTTTCGTCAGCCGGAATAGGTGCGGCTACGGCTGCTTTAAAATCGGCAGCCACTTTGGCCCGCATTTCTGCTTCTATTTTGTTGAGTTCTTCTTCCCAAAAACCTTCGTCAAGTAGGGTTTTGCGGAGTTTTTGGTAGGGATCTTTGCGACTGTGTTTGTCGAGGTCGTCGGCTGTGCGGTACCACTCGCGGCGTACCCCCGAGGTGTGGTGGCCCAGCAGCGGGACGGTGGCGTGCAAAAGTATGGGCGCACGCTTTTCGCGAACATAGGAGAAAGCTTCGTCGAGCGCCTTGTACGATTTCAAGAAATCGGTACCATCTACCTGCTTGCGCTTAAGGCCTTTAAAACCGGCCGCGTATTCATAGGCATCCATGGCGCGCATTTCTTTGCCGGTGGCGCTGATGCCCCATTCGTTGTCTTGCACCAGGTACACAATAGGCATTTGGTGCAGCACAGCCATCTGAAAAGCTTCGGCCACTTCGCCTTCTGTCACCGAACCATCGCCCAGCGAGCAGAGTACCAGCGGTTTTTCGTCACCTTCACGAAGACCTTGTTTTTCTAAGTAAGCGACTCCCTGCGCCATGCCGGTAGCCGGAATGGCCTGCATGCCCGTGGCGCTGCTTTGGTGGGGAATGATGGGCATGCCTGCACGCTTCACCGAAGGGTGGGCGTAATAGGTGCGGCCGCCCGAAAAGGGGTCGTCGGCCTTGGCCAGCAACTGCAGCATGAGTTCGTAGGGACGAAAACCCAAGGCCAGCAGCACCGACTCGTCGCGGTAGTACAGGCTTGCGAAATCGTAGGGTTGCAACAACAAACCGGCCGCCATTTGAATGGCCTCGTGCCCCTTGCTGGTAGAGTGCACGTATTTGGTAATGGGTCGGTTGTCGTCGTAAATATCGGCCATGGCCCGTGCGGTGCACAGAAGTTCCCAGGCCTGCTGCAGAAGGGCTTTTTGCATGATGTTGCAAAAATAGGTATTAAGGAGGCGTGGAGGTAGTTTGCTTTTCAGAAAGCTGGGCACATGCCATGCATGATTGGTCTGAGTGTAAGTTTATGACGGTTGCTTCCCGCTTAGGAATGACGAAATATCTACGTTTGTTTCAAGGTGAATTTTATGGCCCTCGTAAATTTTAACCCATTAATTACGGATATCCGCCTCCACTTTGTGTGGTATTTTGGCTACCTTAGCGTCGGATTTCAAACGAACACTGCCTATGTCAGCCAATCTTCAACTTCCTGCCGACTACTCCGCAAGCGTAAAACACGCCGAGCTTAAAAATTGGGTAGCCGAAATGGTGGCCATCGCCAAACCCGACCAGGTGTACTGGTGTGATGGCTCGGATGCCGAATACCAGCTCATGTGTGAGCGCCTGGTAGCGGCCGGAACCTTTATCCGGCTCAATGCCGAAAAGCGTCCTAACAGTTTTGCCTGTTTCTCCGATCCCAGCGACGTAGCCCGCGTGGAAGACCGCACCTACATTTGCTCGCGCCGGATGGAGGATGCTGGCCCGACCAACAACTGGATGGACCCCAGCGAAATGAAGACCACCCTCGCGCCCTTGCTCGATGGTTGTATGAAAGGCCGCACCATGTTTGTGATTCCTTTTTGCATGGGTCCGCTAGGTGGCGATATTTCGCAGTACGGTGTGGAAATTACCGACTCGGAATATGTGGTTACCAATATGAAAATCATGACCCGTATGGGCAAGGCCGCCCTCGACCATATGGGTGCCAATGGCGAATACGTGAAGGCATTCCACACCGTGGGAGCTCCTTTGCAACCCGGACAGCAAGACGCCAAATGGCCTTGCAATCCTACCACCAAATACATTGTTCATTACCCCGAAGAGCGCAGCATTGTGAGCTACGGTTCAGGTTATGGCGGAAACGCCCTGCTTGGCAAGAAATGCTTCGCTTTGCGCATTGCTTCGGTAATGGCCCGCGATGAGGCCTGGTTGGCCGAGCACATGTTGATTTTGGGAGCGAAAAGCCCCAAAGGCGACAAAACCTATGTGGCAGCTGCTTTCCCCAGCGCTTGCGGAAAGACCAATTTTGCGATGTTGATTCCGCCAAAAGAAATGAAGGGCTGGGAAATTACCACCGTAGGCGACGATATTGCATGGATCAAAAAAGGCAAAGATGGCCGTTTGTACGCCATCAATCCCGAGGCCGGCTATTTTGGCGTGGCTCCCGGAACCAACGAAAAAACCAATCCGAACGCCATGGCTTCGGTAAAGGCCAATACCATTTTCACCAACGTGGGTGTAACCACCGATGGCGATGTTTGGTGGGAAGGCATGAGCAAACAAGCGCCTGAGGGCATCATCAATTGGAAAGGCCAGGTGCACGACCCCAACAGCGGTCAGCCTGTAGCCCACCCCAATGCGCGCTTCACCGCTCCTGCATCGCAGTGCCCTAGCCTCGACGAGAACTGGGAGAACCCAGCTGGCGTGCCTATTAGCGCCTTTATCTTTGGTGGCCGCCGTTCAACTACCGTTCCGCTGGTGTATCAGTCGGTGAATTGGAACTTTGGCGTTTACGCTGCCAGCACCATCGGCTCTGAAATGACCGCCGCTGCTTTTGGTGAGCTGGGCAAGGTGCGTCGCGACCCATTTGCCATGTTGCCTTTCTGTGGCTACCACATGGCCGACTATTTCAACCACTGGTTGCAGTTTGGCCGCAATTTGCCCAACCCTCCCCGCATTTTTGTGGTGAACTGGTTCCGCAAAGATGCCGATGGCAATTTCCTCTGGCCGGGCTTTGGCGACAATGCCCGTGTGTTGGAGTGGATCATCGGTCGCGTGCAAGGCCGCACCGGCGCTGTAGAAAGTCCTGTTGGCTGGATGCCACGCTACGAAGACATCAACTGGGAAGGCCTCGACTTCAGCCGCGAGCAGTTTGAAAACATCATGCTTGTGGATCGCGAAACCTGGAAGCAAGAAGTCCTCAGCCACGACGAATTGTTTGGCCGCATGTACGACAAGCTTCCGAAGGAGTTCATCTTCATGCGCGAGCTGATGTTATCGTCGCTCTGGCGTTCGCCCGAGAAGTGGGGCATGGCACCTGAGCGCATTTGATGCCGGCTAACCATCAAAAAAGCAGTACCCGAGGGTGCTGCTTTTCTGTTTGTAGCCTTTCATAGCCATGTATGGCAAGTAATAAAAAGCGTTCTTTGAAGGCTTAGGATTGTTTTTTGAAGTAACAAGCCTCTCACACTCCAAAGAAGATGGGTTGCCTGTAGTCGGTTAAGGCTCATCTTACTCGCTCCTGAGTACTACGGCTTATTTCCAAGGTTGTGCTAGCACCTCATGCGTCCCGATTTATGTCATAAATCCAGGTAGGAACATTTCAATGCTTCATGTGAACACCCGACTACCTGTTCGTCTCCGCCGAACAAAATTGTTCGATATTAACGAACAGATTTGTTTGTCGCTAACGAACTAATGTGTTTGTTTCTAAACAACAATAATGGCTGTTATTAACAAACGATTTTGTACATTTGTAACAAACAATATTACCGATGCTCAAGTCTACCCTCAAAAACGTGCTTAAAACGCAGCTTTCACAGCTTCAAACCAAGTCGCACGGACTAGAGCGACGCGTACATCAAAAGCTTTTTTTGCCAGAAAGCCACGCGCTCATCATAAGCGGTGTGCGCCGAAGCGGCAAAAGCACCCTGCTACACCAGCTATTAGGCACTACTGGCGAAGGCAGCTATTACCTCAATTTTGAAGATCCTAAGCTGTATCCTTTCGATAAATTCGATTACAGCAGGCTGGATGAATTGCTGGCAGAAATGGGTTGCAAAACGCTGTTTTTAGATGAAATACAGGTGGTGGAAGACTGGGAGCGCTACATACGGCACTTGCTCGACACGGGCTATCGTGTGGTAATAACGGGTTCCAATGCCTCCTTGTTGAGCAAAGAGCTCGGCACCAAACTCACCGGACGGCATGTTTCGTTCGAACTGTTTCCCTTTTCGTTTGGGGAGTATTTGGCCTTTGAAAAGAAAGTCGCCAGCGAAAAAACCCTGCTCAAATACCTCCATCAAGGCGGATTTCCCGAGTATGTGAAATACCAACGCGACGAAATACTGCAACATCTGCTTGAAGACATACTGCTGCGCGACATCGCAGTGCGCTACGCCCTGCGCGACGTAAAGAGTCTGCAACGCCTCGCCTGGTACCTGCTATCCAATGTAGGTAAGCTTTTCACCGCCAGTCGCTTGATGAGTCTCATCGACCTCAAATCAAAATCTACCCTCCTCGAATACATGAGCTATCTAGAAGATGCTTATTTATGCTTCTACTTACCCAAATACAGTCCCTCTACCCGCAAGCAACTGGTTAATCCCCGTAAAATATACGTGGTTGACCCGGGCATCGTGCAGGCCAACAGTGGCTCCATGCAAGAGGACCTGGGCAGGAAACTCGAAAACTTGGTGTACTTGGCCTTACGCAGGGTGAGTAGTGACCTCTTTTACTTCTCCGAAAAGCATGAATGCGACTTTGTGCTGATGAAGCAGGGTCAATGTCAGCAATTGGTACAGGTTTGCTACGAAGTAACGCCCGAAAACCTCGATCGAGAAGTAAATGGCTTGCTCGAGGCCATGGCCTACTTCGGTTTGCAAACGGGCACCATCGTTACTTTCAACCAAAACGACCGACTGAGCTACGACCGAGGCAGCATCGACTTGGTTGAAGCACATAGCTGGCTAGAACGACTGGAAGCGCATTCCCCGAAGCCTTAAAAGCCTTCGTACCCATGCCGCAATTTGCTATCTTTGCACAATTTTGAAATCCCCCCAAACCATATTATAACCACTCTCCATGCCCAGGGACAACTCCATCAAATCGGTGCTCATTGTAGGCTCAGGCCCTATCGTCATTGGCCAGGCCTGTGAATTCGACTATTCAGGCTCACAAGCAGCCCGGTCGCTCAAGCAGGAAGGCATAGAGGTGGCGCTCATCAACTCGAATCCGGCTACCATCATGACCGACCGGGTGACCGCCGACCATGTGTACCTGCTCCCCCTCACGGTTGAATCGATAGAGCAGATTTTGCAAGAGCGCCGCATTGATGCCGTATTACCTACCATGGGCGGCCAAACGGCGCTCAATTTGTGTAAAGAGGCCGATGAATTGGGCATTTGGGAGAAGTATGGCGTACGTATGATCGGGGTAGACATTGCAGCCATCGAAACCACCGAAAACCGCGAAGAATTCCGCAAGTTGATGGGCCAAATTGGGGTAGCCGTGGCGCCATCGAAAATTGCCAACTCCTTCCTCGAGGGAAAGGAAGCCGCCGAAGAGATTGGCTTTCCATTGGTAATTCGTCCCTCTTACACCTTGGGTGGTACGGGTGGTGCGGTCATTCGACACAAAGAAGATTTTGAAAAGGCCCTCATGCGGGGTTTGCAAGCCTCGCCTACCCACGAGGTATTGATAGACAAGGCGGTTTTGGGCTGGAAAGAATACGAGTTGGAGCTGCTGCGCGACAACAACGACAATGTGTGCATCATCTGTACCATCGAGAATTTCGACCCCATGGGCATCCATACGGGCGACAGCATTACGGTGGCACCGGCCATGACCTTGAGCGACACCGCTTTTCAGGACATGCGCAACCAGGCCATCAAAATGATGCGTGCCATTGGCAACTTCGCCGGTGGATGTAATGTGCAGTTTGCCATGAATCCCGAAACCGAAGAGCTCATCGCCATCGAAATCAACCCGCGCGTTTCGCGTTCATCGGCACTTGCCTCCAAAGCCACGGGTTATCCCATTGCTAAAATCGCTGCCAAGCTCGCCATTGGCTACAACCTCGACGAGTTGCCCAACCAAATCACCATGAGCACTTCGGCTTATTTTGAGCCCACGCTCGACTATGTGATTGTGAAAATTCCGAAGTGGAACTTCGATAAATTTCCCGGTGCCGACCGAACGCTTGGCTTCCAGATGAAATCGGTAGGCGAAGTGATGGGCATTGGCCGCAGCTTCAATGAAGCCCTGCAGAAGGCTTGTCAGAGCCTCGAGATCAACCGCCTAGGCATTGGTGCGGACGGCAAGGAAGAACGCAACCTCGACAAGCTGATGCACAGCCTTGAGAATGCCAGCTGGGACCGCCTGTTCCACGTATACGATGCCTTGGCCTTGGGCGTACCGGTAAAATCGGTGCAGAAAGCCACCCGCATCGACCGATGGTTCCTCAAACAAATTCAGCATCTGGTTGATTTAACCCAGGAGCTGCGTCGTTATACCCTCAACTCTTTGTCGAAAGGCCTCTTCGAGGAGCTCAAGAAAAACGGCTTCTGCGATGCCCAAATAGCCCATGTATTGGGCGAAGGCACCACCGAGGCCATGGTGCGTGCCCGCCGCAAGGAATTGGGCCTCAACCGCGTTTGGAAATTGGTTGACACTTGTGCGGCCGAATTTGAAGCCCAAACGCCGTACTACTACAGTGCTTATGACAGTGAAAACGAGTCGGTAAAAAGCGACAAGAAAAAAATCATCGTACTTGGTTCGGGTCCCAACCGCATTGGCCAGGGCATCGAATTCGACTACAGCTGTGTGCATGGTTTGTTGGCCGCCCGCGAGGTAGGTTACGAAGCCATCATGATCAATTGCAATCCCGAAACAGTCAGTACCGATTTCAACATGGCCGACAAGCTGTATTTTGAGCCTGTTTTTTGGGAACACCTGCTCGACATTGTGGAGCACGAGCAACCCGAGGGGGTGATTGTGCAGCTGGGTGGCCAAACAGCACTGAAGTTGGCTGAACACCTCGAAAATGCCGGTATTAAAATCATCGGTACCGATTTCACCAACATGGACCTGGCCGAAGACCGCGGCCGATTCAGCGATTTGCTCAAGGAGCTCGACATCCCTTATCCCAAATACGGCGTGGCAGAAACAGCGGAAGAAGCCATCGAAATTGCGCGTGAGGTAGGTTATCCGGTACTGGTGCGTCCGAGTTATGTACTGGGCGGACAAGGCATGAGCATCGTCATCAACGAAGAAGAGTTGGAGCATGCGGTGGTAGATTTGCTGCGGAAAATTCCGGGCAACCGCATCCTCATCGATCACTTCCTCGACCGGGCCATGGAAGCCGAAACCGACTGCATCTGCGATGGTGAAGACGTGGTATTGTGTGGCGTAATGGAGCACATTGAGCCTGCAGGCATTCACTCGGGCGATTCAAACTCGGTGCTGCCTCCTTTTGGGCTTTCGCCTTTGGTGGTACTGCAGATGGAAGAATACACCAAGAAACTGGCGCATGCCCTCAACATCAGAGGCTTGATGAATGTGCAGTTTGCTATCAAAAACGAATTGGTGTATGTGATCGAAGCCAACCCCAGGGCTTCGCGCACGGTGCCTTTCCTAGCCAAGGCCTATGACGTTCCTTTTGTAAACATTGCCACCAAAGTGATGTTGGGCACCCACAAACTCAAGGATTTCGACATTAAAAAACGATTAGAAGGTTGGGCAATTAAAGAACCTGTGTTTTCTTTCGAGAAGTTTCCAAATGTCAACAAGGAATTGGGCCCTGAGATGAAGTCGACCGGCGAGGCCATCCGCTTCATCAAAGACTTAAAGGACCCCTATTTCCGGGAGTTGTACAAGCGGAAGTCGATGTACCTAAGCCGATAAAATCATGAAAATCCTGGTAGTAGAAGACGAGCAAAAAGTAGCAGCATTCATCCGCCAGGGCCTCGAAGAAGCGGGTTACCAGGTAGAAGTTGCTTTCGATGGCCTCAATGGCAAGCGTTTGGCAGAAGAAAAGCGCTTCGACCTTTTGGTGCTCGACCTGCTTCTGCCTGGCATGAACGGCCGCGAAGTGTGCGTTGCCTTGCGTAAAAGCCAACCACGTTTGCCCATTTTGATGCTGACTGCCCTGGGCACCAGTGAAGACAAACTGGCTGGCTTTGAATCGGGCGCCGACGATTATCTGGTGAAGCCTTTCGAGTTCAGCGAGCTATTGGCGCGCATCAAGGCTTTGGTCCGCAGGTCGAACCCGGCTGCCATGGAGCCCAAACTCATTGCCGGAGATTTGGAAATTGATACCGATAAAAAAGTCGCCATACGTGCGGGCCAACCCATTTCACTCACTGCCAAGGAATACGCCCTGCTCAGCTACCTTATGCAACACAAAGGCAAGGTGGTATCGCGCCAGCAAATTGCAGCCGATGTGTGGGACATTCATTTCGATACCGGCACCAATGTGGTAGACGTTTATGTGAATTTTTTACGCAAGAAGATCGACAAGGACCACGAAACCAAGCTCATTCAAACTCTTATTGGAATGGGCTATATGATTGATGCCTGATGCAAATCAGAAGTCGGCTTACGTTACAATTTGTGGTCATAGTGGCCCTCATTCAGTTGCTGGCTTCGTTGGCCATTTATTTTGTTTCGGCCAGTTACCGTGAGAGCCGCTTTTACGAACAGCTCAAGGCATCGGCCATGAACCGCACTGTATTGATGATGGAGGTGGAAGGCTTAGAGCCAGAGCGCTTACAAGAATTGCGGGCATTGGGAGCGGCCGAACTGATAGGCGAACAGATTTTCATTTACAATTACAAGAACGAATTGCTCTATTGCTCGTCGGATACCGGACTACAAATTTCGGAGGCCATGCTCGATGAGGTACGCTTGAACCAAGAGCGCCGCTTTGAACAAGGGCCTTACGAATTGGCCGGATTGATGTTTGCCGACCGTTACAATCGTTTGGTCGTTTTTTGTGCCGCACGTGACGAAGCAGGTTTCATGCAACTGCAATACCTCCGCAGGGTATTGATTGCGGTGTTTCTGATGAGCTTGTTGGCGGTGTTGCTGTTGGCCTGGGTGTATGCCGGACAAGCCCTCCGTCCCATCAGCAACATCATGCAAAAAGTGTCGAAAATCACCTTCGTGAATTTGCACGAGCGCTTGGAGGACCGAGGAAGCCAAGATGAACTCAGTCAGTTGGCAGCTACCTTCAACAGTATGCTCGACCGCATTGAATCGAGCTTGGCCATGCAGCGGAATTTTGTGGCCAATGCCTCGCACGAATTACGCACGCCCCTCACGGCCATGCAGGGTCAACTGGAGGTGTTGCTCTTGAAAAAACGCGATTTAAACGCCTATAAAGACGGTGTACAAAGCGTGCTCGAAGATATCAGGAGGTTAACTCACATTTCAAATCGGCTATTGATGCTGGCGCAGGCCGACTCGGCATACACTGCCCGATTGTTCAGGCCGGTATCGCTGGTAGATGTTTTATGGCAAAGCCAGGCAGCCATTCAAGCGCGTAATGCTACGGCCTTGGTGCATATTACCATCGACGAGGTCATAGAAAATGCCGAAGCCTTACAAGTGCTGGGAAATGAACAACTACTCATCACGGTATTTCAGAATTTACTAGACAATGGCGTAAAGTATAGCCCCAAACATGAAGTATTCGCCGATTTGCGCTTGCGTGAAGGAGGCATTGAAGTGAAAGTGCGCGATTATGGCATCGGAATACCTCCCGCAGAATTGGAGCAGGTATTTCAACCCTTTTACCGCAGTAGTAATGCCCAGGAAATAACTGGTCATGGTATAGGTTTGTCGTTGGTAGAGCGCATTGTACGCTTGCATGGGGGCGAAGTACATGTACAGTCGGTGGTTCGAAAGGGCACCACATTTACGGTATTTTTGAGGGCCGCTTGAAAATGCCCATAGATTTCATAAAATTATGAGCAAGAGGCGTCATCCGCTTGTAAATAAGCGAGATAGTCTGTTTCTTTAACAACTCTATAAAGCTGTAATGAACTATTCCAAACGTTCTAAAATTTTCGCAGGCCTTGTTGCAGGTGTGGTGGTATTTTCGGTTTCATCCATCTTAGGCTTTTTTATGCTCTTTCTCAACCGAGAGCAGTTGCGACAGAACCTGGAAAAAACCAAATTAGAGAAAGAAAGAACGGTGGCCGAAAAGCTGGAAACCGACCGTGATTTGCACTTTTTGCAAAAAGAGTTCAGTCGCATTGATGCCGCCAATGAAAAACTAAACACCTATCTCGACCGCGCTGAATTACAAATTCGCGATAAAGACCTAACCATCGACAACCTCGCCCGCGATAACGAAGAGTTGGGAAAGGTGAAGGATGAACTTGGTGGGCTGAGAACAAATAACAAACAGCTGGATGAACAAGTCAAAAGCCTGAGCAAGAGCATTGAAGAATTGATCAAAAGAAATCAGCAGGTTGCCCAATACCTTGAAAATTTGCAGGAGGAGCGGCAACAAATGCGTCAAGAGTACGACCGCCTTATAATTCATAAAGGTGTTGGACGGGCATTCCGGGTGGATGCTTTGAGGGGCGACAGAATCACCTCTCAGGCACGTAGAACCAAAAGATTGGTGGTTAGTTTTGAACCCCTCGATCGGAATGAATATTTGAAGCTAAAATCAGAAACCTATTATGTAGTGCTCTCTGATGACGCTGGTGCTATTTATAATTTGCTCAAAAATCAAAAGTCGGACATCAGTTTGCAAGGAAATCAGGTCGACATTATACCTTCTTTCATTCTAGAGGCTGCCCCTCATGCCGATAAAATCAATCGCATAGCCCTTGAAATTAATGATTTAGACTTATCAAGTGGTGTGTACACTTTGGAAATTTATTCCAGTTCAGCTTTTGTAGGAAGTACACAAATCAGGTTAAATTGATACCGCCTGCGGTCTGAAATGCCTATTTTTGGCCATGCTCAAATTCATTCTCATTTTTATCCTGGTGGTAATGGCAGTGCGCTTGTTGTTGCGTCTGTTTTTGCCCACCATTGTTAAAAGCATTTTTAAAAGTCTGCAAGAGCAACAGGCCAGGCGGCACGAAGGCCCACGCAGGCCCGAAGGCTCGGTCTTTGTTTCGGGCAAACCCCCAAAAAATAAGCCCGCTTCTACCGAAGATGGAGAGTATGTTGACTACGAAGAAATCCGCTAAACCATTATAAACATGGGAATTAACTTTAAAAACTGGTTGCCACACCTGTGGGTCATCTTAATCATGTTGGCGGCTGCCATCATTTACAACAGCCCGGTGCTCACGGGTAAAAGCTTACGCATGGAAGATATGACGCAGGTTGCGGGCATGTCGAAAGAGCTGAACGACTACAAGGAAAAAGAAGGACGATATCCGTTATGGACAAACGCATTGTTTGGAGGCATGCCAGCCTATCAAATTGCGATGGATGTGCCCAATATGTGGATTGCCCAAGTGGGGGGCATTGTGTATAAGTGGCTTCCCAATCCCGCGAATCTGCTTTTGCTCTATTTCTTGGGCTTTTACCTGTTAATGGTGCTGCTGGGATTTTCGCCTTGGCAAGGATTATTAGGAGCATTTGCTTTTGGGTTTTCTACATACAACCTCATTATTATTGATGCGGGGCACATCACCAAGGCCATTGCCATTGGCTTTATGCCACCTGTATTGGGTGCGTTAATTTTATTGTTCAGAGGCAAGTTTTTGAGTGGTTTTGCGCTGCTTTCTTTCATGTTGGCTTTGCAGCTGTATGCTTACCATTATCAAATCACCTACTATTTGGGGATGATGATTGCCTTGTACGTGCTGGTAAAAGGCATTGACCTCGTGCGCAAAAAGCAACTGGCACTTTTTGCTACTGCCAGCGGATTATCGGTTGCCGCCTTGGTATTGGCTGTTGCCGCCAATTTCACCTCCTTCAGCATTACCAACGAATACAGTAAAGAAACCATGCGCGGCGGCTCTGAATTACGCGCAGCTGGTGAGAGCGGTGCTACCGGGCTCGATAAAGAATATGCCCTGCGCTGGAGCAATGGCATTGCCGAAAGCTTTACCATACTCATCCCTAACTTTCATGGTGGAGCCTCGGGAAGCAGTATTGGCGAAAACAGCGAAACTTATGAGGTACTTACACGGGGAGGTGTACCGCGTGCGCAGGCACAATCGTTCGTAAAACAAGCACCCACGTACTTCGGTGATCAACCAGGGGTAGCCGGACCCACTTATTTCGGTGCGTTGATTGTGTTTTTGTTTGTACTCGCGTTGTTTGTACTCGATGGTCCAGCTAAATGGTGGCTCGGAAGTGTGGCCTTATTGTCGATTGTATTGAGTTGGGGCAAAAACTTTGAACTGCTTACCGATATCTTTTTCAACCATGTGCCTTATTACAACAAGTTCAGGGCCGTGGCCATGAGTTTGGTCATTGCCAGCCTGGCGTTTCCCCTACTTGCCATGATTTTACTCAAGCGCATGGAGGCGGGTGAGCTTGCGAAGGAAAAGTTGAAAAAGGGCCTCATGTACGCCGGTGCTTTGGTGGGCGGTTTTTGCGCCCTTTTTGTGCTGGCTCCCGGGCTATTTTTCGACTTCACGGCGCCTGTAGATGCCAACTTTAGCAATTTCCCTGGTTTGGCCGATGCCCTGATGGCAGACCGTGCCAGCATGTTACGCAGCGATGCCATTAAGTCATTGCTTTTGGTGGCCTTGGGCTTTGGTGCCATTTGGTATCATTTGCAAGGAAAACTGAGTGTTCAGCGGATGGTAGTGGTGTTTTTGGTTGCCAATACGGTCGACTTATGGGCCACCAACAAACGCTACCTCAACGAAGAAGATTTTGTAAACAAGCGCCAAGTGGAGCAGCCCTTTGAAGCTACCCCCGCCGATTTACAAATTTTGCAAGATACCACCCTGCACTATCGCGTTTATGACCTCGGTAACCGCAATCCATTCAATGAAAACCGTGCAGGCTACTTCCACAAATCGTTGGGAGGTTACCACGCTGCTAAGTTGAGCCGTTACGAAGACGTAAAAGTTCAATGGCTCGAAACAGGCAATATGGGGGTCCTGAACGCCTTCAACACCCGCTACTTCATTACCAACCAAGAGGGGGTGGGTCTTATCCCGCAGTTTAATCCCGATGCGTATGGAAATGCCTGGCTGGTGAGCAATGTGTTGATGGTGCCCAATGCGCGCGCCGAAATCGACACCATGGGCAATCCGGCTATTTCATTGCGCCAAACCGCAGTGGTTGATCAGCGCTTCGCCTCTTTTGTAGAGGGCAAATCCTTTACGCCCGATAGCACGGCCAGTATTCGTCTTATTTCTTATCACCCCGAAAAGTTGGTGTATGATTTTACTGCTGCCAGCGAGCAATTGGCAGTGTTTTCGGAAGTGTACTATGAAAAGGGTTGGAAGGCCTTTGTAGATGGGCAAGAGGCACCACATTTCAGGGCAGATTATCTTTTCCGTGCGATGGTAATTCCAGCCGGCCAACACCAAATTGAATTCCGCTTCGAGCCCGATACCTACTATAGAGGCGAAAAAATTAGCTTGGCTGCAAGCATCCTCTTATTGCTGATTTGCTTGGGAGCGCTGGCCGCTCCTTTTCTAAAGAAAAAGGCATAAAAAAGGCCGCTAGTTTTCGCTAGCGGCTCTTTTTTTATGCCTCCATTTTAGTAATTGATGTATTTGTGCATACTGATGCGCAGGTTAGGCCTGAATGAATTGCCATGTTCAAAACGATACATTTTGCCAAAGCCCAATTGCAGATTTATCTCACGAGGGCGGTCCTTTCTATTCCAATAACGGTAGCCCAAATTGAGCACGGGCTGAACAAAGGAAGCCGCTGCTGTTTGTGCAAAACCGCGTTGATTTGCCACTTCATAAAACGAGCTGGCTTCGAGCAAGCTGAAAACCCGATTAATTTCAACCCCCAAAC
The DNA here is from genome assembly GCA_013824115.1 of Sphingobacteriaceae bacterium. Lineage (GTDB taxonomy): Bacteria > Bacteroidota > Bacteroidia > UBA7662 > UBA7662 > PNNG01. The sequence continues at coordinate 62,083 of PNNG01000005.1, read as the reverse complement.
CCACGGCAAACCCACGCTCTGCCGATGATTCTCGGGTAGCCATATGGCCCCAATTGTAGTTTACTACTACCGGAATTTGTAGCGCCAAACCCAGATCCGGCAAGCGGTCGTTGCGAATAAATCCGTTGCTGATAAATCCTGTACCAACCAAATCGAGATGTAAACTCACCGATTGCAGGCTGTTGAGTTCATACAGGTTTATCCTTGCGCCCCAATTCAGGCCCAGCTGAAGCCCGCGGTTATTCTTGTACGATAGGGTGTCTTCGGTAGATTGCCAGGCCTGACTGGGTGCAAAATAGAAGGGTGCCGTAGTATAATTACCAATAACCCAGCCTCGGTGAAATACAATTGGGCTTTGTCCGTGCGCAAAAAAAGCCCCTATCCACAAGCCGACGGATAGCAAAAACGCCCTAAACATCAGTAGTTGATGTACTTCAGCAAGCTCAAACGGGCAGAAGGACGCGCAAAGGTGCCAAACGAAAGCTGATCGCGGGCACCAAAGCCAATTTGAAGGTTCAATTCGCGGGGACTATCGTTGCTGTTCCAGTAGCGATAGCCGACATTAAGTACGGGCTGCATATAGTTCCAAGCACCCTCTTCGGCAACACCACTGTAAGAACTATAATTCTTATAGGATACTTCACGCTCCCAAGCTGAGAATAAGCGGTTTATCTCCAAGCCAGCTCCAATCACAAAACCCCGCTCAGCACTTGAACTTCTGCTGGCCAAATGACCGATATTGTAGTTAACCGTGATTGGAATTTGAAGCGCATATCCAAAATCACCCATCACATCGCCTGGATCTGATTGTAGAAAGGCCGAGGAAATGTAACCCAAACCAATAACGCTCGCGTGAATACTGATGGTCTTTTCGGCGGAAAGTTCATAGACATTGAATCGGCCACCCCAATTCAAGCCGTAGAACAGCGATGTGCTGGCTGGATATTCGTACGAATTGGTGAATTGTTGGCCAGGTGTAGGGGTTTCGGTAAATTTCGCCGCCGGACTGGTAAACATACCGAAGCTAAAACCGCGATGTAAAATCAGGCGCTCGCTAAAGCTTTGGGCTTGTACAAAGTGCGCATATAAAAGGGCACTAAACAGTAAAGTAAATCTCAATTTCATGCAGGTTGATTAAAGTTGTGGAACTCCAAATATAAGCCACAAAGCATAAACACAGCATTATTTGTGTTAGTTACTTCGCAAAGCTGATGTAGAAGGCAATTGCTCGCGGGTGTACCGCCTAAAACGGTAGCGCTCACTTTGCTCAATCCCATCCATAATTTGGGTCAAAATTTCATCAGCCGAGGCGTCGTAATTGATGTCTAAGGGAGCTTTAATTTCTACCGACAAGTGCGTTCCCTTCTTTTTCAGCTTCAGTCCTTGCTTGTTAAAGGCCCTGCGAAAGCCATTGATAACCACCGGCACAACCACCGGGCGGTTTTGTTTGATGATGTGGGCTGTGCCTTTGCGTCCTTCGGCAAAGGGTTTAGTAGTGCCTTGCGGAAAGGTGATTACCCAACCGCTCGACAAGGCCATATCTATTTTTTCAGTATCGGCCCTATCCACCTCCCTATCTACTTCTTGCCCTTTGCTGCGCCAAGTGCGTTTTACAGTGATAGCTCCGGCCAACATGAACAGCTTTGGCAACCAGCCGCTTTCTTTCATGGTTTCTTCGGCAGCCACATAATACACCCGGGTTTCGGGGGCAAATAGGTAAAATGGGTGCGGTAATCGATCGTAAATTTTCCATTTGGCGGCACATATCACATGCAGAATGGCAGCTACATCACGGTAATACGTCTGGTGATTAGAAACAAAAAGCACATTGTGCTCGGGCAAGCCGGCCAAAACCCTGCTGCCTCGCACCTGCATTTTGTTGCGCACATTGAGCCCAATGTACGAAATGAGCCCAGCCACGGTATACATCAACCGCTTGACCCATACATAGTACCCAAACACATCGCGTTTCATGCAGGGGTGCAAATTAAGTTTTTTTTACAAATCACCATCCCCTTAGACAATCAGTGCTTCAACTGATGGTGCCACCATTGTCCGCCGATCCATTGGGGGCCACAAAAAGCAGCTTACCGTCTTTGTTTTCGGCCATCAGAATCATGCCTTGCGACATAATGCCACGCAGCTTCCGGGGAGCCAAATTGGCAAGCAAAGTCACTTTGCCACCCACAATCTCCTCTGGGGCAAAATGCATGGCGATGCCGCTCACCACCGTACGTTGCTCAAAACCCAAGTCGATAGTAAGTTGAAGCAGTTTATCGGCGCCAACTACTTTTTCGGCAGCAATCACCTGACCTACGCGCAAATCGAGCTTGACAAAATCGTCGTAGGTGATTTCGGGTTTCAGTGGGGTGTATTCGGGTTTTGTATTTTCTTCCACGGGCGTTGGTTTTACAAGCCTGGCGCGCTGGGCGTCCATGGCGGCGTCTTCAATATTTTGGAATAAAAGGAAGGGTTGTCCCAGTTGATGACCGGCTTCTAGTGGAAAAACTGCATCCTGTTCGCGCCACCACTGACGTCGAGTTGCCGTATCAGGCTCCCATTGTAATTGCTGTAACAGCTTTCCCTTGGTGAAGGGCAAGAAAGGCTCGCAAGCCAAAGCCAATTGCGCGCATAACTGCAAGGCGTAATCAAGGATTACTGCCGTAGCAGCCGCATCGGTTTTGTGCAACTTCCAGGGCTCGGTTTCGGCCAAAAAACGATTGCCGGCACGGGCCATGTTCATCATGGTGGCCTGGGCCTCGCGGAAACGGAAATCGTTGAGCGAGCGGATCATTTCGTGCTGGTAACCCGCCACCTCGTCCTGGTTGGCACGAATGGCGTCGAGCACGGCTGCGCGGGCGGCCGTATCGGGCTTGAGCTTGTTGCCAGGCACCATCCCTTCAAAAAATTTGTGGGTGAGCACCATCACACGGTTCACAAAATTGCCCAAAATGGCCACCAACTCGCTATTCACCCGACTTTGGTAATCTTTCCAAGTGAAGTCACTGTCTTTGGTCTCGGGGGCAATGCTGGTGAGGGTATAACGCAGCTCATCCTGCTTATCGGGAAAATCGATGAGGTATTCGTGCAACCAAATGGCCCAATTGCGCGAGGTGCTGAGCTTGTCGCCTTCCAGATTTAAAAACTCGTTGGCGGGCACCTGATCAGGTAGGTTGTAGCCGCCATGCTCGTTCAAAATCATGGGGAAGATGATGGTGTGGAACACAATATTGTCTTTGCCAATAAAGTGCACCAAGCTGCTCGACGGGTCCTGCCACCAGGTTTTCCACGCTTCGGGCTGGCCCAGACCTTCGAAATACTCGCGGGTAGCGCTGATGTATCCGATGGGTGCATCGAACCACACATACAACACCTTGCCTTCGGCACCTGCTACAGGAACCGGAATGCCCCACTTGAGGTCGCGTGTCATGCTGCGGGGCTGCAAACCCTGCTGAATCCACGAGTTGAACTGACCCTTGACATTGGTTTTCCAAAGCTCTACGCGCTTGGCGTATTCCTTAAATCCGGGCGCTTCGGCCATCTCGTCCATGGGCAAAAACCAATTTTTGGTTTTGCGCTTGACAGGAGCTTTGCCGCTGAGTGCCGAGTGGGGTTTGATAAGCTCGTCGGGACTCAAACTGCTGCCACATTTTTCGCACTGGTCGCCATATGCGTGGTCGTGACCGCATTTCGGACAAGTGCCGATGATGTAGCGGTCGGCCAAAAACTGACCAGCTTCTTCGTCGAAATACTGCTCGGTCTCAATTTCCTTGAACCGACCTTCGTCGTAAAGCTTTTTGAAAAAAGCCTGTGCCGTTTCGTGGTGAATGGGTCTGCTCGTGCGCGAAAAATGGCTGAAGTCGATGCCAAAATCTTTGAAAGAGTCACGGATGACTTCGTAATATTTGTCTACCACCGCTTGTGGCGTGGTGTTTTCTTTGCGGGCTTTGAGCTCAATGGCCACACCATGCTCGTCGGTGCCGCAAATGAACAGCACTTCTTCGCCGGTGGCTTTCAAAAAGCGGGTATAGATATCGGCAGGCAAGTAGCATCCCGCCAAATGGCCGATGTGGATAGGGCCGTTGGCATAGGGCAACGCTGCCGTAATCAAATGTCGTTTTTTCATTGGGGCAAACCCTCCTCCTGGCGCGCACTCAGCTGGGCCAATACGGCTTCCATGCTCACCAGTTTATCGAGCAATGCAGGTAATTCGGCAATAGCTACACGTTCCTGCTGCATGCTGTCGCGGTGGCGGAGGGTAACGGCACCGTCTTCGAGGCTTTGGTGGTCAACGGTGATACAAATGGGGGTTCCCAGAGCATCCTGTCGGCGATAACGTTTGCCAATGCTGTCTTTTTCGTCGTACTGACAGGCAAAACGGAACTTCAGCAACTGCATGATTTCACGGGCCTTTTCGGGCAAACCGTCTTTTTTTACCAAGGGCAAAATGGCGGCTTTCACCGGAGCAAGGAAATAAGGCAGGCGCAAAACCACACGCTCACTGCCGTCTTCCAACTTTTCTTCAGCATAGGCATGCGAGAGGGTAGCGAGGAAGAGGCGGTCGAGACCAATCGACGTTTCTACCACATAGGGCACGTACGACTCGTTGGTTTCGGGATCGAAATAGCGGAGTTTTTTGCCGCTGTATTGCTCGTGTGCTCCTAAGTCGAAATCGGTACGGGAGTGAATGCCTTCGAGCTCTTTGAAACCAAAAGGGAATTCAAACTCAATATCGGCTGCCGCATTCGCGTAGTGCGCCAGCTTGAGGTGATCGTGGAAGCGGTATTTGCTTTCTGGAAAGCCCAAGCCTTGGTGCCAACGCATACGGGCCTGCTTCCAGTAGTTGTACCAAGACATTTCGGTGCCGGGACGCACAAAAAACTGCATCTCCATTTGCTCAAACTCTCGCATGCGGAAAATGAACTGACGGGCCACAATTTCATTCCTAAAAGCCTTGCCGGTTTGGGCAATGCCAAATGGAATTTTCATGCGACCACTTTTCTGCACATTCAAGAAGTTCACAAAAATGCCCTGGGCCGTTTCGGGACGGAGGTAGATTTTGCCCGATTCGCCACTTACAGCGCCCATTTCGGTGCTGAACATGAGGTTGAACTGGCGCACTTCGGTCCAGTTGCGGGTGCCGCTGATCGGACAAACAATCTCCAAATCCAAGATGAGCTGGCGCAAAGCCTCCAGGTCGCCTGCCTCCAAAGCCGACTTCATGCGGCTATTGATTTCGTCGATTTTTACTTGGTTGCGCTGCACATTGGGATTGGTTGCGCGGAATTGTGCTTCGTCGAAGGATTCCCCAAAGCGGGTGCGGCCCTTCTCTACTTCCTTTTCAATTTTTGCCTCTATTTTGGCGATGTGCTCTTCGAGCAACACATCGGCACGGTAGCGCTTTTTCGAGTCTTTGTTATCGATGAGTGGATCGTTGAAAGCATCCACGTGTCCCGAAGCCTTCCAAGTAGTGGGGTGCATGAAGATGGCAGCGTCGATGCCTACGATGTTTTCATGCAGCTGAGTCATCGACTTCCACCAATAATCGCGGAGGTTCTTTTTGAGCTCGGCGCCCATCTGGCCGTAGTCGTAAACCGCTGAAAGTCCGTCGTAAATTTCGCTGGAGGGGAAAACAAAGCCATACTCCTTGGCGTGGGAGATGACGTTTTTAAATTGTTCTTCGGGAATCATGGCGCAAAGATAAGAAATGCACCCACATGCGGCAGGCTTAAACCATTGGCCTCTTGGCTGTTTATTCGCCTTTTTCTATCCTAACTACCCTTGTGGGGAAGGCAAAGCTTGTTCCGTTGCGTTGTACGATTTCGTAAATTTTGAAATTGATCTCTTCTCGAACTTGCACATACAAATCGTAATCATTGCTGTTGACGAGGTAGGTTATGAGTATGCTTAATGAAGAGTCGGTATATTCGAAAAACCGCACCACGGGATTGTCGTTGGTGTTTTCGTGGCGCAACAGTACGTCGTGGATTTCGGCAATGATGTTTTTCATTACATCGGGCTGCGTATCATAGGTGAGGCCAATAAAAAAGCGTGCCCGGCGGTGGGTGCTTTCGGTGATGTTGTTCAAGGGCGCACCCACCAGCGCTTTGTTGGGTACCGTCACATAGCTTTTGTCGAGTGTTCGGATGCGCGTGCTGCGGAAACCCACTTTTTCGATGGTGCCTACAATGCCATTAAAATCAACAATGTCGCCCACGGTAAAAGGCTTGTCGAGAAATATGGTGAAAGACCCCAGCAAGTTGGCCAGGCTTTCTTGTGCGGCCAAGGCTACAGCCAAACCACCAATGCCCAAGCCACCCACCAAGGCGGTCACATTGGCCTTGAAAATGGCGCCTAAAACAAACATGAAGGCAAAAATAATGAGCAACACCTTGATGCCATCGATGGCAAAAGGCACCAGTTGATCATCGAGCTTCGATTCGCTCTCGGCCGCCTTCTCTAACCAACGTTCGCCGACATATTCCGTCACCTTGATTAATATGCGGGTGATGCCAATGGTCAGCAACAATTTGAGCAAAATGTTCAGGTAAAAATGCACCCTGATTTTTTCTTCGAACAATTCTAGGTGTTGGGGAACATTAAGCAGGGTAAAGCTGATGTAGAGAGCAACCATCAGTCCAAAAAACTGCATCGGCTTGCCTACCAATTCGTTGAACCGCTCGCTGCGGTCTATGCGCCCTTTTTTGCTAAAAAGCCGGTATAGCAAGCGGTTGGCCAGTTTGGCACCCCAAACTTTGAGGGTGAAAACCACCAGAAGCAAGATGCTCACCACCAGCAACTGGTGAACAGTTTGTCCGAGTATAGTGGTGTTCATCAGTTGCTGCCAGGTCATACCAATTGGTTGAGTGCTATTTCAAATGCGGTGCGGGTGATGTTGGTCTTTTCGGGATTGAGCGCATACACCTTCTTCAAAGCATCGCCAATGATGTTCGATACATCACTGAAAATGGCATCATCGCTTATTTCCACTTCTTTTTGCATGAGGTAGCCGAATACCCGCGCCATGCCGCAGTTGGCAATGAAGTCGGGCAAAAGGGCCACGTTTTCGTCAACGTATTTGGCAATGGGCCCAAAGAAAATCTCCTGATCGGCAAAAGGAACATTGGCGCCGCTGCTCACTACTTCAAGACCCGAAGCAATCAAGCGCTCCATCTGCTCGCGGGTTACCAAGCGTGAGGCGGCAGCAGGCACAAAAATATCGGCAGCTTGGTCCCAAATGCGGGCATTCACTTCTTCGAACGAGAGCATGTTAAAAGCGTTCAGCTTATTGCCGCTTTTGGAAAGGAAAAGCGATTTGATGTCTTCGTAGGTATAGCCCGATGGGTTAATCAAACCCCCTTCACGGTCGATGATGCCCGTAACCAAAACGCCTTGCTGGGCCAAATAATAAGCAGCAGCTGCAGCTACATTGCCCCATCCTTGGATGATGGCTTTTTTACCTAGGGCCGATTCACCACGCATTTTGTAGTAGTGAATCACCGCTTCAGCCACGCCATAACCGGTAATCATATCGGCCACCACGTATTTTTTGGCAGGATCGGGCGAATAATGCGGGTCTTCTACGACCTTGCTCACGCCCAAACGCAATTGACCTACACGGCGGATTTTATCGCCTTCGGGCGCTTGAAAGTGCCCGTTCACCACTCCTTCTTGTGGGTGCCACAAGCCGTATTCTTCGGTAATGGGAATTACTTCGTGGATTTCGTCTACATTGAGGTCGCCACCGGTACCATAGTAGTTTTTGAGCAAGGGCATCACGGCTTTGTACCAGCGACGGAGGACGTCTTTTTTGCGTGGGTCGGCCGGATCGAAGTTGATGCCCGACTTAGCACCGCCGATGGCAGGACCGCTCACCGTAAACTTAATTTCCATGGTTTTGGCGAGCGATTCTACTTCACGCTTGTCGAGACCCTTACGCATGCGCGTGCCGCCACCAGCTGCTCCGCCCCGCAATGAATTGATTACTACCCAGCCTTCTGCATCAGTTTCGGCATCTTTCCATTCAAAAACAATTTCGGGGGCCTTGTGCTCAAAGCGTTTGAGTAACTCTTCCATGGGTTTTAATAAGTTGGCGCAAAAATAGCCTTTTCAAAAGGAACTGCCAACCAAGGGCAGAAGTGCAAGGCGCAAAACCTAAATAATGAAGCAGCGCGGTGACACTTGGGGATACCGCAGAGGCGCAGAGCATTAAGTGTCAGAAGGATGACAGCGATGCGGGGGTTTGGAAGCTGATTGCCTAAGAACGGCTTTTTTAGGTGCAACAAACAGCAGAGCGCACTGCTTGAGGTAACGGAGCCGTTGCTGGTTATGCTACGCATTACCAGCTGAGCACGCAGTGAAATGCCTGCGGCTTTTATACTTCGAAAGGGCTCAAAACAAAAAACCCTCCGCGAGGGAGGGCTTTGGTTGGCCGACTAGGTCTCGAACCTAGACTCTTCTGAACCAAAATCAGACGTGTTGCCAATTACACCATCGGCCAAAATGGACTGCAAATATAGCAGTCCCGTTTTTTATGTCAAGCCTTTCGCTAAAAAATCTTATTTCACCTTTATTTTGATAGTGGTGCTCATGCCTTCGCCGTAGCTGAGGTGCGCGCCATTGGCAAACTGTAAGGTGAGTGTATGCTCCCCGCTCTTCAGGCTGTCGAGGGTCATTTCGGTTTGTCCTTTTCCAAAATGAAGGTGCTGGCCGTCGAAGGGCACACTGGTACCCGGATTCATAAATCCACCATCGATGATGAGGTGGTGGTGACCCTTGCCGTAATTGATTTGGCCAGCGGGTTCTACTTCCATGCCTTCAACGCCCATTTGCAATTGAAAAGGCAGGCTGATTTCTTGTCCATCGGTCAGATTCGCGAAAAACACTTTGGCACCTGCAGGATAACCTACACCCAATCCAGTGGTATCTACGGCATCGGCACTGTGCCCCATAGCGGCATGGTCGTGGCCCGACATATCGTGACCGGCATGTTCTTCGGTTTTTTCGTTTCCGCAGGCAATGACCAAGGCCAAAGCAGGAATAAGGAGGAATTTTTTCATTGATTGCATGTTGAGGGAACACAAAAGTAGCGCAATTGTTCCGGCCTGTCAAACAAAAGCCCCTGCTGTTGGGCAGGGACTTCTTCAAAAAACCTAAACGTTACTTGATGAGTTTGAAGTACTCGGTTTGCTGGTTCGGACCATTTACGTACAAGAGGTAGCTGCCCGAAGAGAGCGTGCCTGTTTGCAAATCAATCTTTTGATTGCCTACAACAAGTTCTTGGCTTTGTTTCATGACTACACGTCCTGCCAGATCAGTTATAAGGAGCTCGTATGTGCCTGCCTCATCGATTTGTTTTTCAATGGTCAAGCGCTCTGCCATGGGGTTGGGATACACCAGCGTTTTGCCTGAATTTTTTGATATTTGCGCTTGAATGCCGTTCGCCGACATACGGAAGTTGAGGCCGTTCAAGCTAGGCCGCTCGGGCGACAAGGTTACGCTATACGGCGTACAGGGCATACCGGGCCAATCTACATGCACCAAGTAGGTTCCAAAGGGCAGGTTTCGGAAGCTGTAATTGCCATTTGCGGCTACTTGAGCGGTGATGAGCGGTTGTCCGGCAACGTCGAGCAATTGCACACGCATGGCGTCTAAGCTGCCTACCTGGCTGGTTCTAAAGCCATTGGCCATGCCTACATTGCCAATAATGTTACCACCTCCATTGCCTGGGTTGTTGTTGGGCACCATCAAAATAGCTGTCAGTGCAAGCGGATTTTGTGGTCCGAGCACGATACCAGTGGCATTGTTCCACGACGTGGTATTGCCCAAATAGGTGGGGAAGAAATTGAGGAAGTCGGGCGAAGAGGGGCTCAATTCGGCACGCACACTATACACTCCTGCCGGCAAACTATCAAAGGCATATAGATACAAGCCAGGCACCACCGTTAAGAGCGAGTCGCGTACTTGCCAATTCTGATTCACTAATTCGAAAAGCACCACACTTACCTGGTTGCCGGGTGTTGGTGGAATGCCCAATACGGTACCGAGCAATTTGTTGGTAGGGGTATTGATGCTGGGCAATAGGGTAACTGTTTCGCATTGTATATCGCTGCAATTGGCAGTAAAAATGGTCATGCACACATTGTACGTGCCAAAAGCCGGGAAGCTGTGTGTGGGAAAAGAATTTTGTGTTACTACTGGTGAGCCATCTCCGAAGTCCCAAACAATAGAATCTATGCCGAATTGTCCAGGAATGAATGGCGAGGCATTGAAAAAGTCAATATCTAAAGGCTGGTTATTGGCTGATGCCTGATAGAAAAACTGGGCATCGCAGCCAGGACCTCCACCACCATTGACCACCACTGTATCGCAGAACGTGGCTACACATCCTCGCGCGGTGGTTATGGTAAGGCATACGTTATAAATGCCGTTGGGTAAGTAGATGTTGGGGTTGTCTTGGTTTACAGAGCCACCTGTGCCGAAATCCCAGTTGTATTGGATGCCGCCACCGGAAGTGATAGGAAGGCTCCTGAAATCAATGATGTTGGGCGAAAAAGGATCGGCCGTAGCGGTGAAGCTTACTGAGCACAATCCAACAGGTTGACCAATGAATACCGTATCGGTCGTGGTGGAAGTACAATTGGATGCTGTGTCAGACTGTGTGAGGCTTACCACAAAAACGCCCGCAGCATTGTAGGTGTGCACAGGGTTTTCGAGGGTAGAACTGCTTCCATCGCCAAAGCTCCATTGGAAAGTGCTTTGGGGATTAAAAGCCGAGTGATTTTGGAACGTAACGGTGGAGGGTGCTGTGCTGGCAGGCGCGCCCGTATAAGTGAAAAATGCATGGCAAAATCCGGTTCCAGGGGCATTATTCACCACCACGGATTGTGAAACCGTGCTGGAGCATCCAGCCGGATCTGTCAAGTATAAATGCACCAGATAGGTACCAGAGAGGTGGTATACATGGGTTTGGGTTGGCCCGTTGCCCAGATTGCCATCGCCAAAGTCCCAAAAATATTGGGTGTTTGGACCCACTTGGGTGCTCGTGCTTTGGAAGTGAAATACCCCCGGCAGGTTAAATATAGTGTCGGGCGTTACGGTAAATGAGGCTACGCAATTGGCCGGGTTGGTTTGACAAAAGTAAAAGAAGGCAAAAGGGATCAGGGGCAAATTTGGCGAAACAGGGAATGCGAAAGCATTGCCAGGCAAACCGTTGCAACCGATGAGGTCTACTTTTACAATACCCGATCCAGTAAGGCTAAGCGTATCGAGCACCATGCCTGCAGCGTCACTTTGCACGGTAAAAGGTTGAAACCCTGGATTGGCCAGACTGTCGGGGTAAACCCTCACCGTAAGATTGGCCACCGAGAGGTTCGGATTGGCTGGGAAGATTTGCCCTTGCAATATGGTGGTGTATGATTGCCCTACAGCGGTAAAGCACAGTGCCCATAAAACGAACAGTGTCAAAAGCTTTTTCATTCCTATGAATTTATGTGCTAGTATACAGCCGGTTGACACCATTGGTTGGGTAGATTCAAAAATTTAACATATAGCAAAGTTCATATATGTGAATCCATAAAAAAACCCCGACTGCTCAGTCGAGGTTTTCTTTGAAATGATATGGCTTAGTAGCGATACATATCGGTTTTGAACGGTCCGCTTACGGCTACTCCGATATAATCGGCTTGTACGTTGGTAAGGGTTTCGAGCTCCACACCAATTTTGGCGAGGTGCAACATGGCTACTTTTTCGTCGAGGTGCTTAGGAAGTACGTACACATCGTTTCCATAATTGCTGCCATTGGTCCACAATTCAATTTGGGCCAAGGTTTGGTTGGTGAATGAGTTCGACATTACGAAGCTGGGGTGACCCATGGCGCAACCGAGGTTCACCAAACGGCCTTCAGCCAATACGATGATTTCGTTGCCATTGATTTCGTATACATCCACTTGTGGCTTCACCGTGTATTTGGTGTGCTTGTAGTTTTTGTTCAACCAAGCCATATCGATTTCGTTGTCGAAGTGGCCAATATTACAAACGATGGTCTTGTCTTTCATGCGCAAGAAGTGCTTCTCGTTCACGATGTTGTAGTTACCAGTGGCAGTTACCACAATGTCAACGCGGTCGATCACGCTATCGAGGCGACGTACTTCGTAGCCGTCCATGGCAGCCTGTAGGGCGCAAATAGGGTCGATTTCGGTAACAATGACACGGGCGCCAGCACCGCGGAAAGATTCTGCAGTTCCTTTACCTACGTCGCCGTAGCCACAAACCACTACCACTTTACCAGCCATCATTACGTCGGTAGCGCGACGGATCGCATCTACTGCCGATTCGCGACAGCCGTATTTGTTGTCGAATTTCGATTTGGTTACCGAGTCGTTTACGTTGATAGCAGGCATGGGAAGGCTGCCTTCACGCACGCGCTTGTACAAACGAGCTACACCGGTGGTGGTTTCTTCAGAAATACCACGGATGCCTTTGGCAAGCTCGGGATTGGTATCGAGTACTACGTTGGTGAGGTCACCACCGTCGTCGAGGATCATGTTGAGGGGCTGACCGCCTTCGAAAGCGTAGAGGGTTTGCTCAATGCACCATTCGTATTCTTCCTCGGTCATGCCTTTCCAAGCATAAACCGGAATACCGGCAGCTGCAATGGCAGCGGCGGCATGGTCTTGAGTAGAAAAAATGTTGCAGCTCGACCAGCTTACTTCGGCGCCCAACTCTACCAGTGTTTCAATCAACACGGCGGTTTGGATGGTCATGTGCAGGCAACCTGCAATGCGTGCGCCTTTGAGGGGCTTAGAAGGGCCAAACTCTTCGCGCAGGGCCATGAGACCGGGCATTTCGGCTTCCGCCAATTTGATTTCTTTGCGGCCCCACTCGGCCAACGAAATGTCTTTTACTTTGTACTTCTGTGTGGTTTCAATCATGGTTGATTACTTTCTGCAATTTGCAAATGCAAATGGATTGCAAAGATAACCTTTTTTGGGCATAATGGTTTGAACAGACTGATTTTGAGGCAGACTTTACAGAAACTTCATCAGGTGAAGACAGCCCTATTCGTTTGATTTCTATGAAAAATGAAAACGAGATTTCAAAATTCTTATGAAAAATGAAAATAGGTTTTCAAAATTCTTATGAAAAATGAAAAAAGCGGGTTATCTTTGAAATGAAAATCGTAAAATGGCTGTACACCGACTTTTGGAAAAGACCTTGCAGCGCTGGTTGCATCGCAACAAAGTATTGGTCATTTTTGGTACCCGAAGAGTAGGCAAAACCGTGCTCATCCACGAGTTGGCTGCACAAAGAGGCGACGAAGCATTGGTGCTTAATGGAGAGGACATGGACGTGCAGGAGCTCCTCGCCCGTCGTTCGGCCGCCAATTACCGCCAAATTATCGGTAACCGAACGCTGGTGGTCATCGATGAAGCACAAGCGGTGCCTGACATTGGCCGCATACTCAAGCTCATGATCGACAGCCTGCCCAACATTACTATCATTGCTTCGGGTTCTTCGGCTTTCGATTTGGGCAACCAAACAGGCGAACCACTCACCGGCCGCAGTTTGCGTTTTCAGCTACATCCCTTTACCAACAACGAATTACGCAATCATTACGGCTATGCCACCGAATACGCCGCCTTGCGCGACCGCATGCTGTATGGCTGCTATCCCGAAGTGGTAACGGCACCCGATTATGCCGAAAAGGAGATGTACCTCAAAAATCTGGTGCAAGACTACCTGCTGAAAGACATTTTGGCTTATGAAGGTATTAAAAACGCGAGCAAACTATCATCATTATTGCGTCTCATTGCCTTTCAAGTGGGTTCCGAAGTGTCGTATCAAGAACTGGGAAGCCAACTGGGCCTGTCACGCATTACCGTAGAAAGCTACCTCGATTTGCTGAGCAAGGTATTCATCCTTTTCAAACTGCCTGCCTACAGCAGCAATCCGCGGAAAGAAATTTCTAAAGGTGCCAAGTGGTATTTCTATGATACGGGGGTCCGCAATGCCCTGATTGGCGATTTCAGGCAGCCGGGTTTGCGCAACGATTTGGGGGCACTTTGGGAGAATTTTGTGGTAAGCGAATTCAAGAAGCGTCAAGAAACAGCGGGCGACAAAGAAACCCAGTTCTATTTTTGGCGCACCTACAACCAGCAGGAGGTAGATTTGGTGGAAGTGCACGAAAAGGGAGGCATGAAGGCCTACGAAATCAAATGGAAGTGGGACAAACCCGCCCGTTTTCCGGCTGCGTTTCGCACCGCCTATGCCCATGCCACGCTGAACATGGTAGATAGTGCCAACTTCTTCGATTATTTCGATGAGCCCGTCGAAATGAATGGTGTTTGAGCCGATCAAGCAGTTAGCTTTGTAGCGTGAAAGCTTTGCGCGATTTGGGTTCTTTGTTGGTGGTATTGTTGGGCCTGTTGTGGCTTGGTGCAGAACCACAAACCACGCTCTCGCAAGTAGAAAACGGCACCTTGACTTCTGCTCAGTGGGTAATGCCTCCTTTCCCCGATGCAGTGCTGGAGCAAAAGCCCGCGGTTCAATGGCTGCAGCAATTGCCCGGTTTTTCGCACTTGCGTTCGCCATCACAGCTACGTACGGCAGATTGGCCTTTGGTGCAGCTTGGTGCTTACACCGCCAACAAGCTACAGCTTTGTCTGCATGGCCAGCTGCAACAACTTCACCGCGTAAGATTATATCCCTTCCATGAATTTGGTTGAGTGAATCGGAGATTGTAATGCCCATTGGGCAACCCATTCTTTCGTTTCAATTTAACAATTTCAACCATGGATTCTGGAACCATCATTGTTACCGTAATCATGCTTGCGCTGTTGGCACTGCCTTTTTACGCAGCCCAGCGCTCGAAGAAGAACAAGCAGTAAAATCGAGGTTATACACAGCCGGAGCAGTCAAAGCACTTCTCCGGCTTTTTTATGTCTTTAATTGCAGGGCAAACTTGCAACATTTGTGAAGGATGGCTGTTATTTTCGCAATTATGCGTCGGTTTATATTCATCGCTTTTCTCTTTACATCACTTTCGTCGCGGGGGCAAAGTCCGCTCAACCATGCCGGATGTAAGCACTTGGAGCAGCACCACCTCCGCCCGCATGCACGCAGCCAGGTGAGTGCCGATTATATGCCCGTACGGATCCAAAGCCAAGAGTTGCGCATTACGCTCAACCCCGACCAACGCTACATTGCCGGTGAGGTGGAATATGTGCTCAGCCTTTCATCGGCACGGTCCGAACTGGCAGTCGACCTGGACCAAGCCCTGCGCGTTGATTCAGCTTGGACGCCCCAAGGCCCGCTAACCTTTCGTCAAACCGCCCTGCAGCTCTGGCTCAACCGAGGTCCGGCCGGTTGGCCTGCCGACAGTATTTTCCGCTTTACGATCCGCTATGCGGGTGTACCGCCAGTAAATCCCAACGGTTTTGGCTCGTTTATGATTGCCAAACATGGCCCCGACAGCGTTCCCGTTTTGTGGACCCTTTCGCAGCCTTACGGTTGTCGCGATTGGTGGCCGTCCTTTCAGCCCTTGGGCATCCGCGCCGATACCACGCGTTTGGTGGCCAATATTCCGCTGGGCATGCGGGTTGGCGGTCCGGGTAATTTGCAGCGCATCGACACCCTTGGGAACAGGGTGGTTTATTACTGGGAGCACAGCTACTCCATGCCCCCTTATTTGCTTGGCTTGGCGGTGAGTAAGTACGAAGTGCTCGAGCAGCGCATTCCAGTAAATGGCACCAGCGATACCGTATATGTGCTCAATTACGTGTACGACCACGATACCGCTTATGCCTATCCACGTTTGCGTGAACTTTTTCCACCCATGGTGCAGCGTTTCAGTGAGCGCTTTGGGCCATACCCCTACCTGCGCGAAAAATACGGACACATGCAAATCAGCATATTTTCGGGAGGCATGGAGCACAGCACCATGAGCAGCATGGGCGGTTGGGATTACAGCTTGATGGCCCATGAACTCGCCCACCAATGGTTTGGCAATATGGTGACCTGCGCCAGCTGGCGCGACATTTGGGTAAACGAAGGCTTTGCTACCTGGATGGTAAGTTTGTGCCTCGAAGATTTACTCGACGATGGTTATTGGTGGCCACGCTGGAAGCAAACCAGTTTGGAGTCGGCATGGCAAGTGCCTCAAGGAAGTATTTATGTGCGCGATACGGCATTAACCACCACCATTTTTTTCCAACGCCTCACTTACCACAAAGCCAGTTTTGTGTTGCATGCCTTGCGGTATCAGCTGGGCGATTCGGCGGTTTTTGCTGGATTGCGTAACTACCTCAACAACCCCGCCTTGCAGTGGTCGTTCGCTACTACCGAGCATATTCGCTACCACTTGGAGCGGGCAAGCGGCAAAGACTTGCGCAATTATTTCGAACGCTACATTTATGGCGAAGGTTATCCGAGGTATCGACTGCGCTGGTCACAAGAGGGGGAGCGATTGCGGCTTCACGTTCAGCAGTTGAGTCCCGATGCGCGCCTTTTCCCTTTCAAGCTCGACCTGCCCGTGCGTTTGTACCTCGGGGGCGATAGCCTTGATTTGCGTCTGCCCTTCGATGGCAGTCAACAAGTTTATACATTTGAGATGCCGAGTACAATTGACAGCTTGGTTTTTGATCCCGATATCAACATCCTCATGCTACCGCCTGTGGTGCAGCGCCAGTCGGCCGATGTTGGCCGCGCTTTGAAAGTGCTTACGGGCGATGGCTTGTGGCAGCTCGAGCTGCCCCTCGATGCTTCAGGCAATGAAACTTTGCAGCTTTTTGATATGCAGGGCCGCCTGTTATGGCAATACCGACCCATGGCTAAAGAACGCAGCGTCATTTTGCCGTGGGAAGCGGCCTGGAAGCCCGGTTTGTACGTACTTGCCTGGCAAAATGAAAACGACAGGCAGGTGCAGAAGATATCGCTCTTAAACCGGTAATTTTGCTACATGAAACGCATCTTCCTTTTGCTTTTTGCTGCTTTTGCCGCCTGTTCTACACCCGAACAAATGTACCTCGAAGAAAAGACTGCGTTTCAAACCGAACGTACCAAAACGGGGCCCGACCGTTTTGATTCCGTTGGCATCGCAAGCCTGCCTCCGCTTTGGCAGCAATATTTGCGTGCAACGGGATTTGAGAATCAACCCATGCACGGAGGAGCTGTGATTTCGTGGGAGCAGAGCTATTTGAAATTGGGCATGAACCGCGAATGGGGTGAGCTCAAAACCGAACAATACAATAACGTACTGCCTTTGGCACGGAGTAGCTGGATGCAGTTTCAAAGCATGCCGCTTTCGGGCCGCGATTTATACCTCAACGGATATGGCGAAATGAATGGCAAATTGTTCCACCGGCTGCGACTGATCCATGCGAATAACCGAGCTGTTGGACAATCGGCGCTCGTTACTGCCTTTGCAGAAATGGTGTTGGTACCCGGGGCGCTTTTTCATCCGAGTGTGCGCTGGGAGCAAATCAATGAGCAGGTGGTAGAAGGCACCCTTACCGATGGTGGGTTTACGGTAAAAGGCCGTTTCTATTTCGATGAAGAGGGTCTTTGCCGCAAGTTCGAAAGCTTCGACCGCTTTTACGATGCAGGAAAGGGCGTTTACCAAAAACAGCCTTTTTACATATTCATCGATAGCTACAAAGAGAAAAATGGCTTGCGTCTGCCCTATGCCATGCGTGCCTTGTGGCAGTTGCCCGAGGAAGGCGCTTTTGAGTATTACCGGGGGAAGGTGGGAAAAATTACCTTTGATTAATTCGTAGATGGTATAGGCAGCTTGGCGACGAAGATGAGTCTTTTCACGAAGCAGGTTGATGCGTCTTTTTGTATATTTGAATCAACCGTAATGATTGCCAAATGAGCACAGTAAAAGCGCTTAAAACAGGGTTGATTCAAAAAATTCAATTTATTCAAGACAAAGAGTTTCTCATGGTTCTTGATGAATTGGTAGCTGCAAATGGCCAGCAGAAGGCAATTACTGATTTGACACCAGAGCAGCGAATTATGCTTGAAATGAGTCTTGAGGACTTACAAGAAGGACGAACCATAACGCAAGAGGCCTTGATGCAAAGGAACTTGGAATGGCTCAACGGCAAATAATTTGGTCGCAAACGGCCGATAAACAATTAACAGCGGTCCTTGAGTATTGGCTTCATCGGAACAAGTCAAATACATATCCAAAACACCTATTAGGACTGATAGCGCAGAAAACCGCTTTGATTGCAGAGAAACCAAAAATCTTCAAATCGACCAAGTTTCCCGATATTCAGATTGCTACATTGGGCATTTTTCAATATGCGATATGGCTTCTGAGGAGGACATTGTCATCATGTCCTTTTGGGACAGCAGACAGGACCCAAAGCAACTGCTTGAAATTTTACAATCGAAGGGGCAATAACCCTTTATTCATATCACCGTCCCCACAAAAGGCGCTCGTTTGCCGGGGTAGTCGGTGGTGAAGTGTAATCCACGGCTTTCGGTGCGCTGCCGGGCCGATTGAATGGTTTGATGTGTTTGTGCTGCACATACGGGCTTTTTCACCCATTTTGATTACAAAATGATGTACTGGGGGTGTTTGGCGGAATGACGTTTATTGCTCTAAATGGGTTGTTTCCATTTTAAGCCACCAATCCCCTCAAATCCTTGGTCGAACGATAAAAGTGTTAAATCATGTGCAATGGCGGTGGCAGCGATAATGGCATCAGGTGTCTTCATTTTTCTACCTCGCCTAAGTCGGATACAATGGCTAACAATTTCATCAGAAAGGGGAATTACAATGGAGTCCTGCACCAATTCGGATATGATTCTTTCCTTCTCTTTGTCCGAATGAACCCATGATAAAGCTTCTATTTGGGTGATGACCGAAATGATGGGTACTTGATTAAATGCTTACTCTACAAGGATTAAACCGGCATGAGTTAATTCTTCTGATAGGAAGCGAGAAAGCACATTGTTGTCAATTAGGAACCGCTCCATTCGTTTCTCGATTGGTAGGTGTTGGCATCAAAGCTGTCCGCGTCTTCCTTTGAAAACGTGCCTTTGTACTTATCAGAGAGTTTACTTGTTTGCTTAGCAGTTTGGGAAGCGTCGAGCATGATGACCTTCAATGCCTCCAGCTGTTGAAGCAGTGCTAATGCATTTTTGTGCTTAAGTTCAACAACTACCTTGCTCATATCCATCTCTTTATACAAATCTAACAAAAATCAATCATATCACCGTCCCCACAAAAGGCGCTTGTTTGCCGGGGTAGTCGGTGGTGTAGTGCAATCCGCGGCTTTCGGTGCGCTGCCGGGCCGATTTGATGATGCAGTAAGCCACTTTGAGGATGTTACGCTGCTCCAGCAAAGGCACCGACAACTTACTTTTGGCATACAACCACTCGGTTTCCTGATGCAAGATATGCAGGCGGTTAAAGGCCCGCTCTAAACGCAAATCGTTGCGCACAATGCCTACGTACGCACTCATGATGGCCTGGGTTTCGCGCAAATTCTGGCTGATGAGGATCTGCTCGTCGGGCACCGAAGTTCCTTCATCGTTCCAGGCCGGAATGTCGCTGCGGAAATCAATCTGCTGCCAGCGGCCCTCTACATCGCGGAAAATGCGGTCGGCAAATACCACAGCTTCGAGCAGTGAGTTCGACGCCAATCGATTGGCCCCATGTAATCCTGTACTCGCACATTCGCCACAAGCATACAGGTTTTGAATGCTGGTACGGCCCTGCTCATCTACCTTGATGCCGCCTACCAAATAGTGCATGGCAGGCACCACCGGAACCGGCTCCTTGGCCATGTCGATACCGATATCGAGGCATTTTTGGTAGATGTTGGGGAAATGCGACAGCATGGTGGCTTTGGGAATGTGCGTGGCATCAAGCAGCACATAATCGGCACCCGATTTTTTCAGCTCGCTGTCAATGGCCCTAGCAACGATATCGCGTGGGGCCAATGATTTGCGCTTGTCGTATCTGTCCATGAAGGCATTCCCATGGATGTCTTTGAGCACCCCGCCATAACCACGAACCGCCTCCGAAATGAGGAAAGCAGGGTGCTCACCCGGATTGTACAAGGCCGTGGGGTGAAACTGGATGAATTCCATGTTCTCGAGGCGCGCTTTGGCCCGGTAAGCCATGGCAATGCCGTCGCCAGTGGCAATGAGCGGATTAGTAGTGGTGCTGTACACCTGTCCGGCCCCGCCTGTAGCCAATACTACTACCCTGCCAAGGATGGTCTCAATTTCCCTGCTGGCCGTATTGAGGGCGTAGATGCCATAGCAGCAAATGTCGGTTCGCTTTTTGGTCACCTCCTCGCCCAAATGGTGTTGGGTAATGAGGTCAACCGCGAATTTGTGGCTGTAAAGGGTGATGTTGGGGTGTTCGTATACCTGGCTCAGCAGGGTGCGCTCAATTTCGAAGCCCGTCATGTCTTTGTGGTGCAGCACGCGACCTACGCTGTGGCCCCCTTCTCGGGCGAGGTCGTAGCTGCCGTGCTCGTCGCGGTCGAATTGAGCGCCCATGTCAATCACTTCCTGTATGCGGGCCGGACCTTCTTGCACCACCATTTCCACAATTGGCAATTTGCAGGCACCATCGCCGGCATCGAGGGTATCGGCCACGTGTTTGTCGAAGCTGTCTTTAAGCAAATCGGTCACTACCGCCACACCCCCCTGGGCATATTTGGTGTTCGATTCGTCTTCGTCGCTTTTGGTGATGATGCACACTTTGCCCAAACGTGCGGCTTTCAAACCAAAACTGAGTCCGGCTATGCCCGAGCCCACTACTATAAAATCGAACTGTTCCTGCATGCGAAAAAAACCCCTAGGGCACAACAAAGTTCTGATAATTACGTATATTCGTTTCCTCTATTGATAAAAATCACACTCCGATGAAAAAGATTTTAATGACCCTCCTGCTCGTTTCGGCTGTAGCCGTAATCAGCTATGCCGGCGATGGCGATAAAAAGAAGAAGAAAAAAGAAGCCACCAAAACCGAGCAAACGGAAGAAAAAAAGTCTTGCGCTCCTGCCGAAGGTGAAGGCAAGGCTTGCTGCAGTAAAAAGAAGGACGCTTAATAAGCAGTCTTTTCTAACCGATTAAAGGCCCCTTCATTGGGGCTTTTTTAATGGTAAAAGTTCAGTTTTTTTGGGGCGAACATTAGCGGATAGATACATTTTGGTTACTTTTGCTCTCCCATTGGGGCTCTTAGCTCAGCAGGTTAGAGCATCTGACTCATAATCAGAGGGTCGCTGGTTCGAGCCCAGCAGGGCCCACGGGCAAAGGCCGCACTTAGGTGCGGCCTTTTAATTGTTACGCCATGCAGCCACCCATTCACCACCTCATCTTCGACCTCGGAGGCTTGTTCATAGATGTTTATATGGACCGCTTTGCGTACAGTTTGCAGCAATTGGTAGGCAAAGAGGTGGCACCCACCCTCGAAAAACTTCAGAACGAAAAGTTCTTTGATGCCTACGAAACCGGGCACATTCATACCGCTCAATTTTTAGATACCCTTGCCACCACTTTTGGAAGGCACTTTAGCCACGAGCAATATGCCGCTTGCTGGAATGCGATTTTAGGCCGCGTACAATTAGATCAACTCGCATTGATTCAACCGCTACGCAATCACTGCGATGTGGTACTGCTCAGCAATACCAACAGCTTGCACGTAGAAGCGCTGGAGGCGGAATTCGAACAGAGCCATCCAGGTGAAAAACTGAGCAAGTTCTTCGATCGCATTTATTACTCTCAGCAAATGGGTTTAAGAAAACCAGAGCCTCCCGTATTTGCCTATGTGGTTGAACAGGGAGCGTTTAATCCGGCCCATACACTTTTCATCGACGACTCTGCTGGCCACCTCCTAGGAGCACAAGCCAAAGGCCTACAGACCTTGCTGCATCCGCAAAACGCACCTTTGTTGCCCAGTCTTCAAAAAGCCGGACTACTTTAAGCCGTTAATTCCTTGGTGAGATTTTCAATAGGTACGGTTACAAAAACCGACTGTCCCATAAAATCGAGATCAATTCTGAATTTCTTATCGCCGGCCCTTTGAATCAATATGCCTTGTCGGCCAGCCAATGGGCCAGTAAGCACTTCTACGCGGTCGCCGGGCGACAAATCGAGCTCCGTAGCTTCCAATTCGTAACCCGTATCGAGCATGCGGCGTAGAAAATCCATTTGGCTGTCGGGTATGCGCACTGCCTGACCGTTGAATGCTACAAAACGCACAATGCCATAGGAATTGAGGGTTTGGAAATACTCGCGCTCACTGATATGCACAAACAAATACGACCTGAATACCGGCTCTTCCACCCACTTCCAACGGTCGCTCCAGCGTTTGCGTAGTCGTTGTAAGGGCAGCCAATTGGTTATGCCCTGTTTGTCGAGCTGCAGCTTTGCCCTTTTTTCATACCGCGGCAAGGTGTAAGCAGCGTACCAATGGTAATCGCTCAAAACGGTCTTATTTACGTGGAAAGCTTCTGCCGTGTGCTTCGCGGTACAAATCCTCTTCGGGTAACGATTTAAAATACTCGTAGGTGATACGTAAGCCTTCTTCGCGACTCACGCGAGGCTCCCAACCAAGAAGCTTTTTGGCCAGCGAAATGTCGGGTTGACGTTGCTTCGGATCGTCTTTCGGCAGGTCTTTGTAAATGATCTTCTGATCAGTTCCGGTAAGCTTGATGATTTCTTCGGCAAATTGCTTGATGGTAATCTCTACTGGGTTACCAATATTCACCGGTCCGGCATAGTCACTTTTCAATAAACGGAAAATTCCTTCCACCAAATCGTCGACGTAACAGAAGGAACGGGTTTGAGAGCCATCGCCAAATACAGTGAGGTCTTCGCCGCGCAAAGCCTGGCCAATAAAGGCAGGCAGGGCCCGACCGTCGTTCAGTCGCATGCGCGGGCCGTAGGTATTGAATATGCGAACAATGCGTGTTTCAACTCCATGATAGGTGTGATAGGCCATGGTAATGGCCTCTTGGAATCGCTTGGCTTCGTCGTAAACGCCGCGTGGACCAACCGGATTCACATTTCCCCAATATTCTTCGGTTTGTGGGTGCACCATAGGGTCACCATATACTTCCGAAGTGCTTGCCACCAAAATGCGGGCGCCTTTTTCTTTGGCCAAACCCAGCAAATTGTGCGTGCCCAACGAACCCACTTTGAGGGTTTGGATAGGGATTTTCAAGTAGTCGATGGGGCTGGCTGGCGAAGCAAAATGCAAAATCTCATCGATAGGGCCTGATACGTGCACGTATTTGCTCACATCGTGGTGGTAAAACTCAAAGTTGGGCAACTTCATCAGGTGCTCTATGTTGCGCATATCGCCAGTGATGAGGTTATCCATGCCTACCACTTGGTAGCCTTCTTTGATGAATCGATCGCTCAGGTGTGAGCCTAAAAAGCCGGCTGCGCCGGTAATTAATACGCGTGGCATAGGAAATGTTTGGGAAGTAAAGATAGCAATAAAAACTGCCTCAGCAGTTTTGCGGCTAGCTTACTTTTTCGAGTTGCAGGGCCTCCAAAACACCATCCCACAAGGCCCTGCGCTGCATCAACGCCTGGGCTACCTTGTCGCTGGCAACTTCCCAGACGCTGCGATTTTCACCGCAGCATTCGCGGGTCATTTCAAGGGCCAAATGGCTGTGATGGCCTCCATCTACTTCAATGTGACGCTCGAGGTAATATATAAAATCGGCCAGCTGTTCGGGGTGTTGGGCCCCCAGCTTTTGAACCAAGGCATAAAACATATCGGGAATGAGGTCTTCGCGGCCAAATGTAAAAACCGCGGCCAGTACGCCAACCTGATTCTCTTTGAGCAATTCAAAAGTAAAACGCACAAAGCTGCGCGCCGCCTCCGGTGTTTGTGCCTGTTCGAAGGCTTGTTCTAGGCTTGCTCCCTGGCGCAAAGCCCCTATGAAAGTGCGAATACCCGTTGTATTGGCCCCTAAGTTTTCCATGGCGTTGAGGTACATTTCGAAATGGCTCATCCGTATGCCATTCCGGTCAACATCCGACTCTTCGCCCACCACAATTTCGTTGATCAGGAAGCGACTGTTGGCCGAACCTACGGGCAACCAGGGGAGTTCTACACAGGTAAGTTGGCGCTGTAGGCCTTTCAGCAAGGACATAAAATCCCAAACAGCATACACATGCCATTCGCTGAAAGTGCGTAGGGCCTCCAAATCATTGAGTTGCAGATAGAGCGGATGGTTGAGTATGGCCTCTCGCTCGGGGGCGATGCGTGCACGCAGGGCCGAAATTGCATTTTCCATGCCCTCACAACCCCGCTTGCTGCCAATTAGTTTGCTTGTTCGCTTAAAAATTTGATGCGCACCAGCTTGATTTCCTCTTCCGAAAAATCTTCGCCAAAATGCTTCAAAGCTGCGTTCAAATCATCGGTTTCGGCGGTACGGAAATAGTCGTACACCTCGTCTTGCAATTCTTCGTCCATCACCTCATTGAGGTGGTAATCGATATTTACCTTGGTGCCCGAATCGACAATGGTTTTGATTTCCTCGAGAATCTCGTCATAGCTCAAGCCTTTGCTCCTTGCCAATTCCTGCAAAGGAATCTTGCGGTCGATGCCCCCAATGATGAAGACTTTTACGCCCGATTTGTTGACGGTGCTCTTCACCACAAAGTCGGCTGGTCGGTCGATCTCATTTTCCTCAACGTATTTGGTGATGAGTTCGATGAAGGCTTTGCCGAATTTCATGGCTTTGCCCGGACCCACGCCGCTGATTTGTTGCAATTCGCTCAGGTTGGTGGGATAGTTGGTGGCCATTTCTTCCAAAGAAGGATCCTGGAAAATGACGTATGGCGGCAAATTGCGCTCTTTGGCCAATTTTTTCCTCAGGTCGCGCAGCAATTCAAACAACTTGCTGTCAAGCGTATCGGTTTGTTGGCTTTCTATTTCTTCGTCGCGCCCCGCTTCTTCGTAATCGTGGTCCATGGGAACATCGAGCGGATAGGGGTCTAACAAATACTTCTCGCCGGCTGGCCCCAATTTGAGCAAACCGTAATTTTCAATGTCTTTGAGGAGGAAGTTGTTGAACAGCGCCACTTTGATGGCCGACTTCCAAAAGCGCTCGCCCTTTTCTTTGCCCTTGCCAAAGCCAGGCATGCGGTGGTGACCATATGCTTCAATGGGCGGACTTACCTCGCCCATTAAATAGGCCAATACGTGGAAGAAGTCGAATTTTTTCACCAACTCTTTCACCGTTTCAAGCAACATGAGCATTTCGGCTTGCACGGTTTCGCGGGGTTGCGGATGCCGACAAGCGTCGCACATATTGTTGCAGTTGGTTTCGGAGTATACCTCACCAAAGTAGTGCAGAATTTGTCGGCGACGACACACGGCCGATTCGGCATACGACACCACTTCATGGAGCAACAAATGCCCAATTTCCTTTTCGGAAACGGGTTTGTCTTTCATGAATTTCTGCAGCTTGAGGATGTCTTTATCGCTGTAATAGGCTATGCAAACGCCTTCGAGGCCATCGCGACCGGCGCGACCCGTCTCTTGGTAGTAGCTTTCGATCGATTTGGGGATGTCGTAATGGATTACAAAACGCACATCGGGCTTGTCGATACCCATGCCAAAAGCGATGGTAGCTACAATCACGTCTACTTCTTCCATGAGGAAGGCATCCTGGTTTTTCATGCGCACCGCCGAATCGAGCCCCGCATGATAGGGTGCCGCCTTGAAGCCATTGGCTACCAGGGTTTCGGCAATTTCCTCGGCTTTTTTGCGGCTGAGGGTGTAAATGATACCCGATTTCCCCTGGTGATCTTTGATGTATTTGATAATGCTTTTGAGGGCATTGATCTTCGGACGCACCTCATAATAGAGATTGGGCCGGTTGAAGCTTGACTTGAAAATGGTGGCTTCCGACATCTGCAGGTTTTTCATGATGTCGAGCTGCACCTTGGGCGTGGCCGTGGCAGTAAGGGCAATCAAAGGCACATCGCCAATGAGCTGCACCATTTGTTTGATTTTGCGGTATTCGGGACGGAAATCGTGCCCCCATTCAGAGATACAGTGTGCCTCATCTACCGCTACAAAGCTGATTTTGACGGTTTGCAGAAACTCAATGTTCTCGAGCTTGCCCAGCGATTCAGGGGCCACATACAGCAGCTTGGTAGTGCCGTTGGTAACATTCTCTTTTACCCGCTTGATTTCTGCTTTGTTGAGCGATGAGTTTAGGAACTCCGCAATGCCTTCGGCTCCCGAGAAAGCCCGGATGGCGTCGACCTGATTTTTCATCAAAGCGATGAGTGGAGAAATGACAATGGCCGTACCCTCCTGCGCGATGGCTGGGAGTTGATAGCACAGCGATTTGCCGGCTCCTGTGGGCATAATAACGAAGGTATTTTTGCCCTCGTAAATGTTCTGAATGATGTCTTCCTGCTGCCCTTTGAAATGGTCGAAACCGAAAAACGATTTTAACGCCTCCCGCAGTCTTTGTTTGGAATCCATACTAATAATCGCCTCGTGCACCTAAATTCAATACTTTTGTATGTCAAGATATATAAAAATCCCGACTTGATTAACAAACTCGAAATAAAAAAAGCTGCACAAAGGTCGTTAAAAATCGAAGGAAATGCCATTCTGGCCCTTGGAGAAAGTATAAGCGATGATTTTGTGGCTGCTGTGGAAGCTATTTTAAGGGCCGAGGGCCGCTTGGTAGTGACCGGGATTGGCAAAAGCGCCCTTATAGCGCAGAAGTTGGTAGCTACCTTCAACAGCACGGGTACACCCGCCTTGTTCATGCATGCTGCCGATGCCGTGCATGGCGATTTAGGCATGGTGCAACGCAATGATCTGGTTTTGTGCATCTCGCAAAGCGGCAATACGCCCGAAATCAAATTGCTGGTGCCTATGATTAAAAATGGCGGCAATGTGTTGCTGGGCATGACTGGCACGGCCGATAGCTATTTGGCCCAACAGAGCGACATCCTGCTCTTATCATCCATTACGGAAGAGGCTTGTCCACTCAAACTCGCCCCCACCACCTCCACTGCCGTGCAGCTAGCTTTAGGCGATGCTCTCGCGGTTTGCCTGCTCGAACAGCGCGGCTTTACCGAAAAAGACTTTGCCCGTTACCATCCGGGGGGTGCCTTGGGCAAAAGGTTGTATTTGCGGGTCGATGACCTATTAGTGAACAACCAAGCCCCGGCGGTGCAACACCAAGCCCCAGTAAAGGAGGCTTTGTTGGCCATCAGCAAAGGTCGCTTGGGCGTTACGGCCGTACTCGAAGGCGAAAAGCTAGTAGGTATCATTACCGATGGCGATGTGCGGCGCATGCTTGATAAGCATACCGATTTGGGGGCCTTACTGGCAGCCGATATTATGACGCCCAAGCCGCGTACCATTGCTTCGGGAAGCTATGCGGCAGAGGCTTTACAAACCATTAAGGCCAACAATATCACCCAGTTATTGGTGGTAGATGAGCATGAAAAATATTTGGGGGTAGTACACGTACACGACCTCTTGAAAGAAGGCATCATCTAGGCTTCACATCTATTGTGTATCTTGGCAACGGAGGAGTAGCATGAATAAGCTTTACGTGATTATCATGGCCGGAGGGGTGGGAAGCAGGTTGTGGCCCATGAGTACCCATCAAAAGCCCAAACAGTTTGTCGACTTGTTGGGCACCGGCGAAACATTGCTACAATCGACTTACCAACGCGCCTTGCACCTTACCCCGGCCGAACAAGTGCTGGTGGTAACCAACAAGCAATGGGTGCATTTGGTACAAGAGCAACTTCCGGGCATTTTGCCATCACAAATGGTGGTAGAACCCATGCGCAAGAACACGGCTACAGCCACTTTGTATGCCATCAACAAAATTGCCAACCGCGACCCACAGGCCGATGTAGTGATTATGCCTTGCGATCATGTGATTACCGATGTAAATAGGTTTGGTAAAGTGATCAAAGCGGGCCTTAAGTACATACTTAAAAATGCGGTTTTGCTTACAGTAGGCATCAAGGTGAGCAGGCCCGAGGTGAATTACGGCTATATTCAATACCTACCCGAAGCCATCGACAACCAGGTTTACAACATCAAAACCTTCACCGAAAAACCCACCAAAGAAATTGCCAATGCCTTTCACCGATCGGGCGATTTTTTATGGTACTCGGGCATTAAGGTGGTAAGCGTGGGCACTTTGCTCGATTTGTATGCCGAGCACCTGCCCGATACCGCACAGCTTTTCGAAGAAATGCGGCCATACCTCAACGAAGAAGAAGAAGAACGCTTCATCGAAAAAATTTATCCCCAGTGCGAGACCATCGCCTTCCGACAAGCCATTATTTACAAGGCAGAAGATAAGGTGAAGGTATTATTGGGTGATTTTGGCTGGACCGACATTACCCTGTGGGGCGAGGTGTATGCCACCCACGAAAAAGACTACTTGGGAAATGCCGTAACGGGGGCACAAGTGGTGATGTACGATGCCAGCAACTGCCTTGTTGAAGTGGCAGGCGATAAACTGGTAATCATTAGCGGACTGGAAGATTACATTGTTGCCGATTCTCCCAAGGGCCTGTTGATTTGTCCGCGTGACCAAGAAAACGAAATAAAGAACATGCTGCTCGAAATCAAGCGGCAGGTAGGTGATAAATACTTGTGAGATGATGAAAAAGCCCATGATGTTGATGTTGGCCTTGCTGCTGAGCAGCTCGGCCGGTTTTGCGCAGAACGAACTCAAATTGCGTCGCTTGCACATGTATCGCGATGGTGCAGCGATTTTAGAATACAGCGGCCTGATGTCGACCAGGCAGGCACGCTACCAAATGACCTTGCCAGCACAAGCGGTGGCGGCTGGCATCCAGGTGCGTTTGACCGAACGCGAAAAACTGGTGAACTATCAAGTACACCAATTGGAAAAAGAAAAGTTGGAGGCCCTGGGTAGCCTACTCGATTTATTGAAGGCCAATGTGGGACAAAATGTGACCATTGAGGCTTTTGAAGGCCGCGAAAGCGTGGGTTATTCTGGCGAATTGTTGTCCGTTCATCCAGCAGCCGAAATGGTTTTTTTACGTACAGGCACAGCTGTCGAAGCCATTCCCGTTAAATCTATCCAACATCTTGCCGGGGGAAAAGCCTTGCAAACGGGAGCGATGGTAAAGCATTTCGACAGGGTGCTTACCGTATACCTCACGGGCGATTTTGCTGATTTAAACACCACCATTCTTATTCCTGCAAGCGACTTCTCAAGTGATGCGCGTTACTTGCTTGATTTTGACAAGGAAAAAACCGAAATGAGTCTCGACTTGAGCATAACGGCCCCATTTGCACTCGAAGACATGGAGGTACTGTACTATAATCACCCATACGAAGTGAGTGAAGTATCGGCCTTTAGCAGTCAAGCTGCTTTCCGATTCACAGGAGTGAGTATTCCGGCCAATACACGCACCAATTTCCAGGTTTTATCTGCCGAAGTACCCCTGGCTTTGAGCGATGAAGTAGCTGTTCCGGCATGGGAACCCGGCGACCAAACCCTTACCAGCAAAACCACCGGAAAACGCTATCTGAGCCTGACCAATGGCAGTAATATGGATTGGTTTTCGTCGGCAATATATGAGCGCAAAGGCATGAGTCTGGGGCATATTCCGGCCAATTTGCCCGAAATTCCTAAAAAAACCACCGTGCGCATGGAGTATGGACCTTCGCCTTACATCCTCACCGACAATGCCCGACTTGTGAAGGTAAAAAAGCGTGCGGTAGACTTAAATGGCATGCGTTACGATAGCTATCTGTACGTTGGCCGCATTGAAATCAGGAATACCAGTCTCGAAGCGGGTCGGGTTCGGGTGGTGAAACAGTGTGTTCCCGACACCCGCCGCAACTATTGGTTTGCTAATCAGTACCTCGATTTGAAAGCCAAAACCAAGCAAGAAGTGCAAAAATTGGAGTACGAAGTGAAGGTGGAGGCCAACGATGTAGCCTTTTATTCGTACCGCTACGAATTATTGATTCCCAGCGACAACTAAATGGAACGCCCGGCCTTTTCCGAATTTTCGCCCCATTTGTTTTGGGATGTTGACCTCAAACAGTTGAGCTGGGAGAAGAATACAGCTTTTATTGTTGGCCGTGTGTTAGACTATGGTATCATGGAGGATTGGCGGTTGTTGCGGAGATATTTTAGTATTGACGAAATTGCTGATTATGCTGCTACGCTACGAAGCTTAACAGACCTGAGCTTGAATTTATTGGTTACACTTACCAAAAGGGATAAGTCGACGTTCAGATGTACCAAATTCACGCAGTTCGAACAGACACTTTAGAAGTGTTGAAGGAAATTCGACAAATTCGTTTTTTCGACGAATTTATCTTGGTTGGGGGAACAGCCTTGGCGATGCACTTTGGCCATAGATTATCCATTGACCTCGATTTGTTTTCAGTGCAGCATATTAATTTTGACGCTGTTGATTTGTATTTGAACAAGATTGAAAAAAGTCAACTGACTTATACTTCCAAGAGCATCAAAGTATTTTCAGTAAAAGGGGTTAAAGTTGATTTTGTTAATTACCCGAATGGGTGGTTAAAAGCCCCAGAAGAGGCCGAAGGATTTTGGATTGCCTCGGTAGATGACATTGCAGCCATGAAAATTCATGCAATCACCAATAGGGGAAATATCAAAGACTTTGTGGATTTGTATTTTTTACTGGAAGTGTTTAGCCCAAATAAACTCCTTGAGTTGTATCAACAAAAATACCCGAGTAGTAGCCTCTTTTTGGCAGTGAAAAGCCTCTTGTACTTTGAAGATGCTGAGAAACAAACGATGCCTCAAATGATAAAGCCATTAACTTGGAATCAGATGCGGCTTAAAGTTGAGCAAGCCTTTTCTCCATTCTTATAAAGGATACTTAGAAAAAAAGGGCGGGATGCATATCCCGCCCTTTCCATTTAAAACCGCAACTGCACATTGGCCAGGAAATTCGTTCCGGCCTGGGGATAGAAGAAGTTGGATGCCACCAGTGTACCATCGAAAATGAAGGGATAAGTATAGCCGTTGGCGCTGTACATCAAATTGGTGAAGTTGTTCACCAACAAGCCAAAAACAAACTGCTTGGCGAAACCATAACCGGGCATTTGGTAGTTCACGCGTAAATCGTGCACCATGTAGGCAGGCAACGAACGGGCATCGTCGCCGCTGTTGTCGAGGAACTGCTTGCCAACGTATTTGCTGAGTACATCCACCTGCAAGCCTTTGGCCGGACGAAAACCAAGGATGCTGGTGGCAATCACGTCGGGCGAAAAGGCAATGGGGGTGTTGTTGAAGCTGCGGCTGCGGGCATTGCCAATGAAGTCGAAATTGGCGTCGTACAAGTCAACGTATTCATCGTAATTGAGGATGCGGTTGCGGCTGAGCGTGAGGTTGGCGCCCCACTGGAACCATTTGGTCACATTTACCCCATACTCCAGCTCAATGCCCGCACGGAAACTCCGGTCCACATTGGTGCGGATGTAGCCGCCCACATCGTTGATTTGGCCGTTCAATACCAGTTGATTGTAGTAGTCCATGTAGTACACATTGGCCTGAAAGAGACTGCGTTTGCCCTGGCGCTTGTAACCCAATTCGTAGTCGATCATGCGCTCAGCCTGGGGGCGACTCACCGGACTCGATTCCACCAAATCGGCGCGCACCGGCTCGCGGTTGCCCACAGCCACCGAAGCAAAAACCTGACTCGCGGCATCGATGCGGTACAAGGCACCGGCCTTGGGATTGAAAAAGTCGAAACGCACGTTCTGATCCACATTTACCAGCTGGTTGTTGAAGCCTTCGAAGCGGTAGTTGATGCCGCGGTATTGCAAATCGCCATATAAAAACAGGTTGTCAAGCAGGCTGTACTCACCCCGCACATAGAAATTGTAGTCGGTTTTGAGCGCGTTGTTTTCGTAGTAACGCGGACGTAATTCGCTCGTAGGCCCTAGCAAACGTGCCCACACCACATCGCCAAAATGGTCGCCATTGTATTGATAAAGGCCGCCGCCGAAAGTGGCATTGAGCTTACCCGATTTGTAATTGGCGGTGAGCAAGGTGCCGTAAAAATGGTTGTCGAGCCAGCGCTGGCGAATAAAGTCGGTGCGGGTTACGGTGTCACCGCCAATGACCACATTGGGCAGTCCGTAGCGCGAAAAACGCTCGTTGTTGCGGAATTGCTCGTAATAACCCCGACCGTAAGTGTAAAACCAGGTGCTGTTCAAAGTCCAGCGGCTGTTGGGGGTATAGGTGTAAAACAGCTGGTAGTGGTCTTGCTGGTAATTGTCGGTTTCGTTTTCGTAAAAGCGGGTATTGCCTTGCGGATCGGTGTATTGTCCGGCCGGATTAAAAGTACGGTTCGTAGCCAGCGAATCTTGCGGCACCCCGTACCAGGCCTGGTAGGTCTTTTCTCTACCACTGAAGATATTGAAACGCAGGATGCTTTTCTTCCCATACCGTGCTCCGCTGAGGGCATAGCTGCTGAGGTCGCTGCTGGCCCGGTCGATGTAGCCGTCGCTGGTAATACGGCTCAAACGTCCGTCGAAAGCCCAGCCACTTTTGAGCAAGCCGGTGCCGAAGGTGGCGTTTTGCCGCCAGGTGTTGAACGAACCCACGCTCAAGCCCAGGTTGGCATAGGCCGTATCGATGAGCTGGTTCGTTTGGATGTTGAGGCTGGCCCCGAAAGCTGCGGCGCCATTGGTGCTGGTGCCCACGCCGCGCTGGATTTGGATGTTGTCGACCGAGCTGGCGAAGTCGGGCATATTCACCCAAAACACCCCGTGCGATTCGGCATCGTTCACCGGAATGCCGTTCATGGTAACGTTGATGCGGGTGGCGTCGCTGCCCCGGATGCGGATACCGGTATAACCAACACCTGCTCCGGCATCGCTGGTCACCACCACCGAGGGCGTGAATTGCAACAGGAATGGCAAATCTTGCCCCAGGTTCTGCTTGGCCAGCTCCTCCTTGGTCACATTGGTCACTGCCATGGGCGTGATATTGCTGGCGCGGGTAGCTTCCACCACCACCTCATCGGTAAGCATGCGTTTGGCTTGCAGGGCGATATTGATTTCGCGGTCGGCCCGCAGATCAATACGCTGGCTTTGCATTTCGTAACCCAGGTATTGTACCCTGAGCTGGTAGGTGCCCGCCGGCAGTTGGGCCAGGCGGAAGCTGCCATCGGCACCGGTGGCGGTACCGCGGAAGGTGTTTTCGAGCAGGATGGATGCGCCGGCCAGTGGTTGTCCGGTAGCGGCATCGGTGATTTTACCCGAAAGCTGGTGTTGGGTGGTTTGTGCACCGGCTGCCAGTTGCAGCAGCAGGAGCGTGAGGAGGGTGAATGTACGCATTTGCGAAACAGTTAAAGGTTTTACAAATGCTCACCAGGGGCAAGTAAGCAGGAACTGACTTAAAAAAAACATCTTCCCTTCGCAGGAATTACCCTGTGCAGGTTCAATGGGTATGATCTCAGCCGCACCGAAATGCAGCACCCCTAAAGATGGGGCAAAGGTAAGGGGGAAAATGACATACGCAATATGGGCTTAAGGTTGAGCGAAGCGAAATCCCGAAAGCCAAAAGCGCCTGCCCCGAGAGTCAAAAGCGATTCGGGGATTCGGGATTCAAGGTGGAGCGAAGCGACATCCCGAGAGCCGGGGGCGCCTGCCCCGAGAGCCAAAAGCGATTCGGGGATTCGGGATTCAAAGTGGAGCGAAGCGACATCCCGAGAGCCGGGGGCAATTCGGGATTCAAAGTTTGATGATGCCTGATTTAGGTTAACTATTTTGAATGATTATTGCAGAAAGGCTCGCATGCAAACTTTTATACTACCTCCAACGGCTGCCGAAGACTTGGTTTTGGCCCAAACCCGACTCTGGCTAAACGCACTTAGCCCCTTGGCCGCTCCCAATTCAGCCAGCTTTCAGCAAATTCAAGCCGAAATCTCTAGCTCTGCTTTCATTTGGCAAGCCGGACCAGCGAACCTATTGGAAGCAGATTGGCTGGCAGAAGTCGCTTGGCAAACGCCTTCGGTTTGGTACATCCACTGTACTGAAATGTCGACACCACCTGCCAGGGGGAGCCTGTTCTGCATCGAAAAAACGGAAGAGAAGGGTCTCCTGCTCCGAAGATTCGACTATCACATGCAGTTCAACGAGCGGTTGGTTCAGTGGCAGTGGTTAGAACTGCTGGCCCGGCAACATCAAAGTGTAGTTTGGGGCACGATGGCGGGGGAACAATAGTTGTTGAGGCTGCATTGTCGGTTCTGCGTCAGCATTTGGTCAGCCTACCGTCACATCCACCAAACGCTATTGTCATGGCCTTGTGGCGAAACTACCTTGAACCAAGTTTCACCTCTAAAACCAAAAGCCATGAAAAAGCTACTACCTGCACTGCTGGTCTTGCTCTTTTCAGCAAGCCTGGCGCAAGCCACCGACACCCTACTGCTCCGCAGCAAAATAAAACAGGTGACTTTGTTCTTCACTGGCGCCCAAATTACCCGTTCTGGCGAGGTGAATTTGCGCCCCGGCGAACAGTTTGTAATGATCAAGGGCCTGTCGCAATTCTTGCGTGCGGGCAGCGTACAGGTTTCGGGTTTAGACGAAGTGCAGTTGTTGAGCCTGCAAACTATTACCCTCGAAAGCTTTAAGCCTGCCGATACCGCCGCGCAAGAACGACTTGAAACCAAACAAAAAGCCATCGGCCGACAAATAGCCGACCTGAAACATGAGTTGAGTGTGTATGAACAGGAAGAAAAAATTTTGCTGGCCAACAGCCAAATCGAGCAGAATCGCAATGCCGCCGTGCAAACCCTGCGCGAGGCGGCCGACTTTTACCGGCAGCGCTTGATGGAGTTGCGTAAAACCCGGGCACGTATTGCCCGCGACATTGAAGCCTTGCAAGAAGAATTGAAATTGGTGTACCAAGCCATGAGTCGTGCTGCTGCTGTGGCCGAGCCAGTGCGCCATGCCTTGCTGCTCAGCTTGCGGGCGCCCAAAGCCCACAAAATCAATTTGGTGGTGAGCTATTTCGATGAAGCCGCCGGTTGGGCACCTAATTACGAATTTCGCGTGAAACAAATTGGTGCTCCGGCCGAGCTCAGCTATATGGCAGAGGTGTACCAATTCGGTGGTGAAAATTGGGAGCAAGTCAGCCTCAAGTTGAGCACCGCTAATCCGCTTTTAACCAGCGAAAAACCCGAGCTACTGCCTTGGGTCCTGGGCCAAACTCAGCCAGCCACGCCCGAAAAGACACCCTTACACAACACCCGACGGTTGAGTCATTTCCAAGGAAAGGTAACCGATGAACAACGGCCAAAGGAAGGAATTCCATTTGCCAACGTGGTTATCAAACAAAACGGAAAGGTGGTGGCAGGCACCACTACCGACATTGACGGCCGATACAAAACCGCAAAGCTACCTGTTGGGCTTTACGACATTCAGGTAAGCTACGTTGGCTACAATCCCTCTTTAATAACCAATGTGAGCATGGTGGCGGAACGTGCTTCCATTGTGGATGTTCGGTTAAAGGCTGGTACCTCTTTGTCGGAAGTGGTCATTGTAGATTATGAAGTGCCGCTCATTTCGAAAGATGAAACCCGCAGGGGAGGAGTGGTTACCAGAGAAGAAATTGCCGCATTGCCAACGAGGGACGTGAATAGTATTAGTGGCGTGGCAGGTGGGGTTTTCGGTACGCAACAAGACTATTTAGTAGATGGAATAAGAGTTGGAGGAAGCAGTTCCTCTCTCGGTAGTGGCTCATTCATTCAGCTTAACTCCCTGCTTCAGGACGTCCTTGCCGCCAACGACGAATTGCCCGAATACCTCATCGAAGGCAAACAGAGTCTGCCCAGCGATGGCGAAAAACGCCAACTTTTTGTGCGCAAGGCCGAAGTTTCAGCCGAATACGTTTATCATTTGGTACCACGTGTGAGTCGCGATGCCTTTTTGGTTGCCCGCATTCCCCAATTTCAGCAATTGGGCTTGCTGGCTGGCGAGGCTTCGGTGTACTACCAGGGCACCTTCATTGGCAGAACGCCCATTCAGCCGCAACAACTGAGCGATACTTTGCTCTTGGGCCTGGGCC
This sequence comes from Sphingobacteriaceae bacterium, assembly GCA_013824115.1. Taxonomy (GTDB): domain Bacteria; phylum Bacteroidota; class Bacteroidia; order UBA7662; family UBA7662; genus PNNG01. Next base: position 26,000 of record PNNG01000005.1, on the reverse strand, counting down.
GCGATCCTTCGGTACAAGCCGTACGCGTACAAGATGCCGACCGACTGAGCAAACGCATCCTTGGTAGCAATAAGCAAGAAATCAACTCTACCCTCGCCATCCGCAGCAGCAAGGAAGTGGCGGTAAAAGTGGTGGTGGAAGACCAGGTGCCCATTTCGGAATACGAGGAGGTAAGCGTGGAAGTCACCACTCTTCCCAAAGCCGATCTCGACGCCCGCAGGGGCTTGCTTACTTGGCAATTCAACTTGCCTGCGCAAGGCAGCCTAAGCCTGTCGGAAAAAGTGGTGATTCGCAGTAAATAGCTATCTGATCTGACAGGATGGCCCGTACATGGCATGCCTCTACTTCTCTAGATTGTAAAAGTAACGCGGCAAATAGGCCTTATTTCACCAAAACGGGGCCTATTTGCCGATTAAATAGCCCAAGCGAAAGTCGATAAACACCCGCTGCATGGGCGTTCTGAACTCTTCCTTCATTTCCTCAAGGGTAACTCCATATTGCTGTCGGTACAGGTCTTCGGTCACTGGTGGAACACCCGGCTGACTGGGCAAGGGCGCCATGGCCCAAAAACCCGAAGAGCCTCTCTTGGTGCTTAGTTTTTGTCCGGTTTGCCAGCCCGCCCGCAGCATCAAATGCCAGTGGGGATGAAATCGATAATCAGCCATAAGACCCAAATTCAACTGAATGCTACTGTGGTTGTTGATGGCTGAAAGGCCCGTACGTCGCTGACTCAGCCATTCTGTGGCCAATTCATCTTTAAACCGGTGGCGAATGGCCCCCGCTTCCAAACCGCCCAGTACATACCAGTCGATTCCGTTAGCTGAGGCTACTTTTTTGCCTGTTTCAACGCCCACATGTCGCATTTCAAGCCGGTATTGATGGGTATTGGCATTAAAAATATGGGGCGTGGCAAAAGTATCCGTTTGGTAATTGTGGCTTTGGTAGTAAAAACCGAAGTAGTAGCCTTCTTTGAACATCCCGGCACCAAGTCCCCAGCCCGGAGTTACTGAGCTGAATTTAGGCCCCTTTGGCTGGTTATAATATTTTTCAAGGGCATCGCTGTAATAACGCAAGTGCTTGCTATATCCGCCCAAATTACCTACGTATGTTGGCAAGTTGAATTGCAAGCTGACTTGGCTGAAAGCCCCTAACGGAAATCCTAGCAAGGTGATGAAAATCCCAAAACGCAACATATTGTATATTTTGTTGCTAAACTCAGGATTGTCAGACAAAATAAAATACCCTAAATCCCGCATTTTTTTGGCACTCACCTGTTGATATACCTCTTCGAAAAATTCAAATGGATCCGTGTGCCCCCAATTGCTCCTGCATGAACACGATTCGTCGATTTAAAACTGAAAGCCTGGACTTGCTTGTAGGAAATGAACTAATTTCACCCCGTGAAAGCCGCTGCCTTCCCCAACACCCGAGCCCTTTGGTTACTCATTTTGGCCAATACCATTTCGGGGGCAGCGCAGGGCATCAGCCTCATTGCCATTCCCTGGTACTTTATCGACCAGCTGCACGAACCCGTACTTTTTACCCGATTCTATGCTGCCATCACGCTGGTAAGCATGGTTTGGGTGATTTATGCCGGCTCGCTGATCGATCGGTTCAAGCGCAAGCACATTTTTATGGGCCTCACGGCGGTGTGTGGATTGGTAGTGCTGGCAACGGCGCTGTTTGGTTTTGCCAGCGGACCTTTGGGCGTGGTGCCCACCTTACTGGTGATGTCGGTGACCCTGCTGAATTTCAACCTGCATTACCCCAGTTTGTATGCTTTTGCCCAAGAGTTGGCCGATAAAACACGCTATGCCCGCATTGTAAGCTACCTCGAAATTCAGGGGCAGGCCACCAATGTACTGGCCGGCGCCATGGCCGCTTTGCTGCTAGGCGGCATAGAGGCAAACAAGGGCTTTTATTTGCTAGGGGTCGAAGTGGCTTTGCCTTTTTCCATTAAGGCCTGGGAAATGCACGAAATTTTTCTGCTCGACGCGCTTACCTATGTAGTGGCATTCGGGCTCATTGCGTTCATTCGTTATGTGCCTCAAACGCACTACCAACCCGAAACTGGCAATGCCTTGCTGCGCATCAGGCAGGGTTTCGATTTTTTGAAAAAGCGACCACAATTGTTGTGGTTTGGCGTGTTTAGCTATGGGGTTTTTGTGAGCGTTTTGGTGCAAGACCGCATTTTACTGCCCGAATATGTGCGGGTGCAGCTGCAGTCGGCAGCCGATGTTTTTGCTAGCAGCGATATGCTTTTTGCCCTAGGTGCTTTGGTTTCGGGCGTCATCACCCGGCGCTTGTTTGGCAAAATGAGTCCCATTGCGGGGGTAAGCATTTTAATGATCGGTTTGTCGGTGCTTTACGTGAGCATGGCTTTCAACCACAGCCTGCGCTACCTCTTTATTTTCAGTTTCATTTATGGCTATGTGAACACCGGCGTACGCATTTTGCGGGTCACCTACCTGTTTCATACCGTGCCCAACCACATCATTGGACGCTTGCTCAGCTTTTTCAAAGTGGCCGATACAGCCATGCGTGCCGCCTTTATTGGGGTGTTTACCCTGCCGTTTTTTCACGAAGGCACGAATATTCGCTTTGGTTACCTTGTCTTTGGTATTTTTATACTCTTGTGCGGCTTGGCCATCCTTCCGGTGGTGAAGTCGCTCACCCAAAAAATGAACGAATCCGATGCCCATTAAGCTCTCTCAACTGGTTAAAATAGTGGGTGGCAAATTGCTGCGCGAGGGCTTGAGCAACGACATCAGCGAGCTGGCTTACGATACGCGCCGATTGGCCATGCCCGAGCGAACGGCCTTTTTTGCGCTTAAAACGGCCGGGGCCGATGGGGCCGATTACATTGATGCCGCTTACCGCGCCGGCGTGCGCACCTTTGTGGTAGGTAATAATTTTTTTCCCGATAAGCGCTGGTACGAAGGCAGTTTTATTGCCGTAGATGCCCCCATCAAAGCGTTACAAGCGGCAGCGGCTTGGCACCGAAAGCAGTTTTCTATTCCTGTGGTGGGCATCACCGGCAGCAATGGCAAAACCGTGGTGAAAGATTGGCTGAGCTGGTTGCTCGAGGCCAATAAACAGGTGTGCCGCTCCCCCAAAAGTTACAATTCACAAATAGGCGTGCCCATTTCGGTTTGGCAGCTCGACGACAGTGATGAGGTGGCCATTTTTGAAGCGGGCATCAGTCAGCCCGGCGAAATGGCGGCTTTGATGCGCGTCATTGCGCCCACCCACGGCATTTTTACCCACTTAGGCGACGCCCATTCCGAAAATTTCAGCGAACCGGCTTTAAAGGTGGCCGAAAAAATGCAGCTCTTTGAGTCGGTTGAAAGCCTGGTGCTCCGTACCGACCATCCTTTGCTGCAACAAGCGGCCAAAGCCTGGCAAAAAAGCCACCCCAACAAGGTGCTGCTCGATTGGAGCAGTAGCGAAGGTGCCGCTTGGCAACTCATAGCGACGCAAGAACAGCACGAAGGCCTGTACATCCAGCTGCAAGCCCGTAATGGCACGCAAGAAAGTTTCAGTATTCCCTTTACCGATGCCGCCAGCCTCGAAAATGCCGTCCATTGCTGGGTCTTTTTGAGGGACTTTGGCTATGCAGCGGAAGTGCTTGTGCCGCGTTTTGCGCGCTTGCCCCGCCTGCAAATGCGCATGGAAATGAAGGCCGCTTTGCAAGGCAGCACCCTCATTAACGACAGTTACAGCCTCGACCTCGATTCGCTTCGCCTGGCCTTACAGCAACTCAGCAGCCTCACCCAGCACCCCAGGCGCTTGGTGATTTTATCGGATTTCGACCGCCAACAAGGTCCACGCGAAGCACATTACCGCGAAGCCGCCCAGCTGTTGCAGGAATATGGGGTTGACCAGCTGTTGGCAGTAGGACCCGAAATGAAGCAGTTTCAGCGCCTGTTCAAAACAGGAAGCGCCCGTTTTTACGAAAATACCGAACAATTGCTGGCCGATTTGCCGGTGAAAGAATTGGTGAATACTGCCATTTTGTTGAAAGGTGCTCGCAAATTCAGCTTCGAGCGCATAGAGCGACTGCTGGCCCTCAAGCTGCACCAAACCGTATTGGAGGTCGATTTGGATGCCCTTTTACACAACTATCGCTTTTTCCGTGGTTTGGTGCGACCGCAAACCAAAATCATGGTCATGGTAAAAGCTTTTTCGTATGGCAGCGGAAGCATCGAAGTGGCCAGCTTGCTCCAGCACCAACGGGCCGATTATTTGGCTGTGGCCTTTGCCGACGAAGGGGTGGTGCTGCGCGAAGCAGGCATACGCTTGCCCATTATGGTGATGAATGTTGAGCCCAGCGGACTCGAAAAATTGCTGCAATACCAATTGGAGCCAGAGGTTTACAGCTTTCGCCTGCTCGAAGAACTTGAAACCTACCTCAAAGCCACGGGCGGAGAGGAGCCGTTAAACATCCACCTCAACATCGATACGGGCATGAAGCGCCTGGGCTTCGAAACCAGCGAAGTACCGGCCCTTTTGCGCCGCTTGCAGGCCAGTCCCCGCATTCGGGTAGCTTCGGTTTACTCGCACCTGGTGGCCTCCGATGCGCCCGAACACCAGGCCTTTACCCTGCAGCAAATCAACCGCTTTGATGGGGCTTACCAACAATTGGCAGCGGGTTTGGGCTACCGACCACTTCAGCATGTTTTGAATACCGCAGGTATTTTACATTATCCCCAGGCCCAGTTCGATATGGTGCGCCTGGGCATTGGATTGTACGGCAGCGATCCGTCGAGCCAGGCAAATAGTCCGGCCAAAAGCCAGCAACAAACCCTGCTACAGCCCGTAAGCACCCTCAAAACGGTTATCTCTCAAATCCACCAACTCGAAGCCGGCGAAACGGTGGGTTACAGTCGCCGCGGTAAAACACAGGCGGCGGCCAAAATCGCTACCCTGCCCATTGGTTATGCCGACGGCCTGGTACGTGCCTTTGGCAATGGGGCTGCTCAATTTTGGGTCAATGGCAAATTGGCACCTACCATCGGCAGCATTTGTATGGACATGTGCATGATCGACGTCACCGGCATCGATTGCCGCGAGGGCGACCCGGTGATTGTATTTGGAAAAGAACAGCCCATCAACAAGCTAGCCGAAGCCATTGGTACCATTCCTTACGAAATACTCACCAACGTTTCGCAACGGGTGAAAAGGGTGTATTTGAAGGATTGAGGAATTTGAGATTTGAGATTTCAATTTGCAATTGCCATCCGGTGGCGAGCGAACCCAGACGACTCGACGGGAGCGACGAAAAATTGGGTCAACCCGTGATTTTCGTTCAATAAATGATTCCCAGACCCATATGTCGCCCCTACAGGGCTTTGGATTATTTATCGTACGTTATTTCTACCCAGATGCCACCCCTCCGGGGCTTTCATTTTTGTAGACCCATGTGCATTCTCCACCCAATAATCCTCGATTAACTATGTTGCCCCTACAGGGCTGGGGGTGTTTCTTTCTTTGATTTAGCTATAATCATATCGCCCCGCTGGGAGCTACCCAGAGGTCGCCCCGCTCGGGCTTTCATTATAGTGAACCCATGATTGTCGTGCGGCCAATGATCACCCAATTGCAAATTTCAAATAGAATGGCCTGCGGCCAAGGGAACCGCGACGACGCGACTAGGATATGTTGAAAACGAACGTGTTGTTTACCCCATAACCCCCTGAATACCAAATCCCGAATCTCAAATTACAAATGTTACGGATTCAGGTCTTTCAACCGCTCTTCGTACAAGAACATCTCGTCGCGCAGGCGGGCAGCTTCCATGAAGTCGAGCTCGCGGGCCGATTTCTCCATTTTCTTTTTGGTCTCTTGAATGAGCTTTTGCAATTTGTCGGCCGACAAATATTCCACCACCGGGTCGGCTACCATGCTTACATCCTCAGGCTCTACGTAATATTTTGGCTTGCTGTCTTTTTTGCCACGTATATCGAGCACGGCCGTTTGACCCATGATTTCTTCCTTGGTTTTGATGATGCCGCGCGGAGTGATACCATGGGCTTCGTTGTAGGCCAGCTGCTTTTCACGCCTGCGAGCCGTTTCATCCATGGTCATGCGCATGGAGGCAGTGATTTTATCGGCGTAAAAAATCACCTTGCCATTCACATTACGGGCTGCGCGACCAGCCGTTTGGGTCAACGAACGATCGCTGCGCAGGAAACCCTCTTTGTCGGCATCGAGCACCGCCACCAGCGATACCTCGGGTAGATCGAGGCCTTCGCGCAATAGGTTTACACCAATAAGCACGTCGAACTTGCCGAGGCGAAGGTCTCGTAAAATCTCCACGCGATCGAGCGTATCCACCTCACTGTGGATGTAACGGCACTTGATGCCCAAATTGGCCATGTATTTGGCAAGTTCTTCAGCCATGCGTTTGGTAAGGGTAGTCACCAGCACACGGTCGCCGCTTTCGATGCGCTTTTGGGTTTCGTTGAGTAGGTCGTCCACCTGGGTAGCAACCGGACGTACTTCTATGGGGGGGTCGAGCAGACCGGTTGGACGAATCAGCTGTTCTACCACTACCCCTTCGCTTTTCATCAATTCATAATCGCCAGGCGTGGCACTCACATACACCACCTGGTGCATAAGGCCTTCGAACTCGTCGAATTTCAGCGGCCGGTTGTCGAGGGCGGCGGGCAAGCGGAAGCCGTGCTCTACCAGGTTCACCTTGCGGCTGCGGTCGCCCCCGTACATGGCCCGCAGCTGGGGCATGGTTTGGTGGCTTTCGTCGAGGATGAGCAGATAATCTTGCGGAAAATAATCGAGCAGACAGAAGGGCCTTTCACCCGGATTTCGCTGGTCGAGGTAGCGCGAATAATTCTCAATACCTGAGCAATAACCCAGCTCGCGTATCATCTCCAAATCAAAAGTCACCCTTTCTTCGAGGCGCTTGGCCTCCAAAAAGCGTCCCTGACTCTTGAAGTATTCCACCTGTTTCACCATATCGTCTTGTATGGTGAAAAGCGTATCGGTTAGTCGGTCGCGCGGGGTGACGTAGTTGTTGGCCGGAAAAATGGCGATATCGTTCAGCTTGTCGATGGTTGCACCGCTCACCGGGTCGATGGCCGACATATGATCGATTTCGTCGCCAAAAAACTCGATGCGGCAGGCAAAATCGGCATAAGCCAAAAAAATGTCTACCGTATCGCCCTTTACCCTAAAGGTGCCGCGTTTGAATTCGGCGGTGCTGCGGCTGTACAGGTTGTCGACCAAGGCATAAAGCAGCGAACTGCGCGGCACCTTGTTGCCTACCGACAGGCGGATGACTTTTTCGGTATAATCGCGCGGGTTGCCCATGCCGTAGATGCAGCTCACAGAGGCTACCACCAGCACATCACGTCGCCCACTCATGAGCGAGGAAGTGGTACGCAAGCGCAGCTTCTCAATTTCTTCGTTGATGGCCAGGTCTTTTTCGATGTAGGTATTGGTGGTGGGAATAAAGGCTTCGGGTTGGTAGTAGTCGTAATAGCTCACAAAATATTCTACCGCATTGTTCGGAAAAAACTGCTTGAACTCGCCATACAATTGGGCCACCAAGGTTTTGTTGTGGGTGAGCACCAGGGTAGGGCGCTGTACTTGGGCCACCACATTGGCCATGGTAAAGGTCTTGCCCGAACCGGTAACCCCTAGCAGTACTTGTGCCGGTTCACCATTGTTGATGCCTTCTACCAACTGGCGGATGGCTTCGGGCTGGTCGCCCGTAGGGATGTATTCTGATACGAGTTGAAACATGGAATGGGTTCAGTCGAGTTTTTTCCGCATCGACCGGTGCGGAATGCTTACTTCGGTGAAAGGCTCGCCAAACAGCTCATAACCTTGGGCCAGGTAGAACGGAATGGCACTTTCGCGGGCGTGCAGCACCATGTTTTTGAACAAGTGCTCGCGCGCAAAGGTTTCGGCAAAGGCCACCAGTTTTTTTCCAATGCCTTGGCCTTGTAGGTTTTCGTGAACCGCCACTTGTCGCATTTTTACCGTAAAAACATCTACAGGCTTCAGTATCAAACAGGCCAGCAGTTGGTTGTCGTCCCAAGCCGTCAGGTGAAATTCGTCGGTTTCGGCCTCGAGTTGCTCCGTGGTAAAATAAAGCCCCAAGGGGTGACGCAAAATGCGATCGCGCAGGGCGATGCAAAGCGCATACTCCACCGAGCCGTGATGAATGCTTTTGAAGGTAGGATTTAGAGCCATTGTACTTTAATGCTGCCAAAAACCACGTGCAAATGCAGGGTAACAGCAGGTTCCGACAGGCCCTGCAGCGACTCAAACCGGCCTTCTCCAAAATTGGTCTCCTTGCCGTCGGGCGTTATTATTTCGCCAAAATAAGCTTGTGTCTGTACAACCACCGGAAGGTCGCGGGGGATAGCCACATGGGTTTGTCCGAATACCGTATCTACCAAAACTTGCCGACCTCCTTCGGCCATGTGCTCCAAACTCACCTCTTGCTCACCAAAAACGGTAGAAAATCGTTGTTTGCTCAGGGCTGGATTGGCCACCGAACGCCCTTTGCCAAAAAGCACATTGGCACTTTGTTGCACCTCGCCAAAGCCATCGAAACGTGCCCTTCCACTGAGCAGTAGCACACCTGCCACCACCAGCGATAGCGCAAATACGAGTTTAAATGCGTTTACATCAAAGTCGAAAAGATTGTTGAGCAACAAAATGCTGCCCAATACAATGACTACCAGGGCAAAAATACGGTTGGTTTGCATGGCGATAGAATGTATTCAAATGTACAGTTATTACGTAAATATGCAGCTGCCGTCAGAGCACCGTTCGCCCTGAAACAGCATCATACTATTACCCCTGCAATAATGCCCAAAGTCACCAAAAGAATGGGTGGAATGCGAAAATTATTCAAGGCGACAAACGTCAAGCCCACAATGCCCAAATTCACTGCATCGAAACCAATAGGCTTGGTCAACAAAATAGCAGCTGCAATTACCAATCCGCATGCCGCGGCATTCACGCCCGACAATGCCCGCTTCACCCCGCGTATTTTTTTCATTTCTTCCCAAGCTGGATAAATGAAGAAGATGAGCAGCGTTCCGGGCAAAAAGATACCAACACCCCCAATGACCGCGCCCATGAGCATGCTGGCATAACCTGCTTGCTGAAACGACATAGCACCCAAAAAGGAGGCAAAGGAAAAAACAGGCCCTGGGATGGCTTGGGCCAGGCCATATCCCGACAAAAACTGATCGGCAGTGAGGAAGCCTTTTACCCGCACCAACTGGTCGAACATCATGGGAATGAGCACTTGTCCACCCCCAAACACCAAGCTGCCAAAACGATACATATTTTCAAACAGCAGCACCGGCTTGTTCTGCATGAGGTTTCCAATGAGGGCCGCCCCAACCAAAATGGCAGCGTAGAGATACAGATTGCCCCAGCGGATTTTTTTAAGGTTATACGATTCCTTTTCTAATGGTTGGCGGTTGATGAAATTAGAAAGCAAGGCACCAGCCAACAACACCGCCGGGAAGGTGAATGCACTGGTTAGCAACAATACCGCCGCTATCGAAGCAAGCAAAATGAACCATTCTAAACGGGTTTTCACCAGGCTTTTGGTGAGGCGGTAGGCCGCCACGCTGATAAACCCAATGGCAATGGGTCGCACAAACCGCAATAAGTGGAGCTCAAAACCTTCTTTGGCGAAATAGGTGATGAGCAAAGCAATCATGGTCATGAGCAAACAGGCAGGCAGTGCCCAAATAAGAAGGGTGAGCCACGCCAAACGCGGTCCACCGAGTTTCATGCCCACCGCCGTAATGGTTTGGGTGCTGGTAGGTCCGGGCAAAAACTGGCAAAGCGCATTGAGTTCTATCAGCTCTTGTTCGCTGAGGTATTTGCGCCGTTCTACTAACAAATCATGAAAAACCGCGATGTGTGCCTGCGGACCGCCAAAAGCGGAAATCGACAGACTCATCACATCGCGGAGAAAAACCCGCTCGCGTTCTGTTTCGATGCGGGTCATGGATTTACTTTTTCAATCCAATTTCACGCAAGCGCTCATCGAGGTACTCGCCTGCACTGATAGGGGCATAATGCAAGGGGTTTTCGGCCGTGATACATTGCGGCAAACAATCGAGACGCATGGCCGAACGGGGGTGGAGGAAGAAGGGAATCGAATAACGAGAACTTCCCCACTGCTCGCGGGGTGGATTCACTACGCGGTGGGTAGTCGACTTGAGTCGGTTATTGGTCAAACGCTGCAGCATATCGCCTACGTTTACCACTACTTGCTCGGGTAAGGCGGTTACCGATACCCATTCGTTGTTTTTATTCAAAATCTGAAGTCCGTCGGCCGATGCGCCCATCAACAAAGTAATGAGGTTGATGTCTTCGTGTTCTGCCGCACGCACCGCGTCTTTCGGTTCGTGGGTAATGGGCCCGTAATGGATGGCTCTCAAAATGCTATTGCCGTTGTGGATTTTGTCGTCGAAATAGTTTTCACCGACTTCTAAAAACAAAGCAATGGCCCTCAGCATTTGCCTACCGGCTTCTTCCAGCGTTCGGTAGGCTTCTATGGCTTTGGGATTAAAATACGGCAACTCGTTCACCTGCACATTGTCGGGGTATTCGCTTTTCACAGGGTCACCATCGGTAACCGTTTGGCCAAATTGAAAAAACTCCTTCAAATCGCCTGTACTGCGGCCCTTGGCGTGCTCTTTTCCGAAACCCGTATAGCCGCGTTGTCCGGCCAAGCCGGCAATTTCATATTGGTCTTTCACCTCTTGCGGCAGGGCAAAGAAGGCTTTTACCTGTGCATACAAATCGGCGCTGAGCCCATCGCTCAACCCGTGGTTTTTAACCGCTACAAAACCCACGTTTTCGTAGGCTTCACCCAAATCTTTCACAAAGGCAGCGCGTTGCTCGGGGGTGCCTTGGGTAAAATGATGGAGATCGATAGATGGAATATTGGCGTGTGACATAAGTGAATTTCTAGGGTTCAAATACGTTAATTTTTCAGCAAACTGCAAATATAGCGGAGATGGTGGAGCATTGGGGCGGAAATGATGATTTGAGTGGTGGGTTTAGGTCCATGGTGAAGCGGAGTCCGGGAAATCGCTTGATCCTACTTCGCTAGCTTTTTCCAACTTGTCCATCCCCACCAAGCCAAAGCCGTAAAAACCACAAACTGCAGTGACGATATATAGAGCCCTTTGTATGCATACAAGCCTACCGACACCACATCTACCACCAACCAAGCCAACCAGTTCTCCACCTTTTTTTCGGCCATGAGGTACATGCCCACAATAGCTACCGCGGTGGTAAAAGCATCGGCTACGGGAACCGTGCTGTCGGTAAACGCTCGCAAAACGAAGTAAAGCACTGCCCAGGCAGCCAGCGTCAAAAGCAAACTGGCTCGGCGCAGTTGGGGGCTTGACCAACTTACTGCACGCTCCTCCAAGCCTGCTTTGGGTTGCAACCAGCGCCACCAGCCATAAACACTTAGCAGGCTATACCAAACATTGATACCCATATCGGCATACAAACCAGCACCCCAGCAAATGTAAATGTACAGAAGGGTGCTCACCAAACCGGTAGGAAACACCCCAATGTGTGCAAAACGGGCCATCACCACGCTTAGCACACCAAAAATAGCGGCAACGGTTTCAAGAAGCGAGATGATTGACATGGCACAAAAGTACGTGGCACAGCGAATAATAAGCATCAATCACATACACTCCCTGCAAACAACAAAGCCGCCCCCTTTCGGAAGCGGCTTCTTTATTCATGAGCCAATAGGCCCTTATAGCTTGGCCTTCACCACGCGTTCGAAGTCATATTGATTATACGGTTCTTGCCATCCAGCGGAATTGAATTGCTCATCATGAATTGCGCATTTGATGCTAACTTTATAAAAATTTCGCCTGTGGGTTCTGAGCTTATCATTTACAATACCGCCGATGGCACGACCAGTGTGGCTTTGTACGCCCGCGATGGCGACGTTTGGATGAACCAACAGCAGCTGGCCGAACTTTTTGACACCTCTATTCCGAACATCAGCATGCATATCTCAAACATACTGAAAGAGAAAGAGTTAAATCAAAATTCAGTTATTAAGAATTACTTAACAACTGCGACTGATGGTAAACAATACGAGGTTACTTTTTATTCGTTGGCCATGATCTTAGCCATTGGATTCAGGGTTCGAAGTAAGCGTGGCACCCAGTTTAGAATTTGGGCCAATCAGAACTTGCGCGAATACATGATCAAGGGTTTTGTAATGGATGACGAGCGCTTGAAAAACCCCGATGGCCGTCCCGATTATTTCGATGAATTCTTAGAGCGGATTCGAGAAATACGCACTTCGGAAAAACGCTTTTATCAAAAAATACGCGATTTACTCGCTTTGAGCAGCGATTATGACGCCACGGACAAAGCAACACAAATGTTTTTTGCAGAAACCCAGAATAAGCTGCTTTATGCTGTAGTAAATCAAACCGCAGCAGAAATTATTGTTAACAGGGCCGATGCAATGGCACCTAATATGGGTCTCACCACTTGGAAAGGAAGTAAGGTGCGAAAGCACGACATCGTAATTGCCAAAAACTACCTAACTGCAGATGAGTTGGACACGCTCAACCGTTTGACGGTGATTTTTCTAGAAACCGCAGAACTTAGGGTGAAGGAACGCAAAGACATTACCTTGTCGTTTTGGAAAGAAAATGTAGACCGAATTCTGCAGTTTAATGATAAGGAGGTTCTACAAAATTCTGGTTCTATTTCTCACGCGATGATGGAAGAGCGCGTGCGACACGAATATGAAAAATTTGATGCTGCCCGAAAGCAGTTTGAAGCTAAACAGGCCGATTTAGAGGACCTCCAATTGCTTGAAACACAGCTTAAGAAAAGGAAATAGCATTTCGGTTTTGGATGGCCAAAGGGGCTAAACAGCCAACAGCAGCAGATTTTCATCTCTTCCCAACAAAAAAACCGCCCCCTTTCGGAAGCGGCTTTTCTTTTATGAGCCGATTGGCCCTTACAACTTGGCTTTCACCTCTACACGTTCGTAACCTTCGATGATGTCGCCTTCTTTGATGTCGTTGAAGTTGGCAATGTTCAAACCGCACTCGTAACCCTTGGCCACTTCTTTCACGTCGTCTTTGAAGCGCTTCAATGATTCGAGTTCGCCGGTGTGGATCACGATGCCATCGCGCAGTACCCGTACTTTGGTGTTGCGATTGATTTTGCCATCGGTAACCATACAACCTGCAATGGTACCCACTTTCGAGATTTTAAACACCTCGCGGATTTCCACCGTACAAACCACCTTTTCTTCGTAGGTGGGCGCCAACATGCCTTCCATCGCCGACTTGATCTCATCAATCGCGTCGTAGATGATGCTGTAGGTGCGGATATCGATTTCTTCCTGCTCGGCCAGCTTACGCACAGAGGCGAGCGGACGTACCTGGAAGCCTACAATGATGGCGTCGGAAGCCGAGGCGAGCATTACGTCCGATTCGCTGATTTGTCCCACGCCCTTGTGGATTACGTTCACCTGGATTTGGTCGGTGCTCAGCTTCATCAAGCTGTCGGCCAAGGCCTCTACCGAACCATCCACGTCGCCTTTTACTACGAGGTTGAGCTCTTTGAAGTTGCCAATAGCCAAACGACGACCGATTTCGTCGAGGGTAATGTGTTTCTTCGTACGCATGCCCTGCTCACGCACCAACTGCATGCGCTTGGTACCAATGTCTTTGGCCACGGCATCCGACTCAGTTACGTAAAAACGATCACCGGCGGTAGGCGCCGAGTTGAAGCCCAGAATTTGCACCGGCTGTGAAGGACCTACCTTAATAATGCGCTGTCCGCGCTCGTTCATCAAGGCCTTTACCTTACCGAAATTAGAGCCCGCCAAAATGGGATCACCCATGCTCAGCGTACCGCTTTCAATCAGTACGGTGGTAATTACACCGCGACCTTTATCCAAGGAGGCTTCGATTACCGTACCAATGGCGCGCTTTTTCGGATCTGCTTTCAATTCAAGCAGTTCTGCTTCTAGCAAGATCTTCTCCAATAACTGGTCGATGTTGATCCCCTTTTTGGCTGAAATTTCCTGGTCTTGGTATTTACCACCCCAGCTTTCCACCAAAATATTCATGGCCGACAGCTGCTCGCGGATGCGCTCCGGATTGGCGTCGGGACGGTCGATTTTGTTGATGGCAAAAATCAAAGGCACACCCGCCGCTTGTGCGTGGCTGATGGCCTCTTTGGTTTGTGGCATTACGTTGTCATCGGCAGAAACTACAATCACCACAATGTCGGTTACCTTGGCACCACGGGCACGCATGGCCGTAAAGGCTTCGTGACCGGGTGTATCGAGGAAGGTAATGGCCTTGCCGTTCGACAATTGTACTGCATATGCGCCAATGTGCTGGGTAATGCCCCCGGCCTCACCGGCAATTACGTTTTCTTTGCGAATGAAGTCGAGCAACGAGGTTTTACCGTGGTCGACGTGACCCATGATGGTTACAATGGGTGAACGCGGAACCATGTTTTCTTCGCTGTCTTCCTCTTCAATCATGGGCTCATTGGCATCTGCAGAGATGAACTCCACATCGTAACCAAACTCGTCGGCCACCACCGTAATGGTTTCGGCATCGAGGCGCTGGTTGATGGTTACCACCAAACCGAGCGAAAAGCAGTTCATGATAACTTCACCCACGGGCACTTCCATCAAGCCAGCCAACTCGCCAGTAGTAACAAACTCAGTTACCTGCAGCTTCATTTTGCCTGCCTCGTCAAGCTCCATGCCTTCACGAATATCGTTGAGGTCGCGGCGCTGCTTGCGGTATTTCGCCCGGCTGGCGGTTTTCACGCCGCCTTGCAAACGGGCCATGGTGGCCTTGATTTGGTCTTGAATTTCCTTTTCGGTAGGCTCGGCCTTCGGACCCAGCGTTTGCGCAGGTTGGTTGCGGCGTCCTTGTCCAGGGCCGCCTTGGTTGTTGCGGTTATGCTGGCCGGGACCACCAGGGCCACGGTTTTGTCCACCTTGGCCACCACCCGGACGCTGTCCACCGCCACCTCCGCCGCCTTGTTGGCCTTGGGGCTGTTGGGTACCACCGGCTGCAGGAGGGCCACCAGGACCTTCTTTGCGCTTGCGCTTGCGGCGGCCTACCGAACTATCGCTCGAGCTGGCCACAGGCTTGCGCTTTTCAAATTGACTGAGGTCGATGGTACGCAAAACCGTGGTGCCTTGCAGCTTGTCGGCTTTGGCACGAATCACATCGGCCTCTTCGTTTTCTTCGGATTTGGCTGCTGCGGCAGGAGCCACTGGTGCTGCCGGAGCGGCTGGTGTCTCAGTTGCTGCTTTTTCCTGTGGAGGGAGCACAGGGGCGGCAGGAGCTGCAGTGGGAACAGACTGTTCGGCACGGGGTGTTTCTACAGGAGCCGGGGCAGGTGCTGCGGGCTTCTCAATCACGGGCTTCTCAACCACGGGCGCTGGAGCAGGCTTTTCAGCAATTGGCTCTGGCTTAGGGGCGGGTGCCACCGGCTGAGGTGCTTCCACTTTTGGGGCCTCTACTTTGGGCGCTTCGGGCTTGGGAGCCTCTGCTATGGGGGCCGGTGCGGGAGCTGGCTCAGGAGTGGGCTCAGGAGCCGGCTTCGGTTTGGGCTTGTTCAAGCTGGCCAAATCGATTTTGCCGAGCACTTTCAGGCCCGACTTATCGCCTTCGGTTGCCGTTTCGCGCGGGGCGGGTGCGGCAGGGGCCGGAGCAGGGGCTGCGGCGGGTTTGTTGAGGCCCTTGATGAGCACCTCATCGGCTTCGGGCTCGCTGGGAGCAGGCGCGGCAAAATCTTTTTTGTCGAGCACCACATCCTCCTTGCCCTGCCTGCCAATGCTGATGGCGGCGGCCTGCTCTTTGATCTTTTTATCTTGACCAAAGTCGCGCAGCAGCACCGAATACATTTCATCGGTGATCTTGGCGTTGGGGTTGCTGTCCACCGTAAAGCCTTTAGCGGCCAGGTGATCGGCAACGTGCGCCACACTGATGTTAAACTCAGTGGCTGCTTTTTTTATCCTGATACTTCCTTCTGACATTCCCTCTTGTTGTTGTTTTATTGTGCGTCTCTTCTCACCGACGCAGGCTTATTCAAATTCGGCACGAAGAATGGCCAACACCTGAGCGGCAGTTTCTTCTTCGAGTTCGGTGCGGCGCACCAGCTCTTCGGCACCTACAGCCAAAACGGCTTTCGCGGTATCGAGGCCAATGCCTTTTAGTTCATCGATGATCCAGCTATCGATTTCGTCTGCAAATTCGTCCAGATCCACATCGCTATCGTCTTCTACCACATCGCGGAATACGTCGATTTCGAAACCGGTGAGCTTGGCAGCCAAGCGGATATTGTGACCGCCCTTACCAATGGCCAACGACACTTGGTCGGGCTTGAGGTATACGCTGGCTTTATTGCGGTCGGTGTCGAGCTCCATGCTGCTGATTTTGGCCGGACTCAAAGCACGGGTAATAAACAGCTGCATATTGTTGGTGAAATTGATCACGTCGATGCTCTCGTTGCGCAATTCACGCACGATGCCGTGGATACGCGAGCCTTTCATGCCCACGCAGGCACCCACTGGGTCGATGCGGTCGTCGTAGCTTTCAACGGCTACTTTCGCACGCTCGCCGGGCTCACGCACGATGTTCTTGATAGTGATGAGCCCGTCGAAAATTTCGGGCACTTCTAACTCAAGCAAACGCGCCAGGAAGGCCGGTGCGGTGCGACTCATGATGATGCGGGGACTGGTATTCTGCGTTTCTACACGCAAAACCACGCCGCGAACGGCATCGCCTTTTTTGTAGAAATCGGCAGGAATTTGCTCGTTTTTGGGCAGGATGAGCTCGTTGCCCTCATCGTCGAGCACCAACATTTCCTTCTTCCAGATTTGATACACTTCGCCGGTAACGATTTCGCCTACACGGTCTTTGTATTTCTGGTAGATGTTGTCTTTTTCGAGCTCCAGGATGCGCTGCACCAGGGTTTGGCGGGCTGCCAAAATCGAACGGCGACCAAAATGCTCGAGCTTGATTTCGTCCGACACTTCTTCACCTACTTCGAAATCGGGCTCAATTTGGCGGGCTTCGCTCAAGGTGATTTTGTCGGTCTGACCGGCTTCTTCTGAAGCGTCTTCTACTACCTCGCGGTTACGCCAAATTTCCAAATCACCCTTTTCTGTGTTGAGGATGATGTCGAAATTTTCGTCGGTACCGAATTTGCGGCGAACCATGCTGCGGAAAACGTCTTCGAGGACGCGCATCATGGTAGCGCGATCGATATTCTTGAGTTCTTTAAACTCCGAAAAGGATTCGATCAGTTCGCTGCTGTTCATGCTTTCTTATTTAAAGGATATGATAACTTTTGCTGTTTCTACTTCTTCAAAAGGCAGAGTGCGCGTGCGCTGCTCGGCCTTTTTGCCTTTTTCTTTGTGCGTATAGGCAAAGCTGAGCGTACCTGTACCAACCGCTTCGAGCACGCCTTTGAATTCACTGCCATCGGTGAGCTTCACCTTCATTTCGCGACCCACATGTTTGGGATACTGGCGGATAAAACGCAAAGGCGCATCGGCACCCGGCGAACTTACTTCGAGTACATAAGCACCCAAATCTTCAAGCTCGTCGAGTTCGGCACCCAACTTCCGGCTTACTTCGGCGCAATAGTCAATGTCTACACCGTTGTCGCCGTCGAGGGCCACCCAAATTTTGCGCAAGTCGGCGGTGATTTTCACTTCCACCACAAAATGATCGCCGTTGGCCAGAATCTGGTCTAGGGCATTAGCAACTTTGTTCTTTACCTTGTTCAGCATACGCAAATGAAAGAGGGGACTTTTGGTCCCCTCACGCGTTTTCGATTGCAAAAGTAGTATAAATCCGCTTCTCGTGCAAATTATCCACAAGATGAATTGAAGGTGGTGGATTATTTTCCCGCCGGCGGTGCGAGGGCCTGCTGCAACTTGGCCGCTTCCTGTCCGGCCACCCTGGCCAAAATGCCCGTTCCGGCTTCCTTTCCTGCCTTTTGCATGAAATCTAAACTCCGTTGCAGTAAAGCGGGCTCTTTGAGGCGCAGGGCTAACTCGCTGTATTTCTGCAAGAGGTTGGCGCGCACAAAGGCTTGTGCGGGCTTGGCATAGGCCGATTCAAAATACTCTGCCTTATTGGCCCCTCCTACACGGGCGTATAAATCGGCTACCGCCATGTTCATAGAGCGGAAGCTCTCAAAACCGGCAGCCAAGGCCAAGGCCTTTTCGGGCTCACTGGTTGACAATTGGCGCAAAGCAGCGGCAGCTACCGTGAACGAGCTGTCGTTTTTGGCGGCAGCTTCAAAAACCGCAACATAAGCGGCGGCGTTGGCTTCTCCCAATTTGCTGATGGCCGCCGCACGAACAGCCGATTTGGGGTCTTCTTTGGCCAGTTTTTCCAATGCAGCGAGGAAAGCAGCGTCGCTTTTCCAATTATCGAAACCGAAGTTTTGGATGGCAAACTGGCGAATGAACCAAAGCTCGTGTCCCAGAGCATCCACAAAAACAGCGCGTGCTTCGGCATCTGATTTCAAATTGCGGAGAAACAAAAGGGCTTCCAAATGATCCAAGAAGAGCGGTGCCCGACGGAATTGCATCACATAGGCGGCTTTGTCTTTGTTTTCCTTCTTTTCGCCCAGCAACACTTTCTGCGCATCGGCATTGACCAACAGTGGCCGTTCGCTTTTGAAACGGAACTCCTGCGAATCGCGGCTGAGCACCACGCGCTGGGTGGTTTTGCTGTCGGCAGTGTATATGTCGATGTGCATAGGCAGGCGGTAAACCGGACCATCTGTAGCTGAAGGCTTCTGAGACATGCGTACCACCACTTCGCCCGTTTCGGCATCGTAATCGTAACGGATGTCGAGCACGGGGTGGCCCTTGCTGTAGAACCACTGGTTGAAGAACCAGTTCATATCGCGACCAGTTACCTCTTCAAAGGCCAAGCGCAATTGCTGAATTTCTACGGCTTGGTGGGCATGGCGGGTGAGGAACAATTGCAACGACTTGAAAAAAGCTTGATCGCCCACCTCGGTGCGGAGCATGTGCAATACCCGGCTGCCTTTGGCATAGGAGTGGCTGTCGAACATGTCTTCTTTGTCGTCGTAATAAAAGCGCACCATGTCTACTTGCTTGCGCTTCGATTCGGCCAAATAGCCCTGCAAATTTCCGTAAAGGCCATAATCGGCTTCCATGCGGCCGTATTTGTGCTCGTCCCACAGGTATGAGCCATAGGTTGCAAAACTCTCGTTCACGGGCAGGTTGCTCCAGCTTTCGCAGGTTACCAAATCGCCAAACCAATGGTGATACAACTCGTGGGCTACGGTGCTTTCAGCAGTACGGTCGATCATTTCACGGGGAGTTCGCTGGGCCCATTCACCAAAAATGACCGCGCCGGTATTTTCCATGGCGCCCGAAACATAATCGCGCACGGCTATCTGGGCGTATTTGTCCCAAGGATATTCCACGCCCAATTGGTTGCTGTAAAATTCCAGCATTTCCACGGTATTGGGATAAATGTCGCGGGCAAAAGCACCGAACTCAGGTTCTACATAGTACGATACCTCTTTGCCGCGCCAGCTTTCTTTCTGAACCGCAAACTTGCCCACGGCCAACATGGTGAGGTAGGGGGCATGCACCTTCTTTTGCGACCAATAATCGGTACGTGTGCCGTCACCATTGTCGGTACTATATACCAGCTCGCCATTGGAGAGCGTCACAAAAGTGGTGTCAACTGTCAAATACACTTCCTGCGAAGTCTTTTGGTTGGGCGCATCGATGGTAGGGTACCAGCACGAATTGCTTTCGGTTTCGCCTTGCGTCCACATTTGGATGGGTTTGTGCGGGTCTTTACCATCGTGATTGATGAAATAGAGGCCTTTGGCGCCCTGAATGGCCGAACTGCCAGTGGTGTTTTTCAGCTCATTGGGCTTGGCGATGTAGTCGACCAATAGCTGCACCTTGGTGCCGGCTTCTACCATCCGGCCCAAATCGATGGTCAATTGCAAGCCATTGTAGGTGTACACCAAGGGCTTAAAAAAATCTTCTCCCACCCATTCCACGCGTTTGATTTCAAAACCTTTGGCATCGAGCACCAAGGTTTTGGAGGGATAAAAATGCGGTGTTACGGTTAAATAGGCGGTGCCATACATCCATGCCTTGCTGAAATCGGGCTTGAGGTAGAGCTTGGTGTGCACCATCTTCATGTCGAGTGGACGTGTGGCGCGGTAATCTTCAACGGGTTGAAAAGCCGGCTTTTCGGCGGCTGCTATTGGCGCAGGCGCTGTTTCAGTTGTTTTTTTAGAAGCACAGGCCATGCTGAGGGCCAGCAGGGGAATGAGGTAATAGGATTGACGCATGGTAGGCGATAAGAGACGGAAGGTTAGCCTTCAAATTTGGGCAATTTTGGGGGCTTTGGCAAACGTTAAATGCAAGTGCAGGGGGTACAGGGCCTGCGGCTGTGGTGCGTCACAACAGAGGAAAAGGAGGAAAGGAGAGGTGGGTGTCGGTTTGTTGACCTTTCCATTTGCCGTAAAATAGGGTATATGAGGCCTTTTTTCACTTGTAATCAGCAAGCGATAGACACCGCTTTGCAGGAGGGCCACTTGCCTCCACAATGGAATGGTGCGGTTTTCTACCGAAACTTTCTTGGAATACAGCCATTACCCGCTGGGGCTTCCAAAAGAAACGCTCAATCTAAATAAACGTGCACCCCGTCGGCTTCAAAGGCAATTTGCACCCGGTCTTGTAAGGTGGTAGCCAGTTGCAAGCCCTTGAAATCGGCATGCACGGG
Source organism: Sphingobacteriaceae bacterium (assembly GCA_013824115.1). Taxonomy (GTDB): domain Bacteria; phylum Bacteroidota; class Bacteroidia; order UBA7662; family UBA7662; genus PNNG01. Next base: position 5,160 of record PNNG01000005.1, on the reverse strand, counting down.
ATAGGTTTTATGCGCCCTATCCACCAACACCGCAATTTGCAGGCGCTTGTACAAATGGCCCATGAAAGGCTTCAAGGCGTAAAGCAGCGTGCGACCGGTATGCGCAACATCGTCTACCACTACCACGGTGCCATCTTGCCAATCGGCCGTGTTTACACCTGTGGTAATTTCGTCGTGCACCGGGTTGTCTTTGTTCAGACGAATGTAGGTAACCTCTACTTGCAAAGGCGAAATGCGACGCAGCTCAGCAGCCAGCAGTTCGGCCAAATCTAAGCCGCGGTTTTTCACCCCGGCCAAAAGGATGCGCGGCTCGTCGTAGTTCGACTCCCATATCTGGTAAGCCAAACGGCGGATTTTTTGGCTAACCTGTTCCGGACCGAGGATCTGATTCATGACTGCAAATTAAGCCCTGCCGCTCAAATCGCGGTATTTATTTTTGCGAATGGCACCATCGCCCTTGCGTTTGCGCAGGTTTTCTTCGTACTCGCTGTAGTTGCCGTCGAAGAAATAGAATTCGCCGTTGCCCTCGTAGGCCAGCATGTGGGTACATACGCGGTCGAGGAACCAGCGGTCGTGCGAAATGATAACGGCACAGCCCGCAAAATTTTCGATGGCTTCTTCCAGGGCACGCAGGGTGTTTACGTCGATGTCGTTCGTCGGTTCGTCGAGCAACAGCACGTTGGCGCCTTGCTTGAGGGTCATGGCCAGGTGCACCCGGTTGCGCTCACCGCCCGAGAGTTCCTTCAGCTTCTTGCTTTGGTCGTTGCCCGTAAAGTTGAACTTGCCAATGTAAGCCCGCGAATTCACCGAACGGCCGGCCAGCATCATGTTTTCGGTACCGCCCGAAATCACTTCAAAAACCGATTTGTCAGGCTCCAAGCCATCGTGGCTCTGATCTACATAGGCCATTTCCACGGTTTCGCCCACTTTAAAATCGCCAGCATCGGCTTGTTCAAGGCCCATGATCATCTTAAACAAGGTGGTTTTGCCCACTCCGTTCGGACCTATAATGCCTACTACCCCGGCTGGCGGCAGCGAAAAGTTGAGGTTATTGATGAGCTGGCGGTCGCCAAACGATTTGTTCACCGCGGAGGCTTCAATCACCACATTGCCCAAACGGGGTCCGGGTGGAATAAAGAGTTCGAGCTTCTGCTCTTTTTCTTTGGCGTCTTCGTTGAACAGATTGTTGTAAGCGTTGATACGGGCTTTCGACTTGGCGTGGCGGGCCTTGGGTGCCATGCGCACCCATTCCAATTCACGCTGCAAGGTCTTTTGGCGCTTGCTTTCGCTCTTTTCTTCCTGGGCAAGGCGCTTACTCTTTTGGTCGAGCCAGCTGCTGTAGTTGCCCTCAAAGGGAATGCCTTCGCCGCGGTCGAGTTCAAGGATCCAGCCGGCCACATTGTCGAGGAAGTAACGGTCGTGCGTTACGGCAATCACGGTGCCTTTGTAGCGCTGCAGGTGCTGCTCGAGCCAGTCGATGCTCTCGGCGTCGAGGTGGTTGGTAGGTTCGTCGAGCAACAGCACATCGGGTTCTTGCAGCAAGAGGCGGCAAAGGGCCACGCGGCGGCGTTCACCACCCGAGAGTACGCCAATTTTGGTATCGGCAGGCGGACACATCAGGGCTTCCATGGCCAGTTCGAGGCGGTGGTCGATGGTCCAGGCATTGGCGGCATCGAGTTTTTCTTGCACCTCGGCCTGGCGGGCCAACAGCTTGTCGTAATCGGCATCCGCATCGCCAAAGGCTTCGTTGATTTGGTCGAATTCTTTCAACAGGTCCATCACCTCCTGCACCCCTTCCTGCACAATTTCCTTCACGGTTTTGTCGGGATCGAGTTGCGGCTCTTGCGACAAATAACCCACCGTATAACCCGGCGAAAACACCACTTCGCCTTGGTACGATTTGTCGAGCCCGGCGATGATTTTGAGCAAGGTTGACTTACCTGCACCGTTCAAACCCAAAACGCCAATTTTAGCACCGTAGAAGAAGGAGAGGTAAATGTCTTTGAGGATGGTTTTGCCGCTGGGGATGGTTTTACTCAACCCCGCCATGGAGAATATGATTTTGTGATCGGACATGCTGTTGGAATTTGGTGCAAAGATAGCTCGTTTTGAGACCGCTCGCGTTTTCATTTGAGGGGTCGCTTTTTGTATGGGCTGTTCGCCATGCCTCTGAAGGAAATGTCGGCTGCATTCTGCAGGATGAGCAATAAACTTTTTAAGATGTAGTCAAGCAGTTCAGCAAAAAGCTTTCAAACTGAACACAGAAGGGCTACTCTTAGTTGTCCTGGCGCTTTTTTGGCATTTAGAATCTTATTTTCTATTTTTGACAGATAATTGTTGATAATCAGACATTTGTGCGCTGAGCACATCAAGATAAGTCGACTTGGTTAGCGCCGCTTGCGCTTATCGGGCCGCAACAAAGTCCCCGGTTTTTGAACCGGGGCTTTTTTATTTTCTGATGATGCCTAACGGATCTGATTTTGTTGCTGCCTTCAATAGAATAGGTTCAAACCTTGAAAAAAGTTGTTCAACACCGAACTTTTTCAAGCTGCCTTTTGGAAATTCTTTGCGATACAAGAGATGAGCAATTACATCCGCCGTTTGAATGAAATATGAATGCTGTGAGGGTCGTGAAAATACGTCCTCCAGTATGCTGTCGATCGGAGCATTGTAATAGTCAGAAAAATGGGAGGGAGTTGGGTTGTAGACGCGCATTTCCCGATAGATCTTCATGAGTCTAAGGCTTTGAGTATCGTCGGCCACAATGATTCCTTTGTCTCGGCCTGTTCTTTTCAGAAATGTATCGTAACGTTGGAATAATCTACGCCATGCTAATTCAAAAATGTCGGTTTGTGGATGTTCCTCTACTTTGATACAAATATTGATGATATATGAGGTGTCGAATATGCTCGGGATTTCGTTGGCATAGTCCTTAAGAAGCGCAATGCGCTCTGACTTCCGAATGCTTTTATAAACGTCATTTGCTCCCACCCGAATAAGCTCTGCAGCATGAATTTCTTCTCGCTGGTTCAGGCCATATTTGGCTTTGATAGACTTCCGAAAAGCTTTCAATCTAGTCAAATGCTTGTCCCAATCATTTTGTGAAACAATGAGCCCTGAAAGAATAAAATGAGGAGAGCTTTTGGGGTGAAGTCCGGGATCTCCGCTTTCATCAACATACATGATGTACATGGCGTATTGTTAAACAAACCCCAAGTTACTAAAAACACTTATCAAAGGCGACGTCCATGAGCGATTAAGTATTTTCCTTTGTTGCTCTTGGTGTTTCCCACCGGGTAGCTCAATAGCGACGCAACCGCTGGGGCCAGCAAGTGTATTTTACCGAAAATTACACCAACAATTGGGGCGGCGAGGGCCTGCCCGGCGGCACTTACATCGCCGAGCTGCTTTTTCGTGATTTACCCCCCAAACGCCAGGCGGTTTATTTGAAGCGCGAATAAGCCAAGCCGCCCCGGCCGTAACGCCCACATTCAGAAGCGAAGCTTCATTAACAGCCCAACGGGCGTTTACAGTCCCGCACGTGCGGAATCATCAACAGCCGCAGGCCTTACCCCACGGGCATTACCCTCTAAAAATGTTTGATTATTGTGACAGTATCAATTCGAAAAACCCTTTAATTTGTAATACAAGTTGGCATGTGCAAAGCCGCTTGCCACTGATGCACCATGAGTACCGCTAAACCTGCCTTTTTAACAAAGCATCACTTCGACAATCCCCGCAGCTGGGCCTTGCCTGCCGAACAACCCCTGGCTTTTGACAGCGCAGACCATGCCGCCTTGTACCAAATTGCCCATTTAGATGTGTTGGTCGGTGGAGAAGCGGTATACACTGCCCGCGTAATGCTGGGCATTGACCCGCAGCCCCAAATGCAACTCAGGCAGCAAGCTGAAAACGAAATTCGCTTTACTTCGGAAGAGCTTTTGCAAATATTTCCGAACCCTGCCCAAAACGATGTGCGCCTGGCTTTGGAGGGCCTTAACGAAGCGCAGGCAACCTATTGCATTTTAGACATCAATGGACGAAAGGTAGCCCAAGGTAGCGTGGAGGTACACGATGGCTTTGGCCACATTGCCCTCAACAGCCTACCCAACGGGGTGTATGTATTACAGGTGCAGGCCCAAGACACCTTGCACCAAACCAAATTGGTAATTGTTAAACCCTGATGAAAAAGCGGTTTGCCATAGCGATCATTCAGATTTTCTTGTTGACCACAGTTGTAAGTGGTCAGCAGGAAAATCTTGTTTTAAATGGGTCATTGGAAGATTTCAGCAACTGTCCGTTCACAACTTTTATTTCTGAAGCAAAGTTTTGGAGTACAGGACTAGAAGGTAATGATTGGCATATTGCTTACTTTCATGCCTGTGCCGGATATGTTCCCGTTTTTGGAACTTTATGGGTACAAGCTGCTCAAGATGGAGAAGCATTTTTTGTTGCGGGTAATGGACTCGCAAATCTTGATTCTACCATAGATCAAGAAAGAGAATTTGCAACGGGTAAACTCAAAGATTGTTTGCAAGCTGGTGCTCGGTACAAACTATCTTTTTATGTCAATCCGCCCCCTAACCAGGTTTCAACCTATGTGGGTTATGATTGTTTTGAGGTGTTTTTTCATCCAAATCCATACCCATTGAGTTCTCAAAATTATGGAATAACGCAAAGGTTTTATGAAGTGGCGCATCGAGCACTTAAAATGCCCGTTAACCGCCCCATTACCCAAAGGGGGGTTTGGCATAAATTAGAATTGGAGTTTACCGCTACGGGCGATGAATGCTATTTTACGGTAGGCTGTTTCAGTTGGTTAAAGCCTGAAAACATTGACACACTCGTTGGGCCGGGTAGCACAGGATTGGTCTCTTTAGGTGTAAACTACCTCTACGACGACTTTGTCCTCACCGAACTACCCGACGATACCACACCGCCGCCAGCGCCCGAGCCGGTGGTGCCCAATGTGTTTACCCCCAATGGCGATGGCAGCAATGATTTTTGGGTGATTAAAAATTTGCCACCGGGTACTACCGTTACCATTTACAACCGCTGGGGCCAACAAGTATATTTTACTCAAAATTACACCAACAATTGGAGCGGCGAGGGCCTTCCCGGCGGCACCTACATTGCCGAGTTGGTTTTTCGTGATTTGCC